>NZ_JAHLEB010000011.1 GCF_018861735.1 Clostridium lacusfryxellense | reverse complement strand
AGGAAGGTAATAAATTGGAAACTAATTTGAAATAATAAGTTACGTGTAATACATATAAACATCGTGTAAGTTATCTTAAATACTAGTATTTGTTGCTTAACCTATAGATAACTTTCGTAAGTATTTTGCCACTCAGATATATATCAATAATAATTACAATGTGGCTTTGGTCAGAGAACTCCTTCAACATTCAGATTTAAAAACTACACAAAAATATATTAATCTTCGTACAGAAGAGGTAGAAAATGCTTTAAATAAGCACATTCAATTATTATAGAGGGTATTTAAGAAAAATACCTTCTTTTTTTTATTCTTAATTGACTATTGATGTAATATGTATTACAATATAAACATAGGTATTACAACGTGTTTACGCTATTATTAGTGTACTACAAATTAAAATATATTATAGGAGTGATAATAATGGAAGATATAAAAGAAAGTAAAAATGTAGTTACAAGCTATAGGTTAGCTCAGGATACTAAGGATAAGTTGCAACAACAGTTGAAGGATCTAGGAATGACCCAGGAACAATATTTTAATAAAGTGGTCGGCCTCATGGAACTTGAAAATGTTAAACAGAATAGTTTTTTAAGTAAAGATACAACTATTATCCAGGCTAATTTAGATGCAATATTGAACTCTTTCATAAGTATTGCAGATGGCAGCAACAATTTAATATGTAATAAAGATATAGAACTTGAAGAACTAAACAATACATATAAAGATATGTTATCAGATAAAGAAATTAGTATTACAAATCAAAAGGATGAATTACAAGAGGTTTACAGTAATTTACTTGTAGTACAAGAAGATAGTAAAAAGAGCAGTGATGAATTACTAAGCATCAGAATAGATCATAACAACCAAGTCGAGCAATTATTAGGTAACATAAAGGATAAAACTTTAATCGTAGAAGAATATAAAAACAAGAATGATATGCTGCTGAGTGATCTACAAGAATACAAACAATATAAGGTTGAATTAGAAGAGTATAAAAAGCTTCTAGCAGATGCTCAGGCCAGAAACATAGATAAGGATAATATCATTAGGGATAATGATTATACTGTTAATCAATTGAATAAGAGCATGGAAAAGGCATCACAAGATAACCATAAGGAATTAGAAACATTAAAAAAAGAAAATCAATTAAATATAAGATTAGAAGTTGCAGAAGTTAAAGAAGAATTGAATAATAAATTTAGCCAGGAACAATTTAAACATAGTAAAGAGATAGAGGAATATCAAAGTAAATATAGAGAATTATTAGAAGAACTGGAGAAGAAAAGAATAACTCCCAAAGCCACTCCTAAAAAAACAATATAAATTCAAAAACTGAAAACATTGATGTATAAGGCTTGTTAAGCATTTAGTTAAATTTAATTAAGCGCTTAACAACTATAATTAATATTGTGGTACAAAAAATAAAACAAATAAAGAAACACCAAACGGAGTATCGGAAGTTCACTTGATTCAGATATGCAGTGCGGTAGCAACAAACAAAGTGCGTTAGAGATATTAAATAATTAAGACCGTTATAATACATTCAAAGTAAAAAGTCAACACGTTATGTTACGTTGAAAATGAAAAAAATAAGGAATGGTCAATAGCCCCAATGTGAAAGTAACTCAATTGATATTGTGTTACTTTCACTTTGGTTTTCATCATTAGGGGTATAAAGAACATAGCTGTGCCTTACTGAAAACTCAATTCCTTATATTGGCAAGTTTAAATATATATCGTGGGTTTTCTGCTTTCGTGACCGGAATGCTTTTGTATCATAGTATCCTTTTATTTAAATTAAACTTATATAAAATAACTTACTTTTAAAAAGTTCCTATAATGTCGAGTGTAGGAATTTTTTTGAGCTTAATTTACTATATCGGGGTCTCGCCAACATAAGTCTGAATCACACCAGTAGTAATTTTATAATCTCTCTGTAAAGCTAAATATATTTTGCGGAGATGTTCATAAATGGTTTGTTATATTTTACGAATATATTTTATAGGTTTTTTCACCCTTACATAAAGGTATACCTTTATGTAAGGGTGTTTGTTTCAGCATTAAAATAGAGTTTGCAAAAATGGTATCAAATGTTATAATTTTTTTAAGATTAAGTCACAACTTCAAAAAATTGTAACTTAAAGCTATTTATATAATAAGCAGACAAATAGTGATTTATCAAGTTTGCTTATTATTAAATTATGAAGAAAATTTATAAACAATGAAATGTACAAACCAAAATTTGTCGTTTTTGCAAGGAGGGAGAGCCATTATGAACAGACCATTAACGGAACTGAAAGCATTAAGAAAATTAGGTATTGAGGATTTTAAACATCTTACAAAAGATAAGGTTATTACTATGGCATCAATGCTAGATAAGATGGATCCAGAGGTGGCTAAGAAAGCATTAGAACAATTCCCGATGTTTTCCAATACAGTAAAGGAAATATTGATTGGGTATAAAGACACATTGGATAAAGGTTCAGAATTAAATAGGGAAAGTGTTCAATCGTACTATGATTCGTGTAAATATATAATTGAGGGTTTACAAAAACAACTTGATGTTGAGAATCCTTCGTTTGAAGAAAAAAAGTATATCTTTGATAAGATGCTTGAAATCTCAAAAATGATGGGTGAAAAAGACTCAGAGAATAAAAGGTTCATTGCTACAATGGTTGTATTTGGTACGGTAGCTACTGGTATTGCCCTAACTGCGTTGGCGTCTGTACTAGGTGGAAATACAAAGATTGAGAGTTGAGGTAACATAATTTCAGACTCAGTTATGTCGTCTCTTTCTTATATTGTATACCAACCCAAAAGGCAGCAATGCCTTTTTTTATTCCTGTTGGTGTAATTCAGAGAAATGTTGGCGATACCCCTGTTAAAAAGTGTAGTAGCCGAAACTTCAAACTTGGTAACAACTACTGGTGATGTTAATGCTGAGCTAGGTAATGAGGTAACAACAATTAATACTGCTTTAACCTCATTTAAATCTATTATAACTTCTGTAGAGACTATATTACCTGATATACAAAAAGTTTCAATAGGTATCGGTAAACTAAATAATGACATGCACCCAGTAGTATTAAAAATAGAAAGTACTAGTGCAGTATCTGAGGAAAACTCTGCTTCAGCAGAAGAAATTGCAGCTTCAACTGAGGAAATGAAGAATTCAGCAGGTTCAGTAGCGAGTACCGCTCAAAGCCTTACAAATTCAGCAATACATTTAACCGAAGAGATCAATAAATTTAAGCTTTAAACTATTTACTAAATAAATAGACTATTAACTTATCTGTTTAGTAGTATATAGTAATTTATTTATTAGAAAAAAATTTTAAGAAGGGTATACAATATAATAAACGTTATGTTGTATGCTTTTTGTTAATTTATTAAGAGATAGAGGCAACATCCGAAATTTTGGCTCTGCTCCTTTAAGAGTTATAGTAAGAATGCATTTAAATTTAACTGCAAATTTAACAATAAAGTCAGGGGATATAATTCATGGATACCCCAAATGCCATCTAGTACTCATTGCTGGGTTTCACATAATCCACGTTTCGAAACACTTAGCATTTAACTTATATGAAAAGCAAACTTTTGGTTGATAAAACGCGAACTTATATTATAATTATATTAGTGGAATTTTATTTATGTAGATATCAATAAGATATTGTGGATGGTAATATAAAGGATAAAATTCAAGTATAAAAGAGTGTAAATACAAGAATGATATGCTGATGAGTGAGCTGCGGGAAAAAGTTTCTCACAATAAGATCATAAGGAGAAGTTAAAATGCCACAAGTAACGCTTAGGCAATTAAGAGACCTTCCTTTGCTAGGATGTATTGAGGATAAAACCTTAGAGTTAATCAGAGAAAAAGTTGTTATAAAAAAACTAAAAAAATTACAAATGTTATTTGGAGAAAGAGAGTGTTTAGATAACATATACATAGTTCTTGAGGGAAAGGTATCGATGTACAGATTATCAGAAAGAGGTCAAAAGAGAGTTATTTATATATTAAATAAGGCAGAGATCATAAATGAA
This sequence comes from Clostridium lacusfryxellense, assembly GCF_018861735.1. GTDB lineage: Bacteria > Bacillota > Clostridia > Clostridiales > Clostridiaceae > Clostridium_AD > Clostridium_AD lacusfryxellense. Next base: position 112,150 of record NZ_JAHLEB010000011.1, on the reverse strand, counting down.
GTGAATTTCGATAATTATACTTCATCTATTAATTGCGAAGGATTTGAAGACAGTGTAATTATTAGCATATCAAAAGTAGACTTATTGAGTATTATGAAACAAGATTTCAAACTTACAGAGGTTATTTTATATTCCATGAGTAAAAAAATAAGAAGATTGTATAGACAAATTAAGAACACTGTACCTACTAAAATGGATAAAAGGGTAGCTGCAAAGCTTTGGAAACTGTCTAAAGATTATGGAGTAGAAACCCCGGAAGGTGTTTTAATAGATGTTAAAATAAGTATAACTTACTTGGCAGATATGTTAGGGAGCTCTAGGGAAACTATTTCAAGGGCTCTAAAAGAGCTGGAAAACATGGATATGGTTAAAATAGAACATAGAAAATTTATAGTGGATAGAGAAAAACTAAGTGGATACTTTAAAAGTGTGTGATGAAAATCACATACTTTTTTTTACTTTTAAAATACAATGTGCTTAGAAAGTTATATATTTAACTTTCATATTGGGTTAATTACTAAAGTTAATTTATTAACAATGATTATAGATAAATGAAATATAGTATAAAGAAAAAAGATTAAATTGGAGGGTGATGTATTTATGGGCTTAAAGCTTACAATAGAGAAGTTTGATCAGCAGCTTGAAACATTAAGGCAGGAATATAAGGTATATGCACCAGTAAAGATAAAAGGAAAAGGAACGTTTGCAGATACAGATGCCGTTAGATATGGAGAAATAAAGAGTATAAAGGAAATAGAGTTTGATGTAAAATCTAGTTTTTCTCCTAAGGAAATAGTGATTCCTATTACTCAAACATTATTTTATTTTACTGAAGATCAATGCATCGAGCCTAAGACATTCGAAAAGAAAATATTAATATTTTTAAGAAGCTGTGATATTCATGCTATGAAGCGGCTTGATGAAGTTTACTTAAGAAATGGAAATGAAGATTATTACTACAAAACATTAAAAGACAAAGTTAAATTTGTACTTATGGGTTGTAGCGAGAGTTTTGAAAACTGTTTTTGCGTTAGTATGGGATCAAGTACAACAAAAGATTATGATATGTACACTAAAATTAAGGGTGATGAAGTTTTTATAGATTGTAAATCTGAAGAATTGATGAATTATTTTAATATAGATAAAATTAATGTGCATGATGTAGAACCTGAATTTGTTTTGTCTAATGAAATAAAGGTTACTATACCGGCAAACTTAGATCAAAGAATTTTCAAATCAAAAATGTGGGATGAATATTCTTCAAGATGCATTGCCTGTGGTAGGTGTAATTTTGTCTGTGGTACATGTTCGTGTTTTACTATGCAAGATGTTTTCTCCAAAGACAATAAGAATGTTGGAGAGAGAAGACGGATATGGTCATCTTGTCATGTAGACGGATTTAGTGATATGGCAGGAGGACACGATTTTAGAAAAGATAAAAAAGATAGGATGAGATTTAAGATTATGCATAAGGTATACGACTTTAAGAAAAGAGCGGGATACCATATGTGTATAGGTTGTGGAAGATGTGATGATATATGCCCTGAATATATATCTTTCGCTAGTTGCGTTAATAAACTAAATGAAGCTATGAATGAGGTGGAGTAAATGGAAAACATATATATGCCGTTTAAATCTAAGATACTTAATATAAAAAAACATACAGAAACAGATTATACTTTTAGAATGGAGTTTATAGGAGGGGTAAAGCCAGGTCAATTTTTCGAAGTGTCCATACCAAAGTTTGGTGAGTCGCCTATATCTGTAAGTGAAATCGGTGATGATTATGTGGATCTTACAATAAGGCGTGTAGGCGTGGTTACAGATGTGATTCATAGTTTCTTTGTTGGTGGAACATTATATCTTAGGGGACCATACGGGAACGGTTTCGATGTGAATATATATAAAGGTAAAGAAATTATTGTAGCTGCAGGCGGAACTGGACTTGCACCTGTAAAAGGAATAGTGGATTACTTTGCAAAACATCAAAAAGAGTGTAAGGACTTTAATTTAATGGCAGGTTTTAAGTCTCCAAATGATATTTTATTTAAAGATAATTTTAAAACTTGGGAGAAGAGTATAAACGTAACTTTAACTGTGGACGGTGCAGATGATGATTACACAGGAGAGGTAGGGCTTATAACTAAATATATAACAGATATCCCAGTTACCGATATGGATGAGGTTCAAGTTATTGTAGTAGGACCTCCAATGATGCTTAAATTTACTGTTGCTGGGTTTATAAAAAAAGGGGTAAAAGAAAAAAATATATGGGTATCTTATGAGCGAAAAATGTGTTGTGGAGTTGGGAAATGTGGTCATTGCAAAATTGATGATACGTATATATGTTTAGAGGGACCTGTTTTTAACTATTTGGATGCAGTTCATCTAGTAGATTAGGGGGGAGAAAATAATGGATATAAATACTAAATTACTTAAAAAGAATGCATATAGAATAACCAAAACAAGAGGTAAAACCGCTATAAGAATTAGAGTGCCTGGTGGGAAGATTGAAGCAAAACATTTAGAAGTTTTGCAAAAGGTAGCAGAGACCTATGGGGATGGAACTCTTCATATAACTACAAGACAGGGTTTTGAAATACCAGGTATTGATATGGATAAAATACCAGAGGTTAACAAAATGGTTCAATCTGTAATTGAAGGTCTTGAAATAAATCAGATATCACCGAATACCGGTTACTCAGCAGCAGGCACTAGAAATGTATCAGCATGCGTAGGAGCAAATGTCTGTCCTTTTGCAAATTATAATACAACAGAGTTTGCGAAAAAAATAGAAAAAGAAATTTTTCCTAATGATTATCATGTAAAGGTAGCATTAACAGGTTGTCCTAATGATTGTATCAAGGCAAGAATGCAAGATTTTGGAATTATAGGAATGACGCAGCCACAATATGAATCTTATAGATGTATAAGCTGTAAATCATGTGTTAATAATTGCAAAAAAAGGGTCACCGGTGCACTTAAAATGGAGAATTTTAAGGTGGTACGTGACCATGACAAATGTATTGGATGTGGAGAATGTATAGGGAAATGTCCGACATCCGCTTGGAGCAGAAGTATAAAGAAGTACTATAAACTTGTTATAATGGGTAGAACGGGAAAGAAAAAACCTAGACTGGCTCAGGATTTTATAACATGGGTGGATGAAGAAAGTATTATTAAGATAATAAAAAATACCTATTCATACATTGAAAAATATATGGATGTTGGTGCACCAGGAGGAAAAGAACATATTGGATATATTGTGGATAGAACAGGATATCCAATTTTTAAGGAATGGGTTTTAAAAGGAGTTACTCTCGGAGAAAAAGCTGTGGCTAAAGAATTCATTAATTGGTAATAATAAGAGTATGCAGAAATATATACCTGTATACTCTTTATTTTATAGGAGTATATTAATGTGGACTTAGATCATCTGTATATGTTACTATAAAATTGGTTAATTATTATAAGTTTACATAATGTTTAGTTTAATAATCTAGTAAGACTTGAAATAAAAAGTTTTTATAAGTATAATGGTATAATAAGAAAATAGTAGGAGTTGAGAAATATGGCCGCTTCAATAAAAGATGTTGCGAGAGAAGCTGGAGTCTCAATTGCCACAGTATCTAGAGTTTTAAATGATATAGATGTGGTAAATGAAGACACTAAGAAAAAAGTAAAAGATGCTATAAAAAAATTGTCGTATAGACCGAACATAGTTGCGAGAAGTTTAAAAACACAAAAATCTAGCACAATAGGGATAATAATTCCAGATATATCTAATCAATTTTATCCTGAGATTGTTAGAGGATGTGAGGATGTAGCTAATATTTATAATTACAATATTATGCTATGTAATTCAGATTTGGATTTAGATAAAGAAATGGAATCTTTAAGAATTCTTAAAGAGAAAATGATTGATGGAGTTATATATATGAGTAATTCCATAGAGCAAAATGTTATAAGTTTGATAAAGGAACTTGAAATGCCAGTTGTACTTGTAGAAACTACAGATGCTGATGGTATATTCCCTAGTGTTACTATTGATAATGTAGCAGCAGCCGCAGATGCAGTTAAATACCTTATAAATAAGGGTAACAAAAATATTGCATATGTAGGAACGTCTATAGAAAAAGTTAATGCATTATCTAAAAGGTACACAGGATATTTAAGCGCACTTGATGAAATGGGTATAGAACTTAATAAGGACCTAATTTATATCGGTGGAGTTAAACCAAAAGATGGATATATAGGAATCAATTCTATATTAGATACAGGAGCTAAGGTAGATGCAGTATTCTGTGCTAGTGATGAAATTGCTATGTGCGTAATAAATGCATTAAGAGACAGAAATATTCAAGTTCCTGGCGACGTAGATGTTATGGGGTTTAATGATATCTATTCAGCGTCAGTGTTCTATCCAAAACTTACTACAATTGCTCAACCAATGTATGATATGGGATCTGTAAGTATGAGAATGCTTATTAAATCTATAAACAACTTAGAAGTTGAGGAGAAACACTTTGTGTTGCCTTATCGAATGGTGGAAAGAAATTCCTGCAAATAAATAAAAGCCTTATTAAAACCGAATACGTTTTAATAAGGCTTTTTACATTATATCTTAAAATACACAAATAAATGATGTGACTATAAATGAATATTTAATAAATAAGTTGGAGGTAGTAAAGTTTTGAATATTAATACTAAAGTAGAAAAAATATTTTCTTATTTGTTAAGCATTAAAAATATGAACCAAAAAACTATAAGAAATGTAGATGGATATGAAAAAATATATTGGCAAAAAGACCTTGAAAAGATTGATGGATGTACTTTTAATCTTGATGAAAATAAGGATTATTGGTTAACTATAGATGCGAAATCAGAAAAATTATATAGCCAGTTTCAAAAGATGTATCTTCAATTAGAAAAAAACAGTGAAGATCTTGAGATGATATGGTCAAATGGACTATTAACTTGGAATAAAGAAGGAAACGAAATAGTTCATCCTATTTTCACAACTAAAATGGAAATAACATTTGACTCAAAGGATAAAAAATTCACTTTAAAACCATATAATAACCAAACAAATGTAGAACTTGAATTTTTAAATGAATATTTGGAGGTAAACCTAGATAGTTTACTCGAAATTAGAAATAAAGCAAGAGACATGGCAATAGATGTAAGAAATATTGAAATGGCTTCGCAAATTTTCAAAGAGATAGCTACGCTTTTAAAAGCTGATGTTGAGGGCTTTTATATAAGTGAGTTAAGTGGTGGATCAGATTTATTACTAAAGGATAATATACAATTTTACAATGCGCCTAACATCATCCTCCGAAAGGTAGACACAAGACTTTGGAATATGGAACTAAATGATGTGCTAACTCAAATAAGAAATGGATTCCCTATCCCTAAAACTATAGAGGCTTTGGTTTCGGAAAAAGCTGTGTTGCAAGATCCATTGGAGCTTAAAGAGTGGGAGGAAGTAGGGGGAGATGTATTATTTCCACTTCCCGCAAATGAAGAGCAGATGGAAATAACAAAAAGACTGGCAGAGAACTATGGTATTGTTGTACAAGGGCCACCAGGTACTGGGAAAAGTCATTCTATAGCTAATTTGATATGTCATCTTTTGGCTCATGGGAAAAGGGTTTTAGTCACAAGTCAAACAGATAGGGCCCTTAGGGTGTTGTCTAATAAAATACCAGATGAGGTTAGGTCGTTATGTATTAGTATACTTGGCAATGATACAAAATCTTTAGAAGAATTGGATGAGTCTGTAAGGAAAATAACAGAAAATTTATCTATGGATACCAAAGAATTACGAAAAGAAATAAAACTCTTAAAATATAAGCATAGTAGTTGTTTGGGAATGCAAGATAGCTTATATAAAGAGCTAAAATGCATTGAAGATAGAGAAAGCAACAAAATAGAATATGAAGGGCAAAAATATACCTTGATGTACATGGCTAAGTGGGTTAAGGATAATGAAGAAACTCATTCTTGGTTAATTGATAAGATTGATTTTAATGAGGACAACCCTTTAACTGTAGAAGAATTTAAAAAGCTGCGTACATTACTTAAAACAATTACAAAAGATCAAATCGGTGAGATAAATAGCATAAATAAGTATATAGAAATACTTCCTGGTGAAAATGATCTATGTGATAAAATAGAAGAGTTATTTGAACTAGAAAATAGGCAACATGAGTGCTTAGATAATATTCGCGACTTAAATAATGTTGATTCTATAGATTATGGAAATAGAAGATTGCTAAAACTTGTTGATGATGCTATAGAAAAATTGTCTTTACTTGAAAATACTTGGTTAAGTAATGTTAAAACTAATTATTATTCCAATATCGAATCGCAAGATATGTGGAGACAATTGGTAAACAAAAGCAATGAATATATAAAAGATATAAGTAAATTAAAACAAGAATTAAATAATCACAATCTTGCATTTACTGGGAATATAGATATAAACAAGTTTAAAAATGATTTTGGTATTATATCAAAAACAATAAACGAAAAAGGTAAAATAGGAATAATATTTAAGATGCTTCATGGAAATCTTAAATACATATTGGATGACTTCAAGGTAGATTATGAGCTCATAAACAATAGTGAACAAATAATAGTAGTTGATATATATATAAGGATGTTGTTATTAGAAAGAGAACTTAAAAATATTTGGAACAATTCGATAAAAGAATACGGTGGAAAACTCATAGAAGAGTTTGATTTAAATTATTTAAGTGAAATTTCTAGAGAAATAGCAGGTATTGAAACAATTATAAATTGGGACAAAGACTTTAAAAATAACATAGTTAATTTCTTACCAGGCAAAATTTTGAAGAATAACTTACAGTGGCATGAAAAAGAAACATATGTTTATCTTAAAAATGGGTTCGAGAGTTTAAAACTAATAAATAAATATAATAGATTAAATGACGAAATGTTAGAAATACAAAAAACATTTCCGCGTGTTGGGTTACTAAAGAAATTGCAGAATGCTATGAATGTGAGAAGTGTTTATGATATACATGCTTCTTATATAGAAATTAGTTTGCTAATGAAAGAATCTGCGCAAGTGCTTGAACTAACTAAAATAAGCAAGAAGTTAGAGGTCTGTTGCCCATTGTCATATGAAAGTATAACTAACAATGAATATAAGACTACAAATGATCAAAATTTGAATTGGGCAAAAGCATGGAAGTGGAAAAAATGGAACGACTTTTTAAGTAAATTAGCAGAGGTTGATGTAGATGCAATAGAAAAAAGTATTACCCAGGAAAAGATAAAAGAAAAAATTATAGTTCGGGAACTTGTATCTAAAAAAAGCTGGTTTAATCAAATAGAGAGAACTACTGAGGTGCAAAAAAGAAGCTTATTTACTTGGATGGAAGCTATAAAAAGAATAGGAAAAGGTACAGGAACTCAGGCAGTTAAGTATAGAAAAATTGCACAAAGAGAAATGGAAAATTGCAAGGATGTAATTCCTGTATGGATTATGCCAATAAATAGAGTCATGGAGAATTTGAAGCTAACAGACAATTTATTTGATGTGGTAATTGTTGACGAGAGTAGTCAAAGTGATATATCAGCCATCACAGTTTTAATGAGGGCTAAAAGGGCAATAATTGTAGGGGATGAAAAGCAAATAAGTCCGGAAGCTATTGGTAAAGATCATAATGTTGTTGAAACTTTGATAAGTACGTATTTAGAAGGAATACCCCATGCTGAGTGGTTTGATTTAAAAACTAGTTTATATAATACAGCATTAAGAGTTTTTCCAAATAGATTACTACTTAAAGAACACTTTAGATGCGTGCCAGAGATAATTGGATTTAGCAATGAACTCTGCTATTCTAATGAAATAATTCCTTTAAGGCGAATAGATGAAACAGAAAAAGTAGGGCCATTTATAGTTACATCTAAAGTTACACTTGGATGTAAGAACGAAACTAAGCCAATAAACGAACCAGAGGCGCAGTGCATTGTAGAGAAGATAGTGGAGTGCTGCACGAGCGAGAGATATAATGGGATGACTATGGGTGTTATATCGCTTCTAGGGGATGCTCAAGCTGAATTAATACAAGGTATGTTGGTGGATAAGCTTGGCATGGAAGAAATTTTGCAAAGAAGACTTATTTGTGGTGATGCTTATTCCTTCCAGGGAGATGAGAGGGATGTAATGTTCCTATCTATGGTTATTGCAAATAATGCTAAATTTACATTTCTAACTAAGGGCACAGACATAAGAAGATTTAACGTAGCTGCCAGCCGTGCGCGAAATCAAATGTGGCTATTTCACTCAGTAGGTCTTGAGGATCTTAATCCTAACTGTGTTAGATATGCGTTGCTCAAATATTGCCTTGAGGAGAAAGAACCCAAGGAAGAAGTTAAATCGAGTGAGTATTTATTGCTAAGTGATTTTGAAGAGAATATAGAAAAATGTATAAAAGCAAGTGGCTATAAACTTACACCGAAGGTAAAGGTCGGAAAATATACTATAGATTTTGTTGTAGAGACAGATTTAGCGCTGGCGTCTACTGATGGACATTATAAAAAAATAGCAGTTAAATGTATTGGGATGGAAGAGGATGAAAATTATAGCTGGCAAAAGCAGTACGAAATGCAGATGTGTCTTGAAAGGGTTGGATGGGAATTCTACAAAATACGTGCTAGCGAATTCTATAGGAATCCAAGTAGAGTAATGGAAAAATTATCGCAAATACTGAATAGTTAGAGTATATAAAAAACTTAAGGCGACGCGGTATATATTTTCATATTTATCATGGGATTATCATAATAATATAATAGTATAATTTTTCAAATAAGAGGGTGAGAGCAATGACAAACAAAGTGGACAACGTACTATGGTTGATGTGGAAAGATGATCAAGGACAACCATTTAAAGTAGGCGAATTGAGTAAAGGATCTGAAAAATATTATTTTGAATATGACATTGAAGGTGTTAAAAAATCTACGGAATATGGATTCTCTCCATTGCCATACTTCCCTATGGTAAATGCAAAGTATTTCAGAGAGGAATTATTTAACTCATTTTCAAACAATCTACCTGGCTATGGCAAAAGTGATAGAACATCAGTTTTAAAAAAATATAACATTAATGAGTATGATGATTTTGAAGTATTAATAAAAGCTGGATGCAAAACTTCTACAGATAGTTTTGAATTTATTTCGCCTTTTAAAGAAGAGGAAGAGTTAGGGGCAAACCTAGTAGAGATAAAAGATGAAAAAGAGGAAGAAATTATTTTAGATGAAAAATAAGTAAAGTTAGATAAAAAAGTGTGTAATACGAAAATATATTTTCGTATTACACACTTTTTAATTTCAAAATATACCAGTCATTAATTATATTTAAAATTGTTTTCACAACCTAGTGTTATGTTTCATAAAATGAAATGAGTAATAATTTGGAGTGGTATTTTGTTATACGTACTAATTTTAGCAGGTGGAAAAGGAACAAGACTATACCCTCTATCTCGTGCACAAAACCCGAAGCAGTTTTTAAATATTATTAATAATAAGAGCTTTTTAAGAAGCACTGTGGATAGAATAAAATGTATAGTTGAAAATGCAAATATTTATGTAGTTACCAATGAAGATTATTTTGAAAAAATTTGTGAGGAACTCCCAGAAATCAGAAAATCAAATATATTTGTTGAACCTAGTAATAAGGAGACTGCTACGTGTATAGGTCTATCGGCTGCCAAACTATTAAAGCAAGACAAGGAAGCGACTATGATAGTGCTACCTTCCGATCATTATATAAAAAATGATAAGGAATTCAAAGAAACTATATTACAAGGAGTTGAAATAGCAAATAAGAAAAGAGGGCTTGTCACCATTGGTGTACAGCCCACAAGACCAGAAACCGGTTATGGTTATATAGAAATGGGAGATAGAGTAACTGGTGATATGCCTACATTTAAAGTAGAGAGGTTTTTAGAAAAACCTAACACTGAAGTAGCCAAAGATTTGTTGTTAAAAGGAAACTTCGTTTGGAACAGTGGTATGTTTGTATGGAGAGCAGATGTGTACTTGCGTGAAATGGAAAAGTATTTACCTAAGATGTATAAGCGGCTAATGACTATATATCAAGCTTTAGAAACTGAGGAGGAGAATGATGTAATAAAAGATCAGTACAATGAAATAGACGGGATTTCCGTGGATTTTGGAATAATGCAAAAGACTAGAAAGGCATTTGTTATAAAATGTGACTTTGAATGGGATGATATTGGAACGTTTGCATCACTTTCAAGGTTTCTTAGTAATTTACGAGGTAATAATGTTTTGGGTAATACATTTATGGAAGAAAGTGAAAACTGCTCGGTATTTGGCAAAGACAGGCTCATAATTGGGTTTGGAATAAAGGACCTTATAATTGTAGATGCAGGAGACGTAATACTCGTAATGGACAAAAATAAGGACCAGGAGATCAAACATCTGGTTAATGAACTTAAAGAACATGAAGAAACGGGGAGATATATATAAATTGAAATAGTAGGTTTCACTTTAGGGTGAGGCCTATTATTTTTGATTGGCGAAAGGGCTAGTGAAAGAATGGTTGGTATAAGGTCACTAAAGTTTGGATCGTGAGTAATATTAAATAATGACATTTCTTGTTTTAGAAGATAATGTTATTATTAGTATAATATTAATATTAATAAATATAGTGTAACTTTTTAGAGTTTTTTTCCACTATATATGCAAGAGGTGATGGTTGGTTGGAAAGTATGAAAGATCTTTATGAGACATATGAACGATATATTTTTAGGTAGTTATATGGATTGACACTTAATTATTATAAAGCCGAAGAGCTTACGCAGGAAACATTTTTTCAATTGCTTAAGTCCTTTCATAGATTTCGTGGTGACTGCCATGTATCTACTTGGATATATAAAATTGCAAGAAATGTATTTATCCAATATTCTAGAAAAAACACTATAACTACCATTTCTATAGATGAAAATTTGTTGGATAATCCAGATAGAGACGGGCCTGAAGAAATTTTCGAAAAAAAGGAAAGCAACATGCGAGTTATAGCAGCTTTATCGAAAATTCCTGAAAAGCAGCGTGAAATTCTTTGGTTAAGGGAATGGCAGGGGCTTTCCTATGAAGAAATAGCTAGTATAACAAACCACTCTCTTTCTTGGGTGAAGGTAAATATACATCGTGCAAGACTGGCCTTTAGGAAATCTACTCTTTTAGTTTATATACCATCACAAGATTTGACCACTGAGATGGGATTAAAAAGCATGGTTGAAACACAAACTTTGATTGCAGATATTGTGTTCAAATATTTAAAGGATGGAAAAGTAGTTGTTTATAAAGGAGAAAGCACAAGCTGGGGAGGAACTTTAACCTTAAAATATTATGTGCATTCGTGGAATGATGAAAGGGGTAAGCTTCATTTTGATACTTATAACGAAACTAACCAATTAATAAAGTATAAATTGACTGACAAAACAGAAGTAGGTACAATTGATTTTGAGTATCAAAACACAGGAGTAAGAGGGAAAATGACAGGCGTGAGGCTTAATAAGGAGGGCTGGTTAGAAAATAAAAGTGGTGGTGGCAGTGGTTCATTTAATCCTGAAGATGAGAAGGCTTATTATACAATTAAATGGAATGGGAAAAAAGAAAATATTATATTGGAATTAAAATAAAGGGCGAAAGTACCTAGTTAAAGGTATATAAGATTGATGATTAATGGTATAATTTACTATATGGTATTTCGTATGTTTATACATTATTATTAATGAATAGGAGGAGTAATTTGATTAAAAAATTCATTGTAATAGGATTAATCTTTATAGTAATGATAGCAATGCTATTTACTGTATTTCGTAGGTCAAAAAATGTAAATGAAGATGCAGTATTGAGAAATAAGATAATAGAAATTATTAATCAAGATGATAGTATAGATTTTAATAAAATCACTAATTTTGAGTGGGATACTATGTATTTATTTACTCCTGATTCAAGGCCAAAAGATGTATTTAAGACGGATGATATAAAAGAATACAATTCGACCTTTAATATTGAAGTTCGTGAGGATATAAATATGATTGCATTTGTAAAATTTAATAGGTTGATTTCATATGTAGAGTTACCGAGGAATTATGGTGGTGAAGATATTACAAAATATATTAAATTAAGTAAAAGTAATGCAAAATTCAATATATCACAGAAAGATAAAGTTATAATCTTTAACGAGTAATATTGAATTGAATATTTAATGTTATTAAATATATTTTAATAAACAAGTTCAAAAGCATATGCATATAACCTATTATATGGTAATATGTAGAAGTGAGACCATATGTTAAAAAATTTTTATTTTATTGATTTTCTAACTATAAAATCTATTGTAGTATATATTAAAAGAATGGAGGTTGTATCGTGGACTGTGCTTATAATAATGGGATGGTAGAAAAGATTGTATCAGATGTGAAAATTATTAAAGAACAAAATACTGAGATTAAACTACTAAAGGAAATTACAGTGGAACAAAAGGAACAATTGGAAACTATGGCAAAATCAATGAAGGCACAGGAAGAATTTATCGTTAACATATCCCATGAACTTAAAACACCTCTAAACGTTCTGTCTGCTACGGTACAATTATTTAATATGCATTGCAATGATGGCTCATTAGAGGAAATGAAAAATTCCATTGTTAAATATATTAGTTCAATGAATCAAAATTGTTATAGATTGTCCAAGCTTATTAATAACATAGTTGATTCATCAAAAATTGAAACAGGCTTTTTTGAATTGCACTTAACAAATAATAATATCGTAGAAGTTGTAGAAAATATAGTTATGTCTGTAACTAATTTTACTGATAGCAAAGGAATAAATGTTATTTTTGACACAAATATAGAAGAAAAAATTATTGCATGTGACACAGAAAAAATAGAGAGAGTAGTATTAAATCTTATATCGAATGCAATAAAATTTTCAGATAAGGGCGGTGAAATATTTATTGATGTTAAAGATAAGGGGAGATTTGTTGAAATATCAGTTAAGGACAATGGCATTGGCATCGAAGAGAAGAACTTGGAGTCGATATTTGATAGATTTAAACAGGTGGATAAATCACTATCAAGAAACACAGAAGGCACAGGTATAGGGTTGAGTTTGGTTAAGTCAATCGTAGAACTGCATTCTGGATTCATATATGCTGAAAGTGAGGTTGGTAAGGGTAGTAAGTTTATATTTAAGCTTCCTTCAGAAAAAGTATCTAATGAGAGTGTGGTAAATAGCAGCAAAATATCAAGCAAAAATGAAAACGTTAAGGTGGAACTTTCGGATATACATTTCTGTTAATTGTTATCACCGGATATTATTATATATGTAACTGTCGTAATTTAAAAAATACAAATTAATGAAAACGTATACTTAAATATTTTCTTATATATGGACGCAAAGAAACCCATATCATAGATATGGGTCTTGGTTTCCAATATTTAAAGATAAACTTTATAATCTTGCCATATATCCTCTAAAGTAGAGAAAGTTTTTGAGATTTTTTCTTTTTCTCTTAAGCCAACAGCTATGATTAATGCATTTATTACACTAAGTGGTGCTACTAAGGAGTCAACAAATGAAGTCATATTACTTTGTGCAACTAAAGTATAGTCAGCGTTCACTGATAATGGAGATAATAAACTATCTGTAATTGATACAATAGTGGCATGTTTGCTTCTAGCAAAGGTTAGAGCTTCGATTGTTCTTATAGCATACCTAGGAAATCCTATCCCAATAACTATGTCTTGTTCATTAATATTAAGCATCTGCTCGAATATATCACTAACACCATATGCAACTAGCTCAACATTATCTAAAATAAGATTTAAATAGAAAGCTAAGAATTCTGACAATGCAGATGAGTCTCTAAGTCCAATTATATATATCTTTCTAGCTTTGAATAATGAATTAACAATATCTTCAAAAGTTTGATAGTTTATTTTTTCCGAAGTAGCTTTAATATTTTCTATATCAGCTTTTAATACATTTTTCAGTGCATTTTCTTGAGTAATGTAGTCATTAGATAATTCAATTCGTTGTACTGTAGTTAATTTATTCCTAATTAACTGTTGAAGTGACCTTTGTAACTTTGGATAACCACTAAATCCTAACTCGCTTGCAAATCGTACAACAGTTGACTCACTTACTCCTATACTAGTACCTAATTTGGCAGCTGTCATAAACGCTGCTTTGTCATAGTGGTTTAGAATATATTCAGCGATCAGTTTTTGACCCTTACTTAAACGTGGCAGCTTGATTTGAATAGATCTCATCAAATCTTGTTTGTTATTTTCCATAATCAATTCAATCCTTTCAATGTTAATTCAATTCTTTCTATGTTAACTCAATTCTTTCTGTGTTAATTCAAACTAAATGAAATAAAAACGTTTAATAAAATATTAGTGTTATTTTAGTTTATCACCTATTAAACATAGTTTCAACGAACTTTATAAATTTTTACATATATTCTTAAATTTAATTTAAGGATTAATTCTTTCCGTTTAATTGCTCTGCAATAATTCTTGATAAAAGCACACCACTATTTTTTGCTTGTTCGACAGTATTATTATTGTTTCCAACCTCAATGAGCACTGCATTATCACTCTTATTTTGATTGTAAAATCTTATTCCCTTATCATAGAGCCAGACTTCTCTGCTGTCTAAAAGACCTGGGAATAAGGTTTTCGATATTCCAATCATAGAACTTACTAGTTTCTTCTGCTTTGCATATCTAGGATTTTTCTGTGTTACTGCAAAAGTAAACTTAGCAACTTCTTTTCCATTTATTTTAGTTTTTGTATTTTTAAAAGAGCTAGGAACACCGTCTCGATGCAAATCAATAATTAAATCAAAATCTCCAAATTCCTTCAAATACTTATCTAAAGTAACTCCGGATTTCATGTATGATGCATTATAATCTCCAATATTATGCAAAGTTTTATCATGAATAACGGCAATACCATAATTTTTTTCTAGCTCATATTCAATTACATCACCAACTGCGCATACATTTTTTCTTAAGTCCATATTAAAGGTGTTCTTGGACTTATCATTGTCAGAAGTTAGGTAAGATTCAGTTGCATGAGAATGGTAAATAAGTACCCTTGGTTTTGCATTGTTTAGAGTTTGTTTTAGCTTAGGATTATAGAGGGCTGAAATCACATTAGAACCTTCAGATTTACTTACCTGATTATCATCTAATTTAAAGGGGTTAAGAACAGATGCTTTTCTTTTTTCTACACCATTACTCTCATTATCTATAACTACATCAGTATTGCCGTTGTTGTTATCAAAATATGCGATTTGTTTTGTTAATATTGATATAGGATTGGTAATATCTATCCCTAAAAATGATAAAGCTGTATATTTAATATCACCACTTGAATCTTGATTTGTTTTATTTGTAAATGCAATCGAAGCTAATGTATTACTAATAATATTAACATAAAAGTTATTTTGAGGTATTAAAGAATTATCTGCACTATCTGCGTTAGCACCTTTAGGCAAAATCAAGCATAATAAAAAAATAACAAGAAATGTGGAAATGCTCAAAAGTAATCTTCTTCTAACATTTTTCAGCCTCATATCCGTACCTCCACTAAGCTTTGTTTAATCCATATTGTTTTTAAATATATTCTTTAAAGAAATAATTATTACATTTAATTAAAAAAATTACTTAGCAGCTATTAAACTAAGGCACAAAAATGTGCGTACTTGATATTGGGTTTCTTAGTAAGATATAATAATGACGTATAATATAGAAGGTTAATGTAAAAAAAATAGTAAATAGGGGTGTTGAGTTTTGGGAAAATTATTTACCGAGTTTAGTATTAAAGATTTAAAAATGAAGAATCGTATTTGTGTTCCTCCAATGGTAGTTGGATTTAGAGTTGATGGATATGTAGCGCCAGAAAATGTAGAACGTTATAGGAAGTTAGCTAAAGGTGGAGCAGGGCTTATAATTCAAGAGGCTACGTGTGTTAATGATGATGGAAAATTAATGGAAAAGCAACTTGGGATATGGGAAGATGGGCAAATTAAAGGGTTAAAAAGTATAGTTGATGTTGTTCACGAAGAAAATAGTCTAATATTTATTCAAATTCATCATGCTGGAGTTGTTGGAATATCAGAAGACCCGATATGTCCAAGTCCATATGAATATACAAATTATGCTGGAAGTGTTGTTGTTGGGCATGAAATGAGTAGTGAAGATATAAAATCTATACAAAATGATTTTATTGAGGCTGCAATAAGAGCTTATAGCGCGGGATATGATGGGGTTGAACTTCATGGATGCCATGCATATTTAATAAGCCAGTTTTTAAATAAAAAAGTGAATAAGAGAACTGATGAATATGGCAAAAACCCTGAAAAATTTGTGATAGAAATAATAGATGGAATTAGGGAAAAAACGCCAAAAGAATTTATTGTTGGAATCCGTTTGGGAGGATTTGAACCAACAATAGAAGACGGAATAAATTATGCTAAAATATTAGAAAAAAACGGAATAGATTTCCTTGATATTTCTTATGGTTTTATGAGTGAGCAAGAAATTCATGTAAATAAAGAGTATAAATACTCTCAGGCTATTTATGCAGCGCAAAAAATTAAAGAAGTAGTCTCAATTCCTGTATTTGGGGTTAATGGAATTAAATCAGCGGAGATGGCTGAAGATATATTAAATGAAACAAATATAGACATTGTTGATATTGCTACGGGATTTCTAATAAATAATAATTGGGCAAATGACGCCAAAGAGGGAAGAGATACTGGGAAATGCTTGAATTGTGCAAAATGCATGTGGTTTGGTCAGTCTAAAGTCTGTGCAGGAAAAGTTTTATACGACAAAAATAATAAATAAAATAATTGCCTCACAAAATTTACATAAAGTCCATAGACCATACATTAAGTTGACATTAAGGTGACACGGTTAGTGGGTATAATTATTAATGTAGCCATGGCAAAATAAATAGAGTGAGGAGAAGATAAAATGAAAAGCATATCTTTAAAAACAAAAATAATATCAGGAGTAATAACAGGAGGAATGATTTTATCCTCTGTTAGTGCATTCGCAGCAACTACGAAACAAACAAATACTGATACTTCAAAAGCTAGTCAGCAGGTTCAAAGGGATACTAAAAAACAAGAGAACTTCGACGCAAATTTGAAAAAACTTGTAGCTGATAAAACTATAACTCAGGCTCAAGCAGATAAAATTAAAGCAGCGAAGGTTGCTAGAGAAGCTGCTCATAAAGCAGAAAGAGAAAAAACTAAAAGTATGACGGATGCTCAGCGTAAAACATATATGGAAAGTAATAAGGATAAGCATGTAAATATTTTAAAGTCACTTGTTGACAATGGAACTATAACTCAGGCTCAATCTGATAAAATAGGCCCTGGTGAAGGTAAACATAATGGTGGAAAAGGACCTATGGAAGGTCTAAAGATTAAATAGTCTATCTTTAAATAAAAAACTGAATTTGGAATTTGTATAAAGAAAGGAACATACTGGATAAAAACTAGTATGTTCTTTTTAATTTAAATAATTAAACTAAAGCTAAATCACTGCGTGACATGTAATATAACGACATATTAACTAGTTTATAGTATACTAACATTAGTATTAAATAGAAGGTTATTAAAGAATACAATAAGGTGGAGAGTGGATTAGTATGAAATTCTTAAGGAATCTAGAAAAGGAAACTATAAGTATTAAGAAATTGAGCATAATTAAAGCTTTTTTTGTGATGGTTTTATCTGTTTTATTGGAGGCTTTTGGAGCTGTACCTATAGGAATTATTAAATTATTTACTAGTCAAAGTCCGCAGTTGGCGCCATATATAAATCTTGGAGCAGGAGTAGTAGTTAAATATTTTGTAATTATTCTTTTATTAAAATGGTATAGTGAAAAGCCGAAAGAACAAGCGCATAAGCAAAATATAACAATAAAGAATTTTATTTGTGTAACACTAATCATTATAGCTTTTCGCGCCATATTTGATAATAGTTTAATTTACTTGGTCAATAAAATACCAATGCCTGATTTTATAGTTCAAGCTTTTAATGAAATGGCCATTTCACCAATTATAATGATACTAAGTGCTGTTATTATAGCACCTATATATGAAGAAGTTATTTTTAGAGGAATCATGCTAAAAGGTATGGCTAGAAAAATGAATCCAATATTGGCAATTATAATATCAGCCCTATTTTTCGCAATACTTCATATGAATATACCTCAAGGGATAAATGCATTTTTACTAGGAATCGTTATTGGGTCTATATATTTAAATACAGGTTCAATTTATTTAAGCATATTTGCGCATTTTATAAATAATTCGGTTGGTATTACAATTTCGGAATTATATGGATTAATAAGTGGAAAGTACAGCATATTATTTCATGGAGTAGCTATCATTTTAGGAATTATAATTTTAATTGCAGCGTGTAGGTGGCATAAACAAAGTAAAACTGTAAATGAGTTAGATATATACAAAGAATTTAAGGAAGTATGAAATTAATTTTTATTTTAATTATTGTAGGGAGATTATACACAAGAGATACTATTGCGAAAAATGATTGAAATATAGAATTAAACTGCAATATATCTTTACAAAAGTTATAATAGACTATATAATAAGCTTTAAACTGAAAGTTCAACAAGGCTAAAGTTCATAAAGACTAAAATAAATGTAGTGTCTAAAAATGAAAAATAAGGTATATAACAAGGAGGATAATAAATGAAAAATAAGGAAATAACAAACCATAATGATGCTCATAAAATGGCAATGAGTAAGTTAAATGCAGATAGTAAAGAACAACCAGAATTATTTAAAGATATATTCCCATACTCAGAAATTCCAAAGATGGTCTTTGGAAGTGAACAAATTCCAATGTGTATACCTGATGATATTTGGATTACAGACACTACATTTAGAGATGGGCAACAGGCTATGGATACTTACACTGAAAAACAAATAGTAAAAATATTTGATTATTTACACAAACTTGACAACAATTCTGGGATAATAAGACAAACAGAATTCTTTTTATATACGCAAAAGGATAAAAACGCTGTTAAAAAGTGTCTAGAAAGAGGATATAAATATCCCCAAATAACCTCTTGGATAAGGGCAAACAAAGAGGACTTTAAGTTAGTGAAAGATATGGGGCTTAAGGAAACAGGAATGCTTATGTCTTGCTCAGATTATCATATATTCAAAAAATTAAATAAAACAAGACAAGAAGCTATGGATTTATATGTATCACTGGTAGAAGAGGCATTAGAAAATGGAATAATTCCAAGGTGTCATCTTGAAGATATAACTAGAGCAGATTTCTTTGGGTTTGTGATTCCGCTAGCTAAAAAACTTATGGAACTTTCTAAGAAATCAGGTATTAAGATAAAGATTAGAGCCTGTGATACATTAGGACTTGGATTACCTTACGCAGGAACTGAGCTGCCAAGAAGTGTACAACATATTATACATGGATTAAGAGTTTATGCAGGAGTGCCTTCTGATTGCCTTGAGTGGCATGGACACAATGATTTTTATAATGTGGTACCAAATGCTACTACAGCATGGCTTCATGGGTGTAGTGCTATAAATACGTCATTATTTGGTATCGGAGAGAGAACAGGTAACTGTCCACTTGAAGCTATGATTATAGAGTATGGCCAAATAAAAGGTAATGTAAAAGATATGAATTTAAAACTTATAAGTGAAATTGGTCAATATTTTGAAGGCGAATTTAAATATAGTATTCCACCTAGGACACCTTTTGTGGGCAGTGAATTTAATGTTACGAGAGCTGGAATACATGCGGATGGAATATTAAAAGATGAAGAAATATATAATATTTTTGATACAGAAAAAATATTAGGTAGGCCAATTGTTGTTGCGGTTAATGAACATTCAGGACATGCAGGTATAGCGGCTTGGCTTAATACTTATTTTAGATTAAAAGAAATAGATAAGATAGATAAAAAAGATGATAGAATTCAGATTATAAAAGAGTGGGTAGATGAAGAATATATGTCAGGGAGAAACACTGTTATGAAAAGTGAAGAGTTAGAAATATTTGCTAAAAAAGCTATTCCAGAACTAAGTTTAAAATTACAAAAGACTAAAGCGTGTTAATATAATTATATATCTTTAATACTATCTATCTTTAATATTATCAAATTTTAATACTATCTATATACGAAAAAATGGAGGGATATCATGGCATTTACAGCAACGCAAAAAATAATTAAGGCTCATCTAGTTAAGGGTGAAATGATTACGGGTAATGAGATTGCAATTAGAATAGATCAAACATTAACGCAAGATTCTACAGGTACAATGGCGTATCTTCAATTTGAGGCTATGGGAATAGATAAAGTTCAAACTAAAAAATCTGTTGCATATATAGACCATAATATTTTACAAACGGGTCCTGAAAATGCAGACGATCATTTATATATACAGAATGTAGCAAAAAAACATGGAATATATTTTTCGAAGACTGGAAATGGGATTTGTCATCAAGTTCATTTAGAAAGATTTGGAGTGCCAGGTCAAACTTTACTTGGATCTGATAGTCATACTCCAACTGGTGGCGGAATAGGTATGATCGCTATAGGAGCAGGAGGCCTTGATGTTGCGGTTGCTATGGGCGGCGGAGAATATTATATAACAATGCCTAAAGTTGTAAAGGTAGAGCTAACAGGAAAGCTTAGCCCTTGGGTTGCAGCTAAAGATATTATTTTAGAGTTATTAAGAAGATTAACAGTTAAGGGTGGAGTTAATAGAGTATTTGAATATACTGGCGCTGGACTTAAAACTTTAAGTGTTCCAGATAGAGCAACTATTACAAATATGGGAGCGGAACTTGGAGCTACAACTTCAATCTTCCCTAGTGATGAAGTAACTCACGCATTCTTAAAAGCACAGGATAGAGAAAAAGATTATGTAGAGCTAAAAGCAGATGATGAAGCAGTATATGATGAAGTAGTTGAAATAGATTTAAGCAAAATAGAACCTCTTGCTGCTTGTCCACATAGCCCAGATAAAGTAGTTTTAGTGTCATCTTTAAAAGATATAAAAGTAGACCAAGTGTTAATAGGAAGCTGTACTAATTCATCTTATGTTGATATGATGAAAGTGTCAAAAATACTTCTAGGAAAAACTATACCTGATGAAGTCTCACTTGCTATTGCACCAGGTTCAAAACAAGTGTTAAATATGTTATCTAAAAATGGTGCACTTGGAGATATGATTGATTCTGGGGCAAGAATACTCGAAAGTGCATGTGGTCCTTGTATAGGAATGGGTCAAGCACCTGCAACTAATGCGGTATCTCTAAGAACCTTTAATAGAAACTTTAAGGGTAGATCGGGAACCGTTTCTGCAAGTGTTTATATTGTGAGCCCAGAAGTTGCGGTTGCGTCAGCGCTTATGGGATATATAACGGATCCAAGAGAACTTGGTGAAGCGGTTGTTGTGCCTATGCCAGAAAAATTCTTGATTAATGATAATTTAATAATATCGCCCGCTGAGAATGGAGAAGGCTTAGTAGTTAAAAGAGGCCCTAATATTAAACCATTCCCTATAGCTAAAGAATTAGTAGGAAATGTAGAGGGTAAAGTTTTAACTAAACTAGGGGACAACATTACAACGGATGATATAATGCCATCTAATGCTAAATTACTTCCATTTAGATCTAATATTCCTTATCTTGCAGAATTTTGTTTAACTCCAAGTGATGAGAATTTTCCAACTAAAGCTAAAGAAAATGGTGGTGGAATTATAGTTGCAGGATCAAATTATGGTCAAGGATCAAGTAGGGAACATGCAGCACTTGCACCTCTTTTCTTAGGGATTACAGTTGTTCTTGCTAAATCTTTTGCAAGAATTCATAAAGCTAATTTAATTAACAATGCTATAATTCCATTGGTGTTCGAAAATACAAATGACTATGAAGATATATCATTTATGGATGAATTAGTAATAGAAGATGCGGCGGATCAGATTGCAAAAGACGTTGTTATAGTGAAAAATATAACAAAAAATACGGAATATAAAACTTTACCTGAAGTAACTCAAAGAGAAAAAGAGATGCTTATACACGGTGGATTAATAAATCTTATGAAAAACAAGAAAAAAGGAGAGGTTTAGAAGTATGGAGCATAATATTACACTTATACCGGGAGACGGAATTGGACCAGAAGTAACTGCGGCTACTGTTAAAGTTCTAGAAAAAAGTGGAGTCAAAATTAATTGGGAAATAGTGCGTATGGGCGCAGAAGTTATAGAGGAGTTTAATACTCCTATGCCTCCATATGTTTTAGAGAGCATTAAAAAGAATAAAGTTGCACTAAAAGGTCCTGTTACAACACCAGTAGGCAAAGGGTTTAAAAGCGTTAATGTTACATTAAGACAGGAATTAAATCTTTATGCTAATATACGCCCTATAAGAACTTTTGAAGGTGTTCCTTCAAGATTTGAAAATGTAGATCTAATAGTAGTAAGAGAAAACAGTGAAGATTTATATGCAGGAATAGAGCATATGATTACTGAGGATATTGCAGAGAGCATAAAAATAATAAGTAAAAAAGCTAGTGATAGAATAGTAGAATATGCTTTTAAACTAGCAAAAGATCAAAATAGAAAGGAAGTAATAGCTGTTCACAAAGCAAATATTATGAAACTTTCTGATGGACTTTTTTTAAGATGTGCAAGAAATGTTGCAGAAAAACATAAAGAAATAGCTTTTGGAGACGTAATAGTTGATGCTATGAGTATGAAACTTGTAATGAATCCAGAAAAATATGATGTACTTGTAATGCCTAATCTATATGGAGATATATTATCTGATATGGCGGCAGGTCTAGTTGGTGGTCTTGGACTAGTTCCAGGAGCAAATATTGGAGAAGACGGCGCAGTTTTTGAACCAGCTCATGGTTCAGCTCCAGATATAGCAGGGCAGAACATAGCAAATCCTACTGCGTGTATTCTCTCAGCAGTTATGATGTTAAGATATATAGGAGAAAAAGAGGCAGCAATTAAAATAGAAAAAGCTGTAGAAGCTGTCCTAAAAGAAGGAAAACACTTAACTTGTGATTTAGGTGGTACTACTGGAACTATTGAATTTACACAGGTTGTTATTGATCAAATGGCTAAATGAGAATAAATAAACTCCTTAGTAATTATGGCATTTGTTCAAGGACTGATGCTAATAGACTTATAGTTGAAAATAGAATAATTGTAAATGGCAAGCTATGTATTCCAGGTCAATGGGTGGAAATCGAAGATGATATTCTTATTGATAATGAGAATGTTTCAGCGAGGAAGAAGATTTATATTGCTCTAAATAAGCCTGTAGGAATTACTTGTACTGCAGCGAAAACAGTAGAAAACAATATAATTGATTTCATGGAGTACCCCCAGTACATATTTCCAGTTGGGAGACTCGATAAGGCATCTGAGGGTTTAATACTTATGACTAATGATGGTGACTGGTCAAATAATATATTAAATTCTGATAATGAACATGAAAAAGAGTATATAGTAACTGTAAATAAGCCTTTTGATGACCTTTTTATAGAAGGAATGTCAAAGGGAGTTCAAATTTGCGGTGTTAATACAAGGCCATGCAAAGTTAATAGAGTATCAAGTGATACTTTTAGTATTATTTTAACGCAAGGATTAAACAAACAAATCCGTAGAATGAGCAAGACTTTTGGATTTACAGTTGTGAGGCTTGAGCGAATTCGAATTATTGATATAAAAATTGATGGTATAGAAATTGGAGCGTGGCGACACCTTACGGATAAAGAGGTAGTAGAATTAAGTAATAGATAAAGGGTTTCTTAGTAGTGATACTAAGGAACCCTTTTGTTATCAATAACTATTTTATTATTTATGGTTAAAAGTTAAGCAATCTGTTTCTGAATAAAGATTAACATTGTGTCCATTAACTTCTATTGATTTAGCGCTGCAGAGTTCGTTTGAGTTATAGGTGCATGTGACTACAGTACAAGAAACTACGTCGCATCCATGACTATTGGTATCTATAATATTTGTAAGAGAACTATAGGCAAGACTATCTAAAAATGAAGCACAACAGGTATCAGATTCTTTTCTTGCACTTTTACCACCAACATTGATTATGTTTGCAAAACATGTATGTTCATTATTATGTGAGCAATTTTCAACGCCACAGTTAATTTTTGACATGTAATCTCCTCCTTAATGTATCTACTACAAGTTTAACCAAAAGTAAAACAAATTATTAATAATATAAAATCATTTTAAGTTTTGGTGTTTATAAGCTGCTGAATGTGATATAATAAGAATAATGTAGTAAAAATAAACATGTGTGTTCTAGAGAAAATCGAGTTGTTATTAAAAAAAATAGGGAAATATTAAAATTATTTATATAATTTTAAATCCCTTAAAGGCATATAAAAAAAATAGGCTAGCATGCTGACTGGTTATTTTTTTAAGATGCCTAAATAGAAGAAAGAGGTGTCCTATCATAAAAAACGAAATTGGAAACAAAAAAGTAAATAGTAAAGTAGAAACCACTAAAGTAGAAACTGCTAAGGTAGAAGTTAAACTTAATAAATATCAAACACTTGAAGAAGTTACTTACTTAAAAATAGTTAAAAAAGATGGCACAACTATTGATTGTAAAATAGATACTGAAGATTTAAAAAAAGTATTAGAAAAAGGTCGTTGGTTTGCAGAGTGGAACAAAGACTTCAATAATTTCTTAGCACAAAATTTAGGTTCATATTATATTGAAGAAAAGAAATATAGAAGAAAGCAAAGTTTGCAATCATTTATATTAGATGTTCATCCAAAAGCGCCTGTAAGGCACATTAATGGAGATACTCTAGACAATAGAAAATGTAACCTTGAAGTTTATAATCAGAATACAATTAATGATTATGAAGAACATGATGAAGATTCTGTTGGTGTGATATTAAGAGACAGATATGGTAAAGAGAAAGCAAGAACTATAATTGATAAAGAAGATTTGAATAGAGTAGTTAACAATGACTACACATGGGTTTTATTTAAGAAAGATACAGAACCTTATGCTGTAGCAAATACTCCTGAAGGAAAAATTTATCTTAATAGATTTATAATGAGTACTACTGAAGATATGGTTACTCATCCTATAAATCTTAATACATTAGACAACAGAAAAGCTAATTTAGAAAATAAATATGCTAATGTTGAAGATGTTAAAGTAAACGAAGAAACAGAAATTTAATAAAAGTATAAAAAACCAGTATAGAAGATAGCTCTATACTGGTTTTATTTTTTTGTGCTTAATTCATCAATATTTTTAGTTTGAAACTGATTTGTTTTACCCATAATATATGCTAGTTTAATTATGGATTTTTCTTCTTTTGTCATTTCTCTGTCAAACATTTTCTCAAATTGTTTTGACAAACTAACGAAATCAATTTTATAGTTTGGAGTAGCTAGTCTCCTAACCTTCATAGGTTTATATGGATCGTATACCTTGGTTTTGATATCCTCGTTATAAATTAGCTTAAAAACCTTTGCAGTGTAATAAGCATCATTGAAAGCATTGTGAAATTCACTTTCAATAGGGATACTTAGTAGTTTTGCAGCATTACCTAACCCGATGTTTATTCCTTTTTTACAACCAAGTTGCTTAGAGGCATATGATTGAATGTTGATGTACGATGTAGGTATAATGGAAGCATCTAAACCATGGTATGCTATGTTTCTAAATAATTCAGTGATATCTGCCACGCCCCACACAGATAGTACATTTTCATCGGTTTTAACGAAGTCAGCTAGTTCATCATACATCTCTTTGAAGGATTTGCCGTAATTAAGATCCTCCATTGTTATTCCAGTAATTTCTTTTACAAAAGGATTAATTTTAGTGTAAATTTCTGGTTTAACTAACACATCCAAAGCCCCGATAGTCTCAAAATTTTCATTCAGTTTTACTGCGCCTATCTGAATTATTTCAAAAGGGCACTTGGGGTTTGATTTATTTTCAGTTTCTTTTCCAAAATTGTAACCTTGATTAAATTCCAAATCAAATACTATATAATTCATTTAATAACCTCTAAACTTATTTAATTTTGATATAAATAGATGGAAAAATATCATATAACTATAGTATATTTCTAATTATAATATATTATGTAGTATATCATTTATAATAACAAAAAACACCTTAACTAGATCTCTTAGGCTAACAAAATTTGAATATTGGAACTAAAGTAGTTATAATAAGTATAGTTAGGGTATTATGTTCTTATAAAAATATTAACAAAAATAGCTATTAGTATTATGAGAAAAGTAATTACATATAGATGAAGAAAGAAAACTGAGTATAGCTCAGTAAATTATAGTCATACGAGAGGAAGTTTTATATATGGGAAAAATATTAGTGCTTGCAGAAAAACCATCAGTTGGTCGCGAGCTTGCAAAAGTCTTAAATTGTACTCAAGGCGGAAATGGGTATTTAATGGGAGCAAAATATATTGTAACTTGGGCATTAGGACATTTAGTAACACTAGCAGGCCCTGAGGATTATGATGTAAAATATAAAGCTTGGAAAATGGAAGATCTTCCTATGTTACCAAAGGATTTAAAACTGGTAGTTATTAAGGAAACTGCAAAGCAATATAAGATTGTACGTGAACTCCTTAAAAAAGCAGATGTAGATGAACTAGTAATAGCTACAGATGCAGGACGAGAAGGAGAATTAGTAGCAAGATGGATAATTCAAAAAGCAGGATTTAAAAAGCCTATAAAGAGGTTATGGATTTCATCTCAAACCGAAAAAGCTATAAAGGATGGATTCGCTAGTCTTAAACCAGGAAAAGATTATGAAAACTTATTTTGGGCAGCGCAATCAAGAGCGGAGGCGGATTGGCTTATAGGCCTTAACGTTACGAGGGCCCTAACTTGTAAATATAATGCTCAATTATCAGCTGGAAGAGTACAGACGCCAACATTAGCACTTATTGTTGATAGAGAAAATGAAATAAAAAGATTCATTCCAAAGGATTACTGGACGGTAAATGGTAAGGTAAATAATTTCAATGTTCATTGGTCAAGTAAAAATGGTGAAGCACGTACCTTTGATAAGAAAAAGGCAGAAGACATTGCAGTTAAAGTAAACAATCAAATGGGAACTGTTGTAGAACTTAATAAAGCATCTAAAAAAGAGCTTCCACCACTTGCATATGATTTAACAGAACTTCAAAGGGATGCAAATAGAAAATTTGGATTTTCTGCAAAACAAACTCTTAATATAATGCAGAAGTTATATGAAACTCATAAGATCTTATCTTATCCAAGAACGGATTCTAGGCATATTACCACAGATATAGTAGCAACGTTACTTGATAGGCTAAAGAGCGTAGCTATAGGACCATATGAGAAAGCAGCTAGAAGCATAATAAAGGGTAGAATTCATACTACAAGTAGACTTGTGGATAATAGTAAGGTATCAGACCATCATGCTATAATTCCTACAGAGCAGCATGTAGATTTATCAAGCCTTAACAAAGAAGAGAGAAGTATTTATGACTTAGTTATAAAAAGATTCTTAGAAGTGCTAAGTCCTGCTTTTGAATATGAGCAAACAACTGTAGTTATAGATGTTAAGGGTGAAAGATTCTCTGCAAAAGGGAAAATAGTTAAATCAAAGGGATGGAAAGAAATAAGCAGTTCTGAGGGCAGTGAAGATAAAGATCAATCACTTCCACCAATTAATAAAGGTGAGGCAGTAAAACTTACCTTAGTTAAATCAGTGAATGAGAAAACTAAGCCACCAGCTAGGTATAATGAAGCAACGCTACTTACAGCGATGGAGCATCCAGGGAAAGATATACAGGATGAGAGTTTAAGAGAAGCTTTGGATAATACCTCAGGCCTAGGAACCTCTGCAACTCGTGCTGATATAATAGAAAAACTATTTAACATATTTTATATGGAGAGAAGAGGTAAAGATATATTTCCAACATCGAAAGGAATACAGCTAATAGGATTAGTTCCAGAGGAATTAAAGTCTCCAGAGCTTACTGCAAAATGGGAAAAACAGCTTCAACTTATAAGTAAAGGAAAAGCTAACTCCATGAACTTCGTAAAAGATATGAGAGAATATGCAGTGAAGCTTGTTAAGAACGTTGCAGCTTCTGGCGAAATATATAATCATGACAATGCTACAAGAATGAAATGCCCTGAGTGTAGTAAGTATCTTCTTGAGGTTAATGGCAAAAGAGGAAAGATGCTAGTATGCCCAGATAGAGAATGTGGATATCGTAAAGGTGTATCACAAGTTTCTAATGCACGTTGTCCTACTTGCCATAAGAAAATGGAGATAAGAGGGGATGGAGACAATAAGATTTTCACTTGTGGTTGTGGCTACAGAGAAAAACTATCAGCGTTTAACAAACGTCGAGATACAGAAAAAAGTGCATTAAATAAAAAAGATGTTAACAAGTTCTTAAATCAGCAGAATAAAGAAGATGAAGGAACTGGTAATTCCGCAATGGCTGAGGCTTTTGCTAAGTTTAATTTAAAATAGTAAAACTGTAACACAATATATAAGTGACTTATACGTTGTGTTACAGTTTTATTTTTTTCTAAATCTTTGAAGATTACTTAGCGCTTGTAGAGCTTCTTTGCTTTTGTCTATATTTTCTTTGTCACAAACAACCTCGTCAATTGCGTTGTCATTAAGTGGCAATTTAATATCTTTTATATATTTTTTAATAATATCGACTATAACATTTTCTTGATCTTTAGTAAAAATAACAAGATCTTCCTTTCTACCATAAAAATCGGATTTTATCAGTTGCTTTATTTTGTTACTCCAGTTTTTATCAAAGTACCCAGACTTATTTAATTCATTAAAAAAGTCCTCATCTTGTTTTCCAAAAACTATGGATTTTACACGTTTAAAAGTAACTTTATTAGCCACTCTTTATCACCTCACTTTAAACATTGAATGATAGTTGGGCAACTTTTTGAAATGAATTAGCATTCGCAAAACGAGGATTATCAACGAATACAACATCATTCTTGATATATTTTTTGATATCTTCTTTAAATGATATGGCACCTCCACCAATTATATAAATTTTATCAGCTTGACCGATTTGTCTATATTCTGCTTTAAGGCTAGTGATGATATCGTATATGTAATTATCTTTTAATGGATCGAGTACTGACAAGTCATGCACTTTTCCATCCATATCTTTTACGTAGCCTTTCTGGAGTACTCTCTCCATATCTTTTTCATTAATATTTATATCAAATTCTTCATTCAAACGTCTAGAAAGTTTGCCGAAAATGTCTTTTGTACCTGTAGGCATAGAGGCATTTACGTCCTCAAGGTCCATAAAACTATAGAAACTTACGTCTATTGTGTAATGCCCAAAATCTATCACAACACTGTTAGGAATATCTTTAAATTCTTCCTCATACAAAAAAGGCAGACCAGATGCTTGAGGAATAGTAGTTATATTGCTTATATTTATAAGTTTCTCTTTTCCCCCATTAACACTAACTAGTTGGTTATCACAAGCGGTTTTTATATATTTCTCAAAGGCCTCACATTGCTGGTTATAGTATTGAATTGGTAATCCAACGCAAAGATTACATTCTACATCGTCTACTTGTTCAAATGACGATTTATATATTGATGCTAATGTTAATACTTTGATTATCTCTCTATCAATTTCACCTTTTACCTTGTTAATTCCAGACAGTTTTTTTCCTTGGTTTGTTATTGTATAGTATTTATCTCCAATTTTCACTTCAACAGTATCATCTGATGCTACAGCTAACTTTTTGCCTTCAAGGACACTACTTGTAAAGCAATGGTTAGAAGAATCCTTCAATGCTGAATATCCATGGTCTTGTCCTAAAAAAAGAACTTGATTAATCATAATACCCCTCCTATTTGAACATGTACTAAAAGTAGTACTTAGTAATACTTTTAATACTTGTAAGGTAATAAAAGTATTAATTTTTATTACCTTATCAATATACTACAAATTTCAATAAATTACAATATTTACAATAAATATATATTTTAATTATTGTAAACGTAAAATAATTAAGATATACTTATAGTTAAATTGGGTTTACATTAAATGGAATATATATAGGAGGAGAATATGAGGGGTAGAAAAAAAGGTGAGAATAGTAAAACGAAGGTGTTATCTATTAGGATTACTGAGGAGCAGCATGAATTATTACATAATAATGATTGGATAAGAAAAGAGATATCTAAAAATGTTAATGAATATTTAACAGCATTTGTTAGTTAGGAGTATATTATTATCTTTTAATTAAAATAATGATAAAAAACACAATGTATAAAAATTTGTTTATGCATTGTGTTTTTTTGTATGATAATATGACATATTAATACAAAATATTTTAAATAAATACAATTTATCCTTTACAAACCAATAAGAATACATTAATCTTAATAAGAGTAATAGTATTACTATACGGATGTTCGACATAACAAATATTATTAACAGTTAGCTTAGTTATTGATTATTTTAATTTATACGAGGTGGGATTATATGAGATATATACCAATTAAATATATAACAGAAGGCATGATTTTAGGTAAAACGTTATATGGTGAGAATGGGGAAATGCTTTTAAGGAAAGAAACAATTATACAAACATCATATGTAAATAAATTAATTGATCTAGGTTATAGTGGATTATATATAAATGACAAAATGTCAGAGGATATTACTGTAACAGATATTATTAGTGAAGGGTTAAAAATGAAAGCAATAAAATCAATAAAGAATCTAATGCAACCAAATAGGAAAAGGAAAGATATAGAATCTTCGATTAAAGTTGTGGAGAGTGTAATAGAGGATATTGTTGATGAAATATCAGGTAATGAAGATACAATAGTTAATATGATGGATTTAAGAGTATCAAGTGAGTATACGTTTTACCATTCGGTAAATGTTTGTGTATTATCAATTATAGTAGGGGTAGCGCTTGAACTAAATAAGGAAGACTTATATTTATTAGCAACATCATCATTATTACATGATATAGGTAAAATATACACGCCCAATGAAATACTAGATAAACCATGCAAATTAACAGGTGATGAGTTTGAAATAGTAAAACAACACTCTGAAAATGGTTACAGATATGTAAAAGGAAATTTAGATTTAAATACAAAAGTTTATATGGGAATATATCAGCACCATGAAAGGTATGATGGCACAGGTTATCCATTAAATATAAAAGGTAAGGATATATCGATATTTGGACGTATAATAGCAATTGCTGATGTATATGATGCTCTTATATCTGATAGACCATATAGAAAAGGAGTGTTACCATCCGAGGGTATTGAGTATATTATGGGTGGAGGTGGAACTATGTTTGACCAATCTCTAGTCAAAATTCTTTCGTCTAAGATAGCCCCATATCCAATAGGTACTTGTGTAAACCTGAGTAATTATTTAGTTGGAATAGTTGTTGAAAATTATTCGAGTTATGGATTAAGACCTTCAGTGAGAATTATAAAGTCTGGTGATAAATTAGTTGTACCATACTTAATAAATCTTAAGGAATCTAACTATAATGTAACTATTATAGGGACAGGTGATGCGTTGTTATATAATTGATAACTGTGATATTAATAGTGGATTAATTTATAATGTATATCACATTATCTTGATTTTATCTATGTCGAATCCTAAAATAAATTGTAAATAAAAATACGGATAGGGTGAATAATTTTATAGTATAATAGTATATATATGGGACTATTATCAATGTTTACAACTACATTTTTCGGGGGGGATATATAGTGAAAAGTAAATATAAGGGTTTACTAGCAATACTAATATTAATAACAATGGTTAGTATTCTTATTGTGGGATGTTCATCTAGTAAGTCAAGTTCATCAAGTGAGGACAAGGTTAGCGTGTCTATTCCCGATAATAATAGTGGGTTAAGTGAAAATAGTGTTGCTGGTACCAATGGTGATACTCAAAAAAACGATGCTAAGGCAGTGAACGAATCAAAGGATGCTTTGGTTAATTCTTTAGAAGGACAGGGCAAGATAATAAGAAAAGGAATAATAGACATGGAAACGATAAGCTTTGACAACACCGTAAAGCAGATTTTAAGTAAAACTGCTAGCATGGGTGCTTATGTTCAAAGTTCTAATATTTCAGGTAATAGTATTGCAGCAAAGGTAAACCCAGGTGAAGAAAGTAGAAGAGGCGAATTTATACTAAGAATTCCTAAGACTAAATTTGATAGTTTTATATCTGATATTGGAAGCTTGGGTAGCATTACAAATCAGAAAATCTCAAGTGAGGATGTAACGACAGCATATTTTGATACGCAAGCACATTTGAAATCACTAAACATTCAAGAGGAAAGATTACTCACACTTTTAAAGAAGACTGGTGAGCTTAAAGATATAATAGTCTTAGAAAAGGAATTAAGTGACGTAAGATATGAAATAGAGAGTTTGACAGGTAGTCTTAAAAAATGGGATAATTTAATAGATTATTGCACATTAAATATACAGATATCAGAGGTTCACAAAATAAAAGAAACATCTGTTTCCTACGGGCATAAAATTTCAAATGGATTTACATCATCACTTAAAACGTTAGCTGATTTTGGTAAGGGGTTTATTGTAATTGTATTTGTAGTATTGCCTTATGCAGTTGTTTTATCAATCTTATTTATAATAGGAAGGTATGTATATATACACATAAAGAAAAAAAGATAATTCATGAGAGGGCGATGTTTATGTTAGATACTAATAAGTCCAATATATCGGATATATTCGGATGGACGTGTTCT
Organism: Clostridium lacusfryxellense; assembly: GCF_018861735.1. Classification (GTDB taxonomy): domain Bacteria; phylum Bacillota; class Clostridia; order Clostridiales; family Clostridiaceae; genus Clostridium_AD; species Clostridium_AD lacusfryxellense. Next base: position 79,211 of record NZ_JAHLEB010000011.1, on the reverse strand, counting down.
GATGTATGGAGGAAATTTGCATTAAATAAGAATGGTATATTTGAAAAAGGAAATATAATAAAAGAGCAAAGTATAAAAATAAAGAATGGAGAAGGATATATATGTTATAAAGCATACAGGAGGGTTAATAACGAAAGCGGTATGAATACACAAATAACGGCCAATTATATTACAAAAAATAATTTAATTTTTAAATTAAGAAAAAAGGGAAGCATTTATACACCAGTTGCTTATCTCAATAAACTTGAAAACGTAAAAATTGATAATGAAATCTTTAATAAATTTATTTTAAGAACTAATGATGAAAATGCTTTAGGTGAATTATTTAAAGATGATGAGATTACTAATTTGGTAAGAACACATGATTTATTTTGTATGGAAATTAGAAAAGGGAAAAAGATTGATGAAAATATTTTATATTTAGAAATCAATGGAATAGTAAATGATTATAAAGAACTGGAACAAAGTTTTAATTTGGTTATTAAAATCATAGATGAAATTAAGTTATAAAAGATAACACAATGTATAAGAGTTTTTATATGTTGTGTTATTTTTACGTTCTCAAGTAATGGCATATTTATTAAATCCTTATAGAATCCTTATAAACGTTAGCTATAGTATGAGGTGAACTCGAGAAAGGAAGATGAATATGGAGAAATATATTTTACAAACAAAGAATCTTTGCAAAACTTTTAAAGGAGAACGTGCTGTGGATAAAATTTCGCTTTCAATTAAGGAGAATTCTGTCTATGGATTGCTAGGTCCTAATGGTGCTGGGAAATCAACTCTATTAAAAATGGTTACAGGAATGCTTCATCCAACATCAGGAGAAATTATTTTTGAGGACCATGCATGGAGCAGAAAGGATCTTTCTGACATAGGACTTTTGATTGAATCTCCTCCTCTTTATGAAAATTTGACGGCAGTTGAAAACATTAAAGTCCGAACCATTCTTTTAGGACTTCCAAATTCTCGTATTAAAGAAGTACTTGAAAGGGTTGATTTGACAAACACAAAGAAAAAACAAGCAGGACAGTTTTCTATGGGAATGAAGCAGCGCCTTGGAATTGCAATTGCACTACTAAATAAACCCAAATTATTAATTTTGGATGAGCCTGCAAATGGCCTAGATCCTCTTGGAATACAAGATTTACGTGAGTTAATACGTTCTTTTCCAGCACAGGGAATGACAGTTATCCTATCTAGCCATATATTGTCTGAGGTTGAACTTATTGCAGATCACATTGGTATCATCAGTAATGGGGTACTCGGGTATAACGGCAAAATTAATCCTGATGAAGATTTGGAAGTACTTTTCACAGAGGTTGTGAAAAAGAATAGGAAGGAGGATTTATAATGCTCAAATATTTACAGGCTGAAAATTTGAAATGTAAGAGAACATTTATAAAAAAACTGATTCTTATCGCACCTATAGTTACTTTGTTATTTGGATTTATGACCGGAAGATATTTTGAAACCAATAGCTTCAATTGGTGGTACACGCTGATATTACCAGGATATATTTCAATAATGGCAGTAATGACTAACGATGCGGAGCAAAAAAAGTTACGCTATAGGGCTGTATTTGGTCTGCCAATTTCTTTAAAAAAAGTGTGGATTTCAAAAGTTTTGACAAACGGGATTTATATGACTTTCTCATGTATGATTTTTATAGTTGGAATTTTTTTAGGAAGTTATCTAAGGATCCATCCCATACCGGTTTTTAGTGCATTTGCCGGAGCTGGTTTGATTGCAGTTACATCTTTATGGCAGATTCCACTTTGTATGTTTTTAGCGAAGAAACTGGGAATGCTAGGGACGGTTTTGATAAGCGTTGGAGTTGGAACTGTATTAAATGTTATGGCTGTAAGTACATCAATGTGGTGGATTTCTCCTTATAGTTGGACGTCACGTATTATGTGTCCCATTCTTGGGATTTTGCCAAATGGAGAGCTAGCAGGCATAGGAGATCCACTGCGAAATCCAGTCGTGATTCCAATTGGAATTATTCTGTCCATTATACTGTTTGTTTTGCTAATGATTGTTACCACTAATTGGTTTGAAAAACAGGAGGTTAATTAATATGATTGCTTTAGTTAGATGTATAAAATCGGATTTTTATAAATTAAGACATACTTCCATTCCGTGGATTCATTTACTTATTCCACTAGCGGTAGCATTCATGTTTTTGGAGTATTATAGATTATCTTCATTTGACACAGTAAAAAAAATAAGTGGGTATCTGGAGACCCTAGCAATTGCATTTCCTTTGCTGATAGGAATAATAAGCGGTATAGTAATTGAGCATGAAGAGCAAGCTGGAAATTTTCAAACACTACTGTGCAGTACGAAATCAAAAAACACCACGTATTTGAGTAAGCTAATTATTTTACTTTTATTGGGAAGCTTTTCTATTATACTTGCTGTAGGAACATTTGCACTTGGATTCCAAACAATGCCCAATATATTTTACTTGAAAGCCGCAGGAGCATTAGTAATAGGAAACATATTTCTATATATCTTGCACGTGTTCATGAGTCTTCAATTTGGAAAAGGAGCCTCCGCAGCGCTTGGAGTTTTTGAAAGTCTGATTTCTGCTCTTATGCTTACTGGTCTCGGAGATAATGTATGGCATTTTCTTCCCTGTGCATGGGGTGTAAGATTTTGCGATTACCTAGTTGTAGAGTGGGCCAATTATTCTACAAGTTCTTTTGTAGCTGTTGATACGAAGCAAGGAGTATTTATCATGTTATTTGCCGTATGTATAGCCTTTGTTGAAAGTCTATTTTGGTTCGAAAAGTGGGAAGGTAGAAAGTCCTATGAATAAGAAAAATATAGTAAGCAGAATCTGTATTTTGTTTTGAAATTTATGTATAATATAAGTTGAGTTAATGTTATTTATGGTTAACTGTTTATTGACACAGAAGGAGTGGTTTTGGATGGCAAGAATTCTAGTTATCGATGATGAGCCCGATATTCTTACTTTAATTAAAAATATTCTTCATAAAGATAATCATTTGGTAACTACAGTAACAAATCCCGAAAAAATTCTATCTAGTGAATTCGTAAAGTATGATTTGATTTTACTGGATGTGATGATGCCTGGTATGGATGGATTTACATTTTGCTTGAAAATTCGAGATGTTGTGGACTGTCCCATTATTTTTCTAACAGCAAAAGCTATGGAAATAGACATTATGTATGGATTAGGACTTGGCGCAGATGATTACATTACAAAACCATTTGGCATGGGGGAATTAAGAGCCAGAGTAAATGCTTACCTCAGGCGCGAAAACCGTGAAAAACGTTGTACATTTTGTATCTCTGGTTTAAAGTTTAATTTATTGGGCAAAGAGGTTTTAGTTAATAGTAAAAAAATACCTTTAACTAAAAGTGAATATAATATCTGCGAATTTCTTGCAAAAAATCAAGGTCAGGTTTTTTCAAAAGAAAAGATATACGAAGCCGTATATGGATACGATGGCGAAAGCGACAGTTCGGCTATTACAGAGCATGTTAAAAACATACGTGCAAAACTGGCGTTTTTCGTAAAGTCTCCAATAGAGACAATATGGGGGATAGGATACAAATGGGAATGAAGAAAAAGGTTCTTACTCTAAAGGTAGTATTTTTCAAGTATTTAATAACGTTAGGACTAGCTTTTATTGTTGCGGCTTTGTTATATATGGGGATTTTAAATTTGGGAATACAAAGAGAATTAATTTTTACTGCAAATTATAGTGAGAACTTGGCTAGGTTAGCTAAACCATTGATTGCATCTGTACCTGAAATCACAGAGGTGATAATACCCTATGGATGTAAATTTGTTGTTTTGGATAAAGAATATGGAGTTATAAAAACAAATTTAGAGAGTCAGGACTTACTTTCGGCAACAGAATATGCTAAGGGGAATTACACTAAAAATATAACCCAAAAGAATTACTATTTAATTGAAAGACAAGATGGATTTTGTGTTTTACAATATTATATTAAAATTAGCTATCAATCTGAGTTTTTGAACCAACATCTCCCGTCTCCAGAAGTCAGTATGATCGTAATCTTTGCCATCTTATATTTTTTCATTGTTCTAATAATTACTACTGTTTGTGCAAAAAATCTAAACAAACATTTGAAGACCCTCTTAAGAGCTACCGAAAAAATAAAAAAGCAGGATCTTGATTTTAAAATAGAATATTCAGGAATCAAAGAATTCAATGCTGTCCTTTTTTCAATATCAGACATGAAAACAGAATTGAAGAATTCTTTGAAGCAACAGTGGAATATTGAACAAGTAAGGAAGGAACAAATTTCAGCTCTTGCACACGACATTAAGACACCATTAACAATTATTAATGGAAATTCTGAATTGTTGTCTGATTCAAAATTAGATAAAGAGCAGAGAGAATATGTTGATTATATTTATAAAAATACTGCGCAAATAGATCAGTATATAAAAACACTAATTAATATTTCAAATTCAGAAAAAGGACTATTTCTACAACCTGAAAGGATAGATTATAGGAACTTTATAAATACAATTCACCACCAGCTTGAAGCAATTGCAAATATCAAGGGACTTAAGGTAGAGTTTACTGAAATCGATGTACCTGCTGAAATTATAATTGATCAAGCTCTACTTCACCGTTCAATTATGAATGTTATTTCAAATGCGGTGGATTACTCCCCGAATAATGGTCAAATTTATTTTGAGGTAAAATTGATCGACAATAAAATTATTTTCATAATAACAGATAGCGGTAAAGGTTTTTCAAATGGCGGTGTAAAATATGCAACAAAACAATTTTATATGGGCGATAGTAGCAGGGCCTCAAAAATTCATTTTGGGATGGGTTTGTATATTACGAAGTCATTTGTGGAGCTCCATGGTGGAATGCTCCATATAGCAAACTCACCTATCACTGGTGGCGCCCGGGTAAGAATAGAGATACCCAATATTATTAACTAAAAAAAACATGAGGACTTAAATTTAAGCCCCATGTTTTTTATTAACTCTATTGTTGTTTAAATTCTGACCAAATTGAATCATACAACTTAGATGCACTACCAGCGTCCTCTAAATGCTTAGCTTTAGTGAACTCTTCGTTAGGTACATAAACAGCTTTATTATCAAGAAGACTTTTTGGCATAAATTCTTTAGCAGCTGTATTAACATTAATATATTCTATACTAGTTGTAATTTCGCTACTTACTTTACCATCAAGTACGTAGTTTATAAATTTTTCAGCATTTTGTGCGTGGGGTGCTTTTACAGGTATTATTAAGTTATCAGTTTCAAACTGCATTCCTTCTTTTGGATAAACAATTTTAAACTTTGGATTACCTTTAAGTGCTGCTGATGCTTGTGATCCCCACATAACTCCGATATTAGTATCTCCATTAATTAAGCTAGTCATTGGTGTATCAGCATCAAACACTTTAACGTTAGCTCTTAATTTTTTAAGTTCTGCTTTCGCCTCGGCAAGTTTTGCTGGATCAGTTTCATTAATGCTGTAACCAAGTTTTGTTAATGCCATACCTATAACAGATCTTGAGTCTTCGAGTAATACTTCAGAGCCCTTCAAAGAAGGATCCCATAAATCACTTATTCCTTTAATATCAATTTTAATCTTATCTGGATTATAAACTATCATTTCACTTCCAAGTGAATAAGGAACTGAATACTTATTAGTCTTATCATAATATTGCCCTAAATAAGCCTTATCTAAATTTTTATAATTAGCAATTGCAGATTGATTAATAGGTTTAAGTAATATATTTTTCTGTTTTGCCATAATCTGAACCATATAATCTGCACAAATTATTACATCGTATTGTCCGCCTTTAGCTGCTTGTAACTTTGCTAACATCTCTTCATTTGTTGAAAAGTTGCTATAATTTACTTTGATTCCTGTGCTTTTTTCAAAACCTTTAACAACAGTATCTGGAACATAATTTGCCCAAGTATAGATATTAACTATTTTATCAGTATTTGTCTTTGTTGTTTTTGATTTTGAGCAACCTACAAGAGAGGTGCCTATAACTGAAACTGCAAGTAATATAACTAAAGATTTAAATCTCTTTTTTAACATGTAAATACCCCCTAATTTTAAGTGTAAAACTTTGTTGTAAATGTATTTTATTTATTTCTTTTAAGTTTTATACCTTGTGATAATATTAAAACAACAAAAGTTGTTAATAACATGATTGTGCACAATGCATTTATTTCTGGCGAAAGGCCAAATTTTAGCATTGAGAATATTTTAATTGGAAGTGTAGTACTTTCTGGTCCGCTTATGAAAATATTTATGATTACATCATCTAGTGATAACGCAAACGCTAGCATAGAACCCGAAATAACTGCTGGGAAAATAGATGGAAGAGTAATTGTTCTAAACACAGTAAGTTTTGAGGCGCCTAAATCCATTGAGGCCTCTTCAATTGACATATCGAAATCCGCAAGTCTCGACTTAACGTTTATAAGTACAAACGGGATACAAAAGGTTGTATGTGCAAGTACTAATGTGAATATACCAAAATCCAATTGAAGCATTGAAAAAAATACAAGTAATGATATTCCCATAATTATTTCTGGGATTACAATTGGAATATAGAGTAGTAAATCTATTACTGATTTTCCTTTGAATTTATGCCTTTTTAGTCCAAGAGCTCCAATTGTTCCAATTATCGCTGAGATAATAGTGCTTAAAGTTGCAATAGTTAAACTATTTATAAGTGCATTAAGTACATCGTCATCATTAAATAATTTGGTGTACCAATCAAGAGTAAATCCACTAAAAACTACATTTGACTCAGCAGAATTAAAAGAGTACATAATGATTATTGCAAAAGGAACATATAAAAAGGCAAATATACAAAATATATATGTTCTTTCTAGTACTTTTGATAATTTTGAATCCATTAGAACACCTCCGTGTCTAATTTTTTACCTATAATTTTCACATAAAATAAAATTAAAATTAAGGATATAAAAATCATCACTATTGATAATGCAGCGCCTAATGGCCAATCGTTTGCTTGCAAAAATTGATTTCTAATAAGATTTCCAATGAGCATTACATTGCTTCCACCCATTAGGTCTGGTATGAAGAACAATCCTACAGAAGGCACAAACACTAAAATACAACCAGCAACTATTCCTGGCATAGTTAGAGGAACAGTAATAGTTCTAAAAGTCTTCCAGCTACTAGCCCCAAGATCTTTAGAGGCTTCTATATAAGATTTATCCATTTTATCTATAGCATTGTAAAGTGGAAGCACCATAAATGGAAACATTGTATATATCATTCCAATCATTACTGCTCCATAGGAATATAACATCTTTAATGGTTCTTTAATGATTCCAGTTATAAGTAGTATATGATTTAATGACCCATTGGTACTTAAAATTACAATCCATCCATAAGTTCGTATTAATGAATTAGTTAAGAATGGTGCCATTATTAAAAGCATTATTACAATTTTATATTTTTTTATCTTAGTGGCAAAGTATGCAAAAGGATATCCGAAAATCAAGGTAAGTAAAGTTGTAACAAAAGCCACTACTATAGAATCCCAAAATACTTTAACATATAATGAACTGGCCATTCTTGTATAATTCTCAATTGTTGGTATATAGACTATAGATCCGTCATCACCTCTTTGCATAAAACTAATAAACACAATATACAAAAGAGGCACTGCCACGAAGAAAAGCATCCAGAAGGATATTGGACCTATAGTTATACCTTTTAGAATATCAATTTTTTTCTTTTTCATTTCTTCACCTAACCTTCTTCAACTATAACTACGTCTTCAGGTTCAAAGGACATCCAAACCTCACTACCTATACCTATTAAATCTTTTTTCTTATCGTAGTCGCAAACTATAATTTCCTGTCCGCTTTCAAGTTCCATTGTAGTTTTAATGATAGAGCCGATGTAGCTATGTTCTTTTATTATTGCAATAAGTCCAAATTGTGGTTTTGATGTGCTATATTTAATGTTTTCAGGTCTTATTAAAACATAACTTTCCTTAGCTTTTGAATTATCGTAGTTTTTATAATTCACGTTCATTTTATTTTCTCCAAGTTGAACTGAAATTCTTTCCTCATCAATTTTTTTTATTTTAGTATTAAATAAGTTAGATTCCCCAATAAAACCTGCTACGAATTTAGTTGCTGGCCTCTCGTATATATCTTCAGGGGTTCCTAACTGCTCAATAATACCCTCATTCATAACTGCTATTCGATCTGACATATTAAGAGCTTCATCTTGATCATGGGTAACATATACAAAGGTAATCTGTAACTTTTTCTGAAGTTTTTTGAGCTCAACTTGCATTTGTTTTCTAAGTTTTAAATCAAGTGCGCCTAAAGGCTCATCCAAAAGTAATATTTGTGGGTTATTTATTAGGGCCCTGCCTATTGCAACCCTTTGTTTTTGACCGCCGCTTAATTGGTCTGTTTTTCTTTTTTCGTATCCCTCTAGTTGAACTAAGCTAAGCATTTTAGAAACCCTCTTTTTTATTTCTACCTTATTAACCTTTCTGATTTTTAAAGCATAAGCTATATTATCAAACACATTCATATGTGGAAATAATGCGTAATTTTGAAATACCGTATTTACATTTCTCTCGTTAGGTTGTTTATTTTCAACATGGCTTCCTTCGAGCAAAACACTACCACTTGTTGGAGTTTCAAAACCAGCTATTATTCTTAAGGTAGTTGTTTTTCCACAGCCGCTTGGGCCTAGCAGAGTTAAAAACTCCCCTTTGTTTATCGTAAGGGACATATTCTTAATGACTTCTTGATTTTCATATTTTTTTATTATATTGTCCAATTCTAATATAATTTCTGACAATGTTTAAAGTCTCCTCCCGTATCCCGTATACTTAAATTAATGATTTAAAAAAATCCTTTCTACTATCATACCATAATGTTCTTTATTTTGATGATATTTCCTAAATTTAAAAATGGTGCAATTATCAGTTACTTAAAATAATAAAGTTGACTTTTTATATATCGACGAGTAATCATACTTGTTTAATAATAATATGCTTATATTATATTATTATGTGAGAACTTTTTAATACTTTTGTTATAGAGGGTAGGAAGAGGATTTGTATGATACAATTAATCACATAAACTATAAAGATGGTATATAATGTAAAGTGGAGGGTTTAATATGGAAACTATAGATCAAGAAGCAGTTCAAAGTATGCTTAATGAACATAATAAGTATTTTCTATTAGGTGAAACAAGGGATATAGATTTTAGAATTGCTGCACTTAAGAAGCTTAAAAATGTTATAAAAAAGTATGAGGAAGAGATAATAAAAGCCTTATATAGGGATTTAGGTAAAAGTGAGTTTGAAGCTTATGGTACAGAGATTGGGTTTGTTTTGGATAGCATAGGAAACTTTATTAAACATTTAAAGAGTTGGGCTAAGACTAAAAATGTAAGGACACCACTTCATCAGTTTCCATCTAAGGGATACATCATGTATGAACCCTATGGAACCGTGTTAATTATAGGTCCTTTTAATTACCCATTTCAACTTTTAATTGAGCCTTTAATAGGAGCTATAGCCGCTGGAAATTGTGCTATTTTAAAACCGTCTGAAAGTACGCCTACTGTTTCAGGGTTAGTGAAAAAAATCATTGAAGATGCCTTCGAAAAAGAATACATACGAGTTATTGAGGGAGAGAAAGAGACTACTTCAGCGCTTATTAATTCACCTTTTGATTATATATTCTTTACAGGTAGTGTACCGGTTGGGAGAATAGTGATGAAAGCGGCTGCTGAAAATCTAGTACCTGTAACCCTTGAACTGGGTGGAAAGAGTCCTGTAATAGTGGATAAGACTGCTAATTTAGAATTAGCTGCTAAAAGAATATTATGGGGTAAACTAATAAATGCAGGACAAACTTGTATTGCCCCTGATTATATATTTGTACACAAATCAATAAAAGAGAGATTTATTCAAATGTTAAAAATTGAAGTGGTTAATTTTTATGGTGAGGATGCTTCTAAAAGTAGTGATTATGGTAGAATTGTTAACAAAAGACAGTTTGATAGATTGGCAACAATAATCGAAAATGACAAAAATAAAATTATTTATGGTGGGGGATCAAATGCAGGTGCATTGTACATTGAACCAACAATTATTGATAAAGTGAATTGGCAAGATGATGTTATGAAAGATGAGATATTCGGGCCGATTATGCCAATACTTGAATATGAAAATTTAGATGAAGTTATTGAAATGATAAATGATAGGCCAAAGCCTTTATCCTTATATGTTTTCACAGAAGATAAAAACTTTGAAACTACAGTTCTTAGAAGAATATCCTTTGGTGGGGGATGTATAAATGATACTATATCACACGTTGCAAGTTCAAATATGCCATTTGGTGGAGTTGGAAATTCCGGAATGGGTTCATATCATGGAAGAGATAGTTTTGAAACTTTCTCTCACAGAAAAAGTATATTAAAGAAAAGTACTTCTATGGACATAAAACTTATTTTTCCTCCTTATGGGAATAGAGATAAACTTATAAGGAAAATGTTAAAATAATAAATAAACTATAACATAATGTATAATTCGTATTATACGTTGTGTTATAGTTTATTTTAAATTAATGGTGAGTCACTTAAGGTTACTATAGGTGAAGTTGGATTACTTTTTGCATCTGATGTTAAGGGTGCTAAATTTGCAATTACAGCATCTCTAAATTGATCTGGTACTTTTTGAATTGTTCTTAATCCTGCCTTTACAAGTCTGTAATACATATCAACCATTTATATACTTCCTTTCACTAATAAGTATCTGAATATTTTAGATAGAAAATTAGTTATATCATTATTTTTTAACATTTGATTGATGAGTAGAGAATCATTTTAATAAACGTTTTCAAGATTTATAATGATTCTACAACTATAATATGGTCATATAGTATATTGTTTACAAAAATAAATTTTATATTCATTGTATTGAGTAATTTTATTAAATTCTGTAGCTATATTATAACCAAAGCATAACAATCTATAATAAACACATTTATGACATAATACGACATAAATCCCATCAATAAATAAACTGTATACGTCATTTTGATGTTACTATAGGTGTACAAAGAAAAAACATACTTTGTATATAAAATTAAGAAGGTGAGGTACAAAAGATGAAGAAATCTTTAAGAGCATTAATATTAACGTTAGGTATTTTAGTAACAACAGGAATAAGTTCAGCTGCCTACGCACAAGATTGTTATACGTTTAACACAATTAAGGCAGGAGATAGCCTACAAAGCTTATGTGCTAAGTATGGAATTGAACTTCCAAAGGGGTTAGCTATTATGCCTCAAGGAACCACTCCTATAAAAGCAACACCTGCAAAAGCAGTGGCTGTAAAGGAAACACCAGCAAAAGCAACGCCTGCAAAAGTAACACCAGTAAAAGCAACGCCTGTAAAAGCAACGCCAGTTAAAGCAACACCAGTAAAGACAACACCAGTAAAAGCAACAACAGCACCAAATTTGTCAGCAGATGACAAGATAGTAAAAGAAGTAGTTACACTAGTTAATCAGGAAAGATCAAAACAAGGACTAGCTCCATTAAAAGAGAATGTTAAGCTTTCAACTGTAGCTAGAACAAAGTCAGAGGACATGGCGAAAAACAATTATTTTTCTCATACATCACCGACTTATGGATCGCCTTTTGACATGATGAAACAATTCGGTATTACATATAGCGCAGCAGGTGAAAATATTGCAATGGGTCAACCAACTGCAGCTTCAGTAATGGATGGGTGGATGAATTCTCCCGGACACAGAGCTAATATTTTAAGTAAGGATTTTACTGAAATAGGAGTAGGAATAGCAAAGAACGCAAACGGATCTATTTACTGGACTCAACAATTCATAGGAAAATAAATAATTAATAAATATAGATCTGTGTTTCTTAATATTGGATTTTACAATATAAGAAATACAGATTTTTTTTATTGAATAAAACATTCTAGAGCAGCATATAGTAATTATTATATAAGTACATATTATAAAGTTGCGATTATATATAGTAGAATTTTCACTAAGTTAATATTTGATAGAGTAAATTGTATGTTACACTTAGGAACATGATATGGTAAACGATATTAAGTTTTGTAGAATGTTACAAAGCGTGGTTAAAATGCAAAAAATATATATTAATTGTGCAGATTTTGGGGGAGTACAATAAGTTAGAGAGTGTGAGTTAATGAAATTTTTTGAAAATATAGAAAATGGGAATACTAATATAAAAAAAATGGGAATCATAAAAGCTCTATTTGTAATGTTTCTTTCAATTTTATTGGAAGCGCTAGGTCAAATGCCTGTAGAGTTTTTAGAGATATTTTCTGGTAAATATGAAAAGGCAGTGCCTTATATCGTTTTTGTTTTCGGAGTATTAGTAAAATATTATGTTATCATCATTTTATTCAAATGGCTTAGTAACAGGACATGTGAGCAAAAACCTAAACGCTACTTAAATTTAAAAGATTATGCTTGTGCGGGCCTAATGATTATAGCTTTTCGTTTGATATTTGATAATAGCATAACGTTTTTGGTAAGCAATATATCTATGCCTAATTTTATAAATGAAGTATTTGATGAAAATTCTGTTTCACCAATTATATTAATACTTAGCGTTTCTGTAGTAGCACCAATATATGAGGAGATTATTTTTAGAGGAATTCTTTTAAAAGGGATGTCTAAAAAGATAAATCCCATAGTAGCGCTTGTTATAACATCATTATTTTTCGCAATTGTGCATATGAACATACCTCAAGGTATAAATGCATTTTTCTTAGGACTAGTTCTTGGATTTATATATTTGAAAACTGGGTCGATTTATTTAAGCATATTTGCACATTTTGTAAACAATCTCTTAGCACTTTCAATCTCTTCATCATTTTTAATAATAGGTGGAAAGTATGTAATAGGAATCCATGGAATTTTTCTAATTTTAGGGATCATACTTTTGGCAATAGTTTGTAGTGGATATAACCAAAATAAAATAAAAAATAGGCCAAAGATATATGAGGAATTTGTGGAAGTATAGTCTCTTTTATTATCTTAATGTAAAATAAATAGAATTAAAATTATAAAAGCAACCTCTAACGTATTATATATGTTAGAGGTTGCTTAAAGTTTATAAAGATAAATATATGTCGATAAAGTGAATTACTTTAATTCATTCATCATTTGATTTGCTTGATCTTTTAATTCTTGAACTTCATTATCAGGAGCATCTTTTGTAGGATACCATCCTTTTTGTTTCATAGCATCAAATATCATATATTGGATGTTTTGATCATTTGTATAGTTTCCGATTAATGTATTTCTCAAATTTGCGCAAGAAGATTCAGTTATTCCTGTACTGTAAGCGGAAATAACTTGTTTTTCTGTAGCAAGTAAATCTGACATCAAATCTTTTTCAGTCATATTCATAAAATATCCCTCCATTTATATATTATTGATGAGAATCAAGGTAAGTTTTTAATGTATTAAAGTTTTGCTTGTGAGTTTGACTAGCCTCATTGCATAGATTCTTTAAATTTTGATCTGTGCATTGTGAACCATATTCATTAAATTTTTTATTAAGTAATGATTCGTATCCTAACTGGTCTTTAATTACTTTTAGATTGTTACTTTCAATTTGCTTATTTTCGTTATTCATCATATTTATTTCCTCCAGTCTTTTATTAAATCTACAAAAGTATTATCTGCTTTTTATAATAAAATATAAGTGGTAAATTAATGAAATATAAGCATATAATTAAAATATAAGCTAAATATGCTGAAAAATTGCTAAAACAAAATAAATTGGGTAAAATATTATAAATGGAATTTTAAAATATTAGATTTTAATAGGTAATAAATGAAATTTAAGAAAATTTTAAGGTAACATTAATCAATTTTTAATAATAGTAGAGTACAATAAATGTATAAACAAGGTTATTTTAGATAGGAGTGACTATAATGCCTACTATAAACATGCTGTCTTCAGCAGATAAAGTTAAAGGTCAAGGGGTAGGGTCAGCTTACCTAGAGCAAGTAAATTTAGTTAAAAACGGATTGGACAAGGAATATAAGGTTGTTATAAATAAAAGAGCAAGAACTGAAATAATGCATTATCATACTATTGATTTAAAGCATTATTTAAGTGTGCCTTTTGCTAAAAGAAAAGGTGTAACAGTGGGTTATGTACATTTTTTACCTGAGACTATTGAGGGAAGTATTAAATTACCAAAACTTATTAAAATAATTTTTTATAAATATATTATAAATTTCTATAACAAGATGGATTATTTAGTTACAGTAAATCCAAACTTTATACCAAGGCTCGAAGCTTATAATATTGATAGAAAAAAAATAACGTACATTCCCAATTTTGTATCAACTGAAAAATTTTATAAGCTTACAGATGAGAATAAATATATAGCTAAGGAAAGATTAAATATTGCAAGGGATGCTTTTGTTGTTCTTGGCGTAGGTCAGATACAAACTAGAAAAGGTGTCATTGATTTTATAAACATAGCAAGGAAACTTCCAGGAATACAATTTGTTTGGGCAGGTGGTTTTTCTTTTGGAAACATAACTGATGGATATAAGGAATTGAAACATCAAATGGATAATGCACCTAAAAATATATTATTTACAGGAATAGTTGAAAGAGATTTGATGAATGATATATATAATGTATCAGATGTACTTTTCATGCCGTCTTATAATGAGCTTTTTCCTATGTCTATACTTGAAGCAATGAATACTCAAACACCAATATTGCTAAGGGATTTGGAATTATATGAGGATATATTATTTGATTATTACTTAAAAGAACATACTAATGAGGGTTTCATTAATGCTATAGAAAAGTTGAAAAATGACCAGAAGTATTACGAGCAGGCTAAAGAAAAGGCAGTACGTGGACATAAGTTTTATTCAAGAGAAAGTGTACTTTCTATGTGGCAGGATTTCTATAAAAAGGTTTCTAAGGTAAAAGGTAGGTAATTAAATGAAAAATTATAAATTGAATTTTATCTTGGGAATAGGATCTGCAGCTATATTTATTCTACTAATAATATTCACTAATGGTTGGATGGATTTAATTCATCAAATAAAAAATTTGCAAGTGAAATGGATTGTCGCAGCCTTTTTATCGATGCTTCTATATTGGGCTTTTGAAGCTAAAACATTGCAAACTATTATATCTTTAACAAAAAGAGATTATAAATTTAAAAAAGCATTTAAAGTAACTATGGTTGGTCAATATTTTAATTCAATTACACCTTTTGCATCCGGTGGTCAGCCAATGCAGCTATATTCACTTATAAAACAAGGACTGGGTGCAGGTAATTCTGGCTCAGCGCTTATGATTAAGTTTATTATCTATCAATCAATATTAACTATATATTCTTTAGTTCTTATATTTTGGAAAGCAAGTTTCTTTAGAGGTAAAATGAGCAATTTGTTTTATTTAATAGGAATAGGTTTTACAGTCAATGCTAGTGTAATTATATTTTTAATTGTATTTTCAAAATATAGAAAATTAACACATAAATTAATATTATTTTTATCTAAGATATTAGGGAAAATTAAATTAGTAAAAAACATGTCAAAGCTAGAAGATCATATTAATGACAATTTAAATCAATTTCATGATAATATGGAGATAGTAAAGACAAGCAAAGTATTAATGCTGAAAGCTGTCATTTATACAATATTTCAGTTAACAATAATTTTTGTTATTCCTTATTTTATTTACCTTAGTTTTGGAATGAGAAATGCAAGCGTAGGAAGTATGATAGCTGGAACTGCGTTTGTAATGATGCTTACAGCATTTATACCATTACCTGGAGCCGTAGGTGGAGCAGAAGGTGCTTTTTATATGTTCTTTGGTTTGTTTTTTGCTTCTAATAATATAATGGCGGCTATATTGTTATGGAGAGTAATCACATTTTACTCTTGTATAATCTTTGGGTTTTATGCATTTATGAAGGATTAAGATAGGTCCGTTGATGCACAGTAATTAAAAGGATTTTAAAGAAAACTATAGTATTTGAAGGGGACTGATTATGAATATTGGAATTTTTACTGATACCTATTATCCGCAAGTAAGTGGGGTAGTTACGTCTACTATGATACTAAGAAATGAATTAATTAAACTTGGGCATAATGTAACTATTATAACAGTAACGTACCCAGATGTGGAGGAGCAGGAAGGTATAATTAGGTTACCCAGTATACCATTTTTCCTTTTACCTTCTCAAAGAGTTGGGATGATATATTCACATAAAATTATGAGTAAAATAAAAAAATTAGATTTGGATTTAATACACACACAAACAGAATTCAGTGTAGGAATATTTGGAAGAATAGTAGCTAAAAGGTTAGATATACCTGTAGTTCACACTTACCATACTATGTATGAAGATTATATTCATTATGTGTCTCATGGCATAATGCTTAAGCCAGCTTCACAATTTGCAAAGAAGGTAAGTAAACTATATTGTAGAGATTGCAGCGCTATAATAGTACCTACAATTAAGGTCAAAGATGCATTGCGGCAATATGGGTTAACAAGACATATTGATGTAATACCTACAGGCGTTGATATAGAACCATTTAAAAGAAGCAACTTTAATGAGGAAGTTATTAAAAATGAAAAGAAATCTTTTGGGATAAATGAAACGGATCCAGTTGTGTTATTTATTGGACGTATAGCAAAAGAAAAAAGTATAGATGTAATTGTAAATAGTATGAAGGAATTAATTAAGAGATTACCTAACTGTAAATTGCTCCTTGTAGGTGATGGTCCGGAACGTGAAAATCTAGAATTATTAGCTAAGGAGTTAGGAATTGAAAAGTCTGTGATATTCGCAGGAGAAAGACCTTGGGCGGAAATTGGTAAGTATTATCAAATGGGAGATGTGTTTGTAGGTGCTTCACTAACGGAAACACAGGGATTAACTTTTGCTGAAGCTATGGCTGCTCAGATTTTGGTTGTAGCTAAGTATGATAAAAATTTAGATGGTATAATTTCGGATAAGGTTAATGGTAGAATTTTTTATAAGGATGAAGATTTAGATGGGATATTATTTGATATCTTGAATGATAAAGGTAATTGCGACGTAATGGTTAAAAATGCTTATGATGGAATAGATTCATTGTCATCTAGGTGTTTTGGGGCAAATGTTGAGAGGGTTTATATGGAAGTGGAAAAACAAACTTACATGATAGCAAATCAAAAGGTAACATAGAAGAAACTCGCTGAAAAGCGAGTTTTTTTAGTCGCTTGAAGCCATTTAAATTGAGAGGTGACAAGATGCACCATATTCAGCAGATTGTCCATGATATAATTACACAATAAGTGGGAATGTAAAGATAGTATAATTCAAGTAAATATATTAAATTATACTATCGTCTGAAAGAAGGTGTGGGATGATAAGGTTACTACAATTTGCATTAATTAGTGTTATTGAATTAACTATGTTTATACTATTATGGTCAAAGTTTTCTCTGAAAGAAGAAAAGAATTGGATTAAAAATTTACTTATAATATCGATAGGAACATGTTTAGTGATGATAACAAGGAATATGAGTATTTACATGAGTGTGTTTATTAGATACATGAGTATGATATCTCTAATGAAATTTATGTATAAGAGATCTTTTATTAAGACTATTTTCGAATTTGTTATATATCCTTGTGTAATTATGATTATTGAAATGCTATTAATTGGTTGTGCAAGTTTAGCTGGATTTTCATATTTAGACAATTACGTATGGAATATTAATATTCTTCTAATTGAATTAACTTTAATATTTATTATAGTAAGATGTAATTTTAGTGGAAAAGTAAAGGAAGGTCTGAAGTTAGAATCTAAGATATTATATTATTTTGTTATTAATTTAGGGTTATATATTTTGTTTTCTAAATTTATTTGGGAATATAATAAAAGCATAATATTAAATAATCTCCTAGTATACATTTTAATTATGTTATCAATGTTAGCATTAAATATATTTTTATATTATTATATAGTTAAAATAAGCGAGGATAAAAAAGTTTTAGAAGTTCAAAATATGTATAAGCCTATATTATTTGATATAGTGGAGGAGACAAGGCGGAAACAACATGATTTTAAAAATCATTTAAACACAATAAATGCAATAGTAGAAATAGCAGATGAAAAAGAAGTTAAAAACCAATTGAATAAGTATATCATGTCAATTAATTATGCGAATAATATTATAGACGATATTATATATATAGAAAACATTATTATAAAAGCTATAATATATAATAAAATATGTGAAGCAAGTAGATTAAATATAAAATTCTTATTTAATGTAGTAAATAATTCATTGGAAAATAGTTTAAATGATCATGAGATTTCAGATATTTTAAATAATCTATTGGATAATGCTTTTCAAGCAGTTATAAATAGTACTGATGATAAGGTTGTTATATTAAATATTTATAAAAATAGAAATGCTAATATCGTAGAGGTTAAAAATAGTGGAATAACAATAAAACCAGATAATATAAAAAATATATTTGATAGAGGGATCTCTACTAAAGAAGGCGATAATAGAGGATACGGACTTTATAATGTAAAAGAAATATCTCAAAAAAGAAGCAGTGATATTAAGCTATTCTTTGAAGAAAATTATACTGTTTTTAAAATAATATTATATATGGTAAAATAAGAAAAGCAGATAGAAATAAGAAAAGTACAAATGAGAAAAATACAAATGATTGGAGTAGATAAAAATGAAAATACTTTATTATGATTGTTTTTCAGGTATTAGTGGAGATATGAATTTAGGAGCATTACTAGATTTGGGTATAGATGAAAAATATTTAATAGACGAATTAAGTAAGCTTAATTTAGACGGATATGAACTAAAGGTATCAAGAGATATCAGAAAAGGAATAGAAGGCACTAAGGTGGATGTAGTTTTACAAGGACATTATCATGAACATGCACACACCGAGGACCATAGCGAACATCATCACGAACATTTACATAGTGACATGCAAGGTGCTCATGAGCATGAACATATTCATAAAGAAGATGGACACTCTCATGTTCATGTTGAAGATAATAGTGATACTCATGTTCATCGAAACCTTAAAGATATAAATGGAATTATAGATTCTAGCGAGTTAAACTCTAAAGTAAAAGAATTAAGTAAAAAAATGTTTATGAAGGTTGCAGAGGCTGAGGCAAAGGTTCATGGAAAAACTTTATATGAGGTTCATTTCCATGAGGTAGGAGCAGTAGATTCTATTGTTGATATAGTTGGGGCTGCTATTTGCCTTGATAATTTAAATGTTGATAAGATAATGAGTTCTTCTGTAGAGCTTGGTGGTGGGTTTGTTAAGTGTGCACATGGGCTTATACCGGTACCTGCACCTGCTACAGTTGAAATACTAAGAGGAATTCCAGTAAAGCTTGGAGCTGTACCATTTGAAACTACAACACCTACAGGGGCAGCAATTCTCGCAGCTAATGTTAGTGAATTTAAAGATGATAATAATTTTATAATAAATAGGATCGGATATGGTATAGGGAATAGGGATACAAAGATTCCTAACGTATTAAGAGTTATGTTAGTAGAAGAAATAGATAAGTCAGCTGATAAAAAGTTATCTTGCGAGGGACATAAAACAGAATATGATAATGAAATAGCTCAGGAAATTATCGAATGTAATATTGATGATATGAACTCAGAACTATATGAGTATATTATCGATAAGCTTTTTGATGAGGGTGCCTTGGATGTTTATTTAACACCTATCATAATGAAAAAAGGACGACCAAGCGTAAAAATAAGTGTTTTATGCACAATAGACAAAGTGGAAAAGATGAAAGAGGTACTCTTTACAGAAACTACTACATTGGGAACGCGTTCATTTGAAGTACATAAAACTATGCTTGAGAGGAAATTCGTTAAGGCAAACACTAGTTATGGTGAAATTACAGTAAAAGAAGCGTACTACAAGGGCGAAAAGATAAAAAGCAAATTAGAATATGAAGAGTGTAAAAAAATAGCTTTAAGCACTGGAATGTCTATAAACAAAGTATATGAAAAATTAAGAAAAGAAATATAAGGTTATCTATAAGATTAGACCGATAGATTTAAATTCTATTTTAAAAAGGTGGGTAATATATGAATTCAGAAGAAATGAAAAAATTTCTTAAAAACATAAAAAATGGTGATATATCTATAGATGACGGAATTGATAAATTGAAAGATTTGTCGTATTCTGATTTAGGATTTGCGAAAATAGATAATCATAGAGAACTTAGAGTCGGATACCCAGAGGTTATATATTGTGAAGGTAAAACTGTTCAGCAGATAAAGGACATTGTTAGTTTAATGCTTACAAAAGATGTTAATATTCTTGGTACAAGAGCCTCTAAATCAATGTATGAAGGGGTTAAAGAGGTATGCGGGGATGCACAGTACAACGAACTTGCAAGAACAATTGTAATTAAAAGAAAAGAAGTTGAGATTCAAGATACATACATTGCATTAGTAACAGGAGGAACTTCTGATATACCAGTTGCCGAGGAAGCAGCTATTACAGCAGAGATTTTTGGAAACAGGGTTGAAAGGATTTATGATGTAGGAGTAGCAGGGATCCATAGACTATTCGAAAATTTAGATGTTATAAGACACGCTAAAGTAATTATTACTGTAGCAGGAATGGAAGGTGCATTAACTAGCGTAGTTGGAGGATTAGTTGATAAACCAGTTATAGCTGTACCAACTAGTGTAGGCTACGGAGCTAGTTTTAATGGACTTGCCGCACTTCTAAGCATGCTAAATAGTTGTTCTAGTGGAGTTAGTGTTGTAAACATTGACAACGGCTTTGGAGCAGGATATTTGGCAAGTATAATTAATAAATTATAAAATAGAGTTAAATTTTAAATATAGGGCTGTCTTAAAATAGAAAGTAGTTTCTATTTTGAGATGGCTCTTTATTATTTTAGTGTGCAAGTTATTAACATAAATAAAATGCAGAATTATTCCGTTTATGCAAGGAAATATACGGTTCATGTATTTTATATTGTTTTATAATTTTAAATTGTTATCATTAGCTTATGAATCACATGAAATATATTTTAATATAAAAATTAAGCCTTTAGTGAAA
Organism: Clostridium lacusfryxellense; assembly: GCF_018861735.1. Classification (GTDB taxonomy): domain Bacteria; phylum Bacillota; class Clostridia; order Clostridiales; family Clostridiaceae; genus Clostridium_AD; species Clostridium_AD lacusfryxellense. The sequence goes on along the minus strand of NZ_JAHLEB010000011.1, from coordinate 58,006 downwards.
ACAATAAAAATAATAGACAGTATAAAGAGAGGGGATGTTATTAGTGAAAAAGGCTGTTAGGTTATTAATGTTATTAAATTTAATGAGTTATATAAGTAATTTTGCATTTGCATTTATATACTCATACAACAAGGTTGGAGTGCAAAGGAATGTAATACTAGAAGTAGGTTGGGTATTGTCACCATTTGTATTTTTAATAGCTACATCATTTATATTAGCCACTGATTATAAAGAAGAATATAAAGCATTTAAAACAGAAGCAATAATCGATTGGTTTATAAGAGTTGCTTCATGTTGCGTTGTTTTTCAAGAATTTAATTTCAAATTTTTATCATCAGGGTTTATTATTCAACAAGTCATAGTAGCTTCATTATTAATTATTAATATATATTTGGAATTCAAAATGTATAAAAAAGCAAAAGAACATATACCTAATAAAAAAGTAAATATTGAAATAGAAAAAATATCTGAGGAAGAAAAACATAATATCAGGGAAATGGGAAAGGCAACAACACTTGGGATGATTTCGTTTTTTGTATTTGCTGGGTTGGGAATGGGCTCAATGAAGACTGATATCAATTATAAATCACCAGACCTATTCATGATGCTTGTTATGTTTGTCTCTATTTATGCTTTTATATGGTTCTTAATCGCTAATTATAGAAAGTGTTATTTATTTTATTTAGATAAAACTTTAGCAAAGAGAATTTTTGTTAGAGATGCTTTATATGCATCTCTTGGATATACAATAGTTTTTGTGTCTGCATTTGGATTTTTTGGAATAGGTATGCTTGAATCATCAGTAACATTTATTGGGATTTTGTTGTTGTATCCGACAATACGTACCGATAGAAAAATGGGACTTAGATATACTAAAGTAAAGGGTATTTTAGGTGAGAACTTTTATTTGTACTTTAATTGTAAAGAAAAGAACTTATAGGATAGAAGTATGAAAATAGAGGGACTGTGAGTATTTAACATTAATCAAATAATAATTATGAAATAAAGTGGAATAAATTATCTTGAAGGCAAAAGTTTTTATTAGTAAGGGTGGAGATAATTAATGATTAAAAAAAAATCTAATAATAATTTAAATAGTATATTTAATGTGCTTGGGAATGATATGATTTTTTCGAGTATATGTTATGTACTATGTGTTATTAGTGCACTTCTTATAAATTCTGAGAAAAATTACACTCACTTAAATAGTGGACTATTTATTATGGTATTATTGTATGCTCAACTATTATTAATTATGGCAAATATTATTTTGGTTAATAAAAAAGGCAGATTAATTAATGTAAAAGTGTTCTACCAAAAAACTGAAATGATATTAAGATTTATGAATATTTTAATAATAAATTTAAACCTAAATAGATTTGGAATAGATATATATTTACAAGCTAAGCTAATAATTATAGGATGTTCAGCTATTGTAAGTATTGCCATTATCGTGTACCAATATATAAAATTTATTAAGTCAAAAGATTTAAGGAGTATAGAAGGTGAGTTTGATAATTTAACAGGAAGAATAGAAGTCAATAGTAAAGAATTAGAGCATATTAGTTTGATAGGTTTAATATTATATATTTATTCTGTAACTTTAATAAATCAAGAAATACAGGTTATTACTTTAGCATTGAAGTCTCTGGTATTTTATATTGCAATTTCTTTAATTATTCAAAGGATTAAAATTAACCGTCCAAATCTAAAGCAAAATAAGATATATATAATAATTTCAGGATTAATAATAGGGTTTCTTTTAAACTTTTTTTTAGCAATAATTTTAAGCTATTATATAAATTATATTAATATAGATGATCTTAATGGAATAAAAGATGTTATGTTTATAGTTGCCATGGTATTTGCGATTCCGCTACTAAAGGAGTATACAAAATAGAATTGTACAAGTCTCAATATTTTATATACCGTAAGAATCCTATGGGGATAAGATAGTAGGAGTATGAAATCTTTCCAAAGTGACTTGCAATCAGAAGCGAAAAAACATTGAAATTCTATTTAGAAATTCTTCTTTTGCCAATATAAAATTCATGTAAGACTGCCAGGACACATAACAATTGATAATTATTATGTCCCCCAGAGAACTACCCAGAGGCTCAGTCTAGCAAACCTGAGCCAGGATGGCGAATGTGAGCGCTAGGGAATTTTATATTTGCAAAAGATTAGAATTTTTTAATGGAATTTCCTATTTTAAGCTTTGGTGCAAGGCATGCAGGAGAGATTTCATTTTTTTTATTTAAATAGATTCACTATTGTATATACTCTCATAAACTTTAAGAGTATTACTTGCAGTGTTTTGCCATGAAAATTCACTAGCTCTTATTAATGCCTTAGAGCTAAGTTCTGATCTTAAACTTTCATTACTCAATAAGTTTCCTATGGCTAGCGATATCTCAGAGATATTATAAGGGTCTATTAAAATGCCACCATCTCCTACCACTTCAGGTATTGAAGTAAGTTTAGATGCTATTACTGGAGTGCCACAATTCATTGCCTCTAAGGGTGGAAGTCCAAACCCCTCGTAAAAAGACGGATATATAAAAGTATCACAAGAGTTATAAAAAATAGGTAAATGCTCTTCGGGCACAAATCCTGTAAAAACAACATGAGATTCCATTTTAAGTTCATTTGTAAGTTTTACTAGTCGTTGACTTGAGTCTCTGTAATTACCTACAATGACTAGATTATAATCTTTGTTTAAGTCTTTGTAGACTTTAGAAAAAGCAGTTATGGCAGACTCAATATTTTTTCGATCACTAAACCCTCCTAGGTAGAGTATAAATGGCTTTGTTAAATTATATATAGTTTCTAGAAGATTTTTGCAGTGGAGTTTATCTAAAGGAGTGTATTTTTTATCAGCAGCTAAAGGAGTTACAAAAATCTTTTTTTCGTCTATAGGAAAAAATCTTAGAATATCCCGTTTGGAAAACTCAGACACAGTTATTATTCCATCAGACCCTCCCATAATTATGGGCATTTCTTTTAAAAATTTGAGAAGATAGCTACGTCCTACAGTTTCGGGCATAACATATGGAATCAAATCGTGTATAGTGACTATCTTCTTGCAAGATATCTCGTCAGAAAAACCTATACCATTTTGGGGCATATGATATATGTCTATATTCTCTTTTTCAATATTTTGCGGGAAGTAATAATCTTCAAAAAATCTTTGATGTTTTCTAGATGTCATTACTATTTTGCAGTTGTCTTTTTTTATACTTTCATAATTATTACCTGACCAAAAAACATGATAATTATTAATAGTATCTATGTTTACCAAATTTTTAACTATATTTTCTGTATAAGTTCCTATACCAGTTCCACTATATAAATTGATGCCCCTAGCATCAATTGCGATCTTCATAGGTTCCACTCCTTAAAATTATTCTAAAACCCTGTATTAGTAAAGAAAGTCTCGTCAAAAGGATAATATATATTAATATATTATTTTAACTTAAAAAGTGTGCCATTTAAGCAATTAATTTTAAGCACAATTTATTCGTAAATTTCATATATTGCAATAGAACAATATTTCGGAGGTTATCGTTTGGAAACACAGGAATTAAAAGAGATAGTACAAATAAATTATTCTATTCACATTAATGATATACAGAAAATAAAAAATGTTTACAAGATAGAAACTGAAAATGAGATATATTGCTTGAAAATCATTAATTATGAGTTTAGGCATTTTTTATTTATTGTTGGGGCTATAAAACATTTACAGAAAAATGGGTTTGAAAGTATCCCCCAAATCATAGAAACTATTGATAAACAGGAGTTTATAACACTTGATAAAAAACATGCTTATTTAACACCTTGGGTAGATGCAAGAGAATGCAATTATGATAATCCAGAGGAAATAAAATTATGCACAACAAAGCTTGCACAGCTCCATAAAAAGAGCTTGAATTTTAGAGTCACACCTGACATGAAACCTAGAATAGCATGGCTTAAATGGATAGAAACCTTCAAAACGAGGCGAAATGAAATATTGGATTTTAAAAGAAGGATAAATGAAAAAGAAAGTATTTCAGAGTTTGATAATTATTATTTAAACATAATGGAAGATGAGCTAGCAAGGAGTAGTAAATCAATAAATAACTTATGCAAAAGTCAATATATAAATAAAATGAAAGTTGAAATCAAAAATAGGGGTTTTTGCCATCATGATTATGCTCATCACAATGTGCTCATGGAGAAAAATGGAGGAATAAGTATTATTGATTTTGATTATTGCATCTTAGATACTCATTTACATGATTTAAGCAGCCTTCTATTAAGAAGAATGAAAACGGATAAATGGAGTCTTGAAAATGCACTTTTTATAATGGATGAGTACGATAATACATTTTCAATATACAAAAGTGATATAGAGATAATGGCAGCATTTATGGAATTTCCTCAGGAATACTGGCAAATAGGGATTCAATATTACTGGGAAAAAAGGATTAAGGGAGAAGAGTTTTTCCTTAAGAAACTTGAAAAATTGCATAATGATGTTATTGGTAAGCAAATTTTTATTGATGAATTTAGAAAAATAAAATATGGGAGGTAACATTATGGGAAAGAATAAGAGGGATATGTCCAATGATGATTCAGAAATTGAAATAATTCATCCTGAGGAATCCACTGTAGAGGATTATGATATGAAACTTGAAAACATGAAAGAAGAGATTAAGAATCTTAAAAAAATACGCAGAAGACAAAAGAAACTTGATGAGTTAGAATTTGAGCAAAAAGAAATATTAAAGAAGATGGATAAAAATAATAGAAGAAATAAATAGAAATCTAATAGATTTAATTTGAGGTGATGACTTTGACAATAAACATCTATAATGATTTTTCTGACTATATGATGTTTAAAGGTATTAAAAATGTGGATGTAATCCAACCCAAATGTGAAAATATGGATCGTGACATAATGGAAAAATTAATTATAGAGCAATTTGGTGTTATTCACTGTCTACATGAAAAATCTTTGGGGTTCGATGGATACCTTAGAAATAGATTAAATAACAACACAGGAAAAACTATAGAGGGATATAGAATTTCTATTAAAAAGCTTGCCAGCGACATAGATAGTATCAGTAGACATGAACCTAAAAATTCCTTTGAAAAATTGATTGTGAAATATGGTAAGGGAGTTATGGAGAGGGGGGAGAACTGTATAAGGGCCGCATATGGAGCGGATTATTTAGGGATAATAACAAGGAGCATGAGGCGGGGCGAGATATGTTTAGGTAATACTGGTTTTGAAAACCTAAGTCAAAATGAATTCATTGAAGTAGTTAGTTTTGAAAGTTGTTGTTATAACATGGTAGAAATGGATTGTTACCTTTTTCTCAGTAAACTTAAAAGAAAGGGAGTAAAGGTTGATTTTAATAAGATGGCAGAGGAGTTTTGCACCATTGAAGGTCTAGATGAGTCCAGCTTAAAATTTTTATTAGCATTAATTTCTTATCCTCATGAATTCATGAAATGTTGTAATAGACATAGAGCAGGTAAAAGACTGTGGCATGAGGACAGGTTTTCACAGAAACTTGCAAAAGCTTTAATTCAAGATGGAGATTCTTTAATTTAGAGAGGTGACGAAATGTTAGACGTTAGATATAAAGATAGGGCTTATTTAAGCAAATATGATCTTGATGTGAATTTATTTAGCGAATTTGACTTAGTGGTTTATGATGTTATTCCAGTAAGGAAAGTATTTATACTTAATACTAATAAGGGCGATAAGGTTTTAAAAAAAGTAAATTATAGTATAGATCAACTTGAGTTTATTAACTACGGAGTTGAATATATTAAAAAAAATAAATTTAACAGAATAATAGAATTTGAAAAAACAAAGTCAAATTTAATATATGTTCCTTGGGAGAATGACATTTATTGTATTATGGATTTAGTAGAAGGTAGAGAGTGTGAGTATAGCAATCCAGTGGATGTAATGCTTACAGCTAGAGCAATAGCAGAGCTTCATAGAGGATCTGAAGGGCTCATATACGAAGAGGGATTTAAAACGCAACTTGCTAAAAATAAAGACCGGTTGTTATGTGGTAAGGTGATTGAAAATTTTAATAAGAAATTAAATGAACTTATGTTTTATAAGAATATAGCAAAGTTAAACGAAGATAAAAATGAGTTTGATTATATATTTTTAGAGCATGTAGAATATTATGAAGAAAATATTACTAGAAGCATAAATATTATTAATCAGTCAGAGTATTTTAATTTATGTGAGGAAAAAGGAAAAACAGTTTTTTGTCATCATGATTTAGCTCACCACAATATTTTAATTAATAAAGAGGAAGTATATTTCTTAGATTTTGATTATGCTGTTATAGACTTAAAGGTACATGATATTTGCAATTTTACAAATAAAGCTATTAAGGATTTCTGTTATGATACGGAAAAATGTCATAGCATAATAGATGAATATACAAAAATAAACCCACTAGATGATAGGGAACTCAAGGTGCTTTACGGAATGCTCAGTTTCCCTGAAGATTTCTATAGTATATCTAAGGATTATTACACAAGAAAAAAGCAGTGGAGTGAAGAGGTGTTCTTAAATAGATTAAAGAGAAAAGTTGAATATAAAAAAGATAGAGAGCAGTTTTTGGAGGCTTTTAAAAATTATTATAATATATAGAGTAAAACCCCTACATAGTGATAAATTCACTATGTAGGGGTTAATTTTATTTCTTTAATAAAATCACTTTTTACTTCTATTTAATATGCTGTTATAAGCAGTTAGAGTATCCGCAGCAGTATGTTCCCAAGTTAGTTCAGAAGCTCTTATTAAGCCTTTAGTTATAAGTGATTGTCTTAAATTATTATCGTGGAGTACATTGAACATTTTTTCACTTAAGTCATTAATGTCGTTAGGATCGATGAGCAAAGTTGAGTCTTTAACTATTTCAGGAATGGAGGTAGCGTTAGATGCAATTACAGGGACTCCACAGGCCATTGCTTCAATTGGAGGTAGTCCAAATCCTTCATAAAAAGAAGGGTATACAAACAGCTCACAAGCATTATACATGAAGGGGATATGGTCCATGGATATAAACCCTGGAAAAATTACTTTATCCTCGATATGAAGGTCTTGCGCTCTTTTTTTATATATATCATATGATTTGCCTTTGCTACCTGCTATAACTAATTTCATATCTTTTTTTAGCTTAGGCAAGAGCATACTAAAGGAATTTAATAAACCAACAATATTTTTCCTGGGACTAAAACCCCCAATATATAAAATATAGTCTCCTTTTATAGAATAATGTTTTTCGATAATAGATTTACTAAGGGTTTTGTCATAAGGTTTATAAATATCCTCACTAGCTAAATGAGTTACATATATTTTCTCTCTGGGGAAGTTAAAAACATTAATAATATCTTCTTTTGAGTATTCTGATACAGTAATTATCCCATCACACAGTGGAATAATATTCGGTAATTTTTCATTGAAAATTTTAAGGTATTGATCACCAACTGTATCTGGCATTTTATATGGAATTACATCATGCAGCGTAATAACGAAAGGACAGCTTTTGCTAGCAGGTAATCCAACACCATTTTGAGGAACATGATATATATCTATAGACTTGTCTATTAATGGATTACAGGTATCAACCCCATTCCAAAAATTATTATGATTATCTTGTTTAATAGTTTTTATATGGAAATTTTTATTAAATGGTATTGCGAGCTTGCAGTCATCTGGTACGTATAGCAAATAGTCATTATAATTGTCTGTTTTATTTAAAGAGTGAATTAGTTGGTAAGAATAAGTGCCTATACCAGTCCCTCTATACCATTTTGCAGCTCTAGCATCAATTCCAATTTTCATTATAAGACTCCTTAAATACTAAATTAGTATATCAATATATTTTATTATATTAAAAGAAAGCATAAATGTTGTTAAAACATTCAATAATTTATTCTAAAATGAAATATTAGTAATATAAATTATAAGGGGGGTGAGTAACATGATGAGGGAATTTGAAATTGAGAGACAGTACGGCATTAAAATAGAAAGTATACGACCAAATAAGGGAGTATACCTATTAGAAACAAATGACGGAACTAAGTGTCTTAAAAAAATCAGTTACGGGACACAGAAACTTTTGTTTGTGTATGGAGCTAAAGAGCATCTTGCAAATAATGGATTTGACAAGGTTGATAGATATTTTTTAAATACTGAAGGAAATCCATATGCACTAGTTAATGAAGATATTTACACGTTATCTAAATGGATAGATGGTAGAGAATGCGACTTTCACAATGAAGAGGATTTAGTTCAAGCTGCAAAAAAATTAGCTTATATGCATATTTCATCAAAGGGATATGACCCACCAGAGAATAGCAAGCTAAAAACAGATCTTGGAAGATGGCCTCATTTAATGGAAAAAAGAATAAAGTCATTTGATAAAATGCTGGGGATGATTAGAAAGAAGAAGAATTTTAAAACAGATTTTGATATGAATTATATTAGAAGCATGGAATCTCAAAAAGAACTAGGCAAAAGAGCAATGGCAATACTCGATGACTCTAGGTACTTTGATATATGTAGACAAACGGAAGAGGAAAAAGGGTTTTGTCACCATGATTATACTTATCATAATATTATTATTGATAAAAATAATGATGTTAATATAATTGATTTTGATTATTGCAAAAGAGAAGTAAAAGCATTTGATTTATCTAATTTTTTAATCAAAATGCTTAAAAAGCAGGATTGGGACATAAAATATGCTGTAACTGTTTTAGAGGCATATAGTAGTGTAAATCCTCTGTCATTAGAAGAGTACAGACTTATATATGCATTTTTAGTATTCCCACAACGCTATTGGAGGCTTTGCAATAGGTATTATTATAATGAAGTTACTTGGATCCAAAACACCTTTAACAAGAAGATGGAGGAGTTAATTTCTGAAAAAGAAAAGTTTATGGTATTTATTGAAGATTATAAAAGAGTATTTAATCAGAAGTAGCGTGCAATATAATGGTTATTAAAGTTATGTAGATATAATTTTTACATAACTTTTTTTTGTTTTCACCTATTATACATATTTTCATAATATATATTATGAGGTTAAATATGGAGGTGGCAAAAGTGAAAATAGGAGACATTGTAGTAAGGAAATCCTACGGGGGAGACATTACTTTTAAAATAATAGATGTTGTGATAAGAGATAATGAGGATGTATTTTTACTTAAGGGTATAAATTTAAGAATAGAAGCAGATTCTTTAAGCGAGGATCTACAATTAGTATCAGAAGACGTAATTTATGAAATTGATAGGGTATTTAATAAAAAGGTAAATGCATCTATAAAAAAGATATTGATGAATAGGGTTAAAGGTACTAGAGGAGATAAATCTGCAGCTATAGATTTCAAAGGAAAAGTTAAAGAAATGCAGTTAAAACAGGATAAATACAAAGAATACAAAAATAAGGGTATGACGTTTGGACGTCCAGGTAAAATACTGCATGTGGATGGCGATGCAGAATACTTAGAGGTCTGCCTAAAAACATATAAGCAGTTATCATTAGATGCTGTAGGCAGAGTGATATCAGAAAAGGATCAAGCAAATGAAATAGTTGATTTAGTTAAAGAAGTTAAACCGGACATAGTAGTAATAACAGGTCATGATGGTATGGTTAAGGGGATAACTGACTATATAAATTTAAATAATTACAGAAATTCAAAGTTTTTTGTAGATGCTGTTGTAGCCCTTAGAACTTATAATAGTAATTATGATGATTTAGTGATATTTGCAGGAGCATGCCAATCTTGTTATGAGGCTATTTTAGATGCTGGGGCCAATTTTGCAAGTTCACCAGAACGTGTCCTAATCCATTGTTTAGATCCTGTTTTAGTTTCTGAGAAGATTGCATATACAAATATAGAAAGTGTTGTTGCTATAGAAGATGTTATAGAAAACACCATAACAGGAATTTCGGGCATAGGAGGATTACAAACTAGGGGAAAGTATAGAGAGGGGTTTCCTAAATCTAAGTATATATAAGACTTAGACTTAAAGTAGATTTATTTATTACGTAATTAATGTGTATTAAGGTTATATAAGGTAAAGGGTAATAAATCATATAAGGATTAATCATATGGTGATTAATCTATGAAAATCAATATTGGTAAGACTAAATCAGCATTGACAAAATTGTAACAGTAGTGATAAAATATAAAGTTTATTTGACAATAAAAAAGATATGGTGTATAATATAAAATGTGGAAAGAGGTGTTTGCTGTGGAAAAAATAAATGTATTGACTTCAATAAAAGATGAAATTGAAAGTCATGTTGGCGAAAGAGTTACATTAAAAGCAAATGGTGGAAGAAGGAAAATTCTTGTAGATAACGGAGTTATCGAAAAGACATATCCAAACATTTTTGTTATTAGATTAGAAAAGGACACCCACAGGACAGTGACGTATAGTTATTCAGATGTTTTGACAAAGACGGTTCAAATAGTTTTTGCAGGATAAGACGATACTGCACTTTAGTATCGTTTTTTTATTTTTATAAATTAATCTTATTAATATAAGATTAACAAGGCATATATTTAATAGAATGTAGTAATAAGTGTACATTTTACATAATGTATGCTTTTGTTTTTTTTGTTTGAATTTTATGTTGGATTTTGTTTTACGAATTATAAAATCAGATATCATATTTACAGTGCTATTTCTATATATATTATTAGTAGGTATTTTAGTGGTGTACTATTCTACAAATGCTACGCCGATAGAAATACAAGGAGGTATAATATGGAGATAAATTTGATAAGAGAGAACATAGAATATGAGCAACTACTAGGAGAAAATACTGTTGATACAGTGGTGAAAGAGGAATTTGTAATACCGGATACTCATCCAGATGTTAAGGAAATTCTTATGTTAGATGTAAAAGCTTTTATAAATTCAAAAGAAATAATTGAGGATAAGGTATATTTAGAAGGTCAAATTCAGTATAACGTTCTTTATATGACAAAAGATCAAGAACGTACAGACGTAGAAAATGTTGTATATAGTTCTAAATTTTCAAATACTATAGATGTAATGGGTGCAAAGCCTGAAATGCTTTGTGATACTGAGTGTTTTGTTGAACATATGGAATGCAGAATAGTTAACGAGAGAAAAATATGCTTAGAGGGTATTTTGAAATCAAAATCTGAAGTATATAAGAATTTTAATTTTCAAATAGTTAAAGATATTGATGCTGTTAACGATGTTCAATATTTAAAGAATCCTACTAGTATAGATAAAGTAATAAGGAATTTTACTGGAGAACTTGTTGGGAAAGCTAATATAAAAATTCCAATGGACAAACCTGAAATTTTTAAAGTAATAAAATATGATGTAAATATCCATAAGAAAGAAATAAAGCTTTATGAAGGAAAAATCCAAATTAATGCTTATGCACTTATTAATATGATATATAAGGGCAAAGATAGTAGAGAATTAACTTGTATTGAACATGAAGTAATGCTTAATAAGGAACTAGATTTTGAGGATGTAAATCCATATATGGATAACCACACAGAATTTAAGGTAGATGCAATGGAATTTGATATTAAAGAAGATGATTTAGGAGAAAAAAGAATTATTGATGTAGAGTTTTTGATAAAAACTAATACAAGAGCTATGCGTAAAGAAGATGTTGACATGATTGAAGATGTATATTCACCAACTACGAAACTTGAGATGGAGAAAAAAGATTATAGCCTTAATGTAATGCAGGGGCAATTATTAACAGAGACATTGGTTAAGGGAGACATAGAATTAGATAAGACTATGGCAAAACCTAGTAAAGTGATAATGAGTAATGCTAGTGTTTGTATAACTGATAAAAAGGTGATTGAAGATAAGGTTGTAGTTGACGGTATAATGAATGTAACAGTATTATACCGAAGTGATGATGAAGAAAGATATCTCTCTGCAGTGTCTGAGGAAATTCCGTTTACATGCGGCGTCGATATATTAGGCGCTAAGATAAATATGAGTAGCATGTGTAAGGTAGCATTAGAGAATATAAATGTAGATATTGAGGCTGGAAATATAGCTGTTAGAGCAGTTGTTAAAGTATATGCTAGAGTGAATTATATGGTTCAAAAGAGATTTTTAGTTGATGTTTTCCCAATTGAGGGGGAGGCACCAGAAAAGAAGGCTAGCATAACTATTTATGTAGTTCAAGTTGCGGATACCTTGTGGAAAATTGCTAAAAAATATAACACCACAATACAGGAAATTGCAAGGGTGAATCAAATAGAAGATACTAATGTTATTAAAGTTTCACAAAAACTTATAATACCAGGTAGAATAGTTATATAACTAAAACATTAAAATCCCGCAACGTTATTAATAATGTTGTGGGATTTTAATGTTTTAGTGCTTTATTTTAAAATTATATGTAGCAATATTAAATTTGTTGTAATATACTAATTTTAATGGTTATGGGTTAAGAAGAAAGATTAGCATCTAAAAAGAGTTGGAGGAAAATCATGTTAGTAAAAGCTTATGCAAAAATAAACATATCTTTAGACATAATAGGTAAAAGGGAAGATGGGTACCATTTACTAAAAATGATTATGCAAAATGTAGATTTATATGATTCTATGTCATTTCAAAAATGTAATAAGGGTATTAATATAAGTTGTAATAAACCATATATACCTACAAATGATAAGAATTTAGTATATAAAGCTGCAAAACTTTTTATGGAAACCTATAATATAAATGAAGGCATAAATATATATCTTAAGAAAAACATTCCTGTAGCAGCTGGGATGGCAGGAGGAAGTGCAGATGCAGCAGCTGTTTTTAAAGCACTTAAACAATTATTTGAGATAGATGTAGATGATGAGGAACTTATTAATTTAGGGGTTAAGATAGGTGCAGATGTTCCGTTTTGCATTGTAGGGGGGACTGCCTTGTGTGAAGGTATAGGAGAAATTATTACACCGCTTGCACCTTTTAAAAATCAAATCTTAGTGTTAGTTAAGCCTAACTTTGGAGTATCTACTAAGGAGGTTTTTAAGAACTTAGATATAAATAAAATTTTCAAACATCCAGATACAGAAGCATTAATAAGTGCTATGGAAGAGGAAAGACTTGTGGATGTATGCAAGGATATGAAAAATTTACTTGAAAATGTTACGTTAAGAAAATATCCGGTTCTTAAAAGAATAAAAGAAGATATGGGTAAAATGGGTGCAATAGGTTCGATGATGAGCGGAAGTGGGCCAACGATTTTTGCGTTTTTTGATGATATGTTAAAGGCTCAAAAATGCTATGATAAGTTTAAGATCCAATATAAAGAAGTATATATAACTAGAACAATATAATCGTAGAATAATTTAATATAGAATATAAAAACGTGTAAAAACCTTTATGGTTTTTACACGTTTTTGTATTTATATGAGTGAATAGCTATTTAAGTGAATATTTTTTTAATGTGTCGTAAAAACTAACTAGAGCAAAGTGGAAAACATATATTAAAATATGAAACTTTAACAAATGAATTATGAACTAATTAAGATTAAATAGGGAGAAAGAAAATGAAAGTTTTAGATTTATTTGATATGTATTTTTTAGTGATGATGTTGATTCAGGGTACAGTTGTTCTAACAGTAGATGCAAGGGATTTCAAAAAATCAGGTATGGGAGTCATTAGTAAAAAAGCACGTGTAATAGGAGGGCTTGCAATCATTATATCTATGATTTTATTTATGCTCAGGTGGATGTTATAGGCAAACATATTTAGTTAATTGATACATATATAAGGAAGTGAAACTATGAAGGAAGATATTAATGATGAAATTAATCCCATAGCAGAAGAAAATATAAAATATTTAAAAGAATTGTTAGAGGATAATTCAGATGTTATTTTTAGAACTTTTAATGTTGGAGAGTGGAAGGCATCATTAGTTTATATTGATGGGATGGCAGACAAACTGCTATTGAATGATTATGTATTAGAACCATTAATGTCATTTGACAAGGAAATAGATGAAGTACAGGAAATAAAAGACAATATTCTTGCAGTTACAGATATGCGTGAAGTTGAAAAATTAAGTGAAGGAGTCAAGGCGGCACTTTCCGGTGACACATTAATGTTTATAGATGAGCTTAACTGCGCTTACGTTATTGCAACACGTTTTTGGCCTGCAAGAGGTGTAGGGGATCCATCTGGTGAAACTGTAATAAGGGGTGCAAGGGAAGGATTTACTGAAACTATAAGATTCAATACTGCTCTAATTAGAAGACGAATTAGAGATACAAGGCTAAGAATTAAGCCTAAATCTATAGGGATTAGATCGAAAACTGACGTGGCTATTATGTATATTGACGATATAGTAAATAAAGATGTGCTTAAAGAACTCAATGAAAGAATAGAGAGAATAGATATTGATGCAGTTTTTGATAGTGCATACATTGAGCAACTTATAGAGGATAACAAATATTCCCCGTTCCCTCAAATACAGAGCACCGAGAGGCCTGATGTAGTAGCGGCAGCATTATACGAGGGTAGAGTAGCACTTGTTGTAGATAATTCCCCTTTTGCAATAATTGTCCCAACCACATTGCCTAATTTGTTCCAATCTCCCGATGATTATTATCAAAGATGGATGCATAGTTCTATAATTAGATTTCTTAGAATTTTTGCTATATTTATTTCTCTTACCGCACCTGCATTATATGTAGCAGTTACCTCATATCATACATCTATAATACCAACTAAATTAGCTTATGCAATAGCAGCATCTAGGGAAGGGGTTCCATTTCCAGCATTTATAGAGGCTATAATTATGGAACTGTTTTTCGCACTGCTTATGGAGGCTGTTATAAGACTACCAAGGCCCATTGGATCTACTATTGGGATTGTTGGAGGGCTTGTTATAGGACAATCAGCGGTAAGTGCCGGAATAGTTAGTCCTATTATGATAATTATTGTGGCAATAACTGCTATTACTACATTTGTAACTCCTAATTATGAAGTTGCTACAGCTTTCAGGTTAATAAGGTTTCTACTTGTTATTGCCTCTGGGATAGTGGGGTTTTATGGGATAATAATTGGACTTATTTTACTTCTCATTCATCTAGTTAGAATGAAAAGTTTTGGAATACCTTATTTAGCTCCTGCAGTTAGTACAGATATTAATGATTTAAAAGATATGTACATTAGAGCACCGATATCAGAACTTAAAGAAAGACCTAAATATATGAAAACGGGAGATAAGATAAGGCAAAAATAAAAAACATCATCTTCTGCATGGAGGTTAAAAAAATATTATGAAAGATAAAAAAGTAATTGGAGATTTTGGATTATTTACTACAATATCTGTAGCTATAGTAGGTGTAGGGATATTTTCTTGCCCTAGGGAAGTCATTGGTATTGTAGGCAGTGATGCGTGGGTGATTACTTTAGCTGCCGGTGTAATAGTCTGTTTATTGATTTATCTTATTTATATGGTAATGCTCAAAAATAATTTTGAAGATCTTACAAATATATTGCAAAGCACTTTTGGAAAAATAATAGGGGGGGCATTTGCTATTTCGTTTGCAATGTATAGCATATTTATTGTATCCCTTGGAATGCGGGAGTTCGTTGAAGTAATCAAACTATATTTATTAAGGCGGACTCCTACAGAATTTATTTTGGTGACTACTATTTTAACCGGAACTTATTTAGTAAGGGGGGAAATTGGAGACCTAGTTAAATTTAATGAAATATCATTTTGGATTATGTTTGTCCCGGCATTTGTTGTTTTAACATTCACCGCAGTAAATGCAGACTTTACAAATTTATTACCTATACTTAACAATAAACCAATGGATTATCTAAGTGCTTCCAAATATATTTTATTCTGTTTTGGGGGAATAGAAATAGCATATCTTATTCTTCCCTACATTAAGAATAGGAATAATTCATCTCGTGTACTAAAAAGAAGTATTATGTTCGTTACAATATTTTATTTGCTTGTAATGATTCTTGTCTTAGCTGTATTCTCTAAAGCACAAAGTATAGTATTATTATGGCCTACTATTACGATGATACAGTCTTTAGAAATATCGGGCACATTTATAGAAAACTGGGAAGGAATAGTTATGGCATTTTGGATATTTTTCTATTTTACTACATTTGTTAATACTTATTTCTTTTCAGGAGAAATAATAAAAAATGTATTTAAGTTGAAAGATATTAAGCTATCTTCACTTTTGATAATGCCTATTATTTATATTGTAGCAATGTATCCAAATAATATAGCTCAACTTTATAAAATGCAGTTTAATACCCTTCTAGTTATATTAATAGCGATATTTCTTTTCGTGATATTACCAATACTTATATTAATAATAGGTAAGAATCGGGAGAGGGGGAAAAAAATAAATGAAATTTAGAAAGATTTTACCTCTAATATTATGCTGTTTAGTTCTTAGTGGATGTTGGGATAAAGTAGAGATAGATAGGCGTAATTTTATATCTACTATAGCTATTGACCCAGGAGAAGATATATCTAAGGAAAAGGAGCTTAAAAAGCTTAATTTAGTAGAACCATTTGCAGCGATAAGTGTTAAAAAATTAAATGTAACTTATGGGTTCCCAGATATGAGTACTGTAGGAGCGGAAAAAAGCGGAAGCGCAGAGGAAAAATACATTAGTACGCAGGCTTATTCTATGGAAGATGCTTATTCTGAAGCCATGGCCAAAAGTAGCAGAGACATATATCTTGGTCATACAAAGTTGCTCATATTATCCAGTGATATATTAAAACACAAAGATACTGTTAAAGAGGTAGTAGATTATTTGCAGCGTAACCCAAACATAAGTAGGATGATTCAGGTAGTTGTATCGGATGGATCAGCAGAGGATTACATGAAATTTAAACCGGAAACAGAAAACAGTACCCAATATTATATATCTGGACTTATGGATAACAGTAATAGAAATTCTAGGATTATGAGCATGACTTTAAATGACCTTCTTATATTATTAAGTGAAAATGGGAATGCTTTATTACCAATGATTAACTTAGATAATGAGAAAAAAGAAATTGTGTTAAGCGGAGCGGCTATAATTAAAGATTACGAATTAAAAGGACAATTTACACCGCTTGAACTACTTAATATCCAACTTTTAAGTGGAAAGTTTAAAGCGGGTAAAAAAGCTATATATATGGAAGGACACCCTATTGATTATATAATTGATGGGTATCATAGGAAAATGAGTGTTGTAGAAAAAGGCAATAAGTTAATCATTGATGTGGATATAGACCTTGAAGGACAAATAGGTGGATATTATATAGGTAAAAAATTACTTGATGATGGTGAATTAGAAAAAGTACAAAAATATTTCAATAATTCTATTAGTGAAGACTTACAAAAGGATATGGAACTTGCAATAAAAGAATTTGATATAGACCCGTTTGGGGCTAGAGAGTATATTGAAAAATTCAAACCTTCGTTATGGAAAAAAATAAAAAAGGAGTGGGACAAAAAGTATAAAGATGCATCAGTAAATGTAAATGTTGACACTAAAATACGAAGAATTGGAGCAACGCAGTGAATACAATTACATAATATGGTAATACTCTTAATATAAAATATTGTGTTCGGGGGGATTATCATGAAAAAGTTTATATCAATAAGTTTAGCTTTAATAATTATAATTTATATAGCAATTAACGGGAATAGCGCATCTGTCAAAGCAACTCAAAGTGATGTTGCTGGGAAGCTTATAAGGTTTCATGTAATTGCCAATAGTGATGACAAAATAGACCAAAAGTTAAAATTAAAAGTTAGAGATTCTGTTTTAAAATATATATCACCAAAACTTTCTGCCTGCACGACTATAGAAGAATCAAGAAAAATTATAAATAATGAAAATAAAAATATAAAAAAAATAGCGGAAACAGTTATAAAGAAAAATGGATTTAAATATTCTGTAACTGCGGCTCTATCGGAGGAGAATTTCCCAGTTAAAACATATGGAAATATAACTCTGCCTCAAGGGAAATATGAAGCTTATAGAATAATCATTGGAACAGGAACAGGTCAAAATTGGTGGTGTGTTATGTTTCCACCATTATGTTTTGTAGATATTACTAAAGGAAATGTATCTTACGAGAAAACTGAAAAAGAAATGAAAACAGTATTATCGGATGATGAATACAATTTAGTTGATAATACTGTAGATAGTAATAAAATAGTTGTTAAGTTTAAATTGGGTGAGATTTTTGGAAAATTATTTAGTTAAATATTATTTACTTAAGAAAATCAGGAGGGAAACATATGAAAATGCTAAAGAAAAGAGTTTTGTATACAGGTATCGTAACCTTAATAGTTGTGTTTTCAACTACTTTTGCAATACTAATGTTTTTGGAAAGGTTAGATTATAGAAATTACCTTCAAGGTCAGTATAGCAAAAATATGTATGAACTTGTCGACTCCGTGCAAAACATAAGAGTAAATCTTGGAAAATCTGCTATTGTTGGATCAAGGGATCAGAGTATAATAGTTTTTGAAGAAATCTTTAGGTATTCCGCAACTGCAAATGATAAATTACATTCGTTACCTATTGACCAAGTAGTTGTTGGCGATACAAGTGAATTTTTAACTCAGGTAGGTGATTTTTGTTACACACTAGCAAAAGCATCGTCAGAAGGAAAAGAACTTAGTGATAAGGAATATGATTCTATTGATAAATTGGAACTTCAATCATATACACTACAAGAACAATTAAATGGAGTGCTTAGTGATATAAATGATGGAAGTATTAAATGGGGGGAGATTAGAAAAAAAAGTAGTGGAGTACTTGCAAAAACTGGTGGTGATCTTGTGACTGATAAATTCACGGGTATTCAAAAACAAATAGTTCAATATCCAGCATTAATTTATGATGGTCCATTTTCTGATAATATATTAGAAATAAAGCCTAAAATAATCGCTCAAAAGGAAGTTAGCGAAAAAGATGCGATTAAAATAGTAAAAAACATGTTTGGAGCAGATAATATAAGTAGTGTTGAAAGTAAGTCAATACAAGGTAAAACTAGAATACCTACCTATACTTTTAATATAACATTTAAAGGGAGAGATAAAAAAGATGGAGTATCGGCAATAGAAGTAAGCAAAAATGGAGGGAAAGTAGTATATTTTCTAGATAATAGGACTATAGGCAAACCCGTAGTGAAAATCGAAAAAGCAGTGGCAGATGGTAGTAAGTTTATTGCCCAAATAGGATATAAAAATATGGAGCCTACCTATACTCTAAATTATGATAATACCGCTGTAGTGAGCTATGTTTATAAACAAGGAAAAGTAGCAGTTTATCCAGATCAAATAAAACTTAAGATAGCATTAGATGATGGTAGTGTTATAGGAATTGAATCTGAAAAGTTTCTAGTTTCTCATGTTGAAAAAAGAGATATAGTAAATCCTAAAATAACAAGAGCAAAAGCTCAGGAAAAGGTTGGCAAAAGACTGAAAATAAGTAAAGTAAGTTTAGCCATTATACCTACTGATACTAATAAAGAGGTTTTGTGTTATGAATTTCTAGGATCATATAAAGATAAAGATTTTATAGTTTATATTGATGCGAATACTGGATATGAGCAAAGAATAATCGAAATAATAGATACTCCTAATGGGAAATTAACTATTTAACTGAACAAAGGTTAAAGAAAGGATATATGTGTTTAAAGTGCGCAGATATCCTTTCTTTTATTGAGTTATTTATTATTTCCTTATTATATCTTGAAGTAATGTTATAATGAAGATTAGGTTTTAAAAATTAAAATACAAAGCAATAGCTAAAGATGATATAATATTAATTATTATGGTTATAAGGAGAGGGCGAAAGTGAAAAAGAAAATAGCAATATTATTTGGCGGACAGTCCACAGAACATGAGGTTTCTAGATCATCAGGAGCTTCAGTTTTAAGAAATATTGATCAATCGAAATATGACATATATCCTATAGGAATAACTAAAGAAGGTTTATGGTTTGAATATACTGGAGCCGTAGAGAATATAGAAGATGGAAAATGGGAAACAGACGAATATTATAAGATAGCAGATGGGCAAAACCTTTTATTCAATAAAGAAGTAGACGTAGTTTTCCCAGTACTTCATGGGTTATTTGGTGAAGATGGTACTATTCAAGGTATGTGTAAGTTATCCAATATTCCTTGCGTAGGACCAGGTGTAATGGCTTCTGCTATTTGCATGGATAAAATATATACCAAATATTTACTTGAAAAATTTAATGTAAAGCAAGCAGATTATGTGGTAGTAAATGCTTTTGAATACGATCAAAATAAAGAATTGATAATAGACAAAATAGAAAAAAAACTAGGGTATTCAGTATTTATAAAACCATCTAATGGTGGTTCTTCTGTTGGTATATCAAAGGCTCATAACAAAAGTGAATTAATGCTTGGAGTCGAAGAGGCCCTTAAATATGACAGAAAGATTCTTGTTGAGCAAGCTATAAATGCAAGAGAAATAGAGGTAGCTGTGCTTGGAAATGATTCCCCAGAAGCGTCTGTGCCTGGAGAAGTAATTCCAGCAAAAGAATTTTATGATTATGAGGCTAAATATAAAAGTGAAGCATCTAAGCTATTGATACCTGCAGCACTCTCATCAGTTAAACTTGATGTTATTAAAGCAGAAGCTATAAGAATTTATCAAATATTAGATTGTGCGGGAATGGCAAGAGTTGACTTTCTAGTAGATAAGGAAACTGAAGAGGTTTATCTAAATGAGGTTAATACTATACCTGGATTTACTAAAATAAGTATGTATCCTAAAATGTGGCAAGCTACAGGTAAAACATATATAGGGCTTATTGATGAACTTATTGAACTCGCTATAGAGAGAAATAATAAGTAGAAGGAGAATTTTTTATGACAACAGCTTTAGCTATGATTTCCGGAGGCCTTGATAGTACACTTGCAGCAAAACTAGTAAAAGATCAAGGAATAGAAGTCATTGGAATATGCTTTAAATCAAACTTTTTTAGTGAAAAGAATGCGATTAAAATCGTTAAACAAATAGATATACCGCTCGTGGTTGTAGATTTTTCGGAAAAGCATCTTGAAATGGTAAAGGACCCAAAGCATGGGTATGGTAAAAATATGAACCCTTGCATAGATTGTCATGCTATGATGATGAGATATTGTGGAGAATTATTAGAAAAATATCATGCGGATTTTATTATAACAGGAGAAGTCTTAAATCAAAGACCTATGTCTCAAAATAGATCAGCTTTAGATATTGTTAAAAATGAATCTGGTATAGGACATAAGATATTAAGACCATTATGCGCGAAAAATCTAAATCCAACTCAAATGGAGATAGATGGGCTCATAGATAGAGAAGCTCTTTTGGATATAAAAGGACGAAACAGAAAAGTTCAAATAGAGCTCGCTAAGAAGTGGGGAATTTTAGAGTATCCTTCGCCTGCAGGTGGATGCAAACTTACGGAACCTAACTATTCTGTAAGACTTAAAGACCTTTTAAAGTATAAAAAAGATGTATCGAAGAAAGACTTACAATTACTTAAAATAGGTAGACATTTTAGGTCATCTAAGGATGCTAAAATTATATCTACAAGAACGGAGACTGAAGGGGAATTGCTAGAACAACTTTTAACAGATGAAGATTTGATGTTTATAGCCAGAGATCACAACGGGTCTACAGTGGCCGTGGTTGGCAAAAGTGAAGTTGAGGATATTGAACTAGCTGCAAGGATAACGGGACGGTACTGTAAAGCGAGAGACGAAAAAATTGTATCTATTATTTATGGAGTAAATGAAGATAACCTAAATAAGACTATAGATGCAGCGCCTAGCACGGAAGAAGAAATAAAAAACTATATTATAAATTAGCGAGGGGTAAATTCATGAAAAGAAAAGCAATAATTTCAGTAGTTAGTAGACAATCAGATAATGAAGATGATGGTGATGCAATAGAGGTGGTAACACCTGGTGAATTTTATAAAAAAGATAATTGTTATTATGCAGTATATGAAGAAACAGAGATTTCTGGAATGAAGGGAACTACAACTACATTGAAAATTGATCAAGAAAAATTTACGCTAATAAGAACTGGAACTACTAATACTGAAATGAATTTTAAAAAATATTCAAGGGATCTAACATTATATAATACACCTCATGGGGCTTTAGATTTAACTGTAGATACAAGGGAACTGAAAATGAATATAGATAACAATGGTGGAGAAGTATTTATAGATTATGATATGATAATAGGAAATCAACAAAGTTTAAGTACAACACTTCAAATTAATATTAAGGTATAGTGCAATCGGTATGAAGTTTCTCCTGCGTGACATGAAATAAGAATTTGAAACGTGAAAGTTGATTAAAAAATTCTATTGTTTTGCAAATATAAAATTCACTATCGCTCACATTCGGCATTCGCCGGTTCGCTAGCCTTCCTTCCAGTCAGGCTTACGAGAATTTTATATTTGCAAAACAAGAATTTCTAAACCAACTTTCAATGTTTCTGCACTTCTTATTTCATGTCACTCCCGTAGAAATTCATACTATATCATATTTACGCTAAGAGGTATATAGTGTGGATCGTATATAAGAAATTAATAAAAAGTATCTTTAAACCTTCGTAATGTAAGGGCTTAAGGGTATTTTTATTTTTGAAGAAAACATTTAACTTATAAATAAATGCTTTTTTATCTGCGTTGTCTCGCATAGAAATAAATTGATTTATATCTGAATGGAGTTCATTCACACTTGCAAGAGAGAGGCTATTTACCTTTTTAAGAATGTAAAACTCCTAATATAACATAAGCTCTCTGTCAAAAATATAATCTATCATATTGTCTTTAAATAAGTCTTGTAATGCCTTTTGTATGGTAACTTTTCAAGATATGATAGAACGTCATAAAAAGTTAGTTCTCGTTTAGTCATACTACAGCGCCATTCGATATTTATGATAAATAAATTATAAACCCTTTATTTTAAGTAGTTTAGAATCATCAACGGATTACCTCATTTAAAACAATATCCATGTAAGGTACAGGCACTTGCAAAAAACTAGAACGGTTTTTGTTGTTGAACAATATAACTGGACATACAGTATGAAGTTTATCCGGGAGTGAGTCCAAATAAGAAGAGCAGAAACATTGAAATTCCATTTAAAATTCTTCTTTTGCAAATATAAAATTCTCGTGAGTCTGACTGGAAGGAAGGCTAGCGAACCGGCGCAAGCCGAATGTGAGTGTTAGAGAATTTTATATTTGCAAAAGATTAGAATTTCTTAATGGAATTTCACGTTTCAAACTTTTATTTGGAGTCTCACAGGAGAAACATCATACGAATTGCATTCTATTGATAGTTTTTGTGGATTATTGTCAATAATTTAATTAATGACAATAATGTCTAGAGGAGCTAGGGGTGGTTTAATGTATGCCAATATTGATTATGAGAAGATAATAGAAGCTATCTGCTATGTTAAAGGTATAAAAAGATATGATACATTAAAGATATCAAGGAATAAGGAATATAAGTATGTATTGTTCTTATTATTTAAAAAGTTTAAATGTAAAGATACTGAAAGTATTTATAAGGATTTACTGATACCTAGTAAAAGGGCAGCTAATTATGGTTTAAAGAAAGCAGAGGAACAATTTTTTATAAATAGAGAATTTAGAGAAATGTATTTTGAAATAGAAAATATATTAGAAAAAATAGAATGATTATGAATGGATTACCACATGAAAGAAAGCGAAATAAATGACGTGAAAAAAAGAAAAACAAAAAAACACTGGTGAATGATAAAAAAGTGTGATAAGATATTAATATTGTTTTAAAAAAACCTATACCATTATATTTATAGGGTAATTTCTATTATAAAATTGCTTGGAACATTTGTCAAGCTATTTTAATAAAAAAGTATAGACTTTTTAAAAGTTTTACATAATCAATAATACATAATTAAAACATTAATAATATATTAAAGTTTAAAAACTAGCAATTATAATGAGTTATAAAACATAGGAGGAGTAATATGAGTACTAAGTACATATTTGTAACAGGTGGAGTGGTTTCATCTCTAGGTAAAGGTATAACGGCAGCATCTCTTGGAAGGCTTTTAAAGAATAGAGGGCTTAAGGTTTCTATTCAAAAGTTTGACCCGTATTTAAATGTAGACCCAGGTACAATGAGTCCTTATCAACATGGCGAAGTTTTTGTTACTGATGATGGCGCAGAAACAGATCTAGATTTAGGTCATTATGAAAGGTTTATTGATGAAAACCTAAGTAAAAGCAGTAATGTAACTACTGGAAAAGTATATTGGTCAGTAATCTCAAAAGAGAGAAGAGGAGATTATTTAGGTGGTACAGTACAAGTAATACCTCATATAACTAATGAGATAAAAGAAAGAGTATATAGAGTAGCTAAAGAAAAAGATGTCGATGTTGTTATTACTGAAATTGGTGGAACTATTGGAGATATTGAATCTTTACCATTTTTAGAAGCAATAAGACAGGCGAAATATGAAGTAGGAAAAGAAAATGTTTGTTTTATTCATGTTACATTAGTACCTTACTTAAGAAAAGCTGGAGAGCTTAAAACAAAACCTACTCAACATTCTGTAAAAGAACTAAGAAGTATAGGTATTCAACCAGACATCATTGTATGTCGATCTGAAAAGGAAATATCTGAGGATATGAAGGCTAAAATTGCAATGTTCTGTAATTTAGAAGCTGACTCTGTAATTCAAAATTTAGATGCTGAAAATTTATACGAAGTACCACTTATGCTTCACAACGAAGGATTAGATACATTAGTATGTAAAAAATTAAAACTAGAGTGTCATGAAATAGATAATAGTTCATGGATAAATATGGTTGATAGATTAAAGAATTTATCTGGAAATGTAAAAATAGCATTGGTTGGGAAATATGTTGAACTTCATGATGCATATATTTCTGTTGTTGAGGCGCTTAGTCACGGAGGCCTTTCTAATGATTGCAATGTAGAAATTAAATGGGTAAATGCATGTGATGTAACTTCTGAGAATGCAAGTGAAATATTAGGAGATGTATCTGGTATATTGGTTCCAGGTGGATTTGGTGACAGAGGAATAGAAGGTAAAATTGAAGCAACAAAGTATGCTAGAGAAAATAAAATACCATTCTTCGGAATATGCCTTGGAATGCAGTGTGCTGTTATTGAGTATGCGAGAAACGTAGCAGGATTAACTGGAGCTAATAGTTCTGAAATTGATCCAGAGACTAAGTACCCAGTAATAGATTTAATGCCAGACCAAAAGGATTTAGATGAAAAAGGTGGAACTATGAGACTCGGGTTATATGCATGCAAATTAACAAAAGATTCTAAATCTCATGAGGCATACACTGATGAAGTTATATATGAAAGACATAGACATAGATATGAAGTTAATAATGAATATAGAAAAGCAGTAACTGATGCAGGACTTATGCTTACAGGAACAAGTCCTGATTCAAGATTAGTTGAAATAGTTGAAATCAAAGATCATCCTTGGTTTGTGGGAGTTCAGTTTCATCCAGAACTTAAGTCTAGACCTAATAACCCACATCCATTGTTTATTGATTTCATTAAGGCTTCTATTGAACATAAATAGAGCATAAATAGAGCATAAATAGAACATAAATAGAACATAATAAATATGATTTAACAATATCCTATAGAGTAGATGAATTTTAAAATCTATCCTATAGGATATTTTTATGTTTATTATTAAATAAATATAGAAGGAATTTAATAAGATTTATAGAATTTAATATTATATAATATAGTGTGATAAATAAGGTTTAAATATGGGGGCGAAGTTATTGATATTCGATACTAATATTGCAATGGCTTTAAAAAATTCTAGTGGCAAGTATAAAATTGAACAACTTACTATATTTGAAATAGAGAGTATGAATACAAAATTACCATCAATAAGCGTCAATGTGAATAATGGTAATGAAATATTAGTGAAAGTAAAATGTCCTCTTTGCTATGAGTATCATATTTATCATTATAATATTAATGAGCTATTAAAAAGAAGCATGGTTATAGGGGGATGTGAGCAATTAGCCTTGCCTATATTTTTAATTGGTAAAGTCGAGAAGGTTATAGAAAAGGTGAATGAATATAGACAAACTATAGAGAAAGTTTACGCATTGATATAGAAATAGGAAGACTCGTTATTATATTTGCATAGAACTTTGGAGGTTAATGGTAATTTTAAATATAGTGGATTAAAATTATTAAATAGGATATAATTAGCATATATATCATTTCTAAAAATTCATTGGATAGTAGAATCGAATTAAATTAAATTCCCATGATATTTATTAAATAGATATTATATAAATACCCTTCGGAGGTGCAGATTTTTGATAAACAAAGAAATAGACAATATGACTGTTGTCGAGCTGAGAGAACACTGTAAAGAACTCGGCATAAAAAATATATCTAAACTTAAAAAAAATGAGTTACTTGAGGAAATTAAGAAAATAACGCCAGTTTCCGTAAAAAAGGATGGAGTTATTCTAAGAGAAAAAATAAGCCCTAAAATCACTTCTACAATAACTCCTACAATTGAGGATAGTATAGCAGTGAAAACAGAAAAGCCAATCGAGGTAACACCTATTCAGAGTTCACAATCTGCTGAAAATCAAATGATTGATACAGGCTTTAAAAATCAGAACGATAATGAAGTAATTGATACAGGATTTAAAAATCAAAATGAAAATAAAAAAGAAAAATTGCAGGAAATGATAAATGAATCTGGCTCAGCTAGAGGAGTTCTAGAAATTATAGAAAATAATAGTTATGGTTTTCTAAGAGGACATAATTATTTATCAGGATCTGACGATATTTATGTTTCACCATCTCAAATCAGAAGATTTAACTTGAAAACAGGTGATGAAGTAGAAGGTAAAGTTAGAATACCTAAGGAAGGCGAAAAATTTAAGGCTTTATTATATGTGCAGGGAGTAAATGGAGAAAATCCAGATAGAGCTGTAGGTAGAAGACCTTTTGAAAAGTTAACGCCTATTTACCCTACAGAAAGATTGAGACTAGAAACTACTTCAAATGACTTGTCTTCTAGGATTATGGATATTATTTCTCCTATAGGAAAAGGACAACGAGGTATAATTGTAGCACCACCAAAGGCAGGAAAAACAACACTTCTTAAAAAAATCGCTAATAGTATCTCTATAAATCACCCAGATATAAAATTAATTGTTGTTTTAATAGATGAGAGGCCCGAAGAAGTTACTGATATGCAGAGATCTATTAAAGGCGAGGTTATATATTCAACTTTTGATGAAGAGCCAGATCATCATACAAAAGTAGCTTATATGGTACTTGAAAGAGCTAAGAGGATGGTTGAACAAGGGCAAGATGTAGTTATTTTATTAGATAGCTTAACAAGACTTTCTAGAGCTTACAATTTAACTGTAACACCATCAGGGAGAACTTTGTCTGGAGGACTTGACCCAGCTGCAATACTTATGCCGAAGAAATTTTTTGGAGCTGCCAGGAACATAGAAGAGGGTGGAAGTTTAACAATACTTGCTACTGCTTTGGTAGATACAGGAAGTAGAATGGATGACATGATTTTTGAGGAATTTAAGGGAACAGGTAATATGGAAGTTCACTTAGATAGAAAACTTCAAGAAAAGAGAATATTCCCAGCTATAGATATCTATAAATCAGGAACAAGAAGAGAAGACTTATTACTCACTAAGATTGAAATGGAGACTATATACAATTTAAGAAAGATAATGTATAGAGAAGGAAACTCAAACGGGGTAACAGAAAAACTTCTAAATATAATATCTCAAACTAAGAATAATAAAGAATTTTTAGAAATGATAAATAAGAATTTTGAGATTTTAGCTAAATAAAATAAAAAAATGGAAAAGATAATTAAATCTTTTCCATTAATATATTATTCTACATCTTCATTTTTTATGTTAAATTTCTTCATGAATCTATCAACTCTTCCACCGGCATCAATATTCTTTTGCTTACCAGTATAGAATGGATGGCAATTAGAACATACGTCTACTTTAAGTTCTTGTTTAGTAGATCCTGTAATAAAAGTGTTTCCACATGCGCATTTAACAACTGTATCATTATGGTATTCTGGATGTATTCCTTCTTGCATATTTTTCACCTCTTTCTAAAATAAATATGTATCCGTATTGTCAACTATTCAATTTTATCATATAATTAATAATTAAGTCAATAAGAATAAAATTATTTTTTACTTTAACATAGAGCATAAATTTGATAAAATATAAATATACAGACTTTTATTGGATTTTAAAATTATATTTGTAATTCTAAATTTGGTTGCAATATATAATTATATGATTAGAGTTTGACTGAAGATTATTAAAATGTGAATTAACAAAATGGAGGTAGTGAATATGTACGGACCCAAAAATCATGGCTGGGTGGAAGTTATTATAGGGCCTATGTACAGTGGAAAGTCAGAGGAACTTATACGCAGAATAAGAAGAATAAAAATTGCAAAGCAAAAGGTGCAGGTGTTTAAACCTGAGATTGATAATAGATACAGTAATGTAGATGTGGTATCGCACTGTGGGACTAAGGTAGATGCAATTCCAGTTAAGGATAGTACGCAGATATTAGGCCTTATAGATGATGATACACAGGTTGTTGCTATAGATGAGGTACAGTTTTTTGATAAGGGAATAGTCGATGTAATTACAACACTTGCTGATAATAATAAAAGAGTTATATGTGCGGGACTAGACATGGATTTTAGGGGTGTTCCTTTTGGACCTATACCTACACTTCTCGCTGTAGCGGAATTTATTGATAAAATTCAGGCTATATGTGTGGTGTGTGGCAATCCGGCTACTAGAACTCAACGTTTAATTAATGGGAAACCAGCCAAATATGAGGATCCTATTGTATTAATAGGTGCTACAGAATCATACGAAGCAAGATGTAGAAAATGTCACATTGTTCCAAGGGAAGGGGTGTAACTATGGCTAAAAATGTTAATGTTGGAGGTCAAGCAGTAATTGAAGGGGTTATGATGAGAGGGAAAACAGGAATCGCTACTGCTGTGAGGACTGCTCAAGGGGAAATTGTAGTAGAAAAAAAAGACTATACATCTTATACCAAAAAGAATAAAATTTTAGGGCTCCCTATAATAAGAGGATTTGTTTCTTTAATTGAATCGCTAGTTATAGGAGTAAAAACTTTGAATTATTCAGCATCTTTTTTTGAAGAGGAGGGTGAACCTTCTAAAATGGACCAATGGATACAAAAATTGTTTAAAGAAAAATCGGGCGATGTAATTATGGGTATATCACTTGTTATTTCACTTGTTATATCTGTAGGGCTATTTTTTATTCTTCCTACACTTGTGGCTAGTATTTTCAGCAAAATGGGTGTTGGTCCAATGGGGATGAATATTGTCGAAGGGATTATTAGAGTCTCGATATTTTTAGTATATGTGTATCTTATTGGAAAAATGGAAGATATTAAGAGGGTGTATGAATATCACGGAGCGGAACATAAAACTATATTTTGTTATGAAAATGATGTTGAATTAACACCAGAAAATGCAGCTAAATTTGGAAGACTACATCCAAGATGTGGAACAAATTTTTTATTTTTAGTTATGATAGTTAGTATTATAGTTTTTTCTTTAACTGGTTGGAATTCGATATGGGAAAGAATAATGTATAGGATAGTACTACTTCCTTTAATTTCAGGTGTTAGCTTTGAAATTATTAAGTGGATGGGGAAAAGCGGAGGAACCTTAGCTAAAATCCTTTCTTATCCTGGACTTAAATTGCAGAAACTAACTACAAGGGAGCCGGATTTGTCTCAACTAGAAGTGGCAATAAAAGCGCTTAAGGTAGCTGAGGGTATTGTAGACTAGCAAGTTATTAGATACGCAGCAATTATGAATGAGGGTGGATCGTTATGAATATAGGAGAAATACTTTTACAATCATACCAGATATTAAAAAGTGTAAAAATTGAAAGTTATTTGTTGGATTCTCAACTTTTACTCGGCAAGGTTCTAAATAAGGATAAACTGTTCATAATGCTTAATAGAGATTTTAATATTAATGAAGAACAGGAAAATGAGTTTTTACAATTAGTTGAAAAACGCAGAAATAAAATGCCTATAAAATACATCCTTGGAGAATGTGAGTTTATGTCTATGGATTTTATAGTAAAGCCAGGGGTTTTAATACCTAGACCCGATACTGAGATTTTGGTTGAAGAAGTAATTAATATTGTAAAAGAAAAAGGATATACTAGAATATGTGATGTTTGTAGCGGAAGTGGAGCTATTGGTATATCAATAGCTAGGTTCGTAGAAAGTGCAAAAGTAATGCTTTATGATATATCCCCAGATGCAATAGATGTTTCGAATCTTAATATAAAAAGGTTCGACTTGACTCATAGGGTTAATGTTCAGGCTAGCGATTTGCTTAAAGTCCCAATAAACCAAAACATGAAATTTGATGTTATAGTTTCTAATCCTCCATATATAAGGGAAGATGTTATACCAACTTTGATGGAAGATGTAAAGAATTATGAACCGATGATAGCCCTTAGTGGTGGAGAAGATGGTTTGGATTTTTATAGAAGGATAACAAAAGAGAGCGTTTGTCTTTTAGAAAAAGGAGGCCTTCTAGCTTTTGAAATAGGATATGATCAAAGAGAAGAAGTTAGTGAAATACTTTTGAAATCGGGATTTAAGGAAATAAAATGCATCAAAGATCTATCAGGAAATGATAGAGTTATTAAAGCAACATTAGAGTAATTATTAGTAGTATACAGTTTGTATTCTAATTATAATTATGATATAATAAAATAATGTGAAAATATATAGACGGAGTGATAAAAATGTTAGATAGGCTTGATTTTACGGAAAATAAATATGACGAACTTACAATAAAAATTAGCGATCCTTTGGTTATTGCTAACCAAAATGAATGGCAAAAATTATGTAAGGAACATGCGGCACTTGAAATAATTGTTACAAAATATAGAATATATAAAAAAGCTAAAGAAGATATAGAAACAAACAAGGAAATGCTCAGAGAAGAATCTGATAGAGAAATGAAAGAAATGATTCAAGAGGAAATTAAAGAATTAAATGAGGTTAAGGAAACTATACAGGAAGAACTAAGAATATTACTTTTACCTAAAGATCCTAATGATGAGCGGAACGTATTCATCGAAATCAGAGCAGGAGCAGGTGGAGACGAAGCGGCACTTTTTGCAGCAAATTTATTTAGGATGTATACAAGGTATGCAGAGCGTAATAGATGGAAAGTTGAAGTTATGAGTGCTAATGAAACTGATATTGGGGGATTTAAAGAAGTAGTATTCATGGTAAAAGGTGACTCTACATATAGTAAGTTTAAATACGAAAGTGGAGTTCATAGAGTTCAAAGGGTTCCAGACACAGAGTCAAGTGGAAGGATACATACATCGACAGCTACGGTTGCAGTATTACCAGAAGTCGACGATGTTGATATTGAAGTTAGTGCGAATGATTTAAGAATAGATGTGTTTAGAGCATCTGGTAATGGAGGGCAATGCGTTAATACAACAGATTCAGCAGTACGAATGACGCATATTCCTACAGGACTTGTAGTTTCTTGCCAGGATGAGAAATCTCAGTTAAAGAATAAGGAAAAGGCTCTAAAGATATTAAAATCTAGATTATTTGATAAAGCTGAGGCTGAGAGATCTGCAGGGATAGCTGAGAATAGAAGGAGTCAAGTTGGTACAGGAGATAGAAGTGAGAGAATTAGAACTTACAACTATCCTCAAGGAAGGGTAACAGATCATAGAATAGGGTTAACAATTCATAGATTAGACGCTTTTCTTGATGGAGATATTGATGAAATGATGAATACTCTTATAACAGCTGATCAAGCAGAAAAGATGAAAGCTATGGGTAATAACGAAAACTAATTTAATCACATTAAGATATTATTATCGCAACTGAAAGGTGAAATTATGAATATAAATAAAGCCATTAGAAAGCAAAAAAAAACTTATAAAAGGTTTGTGCTATCGATGTGCTTTATTTTTGTTCTATTACCTATTATTTTAATAATATCAAAAATTATGAATCTTTTTTTTGTAATCTATTTAGTTTGCATAGAAATGATGATTTTTCTTGGAGTAATGCTTAGACTTAATGAGGAATACATGGATTTTAAATTGGATGGATACAAAATCAGTATATGGTGCGGAATAGCTAGGGTTAAATTTATTATTATATGTAAAAAAGTGGCTTTAGTTCATGTTGACGGACAAGGTAAGGATTTAAATATCGTAATATTAACAACATCTAGATTTAGGAATAAGAAAATACATCCTATAGATATAGATTTTATAAAACAAAACCCATATGTGGCTAAAATGTACTATGAAATTAAAGTTTTAATGCCAGAAGAAAACTATTTTTATTTTACAATAAATCATGGTGGATTTAAAAAATATATCTTGCTGGATGAGTTATATAAATTTTGTGTTTCAGCGGTATTTTCTGGTGATGCAATAGAAAAAATTAAAGAATATAGGGATAAGGTTATAAACCTCCACGTTCATAAATAAAGTTAATATATAGATTTATAGTGATTAATATTATAAATCTATAGAAGTGGGGGTATAAAATTGAATAATAATATTATTTTAATTATCATATTTTCTGGTGTAATGGCTTTAATTGGTACTATGCTCGGGGCATTATTAGGTGTTGTTATAAATAGACCTTCTAAGAAATTCCTCGGAAATATTTTAGGATTTGCATCAGGTCTTATGCTTTCTATTGTAGTTTTTGAACTTATTCCAGATTCTTTAGAAAAAACGGGCATTTTTGGAACACTATTATTTTTAATACTAGGCATTATTATTGTAGTAATTATAGATAGAATGAGTAATTTAAGTAGTAATGTAAATTCACAATATGCAAAAGTGGCATTTATGGTTGCTGTAGGATTAATGATTCATAATTTTCCAGAAGGACTCATAATGGGGTTTGGTTTCATTAACGGCGATAGTTTAGGAATTAAAATGAGTATGATAATTGCAATACATGATGTGCCCGAGGGATTAGCTGTGGCAGCTCCACTTATGCTTTCAGGTATAAAAAGCAAGAAAATATTGTTTTATGCATTTTTAACAGCGCTTCCTACTGCGGTTGGGGCATGGATAGGGATTTATATTGGAAGTATATCTGTAGAAATATTGGGTGGAGCTTTAGCTTTTGCCTCCGGAGTTATGCTATATGTGGTTTATGGAGAGATGATACCCCAGTCCAGAAAGCTTTGGGCTGGAACAACAAGTACTTTAGGGATACTTTTTGGGATGATAGTGGGTTTGTTAATGATAAATGTGATTTAACATTAAAGATGATGAATTAAGAGGGGTAAGAATGAATACAAAAATTGTGATTTTAGATGAGGATAATATAGAACAAAATATAGTTAACGAAGCGGGACTTGTTATAAGAGAGGGTGGATTAGTTGTTTTTCCTACAGAAACGGTTTATGGCCTTGGGGCAAATGCTTTAGACTCGATAGCTGTAGGAAAGATATTTAAGGCTAAAGGAAGACCTCAAGATAATCCTCTTATAGTTCATGTATCTGACTTTAATATAGATCATTTAGTTAAAGAAGTACCTCGTATTGCCAAAAAAATTATGAATATGTATTGGCCTGGGCCGATAACACTTATTTTTAATAAGTCGAACATTATTCCAAGTGTCACATGTGCGGGATTAGATACTGTAGGGATACGGATGCCATCCAATATTATTGCTAGAAAGCTTATTGAGGCAGCGGGTACTCCTATTGCAGCCCCATCAGCTAATATATCTGGTAGACCTAGTCCTACTGATGTAGAAAGCTGCATTGAGGATTTAAGTGGAAAGATAGATTATATTCTAGGTGGAGATAAAAGTGAGGTTGGTCTTGAGTCAACAATAGTTGATTGTACTTGTACTCCGATTTGTATATTAAGGCCAGGAGCTATAACTGTAGAGATGTTAAGGGAAATAGACGATAAAGTATATATTGATAAAAGTATAATGTCTAAACCGAATAAAGATTTTAAGCCTAAAGCACCTGGCATGAAATATAGACATTATGCACCAAAAGCACCAGTGAAAATTATATGTGGAGATTTAACAAAAACTATTGCAAAAATCAATGAAATAGTGCAAACTAGTATAGGTAACAAAAAAATAGGTATTATGGCAACAGATGAAACAAAGGATAAATATCCTTATGGTACAGTTATTTCTTTAGGTAGCAGAAAAAAACTTGATAGTGTGGGTAGGAATCTTTTCGAAGTATTAAGAAGTTTTGATGCTATAGATGTAGATTTGATACTATCAGAGGCATTTGAAGAAATGGGAATAGGTGTTGCTATAATGAATAGGCTAAAGAAATCCGCAGGTTTTGATATAATTTACGTTTAGGAAAACGGCAATTTGTAATTATATCTATGCTGTAGGAATACAAGGAGGATGAATATGGATATATCATATGTTTATAATGAAAAAATGCGAGAAAGCTATATGCTACAAGCTGTTTTTAATAAAATGTGTGTTATAGAAGTACTATCTCTTATTGTTAAAAGTATTTCAGTTTATTTCAGAAAAAATAATCTATTAAAGAATAATATGATTTTATTATTATATAAGCATAGGAAGGTAATGGCATTTGAATAGTTTATTTAAATGACGATATCTTCTTTTTTTGTAATAAAATATATTATAATAGGGAATGTTTTATTGGAGGTGTTTAATAATGAAGATAGCATTAGGTAGTGATCACGGTGGTTTCGACTTGAAAAAAGAAATAATTATTTATTTAGAGAGTAAAAACATACAGGTTACAGACTTTGGGACTCATACACAGGAGTCATGTGATTATCCAGATTATGCACTAAAAGTTGCCGAAGAAGTAGCTAGCGGAAACTTTGAATTAGGAATAATAGTATGTGGTACAGGTATAGGGGTGAGCATTGTTGCTAACAAAGTACCTGGGATAAGAGCTGCGTTATGTAGCGATACCTTTAGTGCTCACGCAACGCGTCAGCATAATAATGCTAATATACTTACTCTTGGAGCTAGAGTTGTCGGAAGTGGATTAGCACTTGATATAGTGGAGGTCTTTATCACTTCTAAGTTTGAGGGAGATAGGCATCAAAAAAGAATTGATAAAATTACTGAAGTAGAGAAAAAATATTCTAAATAAAAATATTAAAACAATAACATTAAAATATTAAACAATAACATTAAAATATTAGGAGGAATTACATATGAGTAAAGTAACACAAATTGCACATCCACTTATACAACACAAATTGGCGTACATAAGAGACAAAAACACAGGTTCTAAGTATTTTAGAGAGTTAGTTGAAGAAGTTGCAATGCTTATGGCTTATGAAGTTACACGTGATATACAAGTAGAAGAAGTGGAAATTGAAACTCCTATTTGTACTACTAAATGCAAAGTTTTAGCTGGAAAGAAAATGGCAATAGTGCCTATACTTAGAGCTGGACTTGGAATGGTTGATGGTGTACTAAAACTTATACCAGCAGCTAAAGTTGGACATATAGGAATGTATAGAGATGAAGAAACATTGCAACCGGTTGAATATTTTTGTAAATTGCCACAGGATATTAGTGAAAGAGATGTAATCATTACAGATCCTATGCTTGCGACTGGTGGTTCTGCAATAGATGCAATTGCAGCGCTTAAGAAGAGAGGAGCAATAAATATAAGACTTATGTGTCTTATAGCAGCACCTGAGGGATTAAAGGCCGTTACTGATGCACATCCAGATGTTGATATATATGTAGCTTCAATTGATGAAAAGTTAAATGAAAAAGGATATATTGTTCCAGGTCTTGGAGATGCTGGAGACAGATTATTCGGAACTAAATAAAAAAATATTTATAAAAAAGCAACCTACAGATATAATCTGTAGGTTGCTTTTATGCTTTATTAAATTTTATTGAAAATATCTAGTTAATAATCCAGCGAATGCTTTGCCATGACGTGCTTCATCTTTACACATTTCATGTACTGTATCATGAATTGCATCATAGTTAAGTTTTTTAGCTAATGTAGCTAAATCTTTTTTGCCTTGACAAGCTCCGTGTTCAGCATCAACTCTCATTTGAAGATTTTTCTTAGTATCATCTGTTACTACTTCTCCAAGCATTTCAGCAAATTTTGAAGCATGATCAGCTTCTTCAAATGCTATTCTTTTATATGCTTCTGCAACTTCTGGGAACCCTTCTCTATCAGCTTGACGGCTCATTGCTAAATACATTCCAACTTCAGTACATTCTCCAACGAAGTTAGCTCTTAATCCTTCTATAACTTCAGCGTCTACGCCTTTAGCAACTCCTACTGTATGTTCATCTGCCCATGACATGTTATTTTCATCTTTCTCTATAAACTTGTCGCTTTTAGCTCCGCAAACAGGACAGACATCAGGTGCAGAATCCCCCTCGTGTATATATCCACATATTGTACAAACAAATTTCTTCATGTATATTTCCCCCTTATATTTTTGGTAAGATAACAATTACAAATTGTTTCCTCCATATATTAAATTGTATAATTTGCAAAGTGAATAAAAAATTTGAACTTAACTTTGCCACAATTACAACTATACATCAACGGATAATAATTATCAAGTAAAATTAAATATCTTTTAAAAATAAATTCGAGTTTTTTCGACAATGCTATTAAAATAGTATGTCTTCGAGGCCTTCTAGATCTTTTATTTGAACAAAGTTTTTACTGAAATCTATTAAATCATCATTTTTCATATTAGAGAACTCTCTTGAGAGGGAGGGCCTTTGTACACCTAAATGCTCTGCGAGATTTTTTCTGGACATTGGTAATATAAGGTCTAGTTTTTTTTGTGTTTCATATTGAGAAAGTAAATAGTTAGATATCTTTTGTCTAAGGGTTTCAAAAGAAAGTTCTTTAATTTTTCTGTTTAATAAAAGGATTTTGCTCGATAATAATTGCATGAAATTATTTAATACTAGAGGATAGGAGCTACACATAGCTATAACATCTTTTTTTGTAATGTAAAGTATAATTGAACCTTTGTTTGATACAATGGTAGCTGGGTATATATT
Source organism: Clostridium lacusfryxellense (assembly GCF_018861735.1). Classification (GTDB taxonomy): domain Bacteria; phylum Bacillota; class Clostridia; order Clostridiales; family Clostridiaceae; genus Clostridium_AD; species Clostridium_AD lacusfryxellense. The sequence goes on along the minus strand of NZ_JAHLEB010000011.1, from coordinate 20,749 downwards.
TGTTTCTGAAAAAGCTATTGCTTCTCCAAAAATTTTGCCTTTATTTAATTTTGCAAGTGTAACAATTTTACCGCTAGCATAATGTTTTTGGACTTCGATTTCCCCTTGAATTACTATTCCTAGTGAGGCACAGATATCACCTTCAAGAGCAACTATGGTAGTGCCACCTTCGATACAATCTTTGCTATTATCAGCAATGGAATAATTTATGCTCTTAATTAGATTTTTAAGTTCAGTGGTAGTTAAGTCTTTAAATAAAATGCAACACTTCAAATCATTTACTAGTTTATCCATAGAATCACCTCTTTCTTTTTATTTTGGTAACCTGGGATACATATTATCATAAGTAATTTTAATATAATAGTCATATAGAGTCAATTAAAAAGTTAGTTTAGCAAATAAATAAATATATATATAACCTTAGGAGGTATTAAAATGAAAAGAAATATTATTAGTATAGATGAAAATAAATGTAATGGGTGCGGATTATGCATAGATGCTTGTCATGAAGAGGCGATAGAGCTAGTTAACGGTAAGGCTAAATTGATAAGTGATGAATATTGTGATGGACTCGGAGATTGCTTGCCTGAGTGCCCAACTGATGCAATTAAAATAATTGAAAGGGAAGCTTCAAATTACGACTTAGAGGCTGTTGAACTGAAAAAAAATAAAGATATTAAACCTGCTAGTATGCCTTGTGGATGCCCTGGTACAATGGAGAAGTCAATAAAAAGGGATCTTAAAGTAGAGGAAATGGTTAAAGCTACAAATGTAGAGGAAGTGGAAGTGGCGACGTCACAGCTAAACCAATGGCCGGTGCAGTTAAAACTTGTTTCCTCAAAGGCTAAATTCCTAGAAGGTGCAGATATATTAATTGCAGCAGACTGCACAGCTTATGCATATGGAAATTTCCATAAAGAATTTATTAAAGGCAGAGTAACTCTAATAGGATGCCCAAAACTTGATGACAATGACTACTACAAGCAAAAAATTAAAGAGATATTAGAAAACAATGATATCAAAAGTGTAACAGTGGTAAGAATGGAGGTGCCATGTTGCGCGGGGATTGTTAGTTGCGTAAAAGAAGCAATGTTAAGTGCTAAAATAATAGTTCCATATAAGGAAGTAATAATTGGCATAAACGGAGGAATAATATAGTAACATTGCAAGTTAATTGAAAATACTAGTCATTTTATAAGGGTAGCACGTCAAGAGAAGCATAAAACTATGCTTCTCTTTTGATTTATAGAAAATTAATATATAGAGAAGATTAAACACTTTAAATCCTTATCGTTTTAGTGTAAAATAGTAGTGATTGATTATTAGATTGTAAATTTTGATTTCTTATCTATATAATTAAAATAAATTATATGAGGTATAATTATGGGAAGAATTGACAAGCATAATTATTATTTGGATATATGCGAAACAATATCTGAACGAGGGACTTGTTTGCGCAGAAATTTTGCTGCTATAATAGTGAAAAATGATGAAATTATGTCTACCGGATATTCGGGAGCGCCTAGAGGAAGAAAAAATTGTTGTGATTTAGGCATATGTAGGAGAGAAGAATTAAAGGTTCCAAGAGGGACAAGATATGAACTTTGCAGATCAGTACATGCAGAGCAAAATGCAATAATATCCGCTCGAAGAAATGATATGTTGGGCGCGACTTTGTATCTTGTTGGCAAAGAGGTAAGCACTGGTGAATTAGTGGAAAATGCGTCTCCGTGTTCTTTATGCAAGAGGTTTATAATTAATTCAGGTATAGAAAAGGTGATAATTAGAGAAGATAAAATACAATATAAAATTGTGTGTGTAGAAGAATGGATAGAAAAAGATGACTCACTTCAAGGTGATGGTGGATATTAATTATGAGTAATTTTTATATATTAGCAGTAATTACGGCTTTAATTTCTTTTGTAATTACCCCTTTAGTTAAAAAATTAGCAATAAAGGTCAATGCAATTGATGTTCCTAAAGATGATAGAAGGGTTCATATTAAGCCTATTCCGGTTATGGGAGGGCTAGCAATATACATATCTTTTGTTGTAGGAGTAGTTTTATATAATGGGATTTTAACGGCCTCTCAAATAGGGATAATTCTAGGTGCAACAATTATTGTTATAGGTGGAATTATAGATGATATTAAAGATTTAAGACCAAAATATAAATTGCTAATACAGATTGCAGCGGCTATTTGTCTTTTAATGTCAGGGATAAGCATATCTATTATAACTAATCCTTTTAAGGAATTCTATCCTTATCTAAGCATAGGATGGATTAATGTGCCTGTAACAATAATATGGATTGTAGGTGTAACTAATGCTTTTAATCTAATAGATGGATTAGATGGTTTAGCAGCGGGCGTGGCATTTATATCGTGTATTACTTTAATGATAGTGTCTCTACTTAATGGAAGACTAGAAGCTGCATTTTTAACAGCTGTTTTAAGTGGAGCAATCTTAGGGTTTTTACCATATAATTTCAATCCTGCATCCATTTTTATGGGGGATACTGGCTCTCAATTACTAGGGTTTCTTTTAGCTGCTATTTCAATTGAAGGAGCTATTAAATCTGCAACAGCGTTTATAATTGCGGTACCAATTATGGCATTTGGAATACCTATTTACGACACTTTGTTTGCTATGATAAGAAGAAAAATAAATGGAAAATCTATAATGCAAGCAGATAAAGGTCATTTGCACCATCGTCTTTTGGATATGGGCATGAGCCAGAAACAAGCAGTTATTATTATGTATTTTATAAGTGCTGTACTAGGAGGTATTGCAATTCTAGCTACGCAAATTAGTAATCGAAGGGCATATTTTTTATTAGCATTAGTGATGGTGGTAACCGTTCCAATAGCGTGGAAATATGGAATTTTTCATCAAAAAGAATAGTAATATAATTTATGTAGGAGGGTATCCATGGAAAATATTAAGGTTATAGTAATATTTGGTACAAGGCCTGAGGCTATAAAAATGGCACCCCTTATTAAGGAGTTAGAAAAAAATTCTCAAATACAATGCACTGTATGCGTTACAGCGCAGCATAGAGAAATATTAGATCAAGTTCTTAATATTTTTAATATTACGCCAGCATATGATTTGAATATAATGAAAGCGAAACAAAGTTTAACAGGTATAACGTGCTCTGTGCTTCAAGGGTTAGAGGAAGTTTTTGAAAAAGATCAACCGGACATAGTTCTTGTACATGGAGATACTACTACTACCTTTGCTGCGTCACTCGCTGCTTTTTATAAGAAAATACCTGTTGGGCACGTTGAAGCGGGACTCAGAAGCTACAATAAGTATTCCCCTTATCCTGAGGAAATTAATAGAAAGTTAACTGGATCATTAGCAGAACTACATTTTGCACCTACTGTAACTTCTAAGGAGAATTTATTAAGGGAAGGAATAGAGGAAAGCAAAATCTTTGTTACAGGTAATACAGTTATAGATGCTATGAAATTTACAATTAAAGATAAGTACATCTTTGAAAATGATGAACTAAATACTATAGACTATAAAAATAAAAAGGTAATAATTGTAACGGCTCATAGGAGGGAAAACTGGGGAAGCGGTATTGAAAATATATGTAATGCATTAAAAATCATTACAAAGGATAATGAAGATGTCGAAGTTTTATATATAGTTCATCCGAATCCAGTAGTCAAAGATATGGTGCACAGTCTTTTAAATGGAGTAGATAGAGTGCATTTGATTGAGCCTATAGACACTAAAGAAATTCATAATTTGATGAAAAAATGTTACATGGTAATGACAGATTCAGGAGGAATTCAGGAAGAGGCACCTCATTTAGGTAAACCTGTTTTAGTGCTTAGGCAAGTTACTGAGAGGGTAGAGGCGCTTCATGCTGGCACTGTAAGGCTTGTTGGGACAGATATAGAGAAAATCGTATCTAATGCGAGTAAACTCCTGCGAGATCCAGATGAGTATAACGATATGAGTAAATGTATTAACCCCTATGGTGATGGTAATGCATCTCATAAAATTGTAGCGGCGTTATTAAAGTATTTCAATAATAATTAACAATACTTTCAGATAAGTCTAATATTTTTAGGCTTATTTTTTTTAAAAGACTTTTCTATAAGATAATTAATATTAGGTAATTATATAAAATAACGGTTTCGAAAACCAAAAAACTCATATGCATCTCTAATAAAATTAGAGGCTTAACTGTATTCTATATTGTGATATGAGGTATTTATAAGCTTATAGCTAGTGAAATATATAAAATCACCTGTATATTTTTTGAAAATTAGGCGAATAATAAAATAAAAAAAATATTTTATTAAAAAAATAATGAATAAATTAAAATATAATCATGCAATTGTTCTTAAAAAACAAACAAATTATACCGATAACATTTATTATTTAATTTCGTGTAAATGTTTAACTAAATAAAATTTAAATTAAAGAGTTCTTAGAATGTTAATATATAAGACTAGTTCTCAAATATACGGATAAATATTATGAATATTATGAATATTCATAATTGTTTTAGAAATTATTCAATTGAATAATATAAGTTAAAATTCTTTGATTGTTCATAATATACATTAAATTAGAGATATATGGAGTAATATAAGTATTTTAAACATATAATAGTATTATTTGAGTATATATACCTATAAAACGGTGTATTTTGGGTTTTATTTATAAAAATTAGTAGACTATAATTGAAAATGTTCTAGATAGTGAGGGGAAGATAAGTGAACAGTGATTTTAAGATAATGTTTAAAAAGATTGCGTTGTATGATTTTATTATTTCTTTGATTTTTGCTACCGTGATGTATTTTACAGTTAGGTCGTATACATTATTTTTTATATTAGGGGTAATAATATCACTAATAAATCTTTATGTTAATGGCATTACAGTAGAATATTCTCTTAATGGTAAAAATGAAAAAAATACAGGAATAATAGTAATAGGCTCTTTCATAAGAGTTATATTAGTTAGTGTTATTGGGTTTATGATTGGCAGGCATAATATGTTTAATATAATTGCATATATTTTCGGTTATAGTTCGCAGTTCATATCCTTGGTTTTCTATGGAATAAATAATAAAAATACGCAATAGGTAAAAAGAAAATGTAGTAAATAATATTAATAGTGAAGGGAAGGGAAGTGATTTAATGGAGGATATAGCACCGTTATTTCATATTAAATTCTTTGGTTACAGTATTGGAATTGTTGAGAGTATATTTGTTCAGTGGTGCATAATTGCTATAGTAGCCGTATTATGTCTATGTTTTACAAGAAACTTAAAAATAATCCCAGATAAAAAACAGAATATAATAGAAATGATTATGGATTTTATAAACAACCTCGTTAAAAATAATATGGGGGAAGAGTATATGGGGTTTGTACCTTATATAGGAACAATAGTAATCTTCTTATCAATTGCTAATTTGACGGGTCTGCTAGGAGTTACGCCTCCTACAGTAGATTATAGTGTATCACTAGCACTAGCATTAATAACATTCTTTGTTGTTCAATGGTTTGCTATTAAAAAAATTGGCTTAGGCCACTATTTCAAAGGATATGTCGAACCGTATTCATTTATACTTCCTATAAATCTAATAGAAAGAGTAATGCTACCAGTATCATTAAGTTTTCGTTTATTTGGAAATATGACGGCAGGGGTTGTAATAATAGAGCTGGCATATAAAAGTTTAGCAAGTTTGAATGGATTTGCCCAAGTACTTCTTCCGATACCATTACATTTTTATTTCGATTTATTTGATGGTCTTATTCAGATGGTTATTTTCGTAATGCTTACAATGGTTAATATAAAAGTTATAGCAGAACACTAAATTTAGTTTTTTAAAATTAAGGAGGAATATTTTATGGCTATAGATTCAACAACAATAATTACAGCAGCATCTGCAATAGGTGCAGGTCTTGCAGCAATAGGATGTATTGGCGGAGGAATAGGAACAGGGAATGCGGCAGCTAAAGCGGTAGAAGGCGTTGCAAGGCAACCAGAAGCTAGAGGATCTATTATTAGTACGTTAGTCATAGGTGCTGCATTTTCAGAAGCTACAGCTATTTATGCGTTTTTAATAGCACTAATCTTAGCATTTAAATAAAATGGAATATATCAAAATGAGAAATTTTGAAATTAGGCCTAAAGGGGGCTTTAATAGATTATGAATTTGAGCTTGCATTTACCTACAATTGTATTCACTATAGTAAATTTTATTATATTACTATTTATCTTAAAGTACTTTTTTAGTAAGCCAGTAAACAAGATATTAGATGAAAGAAAAAATGGAATAAATACATCTATTAAGAATGCTAAAGATAATGAAGAAAAAGCAGAAATATCAAGAAAAGAGAAGGACCAATTATTGCATGAGTCAAGGTCAAAGGGAAGAGAAATAGTAGAAGAGTATAAAGTGAAAGCTCAAAATATTTCTCAAGAAATTATCGATGACGCGAAAAAAGAATCAAATGTAATTATTGAAAGAACAAGAGTGGAAATAGAAAGAGAGAAACAAAAGGCAGAAAGTGAAATAAAAAAGCAAGTCATAGATTTATCACTAATACTATCTGAAAAAGCTTTAGAAAGACACATAGATGAAGCAGAACATAGAAAATTAATTGAGGATTTCATATTTAAGGTAGGTAACTAAAATGTATGAATACTTGGATAAAAGATATGCACTAGCGCTATATACAGTTGCAGAGGAAAAAGGCAAAGTAGAAGAATATTTAGATGATATGAGACAAATTGTTCTAATTATGAAAAATGATGTCGAGTTTCTAAAAGTTATTAAACATCCTAAAATAAGTACTTCTACAAAGAAGAAGATGTTTATTAATATCTTTAAGGGTAGAATTGATGAGGAAGTTTTATCTTTTTTACTTATTCTTATTGAAAAAGATAGAATACTATTCACTGGAGAAAAGCTTAAAGAAATGGAGAAAATCCATTTAGAGCGTAATAACACTTTAATAGCTGAGGTTAGGACAGTAATATCTCTTAATGAAACTGAAAGAGAGAACCTTCGCGAAAAATTGTGTGACATTTATGATAAAAAAATTATTTTAGAAGAAAAATTAGATAAAAATATTATCGGTGGAGTATATATAAGAGTCGGCGATGATGTTATTGATGGTACATTAAAAAGTAAATTAGAAGAAATGAAGAAATTAATGTTTAAATAGGAATGGAGGTGAGTTTATGAATATTAGACCGGAAGAAATAACATCCATAATAAAGAAAGAAATTGAAAGATATGAAAATAAAATAGACACAGTTGACTCAGGCACAATAATTCAAATAGGCGATGGAATTGCAAGGGTTTATGGATTAGATGAATGCATGGAAAGTGAACTTTTAGAGTTCCCTAATGGTGTATTTGGAATGGCATTAAATTTGGAGCAAGACAATGTCGGGTGTGTATTATTAGGACCAGAAGAGGGCATCAAAGAAGGTGACATAGTTAAAAGAACTGGCAGAGTTGTTGAAGTTCCCGTTGGAGAGGCCTTAATAGGAAGAGTTGTAAATGCATTAGGTGTTCCAATAGACGGTAAAGGACCAGTTAAAACTACAGAGACAAGGCCAGTAGAAGTAGAGGCACCTGGAGTTATTGAAAGACAATCAGTTAAAGAACCACTTCAAACTGGGATAAAAGCAATAGACTCTATGGTACCAATTGGACGAGGTCAAAGAGAACTTATAATAGGGGATAGACAAACTGGTAAAACAGCATTAACCATTGACACTATTCTAAATCAAAAGGGTAAAGATGTTATATGTATATATGTAGCTATTGGTCAAAAGCAATCTACAGTTGCTCATATTGTTAATACGTTGTCTGAAATGGGAGCAATGGATTATACAATAGTTGTAGCGTCAACAGCTTCACATTCTGCTCCATTACAGTATCTAGCGCCTTATGCTGGATGTAGTATGGGAGAATATTTTATGCATAATGGCAAGAATGTATTAATAGTATATGACGATTTATCTAAGCATGCAGTTGCTTATAGAGCAATGTCACTATTACTTCGTAGACCGCCAGGCAGAGAAGCGTATCCTGGAGATGTATTTTATATTCATTCAAGATTACTCGAAAGGGCTGCAAAACTTTCAGACAAATTAGGTGGAGGATCGTTAACAGCGCTTCCTATAATTGAAACTCTTGCAGGAGATGTTACATCTTATATACCAACCAATGTAATTTCTATAACGGATGGACAGATATTCCTTGAGGCTGAATTATTTCACTCGGGTCAAAGACCGGCGGTTAATGCTGGAATATCTGTATCAAGAGTTGGTGGTAATGCTCAAATAAAGGCTATGAAACAAGTTTCTGGAACTTTAAGACTTGAACTAGCTCAATATAGAGAACTTGCTGCGTTTGCTCAGTTTGGTACAGATCTTGATAGGGATGCCAAAATGAGGCTTGAAAAAGGTAAAAGATTAATTGAGATATTAAAACAAGATCAATATTCACCAGTACCAGTAGAAAAGCAAGTTATGATTTTCTTTGCTGGATCAAATAACTATCTTATGGATATTCCGGTACATCAAGTAATTAGATTTGAAAGTGAATTTTTTGAGTACATGGATACCCATCATAGAGATATAGGTAAATCAATAGTAGATGAAATGGTATTAAGTGATGAAATAAAACAACAACTTATTGAAGCGATAGATGATTTCAAAAAAATATTCGTATTAGAAGAACGTTAACGATATTTTACAATAAATCGTTAGGGCGTAGAAAGTAGGCAATGATTAAGTTGCCTCTATAATTTATTTATTGAGGCTAAAGTGAGGTGAAACATGTCAGGTATGGGGCTTATCGCAATTAAGCGAAGAATAAAATCCATAACAAATACTACAAAAATCACCAGAGCCATGGGACTAGTTGCCACATCTAAATATAAAAAGATAAGGCAAAAAGTAGAGGTTAACAATAATTATGTAGAGATGCTTTATGAAACTATGAAGCAAGTTAAAATTAATTATGAGGAAGATAGCATCTACATAAAAGGTAATGAAAGTAGTAAAAAAATGTATGTTGTATTGACCTCGGATACAGGTCTTTGTGGTGGCTTTAATTGGTCGGTTGTAAATAAAATGTTGATTAGTGTAAAGGGTAGCGTTGAAGGTGAAACTAAAGATTATAGTGTAATTATTGTAGGGCAAAAAGGAAGAGCTTTACTTAAAAAACTTAATATAGAAACTGTTGCTGAATACGTCGAAATTCCGGATATACCTACTCAAAAAGAAGCTATGACCATTATTAATCGTGCTATTGGTATGTACATTGATGGTGATATAGGTGAAGTGAATGTTGTTTATAAAAAACTTATATCTGCGCTGAAAAATGAAGTTATAATTGAGAAGTTACTTCCATTAAATTTTAAAGATGAAGTGGATGGGAATAAAGAGTATGTAGACGTTGATGCAATAGATGAAACCGCAATGGATGAAATTACGAACTTGTTTTTAACCGGGAAGGTTATGAATGCTATGCTGCATTCAAGAGCTAGTGAGCACAGGGCTAGAATGGAGTCTATGGGGTCAGCTACTAACAACGCTAACGATATACTTGATAAACTCAATTTAAGTTATAATAGGATTAGACAAAGTGCAATTACACAAGAGATTTCAGAAATAGTTGGAGGAGCGGAAGCTCAAAGGTAAAAAGGAGTGAAAACAATGCCAGGACATATAGGTAAAGTAGTCCAAATAATAGGACCAGTTATAGATATAAAATTTGACTCAGATAGTCTTCCTAATATCTACAATAGCATTGAAATTCAGATGGATGATAGAGTTGTTGTTGCTGAAGTTGAGCAACATATTGGTGATGATATTGTAAGATCTGTAGCTATGGAAAGTACAGAAGGATTAAGGCGAGGTCTTGAGGCGTTTGACACAGGAAGTCCGATATCGGTTCCAGTTGGGAATGTAGTTCTTGGAAGGTTATTCAATGTTCTTGGAAAACCTATGGATGAAATGGGCGAAGTGAAGGTAGAAAAATATATGCCTATTCATAGGTTAGCTCCAACATTTGAAGAGCAATCTGTTGAACCAGAAGTGTTTGAGACAGGGATAAAGGTAATAGATTTAATAGCTCCATATCAGAAAGGCGGTAAAATTGGTCTTTTTGGAGGTGCTGGAGTTGGTAAAACCGTTCTCATTCAAGAACTTATGAATAACATTGCAAAAGAACATAATGGACTGTCGGTATTTACCGGAGTTGGTGAAAGAACTAGAGAAGGGAATGACCTTTATAATGAAATGAAAGAGTCGGGAGTTATATCCAAAACGGCTTTAGTTTTCGGACAGATGAATGAACCACCTGGTGCTAGAATGAGAGTTGCATTAACTGGGCTTACAATGTCAGAATATTTTAGAGATCACGGGCAGGATGTACTTCTATTTATAGATAATATATTTAGATTTACGCAAGCTGGTTCAGAAGTATCTGCGTTATTAGGTAGAATACCAAGTGCTGTTGGGTATCAACCAACACTTGCTACGGAAATGGGACAATTACAAGAAAGAATTACGTCTACAAAACAAGGATCTATTACTTCTGTGCAGGCTGTATACGTACCGGCAGATGATTTAACAGATCCTGCTCCGGCAACTACATTTAGTCATCTTGATGCCACTACAGTTCTATCAAGAGGAATAGTTGAGCTTGGTATTTACCCAGCGGTAGATCCGTTAGAATCTACTTCAACAATGCTTGATCCTAGAATAGTTGGTAGGGAACACTATGATGTAACTATAAAGGTTAGACATATACTTGAAAGATATAAAGAACTTCAAGATATTATTGCAATACTTGGTATAGATGAATTATCTGAAGAAGATAAATTGGTAGTATTAAGAGCAAGAAAGGTTCAGAGGTTCTTGTCACAACCATTTACTGTAGCGGAGCAATTTACTGGAATGAAGGGTAAATTTGTACCAGTAAAAGAAACGGTACGAGGATTTAAAGAAATCCTTGAAGGAAAACACGATAATTTACCAGAAGCAGCATTTATGTTTGTTGGTTCTATAGAAGAGGCAGTAGAAAAAGCTAAAACTATGGCTAGTGAATAAAAAGTTTTAAGAATATATGTTTAGAAATGGAAGTGGTTAAGGATGGAAAAGCATATAAAACTTACTATACTTACTCCAGAGATGGAGTTTTATAGTGGTGAGATCCTGAATCTTAATACGCAGAGTGATAATGGTAGATTTAGTATTCTTGCGAATCATGTTCCTATGATATCTCCATTAAAACCAACTGTAACAACATTTACAGACGTAGATGGTAAAGCATTTAAAGCTTTTACGTCGACGGGGGTTTTAAGAGTAGTTAATGGAACTATAGAAATGGTATGTAATGCCTGTGAATGGCCAGAAAATATAGATATTGAAAGAGCAAAACATGCAAAAGAAAGAGCCGAGGAAAGATTGGGAGATAAGCACGGAGTGGGGTTTATAAGAACTGAAAATGCTATACTGCGGGCGCTTGAGAGAATTAGGACAAAAGGGTAGGGATTTTAAAATGAAGATATTAATTTATCTTCATTTTTTTTATGCCGAAAATATATGATAAAAAATTATTTTAAGCACATTTATATTAAATATATATATATTAATAATATAAAGAATATAAAATTAAATACCAATTTTTATAGGTCTCCTACCTATACAATAAATAAAATAACCCTCTTCACACTTGTGCTGGGGGATGATTTTATTAATATAATAAATGTAAAAATTTAGTTATTAGCAGACTAAAAAAAGAAATTATTGTCAATAATCTAATTATAGGTAGGGGGAGTTTATAATGAAAAAAAAGAGTATAGCGCTTTTGTGTATAGTATTGTGCTTAATTATTTTACAAATTAATATTAAATTTACAAATGCACAAGAGGAAGGTAATTTATTTGACCAGATTTTACTACAAACTAAAAGTAAAACTGTAGAATATGGATTGAAGGCATCATTCAAAACTGTCGAGGAACCCAAAATTATATGTAACTATTTAATTCAATCTTTAGATCTTAATAGCAAAAATATAAAATTAAATAGGTCTAAGGATGAAGATTCTTATTGTATAGAGTTTACAGGCAAAAATATTGAAGGATATATACAAGGATTAAAATATGATAACCAAGGACTGAAATACGATAATGAGAATGATATAACGATAAACATAAGTAGGGTAGGGAATAAAAATGGACTAGTATCCCTTAAAAATAAAATTAGAACCGGTATTGGAAGCAGAGGTAAAGATATTAAATATTATCAATATCTTAAGGCCAAAAGTGAAGATAGTAAGTCATATGTAAAAATTAAAGATATTTATAGAGCCAATAATGGAATAATAAAACTTTTAAAGTTGGGCGGAGCAATAAACATTGACACTGTGAGTTTAAATAACGGGCTAAGTACCATAGCATATACCAAAAGGTATGATGAGAAAGTAACTAATAATAAGTTGATTGATTTTAATTATGCAATATGTAATTATTCATCAGGAACGTACATTATTATAGGTACACCTGAAATAATTATAACTTATTAAAAATTAACAATTTAATGGAGGTAATAAATGGATAAATTAGTTATAAAAGGTGGGAAAAAATTACAAGGTGAAGTTAATATTAGCTCGGCTAAAAATTCGGTTCTCCCTATATTAGCTGCAACAATATTAAACGGGAATAGTTGTACTATTGAAAATGCGCCTATGCTTGAGGATGTATTTGTAATTTGCGATGTATTAAAATCACTTAAAGCAGACGTTAATATTGATAAAATTAATAATACGGTAAAAATAAATACTGCTAATTTATTTGATAATGGTGCTAACGATGAATTAGTAAGAAAAATGAGAGCATCTTTTTTAATAATGGGGCCAATGCTTGGAAGATTTGGAAGTTTCAAAATTTCATTGCCAGGTGGGTGCAATATTGGGACTAGACCTATTGATCTTCATTTAAAAGGATTATCAGCATTAGGTGCTGAGATATTTGTAGGCCACGGATATGTAGAGGCAAAAGCAAAGAAACTAGTTGGAAGCAATATATATTTAGACTACCCATCAGTTGGTGCTACAGAAAATATAATGATGGCAGCAACGCTTGCCTATGGAGAAACAATAATAGGAAATGCAGCGGAAGAACCAGAAATTGTAGATTTAGCAAAGTTTCTAAGGAATATGGGTGCTCAAATAAGCGGGGAAGGAACAGATACTATTAGGATTTTAGGGGTTAAAGATTTCAGAGAGGTTGTTTATACACCTATATGTGACAGAATAGAGGCGGGTACATTTATGATAACCGCTGCAATGACAAAGAGTTTAGTTAAAATTAATGGAGTTGATGCCGTGCATTCAAAACCAATAATTGCAAAGCTAACGGAAATGGGTGTAGCAATAGAAATTAATAATAGCAGTATAACGGTTGATGGTAGAAAAAAATTAAATCCAATAGATATAAAGACTATGCCTTACCCAGGATTCCCAACTGACATGCAAGCCCAGATGATGAGTTTATTATGTACTGTGAAAGGTACAAGTATAATTACAGAAACTATATTTGAAAATAGATTTATGCATGCCGTAGAACTTAAGAGAATGGGAGCTAATATAAAAATAGATGGGAGAAGTGCTGTAATAGAGGGAATAGATATGTTTACGGGGTGTGATGTTACAGCTACGGATTTAAGAGCGGGAGCAGCATTAATACTTGCAGGTCTTACTGCAGAGGGCACAACAACAATAAAGGATATATATCATATCGATAGAGGTTATGTTTCTATTGAAGAAAAATTAAAAGGTCTAGGGGCGGATATAGAAAGAGTACATTCTCGTGATTAGTATATAATAAATAGTACTAAAATTTATAAAATATAATATTGAAAGCCAAAAGGAATGAGATGTATTTCAATTCTTTTGGTTTTATATTGCGTTAACCTAACATTTATATTTCACTGAAATTGAGAGTCGAAAAAAGTAATATTATTTATATTTATTTAATATGTATTATGGTAGAGCTTTTTACATAACTGAGAGGAGAAAAGAATGAGAAGAGTTTTTATTACAGTGCATTTAAAAAATGTAATTTTACTAATTACCGCATTTATTGTATTCATAGTAATAGCTTCTGTTTTAATAGTGGGAGTGGGAAATAACGTTAGTATAAGTAAAAGCAAAAACTCTGAAATTAAGTCGCAAGACAATAACAATATTATTAAGTATAGCGAACTACCAAAAACAACTAAAGTTAAAGTTTATATTACAAAAGAAAATGCTGTTAAGGAACTCAACTTAGAAGAATATGTGACGGGAGTTGTTGCTGCTGAAATGCCGGCTGCATTTGCAGTAGAAGCATTAAAAGCTCAAGCAGTGGCTGCTAGGACGTATGCTTTAGCACATGTTATAGAAGATGGGGGAACCCCGTGTAAGAATGGTAGGGGGGCTGATTTGTGTGATACGGTGCACTGTCAGGTTTATATGAGTAAAACAGAACGTGTACAGGCATGGAATATAGATAATAAAAATAAAGGTGAGCAGTTATGGAATAAGATTAGTAAAGCTGTAAAAGACACATCGGGTGAGGTTTTAACGTATAATAACGAGCTGGTAATGGAACCTTATTATTTTTCAACTAGCAGTGGGAAAACAGAAAATTCTGAAGAAGTATTTAGTACTAGTATACCTTATTTAAGGAGTGTAGAAAGTCCGGGAGAAGAAACTGTAAGAAATGCTAAGAGTATTAAAATTGTTAAATATAAAGAGCTAAGCCTAGCGATAAATAATAATTATAATAATTCTAAGGTAACCTCGACTAATATAAAGAATCAAATAAAAATACTTGATAGAACCGAGGGTGGTAGTGTTAAAAATATTAAGGTAGGTAATATAACTATGACAGGCAGCAAATTTAGAACAATGCTAGGGCTAAAGTCGTCAAATTTTGAAATAAAGTTTAATACAACTAGTATGGAGATTGATTGTAGTGGTTATGGTCACGGTGTAGGAATGAGTCAATTCGGTGCAGATGCTATGGGGAAAGCTGGAAAAAATTACAATCAAATTTTAACTCATTATTACCAAGGTACGGTTATATCCAAATAAAATATGGATGCGCTGGTTATTCTCTATAAGAAAGGGTAACTAGCTTTCTTTTTTATAAAAATAACATCATAAAATACTTAAAAAACAAATAAGTATAAATAAATTTTAGAAAATATGTATGTTTTATTAGTTTATGGACAAAAATACAAATGGAGGTGTTTGTATGGATAAGAACGCAAACAATAAGACATTAAATTTTTTTAAGAAGGAAGGCTTCTATGTAATTTTATTTGTTTGTTTATGTATAGTAGCTACAGTGGCATCTATAACAGCAAACAATAATAAAAAGATATCAAGTAATCAAGAAGCATTACAACAACAACAGGCAAATGCAGCAAGTGTATTAAAACAAGAGCAAAAGGAATATGAGGGTGCACTTCAAGTGAAAAAAGATAATCTAGCTAAGGCTGAAGCACTTAAAGAGGTACCGAACATCAAAAAAGTTACAACCAAAACAGAAGATGCAGCGGTTTCAAGTTCAGTTAATGCTAAGTTTCAGAAACCAGTAGCAAATGGAACGCTTGCAAGAGCATATTCAAAAGATATTGATTCAGTAGTATGGAAGACTGATGGAAGCTATAGAACAAACTTAGGTATTGACATTCAAGCAAAGATAGGTGAAAAGGTTGTATCTGTCATGGATGGAATAGTTAAAGCGGTTGGAACTGACGTTGAAGGTCAAAAGGGCATGATGGTTCAAATAGATCATCAAAATGGTTTAGTCACCAATTATACTAATTTAGATAATAAAATATTGGTTAAAAAGGGTGATAAAGTAACTAAAAATCAACAAATTGGTTCGGTGGGAAACACTAGTTTAAATTCATATAACGAAGTTTATGGTTCTCACTTGCATTTTGAAGTTTTGCAAAATAGTAAGAATATTGATCCTGCTAAATATGTAAATTATGAAAAATACCAACCAGCAACAGTTAAAAAATAACCAATAACCATCTCAATTAGCCATTTTTCTGAAATATATGGTCAGATGACTAATTGGAATGGAATTTAAAAGCAAGGTATTGCATATTTATAAATATAGAAGGGTTTAGGAGGTAACACTTTGAAAGACTATATTGAAGACCGAGTATTAGAAGTTGCAAAATATATTATTGAATCAAAAGCTACAATAAGAAGAACAGCCAAAGTGTTTGGAGTTAGCAAAAGTACTATACACAAGGATATGACGGAAAGATTGCCTACTATAAATCCTCTAATTGCTAACGAAGCAAAAATAATTTTGGATTTAAATAAAGCAGAGCGACATATAAGAGGTGGAAGGGCAACTATGCTGAAATACAAGGCAATAGAAGGATGAAAACATTTCTGGCTAGAACCTATAAAAAATAAAAAAATAAAAAAATTAAAAAAGAGGATTTTTTTATGTCTTTATAGAATAGAGTTTAGTATAATTTAAATATCGAATATACTAAAGAGCAGGAGTGGTTTTGAAATGTTTTTTTTTAAAATGGGTACGGATATGGGAATTGATTTAGGCACAGCCACAGTACTTGTATACATTAAGGGCAAGGGTGTTATTTTAAAAGAGCCCTCTGTTGTTGCCATTGATAGAAACAATAACAGAGTACTAGCAGTTGGCGAAGAAGCAAGGAAAATGATCGGGAGAACGCCAGGAAATATTGTGGCTATTCGTCCTATGAGGGATGGGGTTATATCAGATTATGATATAACTGAAAGAATGTTAAAGCATTTTATTAAAAAAGCTTGTGGTAAAAGAAGATTATCTGCACCAAAAGTTGTAATTTGCGTTCCATGTGAAGCGACAGAAGTAGAAAGAAGAGCAGTAGAAGATGCAGCCAGAAATGCTGGAGCTAAGAAAGTTCAACTTATAGAAGAACCCCTAGCAGCAGCAATCGGAGCAGGACTAGATATCACTCGTGCAAGTGGTAATATGGTTATTGATATCGGTGGAGGAACTACTGACATTGCAGTTATTTCTTTAGGAGGCATGGTGGTTCGTCAGTCAATTAAAGTGGCTGGAGATAGGTTTGATGAGGATATTATTAAATATATTAGGAAAAAACATAAGTTAATGATTGGTGAGAGGACTGCAGAGGACTTAAAGATCAACATAGGTTGTGCATATAAACAAGAAGAAGATGCAAGCATGGAGATAAGAGGAAGAGATTTAGTTACAGGTCTTCCTAAAAATTTAGCAGTAACATCTGAAGAGATGAGAGAAGCACTAAAAGATGCAGTATCTTTAATAGCAGGATGTGCACACTCCGTTTTAGAAAAAACACCACCTGAGCTTTCAGCAGATATAGCTGATAAAGGCATAGTTATGACTGGTGGGGGAGCACTACTCAAAGGTTTAGATAAACTTATACAAGAGATAACTAAGGTTCCAGTCTATTTGGCGGAGGATCCAATTTCTTGTGTAGCGCTTGGAACTGGTAAGGTTCTAGATTATATTGGTAAATTGGATGGTTCATTTAATGGAGTAAACAACTATCTAATAGATTAAAAAGTGCAAACAAGCTATAAAAATAAGCAAAACAATTATTAAATTAATTGTTTTGCTTATTTTTATATTATATGAAGTGCGAATTATTTTAAAAAAGTTAAATCCTTTTCTTCAGTAGTAAGGGAATATAAATAATATGAATGCAAAAGAGAGCGGCTTAAGACACTTGCAATTTCCATTACTAAACTAAGTCTTATGTTTCTATTAGTGAACACTTCACTATCGTCACTTGAATCTACTATACCTATCAATGAAACATTGCCTACCTTAGGGAGCGTTTTACCTACACCTTTGCCGGGATGAATAGGATAATTTCTTGCTTGGAGTTCTCCAATGTTTGAGATGTCACCTAAACAAGCATCTACCCCAATTATAGTACAATTGGGGTGTAATGCATTTATTTCAGATAATTTACTATCGATGTTTAGCGCATGAATTGGATTATCTATAGTTCCATACACAGGCAATGGAAAGGAGCTATTCTTTAAAAATGTACCCACAAGAGGTCCTAGACAATCGCCAATACATCTATCAGTGCCTATACAAACAACTAATGTGTTTTTATCTATATAATCTTTGAGATAATTAGAAATTGTATAGTAGGCCAAGGGATCTTTATAATGTGTTTTAGTTTTACTCAAGAAATATACCTCCTTGTATAACGCTATAGAAAAATAATAAGTTATTATTTTCCTATGAACTATTTATATGAATAAACACAACGATTTATTATGATAAAACAATAAAAAATAGATTATTTTAAAAAATATACGTGTTAGTTATTCTAAATAGTATATATATAATGAGTTTTTTTAACATAAATAATATATTGCATTGATGTCTAATAACGAGCGAATATGAGGAAGATATAGTATTAAGGAGGAGATTTGGTCAGAACAAGTAAAATGGGGTTGAAATTAATTAATTAAAGTTGTATAATAATTCTTGTCGACACGGTAAAGCGACGAAAAACATAATATGCTGGCATGGCTCAACGGTAGAGCAGCTGACTTGTAATCAGCAGGTTGTAGGTTCGATTCCTATTGCCAGCTCCAAAATGGAGGAGTTCCCGAGTGGCCAAAGGGGGCAGACTGTAAATCTGTTACGTAATGTTTCGATGGTTCGAATCCGTCCTCCTCCACCATTTATCATACTAACGACAGTTAGTACAGTTACCTTAGATTATGGGAGCATAGCTCAGCTGGGAGAGCATCTGCCTTACAAGCAGAGGGTCACAGGTTCGAACCCTGTTGTTCCCACCATAACATCTTTTTTAGGCTAAAATACATGCTGGCATGGCTCAACGGTAGAGCAGCTGACTTGTAATCAGCAGGTTGTAGGTTCAATTCCTATTGCCAGCTCCAAACATGGAGGAGTTCCCGAGTGGCCAAAGGGGGCAGACTGTAAATCTGTTACGTAATGTTTCGATGGTTCGAATCCGTCCTCCTCCACCAAAAGACATCTATAGATGTCTTTTTTACTTAGTTCATTTTTAGAAGAATATAGATTCTGTTGACACTGCTAAATGCATGTGGTAATATAATTAAAACTTAATATTGATAACTCTTATCAAGAGAGGTGGAGGGAAAAAGGCCCTATGAAACCCGGCAACCGGTGCAATGCACCATGGTGCCAATTCCTGCAGTTATAATCTGCAAGATAAGAAGAATGGTTAAAACACCTCTTCTTATAATTAGAAGAGGTTTTATTTTTATAAAAAAGAATTTTTAGGCACTCGAAAGGAGAATTATAATGAAACGATTATTTACATCAGAATCAGTTACAGAAGGGCATCCAGACAAAATTTGTGATCAAATCTCAGATGCTGTACTTGACGCTATATTAGAACAAGATCCTTATGCTAGAGTTGCTTGTGAAACAGCGGTTACTACAGGCATGGTACTAGTTATGGGAGAAATAACAACAAGTTGTTATGTGGATGTTCCTAAAGTTGTTAGGAATACCATTGAAGGTATAGGATACACTAGAGCAAAATATGGGTTTGATGCTAGTACATGCGCCGTAATTACGTCAATCAATGAACAATCACCAGATATAGCTATGGGAGTTGATGAGGCTTTAGAATCGAAAGCAGGCCTTGCTGATAAGACAGATTCAATAGGTGCTGGAGATCAAGGTATGATGTTTGGGTTTGCTACAAATGAGACACCAGAATTTATGCCATTACCAATTGCTATGGCTCATAGACTTGCAAGAAAATTAAGTGAAGTAAGAAAAGCTGGCACATTAGATTATTTAAGACCAGACGGAAAGACTCAAGTTACTGTTGAGTATGAAGACAATAAGCCAGTTAGAATAGATACTATAGTTATTTCAACTCAACATGGTATAGATGCAACTCATGATCAAATTGAGAATGATATAAAGGAATATGTAATCAAGCCAACAGTTCCAAGTGAATTGTTAGATGATGATACTAAATATTTCATAAATCCTACAGGTAGATTTGTAATCGGAGGCCCACAAGGTGACTCTGGTTTAACTGGAAGAAAGATTATAGTTGATACCTATGGAGGATATGGAAGACATGGCGGTGGAGCATTCTCAGGAAAAGATCCAACAAAAGTTGATAGATCTGCTGCATACGCTGCAAGATGGGTTGCTAAAAATTTAGTAGCTGCAGGTGTTTCTGATAAACTAGAAATAGAACTTGCATATGCTATAGGCGTAGCGAAACCAGTATCTATAGAAGTTGATACTTTTGGAACAGGAAAAATTTCCGATGATAAGATTGTAGAAATAATAGGGAAAGTATTTGATCTAAGACCAGCTGTTATTATCAGGGAGTTAGATCTTAGAAGACCTATTTATAAACAGGTAGCTGCTTATGGTCATTTTGGAAGAACCGATTTAGATCTTACATGGGAAAAACTAAATAAAGTAGATGAAATAAAGAAATATTTATAGCAAAAAAAGGGATAATAAATAATAATTGTTATCCCTTTTTTTTATTTTTTGGATTATTAATCAGAATTTTGATAAAACTTAAGATAGACCAGCTAGTTAAAGTCAACTATTTAATTTAAATTTGTTTAAAGTTATTTAGATTAATTTTTTGCACAACAAAAAAACCGTTTCAAAAGACGAACGATGGTAAAAAAGG
>NZ_JAHLEB010000010.1 GCF_018861735.1 Clostridium lacusfryxellense | reverse complement strand
AAGATAAAATAAAATTATGAGTTGCGAATATTAGATATGAGATTAGTGATAACATTCGTAGTTATTATGACTGATTTATTATCAATGCTTACAACTACATTATACGAGGAGAATACTAATATGAAACCAAAAGTAGCATTTATATGTGTTCACAACTCTTGTAGGTCACAGATGGCAGAGGCGCTTGGAAAGATGTTTGGATCATCACAGTTTGATTCATATTCTGCAGGGACCGAGACCAAACCTCAAATTAACCAAGATGCAGTGAGAATAATAAAGGAATTATATAAGGTTGACATGAACGAAACTCAAACATCAAAGTTAATTGATGATATACCAGAAGTCGATATAGTTATCAAAATGGGATGTAATGTAGTGTGTCCAATCGTTGCACACAGGCATGAAGAGGATTGGGGACTTGATGACCCAACTGGGAAATCTGACGCGGAGTTTATAAAGGTCGCAAAGACAATTGAAGAAAAGGTTAAGGAGTTAATGAAAAGAGTAGAAAATAATGAAATTGATCTAAGTGGGGGACTGGAGTGGTAGTGATACCACTTAGGTCCTTTTTTTTATTATTTAGGAAACTGTTTGCGGGTAATTGAGATTTATTATTTCCTTATATTCAATCCATAATAGATACATCTAAGCGTAAATATTATATAATATGAATTTCTTCGGGAGTGGCACCAAATAAGAAGAGCAGAAATATTGAAATTCCATTTAAAATTCTTCTTTGGTGCCACGCAGGAGGAATTCATAGGTCATATTTTTATGGTTTAAATATTAATTAAGGAACGTATAAAATACAAGAATGGAGACATGATAACAATAACTTATTTATTTTAAATATGTTTATATAAAATGTAAAAATCGATATTTTGAGCTATTTTTAGTTTAGCGATTACTTTTAACCCATTTTTATATTATAATGAATTATAATATGGTATAATTAGACTTGATTAGAATAAAGGCAACATTACTTAATGTATTTATTAGGAAATTATAAAGACTATATTAATTTAAGTCTTTCTTAAAACATAAAGATATGTAATATAATATATAAATAACAAAATATATAATAACAAAATATAAAAGAAAGTGATGTTTATAAAATAACGACACTTTGAAATATAAGCTTATTAAAAATATCAAAAGAAAGGAGAAAGAATGACTGAAAAGAACATAGGTGGTTTCATCGAGACATTAAGACAAGGATAACGGGTTTAAAAGAGATTAGTTAGCTAGATTTGGATATCGGCAACAAACTATTATCTCTTAAAAAGTTAATTATGAAGAATTGTAAAAATTATTAGAACAAAAATATAAAAGAAAAGGTAGGTGAAAAACCTGATTTATGGTTAGTGAATAGGAATAAGATTCTTGGAATAGTAAGTTGTATTAAAAGAAGTATATTATATCGAGTTAATACAGTAACACTAAACTAAATGCTTGTCCTGTGCATTACCATTATGTTTAGTCGACAGATCGAAAATATAGGACAGAAATATTGCCTAATATTTAGGAATCAGGTGTATATTGAATAATAATTATAGAAATAAGGGAAAAAATAAAATTAGAGTTATTCCAATAGGTGGACTTGGAGAAATTGGAAAGAACATCACTGCAATAGAATATAAAGATGAAATTATTGTTATAGATTGTGGAATTTCATTTCCAGACGTGGATATGTACGGCGTGGATTTAGTAATTCCTGATGTAACTTATCTTATAGAGAATAAAGATAGAGTTAAAGGTATTTTCATAACACACGGACATGAGGATCATATAGGAGCATTACCTTATGTTTTAAAACAAATTAATGTTCCAGTGTATGGAACGCGTTTAACTCTTGGATTAGTTGAAAATAAGCTTGAAGAACATGGTATACTAGCTGATTGCACACTGAATGTAGTGGCAGCTGGGGATATAATAAAGCTAGACAAAATTAGTATAGAGTTTATAAGAGTTAGTCATAGTATAGCAGATGCTTGCTCAATTTGTGTGCATACACCTATTGGAAGAATTATACACACTGGAGATTTTAAAATAGATTATACTCCAATTGATGGCGAAGTTATTGATTTAGAGAGATTTGCAAAATTAGGTGGCCAAGGAGTACTACTACTAATGGCTGATAGTACTAATGTAGAACGTCCAGGATTTACCATATCCGAGAAAGTAATTGGAGAAACTTTAAATAAAATATTTTTTAAGGCTGAAGGTAGAATAATAGTAGCTTCATTCGCATCAAATATTCATAGAATACAACAAATTGCAAATGCTGCAATTGCTAATGGAAGAAAAATAGCATTCAGTGGAAGAAGTATGGAGAGAATATCTGAAGTAGCAATAAATCTTGGATATTTGCATATAGAACCAGAACATATAATCACAGTTTCAGAACTTCGTAATTACCCAGACGATAAGGTAACAATAGTAACTACTGGTAGTCAAGGTGAACCACTAGCTGCATTAACAAGAATGGCATCATCAACCCATAGAAGTATTCAAATACAAAAGGGTGATTTAATTATATTATCTGCTTCTCCAATTCCAGGAAACGAAAAATTCATATATAATGTTATAAATGAACTTTTCAAAAAGGGAGCAAATGTAATTTATAATACAACAGAAGAGATTCATGTTTCGGGCCATGCTTGCCAAGAGGAATTAAAATTAATGCATACATTAGTTAAACCTAAATATTTTATGCCAGTACATGGTGAATTCAGACATCTTAAACAACATGCATTACTTGCAGAAAAATTAGGCATGGATCCTGAAAGAATCTTTATCGGAGAAACTGGTCAAATTTTAGAAGTATCTCCAAGTGAATGTAGATTTGCTGGAAGAGTGCAAACAGGAGCTATAATGGTAGATGGTCTTGGTGTAGGAGATGTTGGAAATATAGTACTTAGAGACAGAAAACATTTAGCGGAAGAAGGTATTCTTACTGTAGTAGTTACTATACAAAGAGAAACTTATAGCATAGTAGCTGGGCCTGATATTATAACTAGAGGATTTGTATATATGAAAGAATCCAATGAACTTATTAATGAAGCAAGAGACATTGTTAGAAAAGAGCTTGAACAATGTTT
This sequence comes from Clostridium lacusfryxellense, assembly GCF_018861735.1. Classification (GTDB taxonomy): domain Bacteria; phylum Bacillota; class Clostridia; order Clostridiales; family Clostridiaceae; genus Clostridium_AD; species Clostridium_AD lacusfryxellense. Next base: position 116,318 of record NZ_JAHLEB010000010.1, on the reverse strand, counting down.
AGATAATAAGATCAAAGAATGGGCTGTAATAAAGTCTAGTATTAGAAATGCATTAGGTCAATTTTTATATATAAAAACTAAGAGAAGACCAATAATTATACCAATAATAATGGAAATCTAGAAAACTAACTTTTGCATTTTTATATAAAGTGGGTACAAAAAAAGTATGTATTATAAATATACATACTTTTTTTATATTATTATTATATTTATAATAATAATTATAAATATAATAGCTGTTGACAAGTTATAGATATATGATATAGTATAAATGTAAATGCAAATGATTTGCAACAAAAAATTATATAGAATAAAAAGGTTGATACAAAGGTAATGATTTAAAGGAGTGTAAAATATTGAAAAAAATTATTGGTCTCATTTTATTAACATGTATTATAGGAACATTAGTTGGGTGTTCTAACTCTGCAACTGATGCAAAAGAAAAACATGATTCATCTAAAATACAGGTTGTTGTTTCATTTAATCCACTAAAGGAATTTGCCCAGGCTGTTGGGAAAGATAAAATAGAAGTGACTACAGTGGTGCCGGAGGGCGTTGAACCGCATGATTTTGAACCTAAAATAAAAGATATGGAAAATATAACAAAAGCTGATTTATTTGTTTATACTGGATTCGGAATGGAATCTTGGGTTGATAAAACTTTGACAGCTATAGATGATAAGAATTTAGTTGTAGTTAATTCATCCACCGGAATAGATCCAATAAAAAATCAAGGTGAAGAAATTGAGGAACATGGTCAATATGATCCACATATATGGCTTAGTTTAAAAGAATCAAAAATTCAAACTAAAAATATAAAAGATGCATTGGTTAAAGCTGATCCAACAAATAAGGTTTTTTATGAGAAAAACTTTCAAGAATTCTCAGGTAAACTTGATAAATTGTATAATGAATATATAGTTAAATTTGAAGGATTACAAAATAAAAATTTTGTTACAGGGCATGCTGCCTTTGGATATTTGTGCAGAGATTTTGGATTAAAGCAAAATAGTGTAGAAGATGTATTTTCAGGAGGAGAGCCTACTCCACAAAAAATAAAGGAATTGGTTGAGTTATCTAAAAAAAATAAAATAAAAGTTATTTTTATGGAGGAGCTTGCTAGCCCAAGAGTATCTGAAACTCTTGCAACAGAAGTAGGGGCTTCGGTACAAAAGATATACACAATAGAGAGTAATGAAGATAAGAAGACGTATATAGAAAGTATGGAAGATAATTTATCTAATATTTATAATAGCTTAAAAAAATAGCACCTAAATATAATATGAAATATGGCGAATATATAGTTCAAAAAACTATTTATTCGCCATATTTTTATGATATTTCATAGGAAATATTAGTGGAAAAATTCATTTAATAAAATATATTGTAAAACCGTGTAAAAATATGTATACTAGAGAAAATAGATATAATGCAAATTAAATAGATTTGCATAGGAGGATAATTATGGATGTATTTTTAGCCAGGCAACCAATTCTTAATAAGTATAATAAATTATTTGGATATGAATTACTATTTAGAGATAGTGAGAAAAATAGTTTCCAAGGGGAAGATGGCGATAAAGCAACCATTGATGTCATTAAAAATAGTTTTATAAATATAGGAATTGATAAGGTAACCGGAGGAAAGAAAGCGTTTATTAACTTCACTAAAAATATATTACAATCAGATATTTTTATGGTTTTATCACCAGAGACTGTGGTAATTGAGATATTAGAGGACGTAGATCCTACAGAGGAAATAGTAGATTTATGTAAAAAGCTAAAAAAGTTAGGGTACCTTATAGCATTAGATGATTTTGTTTATTCAAGCAAGTATAAAAATCTTTTAGAGATAACAGATATTATTAAAGTGGATTTTAAAATAACTACTGGATATGATAGAAGAGAAGTAATTGAACATGTGAATTTACCCCATATTAAGTTTATTGCTGAAAAAGTTGAAACTCTAGAAGAATTTAATGAGGCAGTTTCATATGGGTACTCATACTTTCAAGGTTACTATTTTAGTAGACCTTTAATTGTTACAGGCAAAAGAATATCAGAAAACAAGATTATTTATATGAAATTATTACAGGAAATTAATAGTGGCAGCTTTAATATAGAAATTATAGAAGACTTAATAAAAAGAGATGTATCATTATCTTTTAAACTTTTAAAACTTATAAATTCAGCTAATTATGTGTTTAGAAGTGAAATAAAATCAATTAGGCAAGCGCTATCTTTGCTTGGTGAAAAAGAAATAAAAATGTGGTTATATTTAATTGTTTTTAAAACTTTGGGAGAAGATAAACCTGAAAATATAATAATAGAATCTTTAACAAGGGCAAAGTTTGCAGAGCTAATTGCTCAAAAGGTGATAGGAGGTCCTGTTTCTTTTAATGCCTATTTGATAGGAATGTTATCTATGGTAGATAGGCTTATGGATATACCATTAGATGAAATATTACATCAATTATTATTGCCCATTGAAGTAAAAGATGCACTAAATGGAGTTAAGAATAATAGTTATACAAAATTACTTCATTTGATTGTAAAATATGAAGAAGGTCAATGGGATGAGGTATCAAAGATTTCAAAACAACTTAATTTAGATGAAAAGTTTTTACCTAATGCATATTGTGAGGCCATACTTTATGCAAATGAACAAATGCCAGTATAAATAAAAAAGCAACATAAACTTAAAAAGTTATATGTTGCTTTTTTTATATTATAAAGACATTTTTTATTCTTCACCAAATTTATTAGCTACAAGAAGTAATAATGCATCCATAGCTTCTTTTTCATCTACGCCTTCAGTAACAATTTTAATTTCTTCACCTTTTTTCAAACCTAAACTCATTATGTTTATTATAGATTTTGCATTTGCAGTTCCACTACCATGTACAATGCTAACAGTAGATTTAAATTTACTTGCAGTTTTTACAAAGATAGAAGCTGGTCTTGCATGTAATCCTTGTTCGTTTAATATTTTAACTATATTCGCCATTAATAAAACCTCCTAAAATTTAGCTGATTAACTTGTTGTATATAACCTTTATGATAGCATTAAAACATCTAAATATATCTAATTTTTCAAAGATAATTCTTAAAGCTGTTATAACCTCATCCATAAGGCAGAAGTTGTAAACCTTTATTATGAAATTGTAATTTGCTGTACTTAGTTATTATAACATAAATATATGTCATTTATTTATCATTTGTCTATTTATAATATGAATTATTTTAAGTCTTGAAGTTTTCCTGAGTTAGATGATTTATTGTTTGTTATCATTGTTTATTGTTTTCTTGTGTTGTATAATGAAACAAGATGAATTTGAGTTTTTTTATAAAAAACATAGTTTAATTAATTATTAATTTCGAATAAAGATGTGTATGTAATATAAATCAATATTGAAAGGATGAGTATTATGGAAGATTACAATAAAATGATAAATGACATAAAAAAACAAGAAGAGATAATACAATTCACTGAATTTACAAGTGAAACAGCTCTAGAAATAGGGATGCTGCTAATTGAGAAAGCAAGAAAAGAAAATTTGTTGTTAACTATTGATATAACAAAGTGTGGTCATCAATTATTTCATTATGCATTTGAGGGAACTACGCCAGATAATGATGATTGGATTGTTAGAAAAAATAGAGTTGTTAATAGATTTTGGACCAGTTCATTGTGTGTTGGTCTTAAATTAAAGCTAATAGATAAAACAATTGACGAAAAATATTTTATTTCTGATAAGGAATATAGCGCTCATGGAGGTGCATTCCCAATAATAATTAAAAATGTAGGCGTGGTTGGTACTATTACATCCTCAGGTGTTGACCAAATAACAGAGCATAATTTAATAGTTGGAGTATTAAAAGAGTTTTTACAAAAGTAATTGGATAAGGAAAGGTGAGTGTGTTTTGTTTGCAGAGGAAAGGCTAGAAAGAATTATTCGGTTATTAAATGAAAACCAAAAGGTAGTTGTGAAGGAGTTAAGCAAAAGGTTCGAGGTAACAGAAGATTGTATAAGAAAAGATCTAAAGAACTTGGAAAAACAAGGTATTATTAAAAGAACGTATGGAGGTGGTGTGTTAAGACGTCCGAATGCTCCATATAATGATGATATTTTAAGTAGAAACAATATTAATTTAGAGGGTAAGTTAAAAATTGCAGAAAAGGCTTTTGAACTTATAAAGTCAAGGGAAACAATTTTTTTGGACATATCATCTACAAACATATTAATTGCAGACAAGATAGCAAAAGGAAATAAAAAACTTGTTGTTATAACCAACATGATTGATATTATTAGAACATTTTCAAAGTGTGATCACGTAGAGGTAATAGGGACTGGCGGTATCTTTAATAAACAAGTAAATGGGTTCGTAGGTTCTACAACTATAGAAAGCATAGAAAGGTACAAGGTAAATAGGGCTTTTATAGGTAGCTGTGGAGTTAACATGTTTGATAAGAGTGTTACAACAACTGATATAGAAGATGGGAATACAAAAAAAGCTATTATTTGTGCAGGAAAAAAAGTTTACCTAGTCATGGAAAATAAGAAATTTTATTATGATGGAACATATAAGTTTGCTGATATTAATGACATAGATGCAATTATTGTAGATGAAATGCCAGATGAACAAATATGCAAAGAATTAGAGAAAATAAATGTAGAATTAATTTAAATAATATAGAACTAATTTATATAGTATAGAAGTAATTTATATAGTATAGAAGTAATTTAAATAGTAGAGAGGAAGTATGATAATATGAAAAAAATAAATTTTGCAATAATAGGATATGGTGGCATAGCCAAAACTCATGCATTAGGAGTATATGATGCTAATTTAAGGTTTTCACTCCCGTATTCACTAAATTTAAAATATATTGTAACTAGAAAGCCTATAGATTTCCCAATAAATGGAGTAAAGAATGTTACAGATATTGAAGAAGTTTTAAATGATGAAGAAATTGATTTTATAGATATATGTACGCCGAATGATTCTCATTTTGATATTGTAAAAAAAGCTGTGGAACATGGTAAAGCAATTTATTGTGAAAAACCATTAGCAACAAATATGAATGATGCTATGGAGATGGCAAAGCTTGTTAAGGAAAATAATATAATGAATTCTGTAGCTTTGGTATATAGATTTATGCCAGCCCTTACATTATTAAAAAGAGAACTAGAAGTTGAGACTATAGGCAAAATTATAGATTTCAAAGTGAGAACATATCATGATAGTTATTTGAATGAAAAGAAAAAAGATACTTGGAGAACTGGAAAAAATTCTGGTGGTGGAGCATTACTTGATTTAGGTGTACATTTAATTGACATGATACAATTTACTATGGGTGATATAAAAGAAGTAGAATCCAAAACTAGAATTTATTTTGAGGATAGATCAGAGGTTGATGAAATTGCCAACTGTGATTTCTTGTTAGTTGGTGGGGTTCGAGGAAGTCTTGAGGTTTCAAGGGTATTTACTGAAAGAGAACAAACTGATGATTATGTAGTTTATGGCAGTCACGGTAGCATAAAAATTAATTTCAATAATCCTTATGAAATTGAAGTATATAAATACGAAAGTAATTCAACTGAAATAAAAAATGTAGCAGCAGGAGATAGTTTATTAAAATATTATGCTGATAAAAGAAACTCCTTAGGTTATTTCCAAAACTGTCATACAGCTTCAATAATAAGTTTTGCTGATAAAATTTCTAATAATAAAAATTCTATTAATAATAGCGATGGAGTTGCAGCTGATTTTGAACAGGCATTAAAATGTCAAAGAATAATTGATAAAGTATACAATAAATAAAAATAAATTATCATATAAAAAAATGACTTGTCTTAATAGACAAGTCATTTTTCTAAAATCTCATTATTCATATTAAAAATTATCTTTCTAATGCTATCTTCCGACAGATTATAAGATTCTGTAAGTCTAGTAATTGTTGATCCGCTTTTATAAATTTTGTATATCTCCAAATTACGATTATGAATAAGTTTGCGAGTGCCATTATTTTCACCCCACCCTTTACGTATATTACCCTCTTTTGGAATATATATAATCTCTCCTTGAATATACTTTTGCAGCTCCTTTAAAAGTGCTGCTGGCAGTACGTCCTTCCCATTCTTGTAACACAATATAAAATTCCTCCTCTTTATTCTTTTTGTTATTTAATAAAGCTTTAGAACTTATCATTGAAACCACCTCCTTTAATAATTTTTATTTTTTTATAGAAAAATCCCGTGGATATAAAAACCATCCACGGGACTGTTAAAAATGACAATAAAAAAAACACGATAACTTCGTGCATTCTGCCAAAATTTAAATCCATTTTAACGTTTCAGATGACGGTTATTAATTGTATTTCGAAAGCACAGCAAATAAAGAGCAATATTCCCTAATTAAAATTTCATAGATAAACAAAAAACATTATTTATAAAATATAATACTGTCTTCGAATTTATTTAGTTATTGATAAAGCACCTCGAAAGTTACAACTAAAGTTATCATTTAACATCATCCTCCTTAATCTGAATTAATTTTTATAATTATTCTGATATTAATTTTGTTAATCATTTTAATAATTTATAAATTGAGTCAATTTAAGTTTAATAAAATGATATTATAACAAACAATTCAACTATATAATAAACCATCTTTTATGTCAATAAATACCTTGTATTGTAATGACATAGTGAAGGAGGCATGTGTTCCTCCCCCTTCCTATATCAAAAGCATATATTTTGGTGGACTTTTGACCTTTTTTAGGTCAAAAGCCACCCCCTAGTTAATATCAATATAATCATCTCCTTTCACTAGATTACCGGGTATTACCGGCTAATTACATTATTGCATATTGTGAATTATAATCTCAAGTTAAAGAATTATTATAATTGTTTTTTCCTAAATTATTTTAGTTAGGATGAAAATACTATGTATGCTTAAAAATATTAACATTTTATAGAGTGCTAAGCTTAAAACCCTAGGAAAAATTGCGTTTTTGTGATATATTTATTAGAATATAGGGAAAACTTACAAATAAGTTATAGTAAAAGGAAGGTCGCAAACATGGAAAATATAACCACTTCATCAAACTTTATAAAAAATATTGTTACGGAAGATATAGAAAGCGGAAAACACAAAGAAATTATTACAAGGTTTCCACCAGAGCCAAACGGATATTTGCACATTGGGCATGCAAAATCAATTATTTTAAACTTTGAATTAGCAGATCAATTTGGAGGCAAAACAAACTTGCGTTTTGATGATACTAATCCAGCAAAAGAAGACAAAGAATTTGTAGAATCTATTGAAGAAGACGTAAGATGGCTTGGCTACGAATGGGATGACTTATTTTTTGCATCGAACTATTTCGATGAAATGTATAAGCGTGCACTATTATTAATTAGAAAAGGTAAAGCTTATGTATGTGATTTGACAGCTGAGGAAATGAAAGAATACAGAGGTACTTTAAGAGAGCCAGGAAAAGTTAGCCCATATATAAATAGAACTGTTGAGGAAAATATAGACTTATTTGATCGCATGAGAAAAGGTGAATTTAAAGATGGAGGCAAGGTTTTAAGAGCTAAAATAGATATGAGTTCTCCTAATATTAATATGAGAGATCCAATTATTTATCGTATATCTCATGCAATTCATCATAATACAGGAGATAAATGGTGTATTTATCCTATGTATGATTATGCTCATCCAATTGAAGATGCAATTGAGGGGATTACCCATTCGATTTGTACACTTGAATTTGAAGACCATCGTCCACTATATGATTGGGTTGTAGACAATTGTGAAATGGAGAATAAGCCAAGACAAATCGAGTTCGCAAGATTAAACATAACTAATACTGTAATGAGCAAAAGAAATCTTAAGCAATTAGTAGATGATGCTGTTGTAGATGGTTGGGATGACCCACGTATGCCAACTGTAGCAGGGCTTAGGCGCCGTGGTTATACTCCAGAATCTATACGTAATTTTTGTAGAGAAATTGGAGTTGCTAAAGCTAACAGCACAGTAGATGGACAATTGCTTGAGCACTTTATAAGAGAAGATTTAAGCCCTAAAACGCTTAGAACAATGGCAATTTTAAAGCCATTAAAAGTTATAATTACGAATTATCCAGAGGCACAAGTTGAAATGCTTACTATTGAGAATAATCAAGATGATCCATCAATGGGAACCCGTCAAGTTTCATTCTCAAGAGAAATATATATAGAACAAGAAGATTTCATGGAAAATCCTCCAAAGAAATATTTCAGATTGTTCATAGGAAATGAAGTAAGACTCAAGGGTGCATACTTTATAAAATGTAATGAAATGATTAAAGATGAAGATGGAAATGTATGTGAAATTCATTGCACATACGATAAAGAAACTAAGAGTGGTAGTGGATTTACAGGAAGAAAAGTTAAAGGAACAATTCATTTTGTAGATGCAATAAATGCAGTGCCAGCTGAATTTAGATTATATGAACCTTTAATATTGGATGAGAAACAAGAAGAAGGCAAAACTTTCTTAGATCAAATAAATCCAGATTCAATAGAAATTTTACAAGGATTTATCGAACCAAATATGAAAGATTCGAAACCTCTTGATAAATTCCAATTTTTCAGACATGGGTATTTTAACGTGGATTCTAAATACACAACAGCTGATAAATTAGTCTTTAATAGAATAGCATCTTTAAAAAGCTCATTTAAAATTAAAAAATAAGTGATTTTAATATAAAGAATAAAATTTAAGAGCCATTACAAGATAATATCTTGTAATGGCTCTTGTTTATTCTCTTGACCTATTAGGATGACTTTCTCCAGTGTGACTTGCAATAAGAAGTGTAGTAAAATTTCACGTTTCAAGCTCATATTGCAAGTAATGCAGGAGAATTTATTTCTATAACAACTTAGTGTCTATTTCTTCTCTAATTCTTGTAATAAATGAATCTAGCGCAATTGCACCTTCATCAGCATTTTTACGACTTCTTACAGAAACTTCATTAAGTTCAGCTTCCTTTTCACCAACTATTAGTAGAAAAGGAGCTCTTTCATTACGAGCTTCACGAATTTTGTATCCGATCTTCTCTGCTCTATAGTCAGCTTCTACTCTAATTCCAGATTCCTTAAGTTTAGATACTACCTTTTGAGCATAATCATGATATTTCTCAGAAATAGGTAATACTTTAACTTGTAGTGGTGCAAGCCAAGTTGGGAAAGCACCAGCATATTTCTCTATAAGCATTGCAAGTGTTCTCTCGTAACAACCAATAGAAGTTCTATGGATAACATATGGAAGTTTTTTAGATCCATCTTTATCAATATAACTCATGTTAAATCTATCTGGTAGTTGGAAGTCAATTTGCACTGTAATTATAGTATCTTCCTTACCGTAAACATTTTTGAACTGTAGGTCAAGCTTAGGTCCGTAGAACGCAGCTTCACCAATAGCCTCTTTGTAGTCTATTTTAAGATCATCTAGGATTACTTTCATCTTAGCTTCAGTTAGTGCCCAAGCTTCAGGGTTATCAATATATTTTTCTTTATTATTTGGATCCCATTTTGAGAATCTGAAAGTGATATCATCTTCGATTCCTAGTGTTTTGAGCATATAGTGAATTAAATCTACAACACCTTTAAATTCGTCTTCTAATTGCTCAGCAGTAACAACTAAATGACCCTCTGAAATTGTGAACTGACGTACTCTTGTAAGTCCATGCATTTCACCTGATGATTCATTTCTAAATAATGTTGAAGTTTCTGCATATCTAATTGGAAGGTCACGATAACTTTTCTGGTCTGCATTATAAATTGTAAATTGGAATGGGCATGTCATAGGGCGTAATGCCATAACGTCCTCACCCTTAGATTCATCTCCAAGTACAAACATTCCATCTTTATAATGATCCCAATGGCCAGATACTTTATATAAGTCACTTTTAGCCATCAGTGGAGTTTTAGTTAATACATAACCTCTTTTTTCTTCCTCATCTTCAACAAAACGTTGTAATAACTGAATTACCTTTGCACCATTAGGCATAAGAAGAGGTAATCCTTGGCCTATCATTTCTGATGTAGTAAAGAATTTGAGTTCACGTCCAAGTTTGTTATGATCTCTTTTCTTAGCATCTTCCATTTTCTCGATATGAGCATCTAGGTCAGATTTCTTTGTAAAAGCTGTTCCATATATACGGCTAAGCATTTTGTTTTTCTCGTTACCTCTCCAATAAGCTCCTGCAACTTGAGTAAGTTTAAATGCTTTTATATATCTTGTAGACATTAAGTGTGGGCCTGCGCAAAGATCTGTAAATTCTCCCTGTTTGTAGAAAGATAAACTTGCATCTTTAGGTAAGTCTTCAATTAGTTGAACTTTGAAATTTTCATCTATTTTACCCATAAATTCAATAGCTTCAGATCTTGAGAGTTCAAATCTTTCTATTGGTAAATCTTCTTTTACAATTTTTTTCATCTCGGCTTCAATTTGTTTAATGTCCTCTGCAGAAAATGAATCTTGTTTATCAAAATCGTAATAGAACCCATCATCTATAGATGGTCCGATAGCAAGTTTTGCAGCAGGGAATAATCTTTTAACCGCTTGAGCTAATATATGACTAGCAGTATGTCTAAAGGCTTTTTTACCTTCCTCACTATCAAAAGTTAATATGCTAACATCACAATCCTCAGTTACAACATAACGTAAATCTACAGTTTTACCATTAATAGTTCCAGCACAAGCAACTCTTGCAAGTCCCTCACTAATATCTTTTGCAATTTCAAAAACAGATATTTCAGATTCATAAGACTTAATTGAACCATCTTTTAATTTAATATTTATCATGTATATCTCTCCTTTCGTAAATCTCACTAATTTAAAACTAAAATTATAAATACTTATAACTTTTATAAGTTGAAAATAAAAAAATCTCGTCCCAATTCTAGTTATAGAATTGGGACGAGATTATAAACTCCCGCGGTTCCACCCAAATTGTTTATTAAAAATATTAAAATATTTTTAATAAACCACTTAATAATTATAACGGAATTACCGGACCTTATTATAGTCACTCAGAGGTGGTCTTCGGCGATTAACATTTAGAATACTTCCAGCTAAGGTACTCTTTCTCTGTAAATGTGTCATGGCTTACTTTTCTCTTCATAGTATTAAACTATTATATTAACACTAATTATAACACTTCAAAAATAAATATGTCAAGTTTATAAATATGATACATATTAGTATATATAGAAATCATGAAAATACATGTAGAAAAATATAATGGTAGAAAATAAAAACAAAGATTAAATCAATAATAATTAATCTATATTTAAAAAAACTATTAATAAATATCGAAATAGTACGATAAATAAGGGTATGATACAAAAGTTAAACATGTGATGTACAATGGGGGGTTTCTACGTGTGGGTGTAAAAAAAGATGACTTAAACAAGATAACAAGAAAAAGATTAATAGATAAGGCGGATACGTTTAATACTGACTCATTAATTAAGGGTGATATTGAACTAAGAAAGATGCCATATAAAGTAACTATTTCATATGCAATAATTGGGGCACTTTGGGTTCTGTTTTCGGATGGAATTTTAAATATTATAGTTGACAATAAGTCGCTTATGGCCAAAATACAAGCAATTAAGGGATGTATATTTGTTCTTATATCATCTTTTATAATATATTTTTTAATTAATGAATTTAGTAAGAAAAGTAAGATATGGTCACGTAGGTTAAAGCAGAATTATCAAGAAATACAAGAAACCTATGAACAATTAAGAAATGTAGAAGGGGAATTAAGAGCGCAATTTAAGAAATTAAATGAAAAGCAGGTAATAATTGAAGAAAGCGAAGATAGATATAAATTAGCTTTAGAGGGTGCAAATGATGCTATTTGGGAAGTTGACCTTAAAACTAAAGAATTTTTTTCTTCCGATAAATTTAGTGATATTACAGGGTATGACATAAAGGCTATAACCTCAGCTGAATATTTAACAAATTTAATTGTTGAAGAGTATAGATATACTGCAATACTTGAATTTAATAATTACATTAGTGGAAAATCCTTATATTACAGAAGCAAGCTAAAAATTAAGGTTAATAGTGGTGGAGAAAAATGGGTTTTAGTTAGGGGCAAATGTCTAAGGAATAAAGAAGGAGTTGCAACTAAAATTTCAGGATCAGTTACCGACATATCAAGTCAAGTTGATTTTGAAGAAAAAATCAATAGATTAAAATATTATGATACATTAACAGATATACCTAATAGGAAATTTTTTATTGATTCCTTGAGAAATGAGATTTTTATCGCGAAGGGTACCAGTATTAAACACGCTATACTGTTAATTGATTTAGATAACTTTAAAGAAATCAACGATACTATTGGCCATGATTATGGTGATGAATTATTAAAAAAAGTTGCAATATTGTTTAAAGATTCTATAAGAGAAGGCGATCTTGTTTCAAGAGTGGGGGGAGACGAATTTTTTGTTTTAATGAGAAATGTTGAAGATTACTCAGAAATGAGCACATGTTGTGAAATATTACAAAGATTGTTGAATAATGAAATATTTATAGATGATAAGCACGTATATACTTCAGCAAGTATAGGTATAACAGTATTCCCAAATGATGGTGATCAAACTAGTATATTATTAAAAAATGCTGACACGGCAATGTACAGCGCAAAATGCAGTGGAAAAGCTAAATTTTCATTTTTTAATAAAAGCATGAGTGAAGTAGTTTTAAGGCGTGTTGAAATAGAAAAAGGATTAAGAGGCGCTATCAAAAACAATGAACTTGAAATTCATTATCAACCACAAATAGATATTATAAACAATAAAATAAAGGGATTTGAAGCACTCCTAAGATGGAACAGTTCCGAGCTCGGAACAATATGCCCAACAGAGTTCATACCAATAGCTGAGCAAAGCGGATTATTAATTCCTATGGGTGACTGGATTATAAAAACGGTGTTTCTACAAAATGATTTGTGGAAAAGCAAAGGGTATATATACGATACTATTGCAATAAATCTATCATCTGTTCAACTTGAAAATCATAGATTTGAAGACACCCTAAAAAGCCTTATAGCAGAAACAAAAATTGATCCTAATTTTGTGGAATTAGAGATTACGGAAAGTGTCTTAATGAAAGATTTTGATAACAATGTAAAATTACTTACAGGAATTAGGAACTTAGGAGTGAAAATTGCTTTAGATGACTTTGGAACAGGATATTCATCTCTAAGTTATTTAAAACAGTTACCTATAAACACATTAAAAATAGACAAGTCATTTATTGATAATATTGTTACCAATGAGAGAGAAAGAGCAATAGTAGACGGAATAATAAATCTTGCACAAAAAATTGACTTAACTGTTGTTGCAGAAGGTGCAGAAACTTTGGAACAAGTTAAAGTGCTTAAAAATATGGGATGTAATGAAATACAGGGCTATTATTTCAGTAAACCTCTTACTGCACATGAAATAGAAGAAAAATTTTTAAAACCCAATTGGATTAAGCCTTATAGCTGATGGGTGTATGAGGGGTAAAGGTTGGGGGACGGTTAACAACTAATGGAAACCTGGGTTTAAAAGATGGGGACGGTTAACAACTAATAAAATGATGGGGACGGTTAACAACAATTTATATAATTGCTGTTAACCGTTTTTGTGAAATCTATCGGTACGATATTATACTTATTTTTTAATTAAACTTTATGTAATGTTTTCCAAATAGAGAAAAATGGACAATCTTCATAAAAAATACATAAGTCTTTGGTATATTGAATGTATGAGTTAAAAATTATAAATAGTTTAAGGAGATGTAAAAATGAAGAAGGCCCTTAGAAATATCGTAATTGCGATGACATTGATTTTCACTTCAAATCTAACTGTATTAGCAGTTGGGGTTAATGGGGGATCACAACAGAAGAAGGATTCATTAACGAAAGTTCAAACAGGTAGAGAAGAAATTGAAACAAAAATAGAAGAATTTGATAATGAAATTCAAAAAAACATGGCTAAAACAAAAGAGAATAAAGTTAAGATAGTAGAAGCGGAAAAGGCTGCAGTAATTGCCGCCAAGGAGATTAAGCAGGTTGAAAAAGAGGCGGAAAAAGAACAGGTGTTATTTAATAGTAGGATAAGAACTATGTACATGAATGGATTTGATGGTTACACCAGTATAATACTTCAATCAGAAAGTTTTGGTGATTTCGTATCAAGAGTAGAGAACATAAAAACCGTTATAGCATTTGATAAAAAAATAGTAGATGGATTTGAAAATACTAAAAGAGAATTAAATGAAAAACAGAAAAATTTAAATATTACTAAGAAAAAATTACTAGTTTTGCAATCAGAAAATAAGCAGAAACTAGATAAAATAATTATAAGTAAAGAGTCACAAAACAAACTGCTATCTGAGTTAGGTGGCAACGGGTATCTTGCGGCTTCGCAGACGAGTAATACTAAGGTAAGCATAACAGGATCAGCATCGAGATATACACCTTCAAGAGGTTCAGCTGCAGTATCAGATAATGCTGTAATAGCATACGCTTCAAAATTTCTTGGAACACCATATTTGTGGGGAGGTACATCTCCTTCAGGTTTTGATTGTTCAGGATTTACGCAATACGTATATGCACATTTTGGAATATCATTAGGAAGAACCACATTTGATCAAATAAAAAATGGTGTACAAGTATCTAGAGGAAACCTTCAAACAGGAGATTTAGTCTTCTTTGGAACCTTCCAGGATCCTCATCACATGGGTATTTACGTAGGTAATAATACATATATACATGCACCTCGTACAGGAGATGTGCTTAAAGTTTCGCCTATGACTAGATCAGATTTTGTAACTGGAAGGCGCGTAAAATAGTAAGATTAAAGTTGAAAGAGTGGGGACGGTTAACAACTATTGATAACATAGCTTCAAAATAACAGGGACGGTTAACAATTAATCATATTAATTGTTAACCGTCCCTGTTTTTAAGAAATCAGAATCTTCATAAAAACTACATAAGTTTTTGATAGATTTGATTAGGAGCTATAATTTTTTAATTATCAGATTTTTTTGCATCCACGCCTACTAATACCTCTTTATCCACTTTAGCTATAGGGTGAACCTTGCATGTGTGGCATTTATCAATACATTTTTTTGTAGATATATTTATATTTGGATGAGATTCGGTTATCATAGTAGTGACAGCATTAGTCCATTGATTCTTTTTGCATAATTTTACTTTCATGGTATCAGCTCCTTTTCATGTTTATATATTATGCAGAAGTTTAGAAAAATATAATAATGAATATAATTTTTCAACTCCTATTGGAAGAAAATAATAATAAAAACATAGATATATCAAATTTAATGAGGTGGTATAAACATGGATAATATATTAATAATTGAAGATGAAGAGAAAGTCTCAGAAATACTAAAAGCATATCTTGAAAAAGAAGGATATTGTGTATATTGCACTACAAAGGGATTAGACGGAATTAAACTTTTCGATACTATTAAGTTTAGTTTAGTAATACTTGACCTAATGCTGCCAGATATATCGGGGGAAGAGGTGTGCAACGTGCTAAGAAAGATATCTGAAGTACATATCTTCATGCTTACAGCTAAAAGCACCTTAGAAGACAGAATAGAGGGTCTAAACCTTGGAGCAGATGAATATCTCGTCAAGCCTTTTAGTCCGAGAGAACTAACTGCAAGAGTAAATGCCTTATTTAGAAGGATTAATATAAATAAATCTGAAACGAAAGTTTATAATAATGGAGATTTAGAGATAAATTACGATAAAAGAACAGTTAAAATGCGTGGAGTAGAAATATATCTTACACCAAATGAATTCGATCTTGTACAGATTTTATCAGCAAGCAAGGGGAAAGTATTTACTAGAGAGCAGCTTATAGAAAGAATTATGGGGATAGATTTTCAAGGGTTTGATAGAACGATAGATGTACACATTAAAAATATACGTAAAAAGATAGAAGAGGATAGCAGAAATCCTAAATATATAATAACAGTAACCAGAATTGGTTATAAATTTGGTGGTGAGTAATTCATGCAAAGCATAAGAAAAAGATTAAGCATTATTTTGGTATGTACAGCTATACTAGCACTGTTCATATCCACCGTTTTAGTAAATATAGCTGTATCAAAAACTTTTAACAAGTACTTGGTAGAAATACAAGATAAGAGAAATACAAGAATAGTAAAATATCTAGAAGAGGTATATAAGAAAAATGCTAAGTGGTCAGGAAATTCAGGTATAGAAATTACGCATGAGGCTTATATGAGCAGCTACTGCCTTACTCTTAAGGATATTAATAAAAAAGTTGTTTGGGGAATGAATGCAAGTGACATAGTTCACAATAACAATGTACATATGAGTGGTAAAAATGAAGGTGTTTATACTTCAAGAACATTTGAAATCAGATCTAATGACAAAATTGTAGGTTATGTAGAAATAGGGCAATATGCTCCAGTGTTATTATCTGAAGAAGACGTAAATTTCAAAATCTCAATAAATAAGAGCATTATTATAAGTGTTGTACTATCTATTTTAATTACAATATTAATTAGTTTATTAATTTCAAAGCAATTTTCTACTCCGCTAAAGGAGGTTTCAAAAGTCTCGGTATACCTCTCAAACGGGAATTATAAGGAAAGGTCCCATGGCAGAAGTAGTATTTTAGAACTTGAGGATTTAAGAAATAGTATAAATTCACTAGGAGAAAAACTTCAGAATCAAGATCTGATTAGGAAAAGGTTAATATCAGACATATCTCATGAGGTTAGAACACCCCTTAATATTTTACAAAATAACTTTGAAGCTATGATTGACGGCATTTTTCCAGTGAACAATGAAAGATTGATATATCTTAACGAAGAGGTTATTAGGTTTGGAAAGCTTATAGACAATTTCAATGTATTAAAAGAAGTTGAAGGCGATGAGGCAGTTTTAAATATGGAGAAGATTTCATTAAATGATGTACTTTCGCCAGTGGTGAAAGAATTTGAATTAATAGCAGAGAATAAAGATATAAATATGACACTAGAATGCAGCTTGAGTAAACAATATAATATTTTAGCTGACAAAGATAAAATAAAACAGGTAATTATTAATTTACTATCAAATGCGGTTAAATTTACCCCTGCGAAAGGGAAAATTAGTATTACCATAGAAGAAATTCGTGATAAAATAGCATTAAAAATAGAAGATACAGGTATTGGGATAAGAGAAGAAGACCTACCGTATATATTCGAAAGACTCTATAGAGGAGATAAAAGTAGGCATGAGATAGAGGGCTCGGGAATAGGGCTAACTATTGTTAAGAATATACTAACACTTCATAATGCGAGTATAGAAGTGGAAAGTAAAGAAGGCAGCGGATGCGTTGTAACTGTAAAGTTTAAAAAGATATTGTAATTTTGGAATAAGTTAAGTTAAAGGGGACGGTTAACAATTAACAATTGTTAACCGTTTTCTAGTTGCAATAGAGTTTTATAAGTTTAGGAGGAGGATTAAATAGCTTTTGATTGTTAAGCCAATTAACAAAATGATATTTTAATGCTTGTCCAGTGTACGCTACAACAGAAAACTTTTTTTATAGGAGTATAATTAAAAAATAATATAAAACTTTAAATTAGTAAGAGTTAAAATATAAGATTATATATTGGTCGCAACTAAGCATAATATTCTATAAAATCACCAATAATATTTTCATAGTTTTTTTCTGTTCCAATCAATTCTATGCCAATAGTGCTCAGTCTAGATACTCTAGCCTGAGTTATGTTTCCAAGTATTATAGAAATATCACTTGCGTTAAAATTACAGAGGCTTCTCATTAGAACAACTGTTAATGCTTTTGCATGTACAAGCTTTCTACTATACTTCATATTAAGATGAAACTTTGATATATTCATTTTAGATGATATAAACTCTATGATATCATCTGCCTTAAAGTTTCGTACAAGTATTTTTCTGTCGCCATTATATTGTGATTTTTCATCGTCAAATTCAATTTCTTCTTTCAACTTTTCTTCGTTACACCTAAAAACGAGGTCATAGTAATCCTTTCGCGCACTTTTGACGTTACTTCCAAATAAACTCATAACAAATCTAAAATCCACTAATTTGAAAAGATCGCGTCTTTTGCCTAAAAATGTTGATAGACTAGAAAAAGTATATTTTTCAGGACAATTTCTGTATTCAACTATGGCTGTGGGGTTATTATGTATATATAGTGACAAAGTTTTCAAATACGTTTCATTAGCAACTATTATACTTTTGAATCTATCTCTAAAAAGATGACCTTGTCTCTCATGTCTTTTATTAAAATACATTGCATAGGAAAAATTTATTCCATGCATTACTTTTGATATATCTGATCCATTGGCATCAATTATTAAATGTAAATGGTTATTCATTAGACAATACCCGTAAAGTTTAAAATTATAAAGGGTTTTATATTTTTTAATAAAATATATATACTTTTTCTTGTCATCATCATCCTTGAATAAATTTACCTCAGTGATGCTTTTACACATAATATGATATATAGATTCTTCACTTTTGAGTCTAAATGTTCTTGGCATAGAGTCTCTTCCCTCCTCATAAACTTTTATTAAGAGTATTCCCTATGGCGTGGCATGATATTCTTCATTTCGCCCTTTAAAGCAATTAATTTCATTAATTGTTAACCGTCCCCAATATTTATATTTATAAGTGGAAAATTTAGATTTATCAGTATATTTTAAATTTAATAACAAATTTCAACGAAAATTAAGGTATAATGTAAGATAAAAGAACAATTTACCAGTAATAAGTTTTATTTACATAAGAATGACATAAAAATGACATCTAAAAGGTGTATTATTAATAATAATGAGATAATTACGGTAATAATTAATGATTATCAGTTTCTTCAGAGAATAGTGGGGGAGATGTGTAGATGGAAAGTAATAATATTGTCACTGTGCTAGCAATAATGGTATTTTTTGCAACGGTGAGTGTAAGCAAACAGCAGGTAGTAGCTGGTGATAGTGTTGTAGTCAACTATATATCCACTATATCTACTAATAATAAAAACAATAATTATGGAATATCTAAAGAAATATCTAAAAGTGCCTATTCATTAGAATATATGCAAACCAAAGCAATTGAAAATCTACAAGAACAAGAGCAATCTCGATTGGATACTTTAGAAAAAAAGATTAGAACGTTTGTAAAGAGTGATATCAATAAATTTGGTATGGTTTACTATGACATAAACTCTAAGCAAACTATTGAAATAAATGCGGACAAGCAATTTCTAGCAGCGAGTACTGTAAAAGTACCTATAAATATGCTTATGTATGATATGGTTCAGGAAAAAAAGATCGATATAAATGAAAAATTAGTATTTGAAAAAGTCGATTTTGAAGATGGTGCAGGAATACTTCAAGGTATGGATTTAACTAAACCTATTGCAATAAAGACCTTAAGTGACTACTCAATAAAGTATTCCGATAATATAGCTATAAATATGCTTTTAAGAAAAGTAGGCAGCGAAAGTAGATATAAGTACATTGAGAAAATTGTGGGACATCCAATAATTCACGATGGAAATAACATTACACCAAAAGATTCCTTTAAAATACTAGAAAGATTATATTTAAACCCTCAGAATAATAAATATTATGCTGATATGATTAAAACCATGGAAAACACAGAATGCCATGACAGAATAGACAAATACATTCCAAAGGAAATTGTAGCTCATAAGATGGGTAACTTCAATGATACTGTAAATGATACAGCGATTGTATATAAGGATAACCCATATATTCTCGTTGTTTTTACAAATGGAATTGTAGAGGCAAATGAGGTTATTGGACAAGTATCTAAGATAATATATGATGATCAAAAATAAAGAGAAAAGCAAAGGGACGGTTAACAACTAATTATTGCAATAATTAGTTGTTAACCGTCCCCCGTCTTTATCCCATCTTTATCAAACATTTTTAGCTACAACTTTAGTCAAAAAATTGTTAACCGTCCCCCATCTTCGATCCCTAATCTTTACCACTCCCCAAAAATAACAAAGACCTCATTTCAACAAACTTGATGAATTTGTTAAAATAGAGGTCTTTGTTTGAGGAAAAGTACATTGAATAAAAGTACATTGTTTAGCAAGGAGCAAGGAGCAAGAGGGTTTATTGATTTAAAATAATAAATCAATAAAAAGATCCCATTAATGAGTTCAAAAGGATATATAGATAATGGTTATTTAACAGTCATTAAAAATAATCACTAACTTAATTGTATCCAAGGAGGAATTCCTTCTGGGGTGTCATTAATGCATCTTAATATATCTTATGAACAAAAGACAAAATTGTTACAAGGTTTAGTCTTAATTGTAAAAATTATCCTCAATTTCACATTTGATATTTAATTAGTCATTAAAGTAATGTATAATGTTATCAAATCATAATTATTAGGAAAGGCGTGATTTAAGATGACTTATAAAAAGAAATACGAAGAATGGTTAAATAACGAATACTTTGATAAGGCAACAAGAGAGGAATTAAAATCAATATCTAACGATACGAAAGAAATTCAAGATAGATTTTACATGGATTTAGAATTTGGAACTGCTGGGCTTAGAGGTAAACTCGGTGCCGGACTTAACAGAATGAATTTATATATTATATCAAGAGCAACTCAAGGGCTCGCAGATTATATTAAAGATTACGGCAAGGAATATATGGACAGGGGCGTAGCGATAGCTTACGACTGTAGACATTTCTCAGAAGAATTTGCAGCAAGAGCAGCGCAAGTACTAGCGGCAAATGGAATAAAGGCTTATTTATTTGAAGAATTAAGACCCACTCCAGAATTATCATACGCAGTAAGAACTTTACATACTGCTTCAGGAATTGTGGTAACTGCTAGTCATAACCCTCGCGAATACAACGGATATAAAGTGTATTGGGAAGATGGAGCTCAAATTTTATCACCTGTAGCAAAAGGCATAACTGAGAAAATCCAAAATATTACAGACTTTAGCCTAATAAAAGTTATGGATATGAATGAAGCTAGGGAAAAGGGATTAATAGTAATGCTAGGAAAAGCTATGGATGATGAGTACACGGAGAAAGTATTAGGACTAGCGATAAGAGATAACATAGATAAAGATATAAAAATTGTATATACTCCTCTAAATGGAACGGGAAACATGCCTGTAAGAAGAGTTTTAAAAGAAAGAGGATTTACTAATATAATTGTAGTTCCAGAGCAAGAAAAACCAGATCCAGATTTTACAACAGTGGGATACCCAAATCCTGAGGACGTAAAAGCATTTAAATATGCCCAGGAACTTGGCAAAAAAGAAGGCGCAGAATTACTAATAGCTACTGATCCAGATTGTGATAGACTTGCAATAATGGTTAAGGGTGAGAAGGATGAATATGTTGCTTTTAATGGTAATCAAACTGGAGCAATACTCATAAAATATGTTATTGAGGGAATGAAGGAAAAAGGAACGCTTCCTACCAACGCAGCTATTGTAAAATCATTAGTAACAGGCGATCTAGGAAGAGCTATAGCTAAGAAATATGGAGTAGAAACATTTGAAGTTCTTACAGGATTTAAAAATATTTGTGGCAAAATACATGACTTCAAAAAAGACAATAGTTTCGAATTTATATTTGGATATGAAGAAAGCATTGGTTATGTTGCCGGAACTTTCGTTAGAGACAAAGATGCAGTAATAGCTTCAATGCTTTTATGTGAAGCAGCGGCATATTATAAGTCAAAAGGTAAAACATTAATAAATATACTAGATGAAATTTATGAAGAGTTTGGATATTATAGAGAAAACTTAATATCCTTGGTTTTAGAAGGTATAGAAGGACAAGAAAGAATTTCTAGAATGATGATAGAATATAGAAAAGATTATCTAAAAACAATTGGCAGTGCAAAGCTTACTAAGTTTATTGATTATGAGACAGAAATATCATATGACATAGCTAGTGGTAAAGAAGAACCTAGTGGAATAGAAAAATCCAATGTACTTAAATTCTATTTTGATGATGGCAGTTGGTATGCTGTAAGGCCTTCAGGTACAGAGCCGAAAATTAAAATATACATGTATTCTAAGGGAGAAACTTTAGAACTTGGAGAACAAAAATTAGTAGAAATGAAAGATGTAATAATAGAAAAACTTCAAAGCACAAAATAGACAAATTTAAAAATATATACTAAAGGGATTCATGTAATGCTACAACATAACAATTAGCATTATGTGAATCCCTAATATGTTATTCACCCTCTATGGTAATATAAAAAAATTACTAGGATAGATATAACTTGTAATAGAGTAGTTGAAATATTAGTGAAGGGAGAATAAATTATGAATAAAAAAAATACAAAAATAATTATGATTGTTATTTCAATTTTAGTTATAGTAGGGTGCATTTTATTAGTGTTTTCTACCCGAGAACCCAAATCGAAAATTGGTTATGTTGGTAATAACTATGGTATGTCTTTTGATGCGTCTTTTAAGTACTTTAACGGTACAGAAAGTAGAAAGGTAAAATATGATGCAGGCGAAAATGCGAAAATTACCTACACAATTATTGCGAAAAAAGGTAAATTAGAGATGAATGTAAAGGATCAGAAAGGAAACGAAGTTAAGAGAGTGTCTGTTGGCTCAGGAGAAGTAGCATTTACCGTGACTGAGACTCAAGTGTATACTATCAATGTGGTTGCTACAAAAGCTAAGGGAAAATTTTATATTAAATGGCGCAGATAAAATGAGTGAAATAGTAACCATTGTGGGTCCTAAACTAACTAATGTTTAGGATTAGCAGATACTATTTCTATAGCTCTTACAAGAGCAGATGTAACATCAACTGCTTCCTGTTTGTTAATTTCAGATAATAAAATCGTGTAGAGTTCACCTTGCTCAGAAACGGTATATTTTGCTGATAAAGAGTTCAACGCCAAAGCCTTAATATCTAATTTGCATTTTTCACATTTACAAATATTATCATAATCATTTAACATCATATTTAATCGATTACTTACTTCAGTTTCAGAAAAATTCTTCAAGGTATACATTATAATCCTCCTTGCTAATTACTAATTACTAATTGCTAAATGACATATTATATAAATAGTAAGATAAACGTTAAAATATACATTGATAAGCAGAATTATTAATATTTACAAAGAAGTATAATAATAAATTAAACTGGGGGCTAGTATGGTAAGCTTTGTAAAGGGAGCACCAGAGGATTTTGAGGACATTTTAGACTTTGGAAATTATGTGTTTAGTATAGATTTTAAAGAGTTATTACCTAAGGTATATAACGCAAAGATAGACACCGCAACTAATCATCTTCTAGTAAAAGAAAATGATAAAATTAAAGCGATGGTAGGGTGTTTTCCACTAGAGCTTAATGTGCTAGATATAACTTTAAAAGTTAAGGGAATAGGCACTGTATCAGTTCATCCATACTCGCGTAATAAAGGATATATGATAGAACTTATGAACAAAACAGTTAATGAAATGAAGGAAGAATCTATAGATTTTGCAATATTAGGTGGACAAAGACAACGATACGAATACTTTGGATTTACGCCTACAGGTAGTCAGGTTATTTTTGAAATAAATAGAGTTAACCTTAAGCATAATAAAATGTCTTATGATAATAATATATCCCTCTCGACATTTGACGAGTTATCGGAAGATGAATTAAAGAGGATTTATAGCTTGTTTAATAAACAGCAGGTACATTGTACAAGAGATTTAATTAGTTTTGTTGATATATGCAAAAGTTGGAAGAGCAACCCTCTAGGAATATATAATCGGGACAAGCTTTTAGGCTACGTCATCTTATCAGAAAACTTTGATAAGGTGATTGAGATATACCTTGAAGATTATGAGATTTTAGGAAATGTCTTATCAAATATAATAAGTGAGTTTAATAAAGATAAGATAGATGTAGTCGTAGCGATGTTTAGACAAGAACCTATTGGTTATTTGGCAAGTATATGTGAATCATATAAAATTCAGCCTATTACATGCCTTAATATATTTAATTATAAAAATTTTATCAAGGCATTTTTAAATTTAAAGTCTAAATATGAGGTATTAGTAGAGGGACAGTTAATAATCGAAATATTAAATAGAGACAAAATTATTATTAAAGTTGGAAATGATATAACTGTTGAGGACACGCAACTTTCTGCTGATATTAAAATGTCACATTTAGAAGCTATGAATTTTTTATGTTCTTCACTAAGAACGTTTAATCATGAACACTCACTTGTGAGTGAACAATCACTTGTGAGTGAACAATCACGCAAGAATAGTCTTATAAAATCTTGGTTTCCGTTACCTTTTTTCTTCCCTGAAATAGATAATGTGTAATTAGTTAAAGGGGGTGACCATCATATGATTTTTTATCATACGACGAGTCACCCCCTTTTAAAAACAAACATTCATACAATAGAGTATTAAAACATTCCACCGGAAACGCCCATATGGTTAGTACTACTTTTACAATGCAACTTATATTTTAAATTTCTGAACTAATCCATTGAACTTTTGTGCTTTCCGCAGAGAGCTGTGAATTTTGTGCCAAAATTTGTACGGCGTTACTTACTTGATTTACTGTGGCTTCTATCTCCTCTGACATTGATGCAATTTCATCTGACATAGAGCTTACAAATTCTCCATTAGAATATTTGTAATTAAATGTTAATATATAAGGAAATCATACATGGTATAATGTATAAGGGAACGTGAAAGTAGATAAAGGAATTAAATACTAGTCTATTTCGACGTTCCTAAGTTAAAAAGAAAGGACGTGTTTTTGTGAGTTTAAGATTTATATATGGAGGAGCTGGAAAAGGGAAAAGTACTTTCTGCTTAGAGGATATAAAAAATAGAAGTTTAGAAGAAATTGAAAAACCCTTAGTACTTTTGGTCCCAGAACAATTCTCCTTTCAAGCTGAAAAAAACCTTATAAAGGTTGTTGGGTCCACAGGAATAAAAAACGTCCAAGTACTTAGTTTTAATAGATTAGCATACAGAGTATTTAGTGAAGTTGGTGGAATAACTCGAAAACCTATGGATACTTCAGGAAAGGTTATGCTTATCCACAGCATAATGCAAAAGAATATAGAAAACTTCAAGGTATTCAAAGGTGCAGCTAAGAAAAAAGGATTTGTAGACAATGTAGCGGGCGTTATTACAGAGTTTAAAAAGTATAAAATAACAATTGAAAATTTAAAAAAAGCAAAAGAAAACTTAGGGGATAACCCTTTATTAATAGATAAAATAACTGATCTATCTCTCATATATGAGCAGTTTGATAATATATTAAATCTAAATTACGTGGATCCGGATGATGATTTGACACGCCTAATTAGTGCTTTTGATGATTGTAGCATTTTCGACGGAGCAGAATTCTGGCTTGATGAATTTACAGGGTTTACTCCACAGCAGTATGGAGTATTAGAAAGGCTGTTCTCAAAGGCTAAAAGAATAAATATAACATTGCCATTAAAAAGCTCAGAACATTCAAAAATGATGGAGCCTTCTGATGCATTTTATTCTATAAAATTGACAGAGGACAAGCTTTTAAGTTTGATAGAAGATAGTGGTACAAGCATAGAAAAGGCAATAGAACTTGCAGGAAATAAAGAACATAAATTTAAAGGAAATGGTGAGATTTCATTTCTTGAGAAAAATTATTTTGCATTTCCATATGTGCCATCAGTTGCTAAATGCGAAAATATAAAGGTATTTAAAGCCCTTAATGCATACTCTGAAGTTGAACACGTGGCAAAAGATATTTTAAGAATTTGCCGTGATGAGAATATAAGATTTAATAAAATAGCAGTTGTGACTAGAGATTTACCATCCTACGAAAAGCTTATAAAAGCTATATTTACGGAATACAATATTCCACTATTCATAGATAAGAAAAAGGATATAACAAGTAATCCTTTAATTGTTCTAATAACAGGAGTTGTTGAGATTTTCACTAAAAACTTTAGCTATGAGGCGATGTTTAGGTATCTTAAAACGGGACTTTTAGATATAAAGAAAGAGCATATAGATATATTAGAAAATTTCGTCATAGCATCAGGCATAAAAGGCATAAGAAAATGGACAGAGTCCGATTTATGGCAGGAGAAAATAGAATACTATTTTAGAGACTACTATGATGCTGAAAAAGAATCTTTAGGTAAAGATGAAGTTGAAACATTAAAAGTAGAAGCCGAAACTTTAAAAGTAGAAAACACCATTAAAATATTAAATGACACTAGAGCAGCAATAATAACACCTCTAATTGCATTCAAAGAAAAGTTAAAAGGTGGATGCAGCACCACAAAAATATGTACATCTCTATTTGAATTTTTAGAAACCATAAACGTATATAAAACTATCGAGATGTGGATAGAAAATTTCAAAAATGAAGGTGCCCAGGACCTTGTTACAGAGTACAGTAAAATATGGAACCTAGTTATGGAACTATTAGATCAGATGGTGGAGGTACTTGGGACTGAAACTTTATCTCTCGAGGATTTTGTAAAAGTTCTATCCATGGGATTTAGCAAACACAAGATGGGGCTTATTCCTCCAGCACTTGATGGCGTAACAATTAGCAGCGTTGAACGTATAAAAAGTCATGAAATAAAAGCCTTATATATCGTAGGTGTAAATGATGGAGTGTTCCCAAGGGCAAGTAAGGAAGAGGGGATATTCACAGATGATGATAGAATAATTTTAAAAGCGAATGATGTAGAACTAGCCAGTGACACAAAAACTGAGGTGTTTAATGAGCAGTATTTAATCTATGCTACCATAACCATCCCAAGTAAATATTTAAATATAAGTTATCCAATTGCTGATTATGAAGGCAAAACCATGCGTCCATCTATTATAATATCAAGATTTAAAGCCTTATTTAAAGGTCTCAAAGAAGAAAGTAATATAACAATAGCAAGTGATGAATTAATTGGTATAAACGGGTTAAGCGATATTGGGATAGCGCGTGACATGCAGCAAGTAAACGCTAAAATTCCAACTTTTAATGATTTAATATTTGCATTAAGAAAATATTTAGAAGACGGAATTATTTCTCCACTTTGGGTTGAGGTTTACCAATGGTACCAAAAGGACCCATTATGGAAAGAAAAGAGTAATACCATATTTCAAGGGTTTGACTATAAAAATGAAGTCAAGATGCTTAAAAAAGAAAAGGTTAAACGACTTTATGGGGATAAAAACTATTTCAGTGTATCAAGAATAGAAAAATATGAAGAGTGTCCCTTTGCTTATTTTGTGCAATATGGATTAAAAGCAAAGGATAGAAAAACTTTTACATTCTCGTCACCAGATTTGGGTAGTTTTATGCACAGTGTACTTGATGATTTTTCAAAACTTGTGGATAAAAGTGAGCTGAAATGGGCGAATTTAGATAAAGTGTGGTGCGAGCAAAACATAGCAAGCATAGTAGAAAAGGAAGCCTCAGAAGGTTCGAGCGGGTACATTTTAAATAGCACACCAAGGTATAAGTACTTTACAGAGAGATTAAAGAGAGTTTTAAAGAAAACTATCTATGTTATTGTTGAGCAAATGAAAAATAGTGGATTCGAACCTTTTGGATATGAAGTATCATTTGGATTTGAAGAGGGAGATTATCCACCAATAAAAGTAGAACTATCCACAGGTGAGATTGTGAACCTAGTTGGCAGGATAGATAGAGTGGATAAGCTAATTACAGAGGGCGAAGAATTTTACAGAATAATAGATTATAAATCAGGAAATAAAGACTTTAAACTATCTGACGTATATTATGGACTTCAAATACAACTACTTACCTATTTGGACGCTATGCTTAGAAACGAAAGAACGATTTCCAAGCAGAGTGATATTTCTAAAGAACCAATTTTTCCAGCAGGTATATTGTATTTTAAAATAGATGACCCAGTTATAAAAGCTAAAAATAATCTTAATGAAGAAGAACTTGAAAAAGCTATAATGAAAGCCTTGAAAATGAAGGGGCTACTCCTAGCAGATACTAAGATAATTAGGGAAATGGATAGAAATATTGAAGGTGCGTCTCTGGTTGTTCCAGCATCCATTAAGAAAAATGGAGAATTAGGTTCAAGGTCATCAGTTGCAACGGCTGAGCAGTTCGATATGCTACTTGATCACGTAAAAGAGAATCTAATAAAAACATGTGAGGGAATGTTAAGTGGAGAAATAGAGATAAAACCATACAAGAAAAAGGATATTACGCCTTGTAGTTATTGTGAATATACAGCCGTATGTCAATTTGACCCTACATTAAAGGAAAACAATTATAAGATAATAAAAGACAAGAGGGATAAGGAAATATGGGAGCTCTTAACGAATGAATCTAATCAAGCGAGTGATATTACGGAGAATAGCATCGAAAGTACGCAGATGATAGGAGATGAAGAGGAGAAATGATTAAAAAGGAAGATGAAATTAAGAAAGAGGAAAAAGGGGTAAGCTGGACAGATGATCAAAAGCAGGCTATCTATACTAGAGACTGCAATATCTTAGTAGCTGCAGCTGCAGGTTCTGGAAAAACTGCAGTACTAGTTGAGAGAATAATAAAAATAGTAACAGACGAGGCGAGACCTACAGATATAGACAAGCTTTTAGTAGTTACATTTACAAATGCTGCGGCATCAGAAATGAGAGAGAGAATAGCTGCGGCAATTTCTAAAGAACTTCATAATAATCCTCAAAGTAAATTACTGCAAAGGCAGTTAACATTACTTAATAAATCAAGTATTACAACTATTCACTCCTTCTGCCTTGAAGTTATTCGTAATAATTTTCATATTGTAGATTTAGATCCTAATTTCAGAATAGCAGATGCAACAGAAGCGGTATTATTAAAACAGGAAGCTCTAGAGGAGCTCTTTGAAGATAGATATGACTTGGGGGACACCCCTAAACAAAACCAAGAAAACTTGGGGGACACCCCTAAACAAAACCAGGGAACCCAGGAAAATCAGGGGGACACCCCTAAACAAAATGCTGGGGACACCCCTAGCTTTATTAATCTGGTAGAAGCCTATAGTAATAATAAAGAGGATCTCGGACTTCAAGGTATAGTTTTAAGTCTTTATAACTTTGCAATGAGTTCCACAAATCCAGCAAAATGGCTAATAGATTCAGCAGAAGATTTTAACATTAAAGATGGATATAGTTTTAGTGATACACCATGGGCAAAAGTTTTAATGGAAGATGTTAATATAGAGCTTTTAGGCATTGAAAAAGTAATGATAAAAGCATTAAAAATAATAGAAAACAATGAGGCAATAACCTTATATAAGGAGGTTTTTGAATCAGATTTAGCATTAATTGCAGACTTAATAAGTGCTGCAAACAACTCTTTTGAAAATTTAGGGGCGGCATTTGAAGAAGTAAGTTTTGCAAAACTAACTACCATAAAGGCTTGCAAGGATAAGGAAAAACAAAAACAAGTACAAGAAATAAGAAATAAGGTTAAAAAACAATTACAAGAACTTCAGGAACAAATAATGAATGCAAATTCAGAGACATCACTAGAAGATATAAAAGAATTGTATCCTCTTATGAGGGAATTATCGCGACTTGTTATTGATTTGCAGGAAAAATATCGGGAAAAGAAAAAGGAACGATCAATTATAGATTTCAATGACTTTGAACACTACTGCCTTGATATTTTAATGAAAAAAAATGAGGATGGAGAGGTGGTTATTGGCGAAGACGGAAAACCAGAACCCTCCGCAGTAGCCATAGGGCTAAGAAACAAATATGAAGAAATTCTGATAGATGAATATCAAGATAGCAACATGGTACAAGAAACTCTATTAAATATAATCTCAAGGGAAAAAATTGGAGCTCCAAATGTATTTATGGTAGGAGACGTAAAACAGAGTATTTATAGATTTAGGCAGGCAAGGCCTGAGCTCTTCTTAGAAAAGTATAATAGATATTCTAAGGATGAAGGTGCAAAAACAAGAAAAATAACACTATATAAAAATTTCAGAAGTAGATCTGCTGTAATTGACGCCGTGAATTATGTCTTCAAACAAATAATGTGCAAAAATATTGGAGATCTTGATTATACTGACGAAGAAGCATTAAACCTAGGAGCTCATTTTGACGAACTTGAAGGCAATGGAATAGTAGGCGGACCAGTGGAACTACATCTTATAGAAAAAGAGATTAAAGATGTCGGGGAAGATAACGCAGAAAATGACGACGAAGGTGAGGGACAGTTAAGAACAAATGAAGAGGAAACTCAAAGTGAGGGACAGGTAAAAACAAATGAAGAAGAAACCCCAACTAATATTGAGCTAGAGGCAAGAATCGTTGCTAAAAGAATAAAGGAATTAATGTCACATAATGATGAACAAGGAAATGAAATAGAAGCTTTTAAAGTATATGATAAAAATATTAAGCAGTATAGGGATGTCCAGTATAAGGATATCGTAATATTACTTCGTGCTACCTCAGCTTGGGCACCACCATTTTTAGAACAACTAAATCTTGAGAATATACCGGTTTATGCAGATACAGGTACAGGATATTTTAGTACCATAGAGATCCAAATAATCATGAGCCTGCTTCAAATTATAGACAACCCAAGGCAGGATATCCCAATGCTTGCAGTACTTCGTTCACCAATAGGAGGATTTACCTCAGAGGAAATAGTGGATATAAGAATAGGTCAAAGGGAAATCAGTTTTTATGAAGCAATGATTAATTTTTCGGGAATTAACGAGAGTGGAAAAAGCAATTCAGGGGAAATAGATACTGCGAATGGGGATAAAGATAGCGATTTTGTGGATGAAAAATCTGCCCTTGTGGATAAAGAAACAACGAATTGTGAAGGGACAGTCAATGAGAAATATTCAACAAAGGAAAAATTAAAGAAATTCCTAATAAAACTAAATCACTTTAGGGAGATCTGTACGTATATGCCAATTGATGAATTCATCTGGCACTTATATACTGACACTGGATATTACGGTTATATAGGAGCTATGCCGGGGGGATCCCAAAGACAAGCCAATTTAAAAGTGCTTTTCCAAAGGGCAAGGCAATACGAGGAGACAAGTTACAAAGGATTATTTAATTTTATAAACTTCATAAACAAACTTAAAATAAGCAGCGGAGACATGGGTAGTGCTAAAACATTAGGTGAAAATGAGGACGTAGTTAGAATAATGAGTATTCATAAAAGTAAAGGCTTAGAATTTCCAGTAGTCTTTCTAAGTGGAATGGGAAAAAACTTTAACTTAATGGATATAAATAAGAGCATATTATTTCATCATGATTTAGGTTACGGCCCAGATTATGTGGACCCGTTAAGAAGAATTTCTTATCCTACAGTATTAAAGCAAGCTCTAAAAAAGACAATAAAAATAGAAAGTCTTGCAGAGGAAATGAGAGTTTTATACGTAGCATTAACCAGGGCTAAGGAAAAGCTAATAATAACTGGGTCAATGAGAAACATAGATAAAAATCTATCTAGAATGAGTTCTAGTTTAGAAGACAAAAGTGAAAAGCTAGGAGAATATGAAATCCTTAAAGGTAAAGGTTATTTAGACTGGATAATACCTGCGGTAATAAGGCATGTTGATGGAAAGCCCTTGCGTGAGCGTTTAGGGATAGAAGATACTAATGTTCACCTAATAGATCATCCATCAAGTTTTGCGGTAAGGTTCTGGAACAGAGATGATGTAATGAAAATTGAACCATTAGGTGAAGAATTGATTGAAAGTGCCGAAGAAAGGTTAGCAAAACTTTATAAAAAGAACCAACACGATAAGTCTATAGATAATGAAAACATAGACAATAAGCTTAATGATAATGATGTTAAAGATGATGTTATAAGAGATATTATTATAAAAGATAGGGTTATAAAAGAGATAGAGAAAAGGCTTGGATATGTTTATAAATATGAGAAGTCTACAAGAATGCCCACAGTACTTACAGTAACTGAACTTAAAAGAAAATTTAATGTTGAGATAACCGAGGGAGAATCTAGTAATATGTATTCTCCAAGACTTATAAATAAACCGAAGTTCTTAGAGGAAGTAAAAGGGCTAACGCCTGCTGAGAGAGGAACTGCTATGCATTCAGTGGTTCAAAGATTAGATTTATCTAAGGTGGAATCGTTAAGTGATATAGAATTGCAAATTAAAATGTTAGTTGAGAAAATGTTAATATCAAAAGAAGAGGGCAAAGGTATTCGAAGTCATAAATTATTAAAGCTATTTAAAACGGAGCTTGGCATAAGAATGATAAAAGCATTTAATCAAGACCTTTTAAAAAGAGAAGTACCATTCCATATGGAAATTAATAGTACGGAGATAGACAAAAGTCTTGATGTGAAAATATATGGAGATGAGAAGATAATACTTCAAGGTATAATTGACTGCTATTTTGAGGAAGATGGACAAATAATTCTCGTAGATTATAAAACTGATTCGGTTAAAAATGGAGAGGTAACTCCTCTAATAGAGAAATATAGGTCTCAGCTAGATTATTATAAAAAGGCACTTCAGGTGACTCTCGGTAAAGAAGTTAAAGAAAGTTATCTATACTTATTTAGCAGCGATGAATCAGTAGAGGTTAAATAGAAAATCTGGGGAAAGTTAATAACTGTCCCCAACTTTTTCAAAGTTGATAACTGTCCCTACCTTTTACCTTAGAGTAAAAAGTTACTAACTGTCTTCAACATTACCCCAGTTATTAACCGTCCCCAACATTACCCCAAAGTTGATAACTGTCCCCAACAAAACACCGACGGTTATTAACCGTCCCCAACTTTACAACTTTACATCCCCCAACATTACCCCAAGTTATTAACTGTCCCCAACAAAACGATGTCCCCCAACAAAACGATGTCCCCACAATAAAACAACAAAGAAAGGAGCAACTAAGATGAGAATACTGCACACCTCAGATTGGCATCTAGGAAAGACTCTAGAGCAATTCAGTAGGCTAGAGGAACAGGAAGAGTTTTTAGAAGAATTTATAGATATAGTTAAAAATAATGATATAGATTTAGTGCTTATTGCTGGAGATATATATGACAATGGAAATCCACCAGCAAGAGCAGAAAAGATGTTTTACAGTACCCTTAAAAATATAACTAGCAGCGGTAAAACTGCAGTCCTAGTTATCGCAGGTAATCATGATAACCCAGAAAGGTTAGTTGCAGCTAGTCCACTTGCATATGAGCATGGGGTTGTCCTATTAGGTGAACCAAAGAGTGTAGCAAGGGAAGGCGTATTTGGAGAGTTTAACATTAATCATGAATACGACTTTGAAATAATAGAAAGTGGTGAAGGTTATTTAGAGGTCAGTGTTCGAGGCGAAAAGGCAGTGATTATTACACTTCCTTATCCAAGTGAGAAAAGGCTAAATGAGGTCTTATCAACGGGACTTGGAGATGAGGAAAGGCAACAAAGCTACTCTGGCAGAATAGGAGAGCTTTTAGAAAAGTTATCGAAAAAATATAGGGATGATACTATAAACCTAGTTGTATCACACTTATATGCTATGGGAGGCGAGGAAAGTGGATCGGAGAGAAGCATACAACTAGGTGGAAGTCTCTCTGTTTCTCCAGCTAACTTCCCGGATAAAGCGCAATATACAGCGCTCGGCCATCTTCATAGACCTCAGAAAGTGCCAGGAACCAAAGGTAAGATAAGGTATTCAGGTTCACCAATTCAATATAGTAAAAGTGAAATTAATTATAGCAAAGGAGCGTATCTTGTAGATGTTAAAGCTGGCATGGAGGCGGAGATATCACAAATATTGTTTAGAAACTACAAACCTATAGAAGTATGGAAATGTGAAAGCGTTGATGAAGCATTAGAGAGATGTAAAAATGAGGGTGAAAAGAATATTTGGGTATACCTTGAAATAAAGACAAAGGAAATAATAAGTACAGAGAATATAAAGGAAATGAAAAGATTAAGGGCGGACATAGTTTCAATTCAGCCTATAATCGAAGATTTTGAAAGTGAAGAAGAATTAAAGGAAAGTCTAAGAGAGAGATCCATGGAAGAAATGTTTAAAGAGTATTTTACAAAGGCACGTGGTGGACTTGAGCCATCTAGTGAGTTAATGGAATTGTTTATGAACATAGCATATGGCGAGGACGAAGAGGAGGAACCGAAAAATGAAACCAGTAAATCTTAATATAAAGGGGTTAAATTCCTTTGTGGAGCAGCAAACTATCGAATTTTCAAAGCTTACAGAAAAAGGACTTTTCGGGATTTTCGGTCCAACAGCTAGTGGCAAATCAACTATTTTAGATGGGATAACTATAGCTCTTTATGGAAAAGTGTCTAGAGACACAAAAGAGTTTGTAAATACAGAAACTAATGTTGTAGAAGTAAGTTTTGATTTTGAAATAGGAATAGGTAAAACTAGAAAGACTTATAGATCAGAGCGAAGCATAAAGAGATTAAAGACTGGAAACTTTAAAACTGCATATGCAAGACTTATAGAAATAAACAAGGAAAATCCACAGGAGAATCAGGTGTTAGCAGAAGGACCTAAAGACGTTGAAGAGAATATTGTATCAATTATAGGGCTAAAAGTTGAAGATTTTACAAGATCAGTAGTGTTACCTCAAGGTAAGTTCAATGAATTTTTAAAGCTAACAGGGAAAGAAAGAAGAAATATGTTAGAGAGAATATTTGCTCTAGAGAAATACGGATCCAAACTATACGATAAGATAAGATCAGTTAGAAATGAAAACTTAAAGACTATAAGTGTGCTTGAGGGAGAAATGAAAGGCTACGAGAATGTGGGAGAAGAAGCCCATACTCAAATAAAAGTGGCTTTAGATAATTTAAAAGAAGAAGAAAAAGAAACTAAAAAGCAGAAAAATATTTTGGATAAAGAGTACGAGGTGTATAAAGTAGCCATCGAATTACAAGAAGAAAAAGATCGGTATTTGAAAAAAGAAGCTGAATTAAATAAGCAAGAAGAAGAGTTTAA
Source organism: Clostridium lacusfryxellense (assembly GCF_018861735.1). GTDB lineage: Bacteria > Bacillota > Clostridia > Clostridiales > Clostridiaceae > Clostridium_AD > Clostridium_AD lacusfryxellense. Next base: position 81,220 of record NZ_JAHLEB010000010.1, on the reverse strand, counting down.
AGAGAAAAAAGAAAAGTTCACAAAAGGAAGTCTAGCGCTAAATGTAAAACCCTTTATTGATAATGTATCGCAGACTCAAAAAAGCTTAGAGCTAAATAAGATTAAACTTGAGAAGCTTAGTTGTGACTTTTTAGAAATAAATGAAAAACTGAATATTACAAAAATTTCTTATGATAAGGCATGGAATAATAAAAACGATAAACTGCCGACTCTAATTGAAAAGGAAGTAAGTCTAAAGCAAGCTGCTTCAATTGAAGAGAAAATAATTTATTTGGCAACGCAGAAAGATATTCTTTTAGAAAAACATAAAGAACTTACGCGAAATATAAAAGAAAAGAATTTAAATGTAGTCATTATTGATGATAATAAAGCGAAAATAGATAAACAGCTACTACTAACAGAAGAAAAACTAAATGAAATAGAAATATTGCCTGAATATAGGGAAAAATTGTATAACGCTTATAATAGTGAGTTAGAAGTTATGGCAACGGGCAAAAATGTTGAAGAACTCAAAAATAAAGGCGAAACATTGAAGAAAACCCTGTTTGACATGGATTTGATTCATAAAAGAGTTATAAATAGTCAGGAAGATAAACATAATAAATTAGTGCTTTTAGAGAAAAAAGGAGTGGAAATAGCGAATAATTTCCCGGGAGATAATAATTTGTTACTAGAAAAGCAGGAATCATTCAGTCTGCTCAGAGTTGAATTAGAGAAGGCAAAAGAAAATGAAAAAATAAAGAATGAATTTAAGGAAAAGTGTAATATTGCTAACATTGAAAGTGAAAAAGTTAAGTTAAATTTAAAAAATAAAGAAGAAACTATAGAAAATTTGAAAGCCCAGGTTAAAGGTATAGACGACGAAATAAAAGCAATAGAGCAGGGACAGTTAGCAACAATTCTAGCGTCAGATTTACTAGATGGAAACATGTGCCCAGTATGTGGGTCGGAGCATCATCCGAAAATAGCAGAGATGATAGTAGATACCGATCTAGAAGTTAAAAAAGAATTAAAGGAAAGTATGGGTTTAAAGCTGGTAACATTATCTGAAGATCTTCAAAAAGAGTTAATAAATTATGCTGGACTTCTAAAAGATGTGGAGTATATAAATAATCAATTAGAAATAGTTACGTTGAAGCTAAATGGTATAAACATCGAGGAGTTAGAAACGCAGAAGAATACGAGCGAAGCATCATTAACTCTGTTTAAAGAAAAAATTGAAATATACAATAAAGAAAAAACTGAGTTTGAGGGTTCACTCCTTAAACTTAGAGAAGAGAAAAGTAAAGTAGATATGGAAGAAGCAAAACTGGGGGAAGGTTTAAAACAAAAGGAAGAGGCCTCACTAGTATTGCAAGGAGAATTATCTATTGCACTGGAAAGATTAAACATACTACAAGAAAAATTTAGATTGCTAAATGAAGAATTAAAGCATGAAGAGTCTTTGTTTAAGCAAAATAAAGATGATAATACAGCATCAAAAACTATAAAACAAAAAATACAGCAGATAAAAGTAATAGATAATGAAGTAATAAACTTAACATCATCAGCTCGCAAATTTAGAATAGAGCTTGTGAATATAGAAAAACAAAAGGCGGATATAGACAAATATCTAAGAGAACTAACCACCACAAAAACAGAAATAGAAACCAGTGGTAAGGAAAAAAAGGCTGAAATAGACCGTTTAACTATTCAAATAGTTGAGATATGTGGGTTCACTCCTTCAAAAGAAAATACACCGAAAATTGAAATAGAAAAAGTTAGAAATGAAATTAAAGACATAACTTTAAAAGAGACCAGCCTGAAAGAAATTTTAGAAAAAGAAAATATAGAAAAACAAAAGGTGTTTACTCAAAAGACCAGTGAAGAAGACAAAAAAGAAATGTTATCAAAGATGCTTTTAGAATCACAGGAAAAGTTGAACTTATCGCTTAATGAAAACTACTTTGAGACAGCCATTATTGCCTCACTTTATTTAGTTCCAAGAGAAGTTTTGATCCTTCTAGATAAAGAAATAAAAGAATATGAAGAACTTAAACGTAACATTATAGATAATATGCGTAGAGTAGAAAATCTTCTTAACGGAAAAACAGTAGATCCGACTATCTTTGAAGAATTAAAAGTGAAAAGGGAAGATCTTATAACAATTTTAGAAGAAAAAACAAAGGCGATAGGAGCTCAATATAGGGCTCTCGAGGAAATGGAAAGAAAACTACAAGAAGTCAAAAATCTAATAATCACTAGAAAAAAAGTAGAACATAAGCTTGGCCTTTTAAAAGAACTTGATAATTTAATTCAAGGGAATAAATTTGTAGAATATGTAGCAATGAAGCAGCTCAAATATATATCAATGGAAGCCTCAAAACGATTAAAGGATATAACAAGGGGAAGGTATGCATTAGAACTTGATGCTGATGGAGCATTTGTAATGAGGGATGATTTCAATGGAGGCACAAGGCGCGAAACTAACACATTATCCGGCGGAGAAACCTTTTTAACATCGTTATGTCTTGCACTTGCGCTTTCATCACAAATTCAATTAAAAGGTAGTGCTCCACTAGAATTCTTCTTCCTAGATGAGGGTTTTGGAACACTAGACACGGATCTACTGGACATAGTTATGAACTCACTTGAAAAATTACATTCAAGTACATTATCTGTTGGAATAATAAGTCACGTAGAAGAACTTCGAAATAGAGTGCCAATAAAATTAATAGTTACTCCGGCAGAGCAGGGACAGGGAGGAAGCAAGGTAAAACTAGAATATACTTAATTCGGGTGAACAGAAGGGGTGAAAGGTATATGTGTCAGCTGTTAATTGGTATGGGTTTAGTGGTATTAGGTGTGTTTCTATTTGTGTTGATGAGTAAAAACGGAAATAAAAAACTAAAACTCAAACACGAAAAAGATCCAGAAAAACCTAGCATTTACCTTGAAGAATTCAAAGAAATCGGTGGTTTAGATCAATATCTATATCATCGAGGCACAGATGCTAATAATCCAGTGATTTTATATTTACATGGTGGTCCTGGCTTTTCTATGATTCCTTTAATACATTCGTTTCAGGAGGAGTGGGAAAAAAGTTTTACGGTTGTTCATTGGGATCAAAGAAACACTGGGAGAACTTATTACTCCAATATATTTAAAAAGAATAAAAATAATCCTGATACAAACACTATGGAGCAATTAATTGAGGATACACATGAGATATGCGTATATTTAAAAAAGAAATACCAGAAAGAAGGGATAGTAATACTTGGTCATTCATTTGGAAGTGCTTTGGGACTACTATTTATTCGAAAGTATCCAGAGGATGTTATGTGTTATTTTGGAACAGGACAGATGGTTGGGACTACTGTAAATGAAAGAACTCTGTATGAAAAAACTTTATCCTTAGCCAAATCCTCTGAAAAAAAGCAGGACATAAAAAGTCTTCAAAGCATGAAGACTTACCCTACAGGAATCTATAATAACGAAACAAAACAAAATTTCTTTAAGCTCAAAGCAATTGCACAAAAATATAACTTGTTGGATGTCGACAGAAATATTTTTAAGATGGTTAAACAGACAGAACACTATCTGTCGGAATATTCAACATATTTTGCTTCTAATACTATGAAGCTACATAATAATCTTTTTAAATATATGTTTGAAGAATTTGATATGGAGAAATATGATAACGGCTATAAAGTTCCAGTGTTTTTTATAATTGGAAATGATGATTGGGAAACACCACATACAGTTGCAGAAAAATATTTTTCTACAATAGAAGCTCCTCAAAAGAATATAACATTTATAGCAAATGCAAAACATTACGCAATGCTTGATAGTCCAGAGGAGTTTTATAAAATTATGCTAAGCGACGTAGAAAGTATTTTATAATGAAATTTCCATAGATAGAAATTAGCCCACGTAGGAGGAATAATAAATGAAGAAAAATAATGAAAGTGTTGATGAGTTTGTATTAAATATGAATCACCCTCAAATTGAAATAATTCAATTAGTAAGGGAAATCATAAAACAAACAGGAGATAATCTTCTTGAGGGAATAAAGTGGAATGCACCTAGTTATTCATTAAATGGGAATGACATAATCACGTTAAATTTTCACTCTAAAGAATATGTTACAATCGTTTTTCATACAGGTCCAAAAGGTAAGGATACACATACAAAAAGACCGCTTTTTATTGACGAAACAGGCCTTCTTGAATGGCAAGCTGATAAAAGAGCCGTTATAAAATTGCAAACCCTTAGCCAAGTAGAAAAAGATCAAGATAACATAAAGAAGATAATTAGATTGTGGATTGAAAAAGCTAGTAATTCATTCGAATATTAAATTCAATAAATATATGACATTTAATTAACCCGTTTTAATTTTATGTCATACTTATTTTTATATTTCGCCATCCGAGGATCGTTTTTAAAATAACTCTCGTACATACCTGTAGCGACATCAGCCGCGCTACTACCAAAACCACCGTCAAATATAGCTACAGATATTGCAATTTCAGGATTGGTAGCTGGTGCGTAGCCTACATACCACGCATAATCTCCTCTATCAATCTTAGTTTGTGTTTCAGTATTAAATTGTGCAGTACCAGTTTTACCACCTGTAGGGATAGGGAAATCAGCAAGTGATTTAGCAGTACCTTCTGTACCTGTAACCTCGTTCATACCCTGCATAACTAAAGATCTTGTTTGTGCACTCATATCAACTTTATTTAAAACCTCAGGTTTTGTTTGTGATATTAACTTGCCATTAAAATCCTTTACGTTATCAACCAAATTAAGCTTATATCTTGTCCCACCGTTTGCAATAGTTGCTATAAAATTTGCCATCTGAATAGGGGTGAAAGTGTCCATTCCTTGCCCAATAGATGCATTAAACATATTGGCTGGTTGACTTAAAGAGCTATGCCCATCCACAACTGCCTGGTAGTTAACTTCATTTATAACTGATTGAAGATTGTCAGCTGTAAACTTTTTTCCTTTATACAGGGGATCTGCGGCAATTAACTGCTTAAACAGAACCTTATAGTTAATAGTTGAAAAAGTTCCGGTTTTTACGGAGTCTTTTATTTTATTTTTAATTTCGGTTTTAATTTCAGAGAGAGTTTTATCATTATAAACAATAAGATTATCTCCCTCTCTATCATACAGATCTAATGGGGGGAATTTTGATCTGTTATAACTAACTCCCTTAGTTAAATTTTCCTCAATATTAAAAAGATATTGAGAAGCGGATAAGTTTTTTTGTGATACTATATTATATACTTGTCCAAAATTTTCATTTATTTCTATTCCAGTACCAGGGTTAACTGCTTTAGGATTAGCTCCTAGTCCAAACATCCATGCATATTTAGCTAAGATATCATCGCCATGTTTTTCTCTTAATTTCTGACCTACATTCATAAAAAATGGGTTACTAGATTTTTGTAGCGCCTTTACTACGTTTACAACACCTTGCGCTCCATCTGTCACAAAAGCGTTCCAATATTTACCGTGCAGTTCATTTTCGCCAGTCATATCATAACCACCTTTATCATTATAAGTAGAATAAGCACTTATAACTCCGGTTTCTAGACCTGCAATTGCAGTCAGTGGTTTAGCAGTAGAACCTGGCGGAATAAGGGACATAGTTGCATAATTATATAAATGCTTTGGATAGTAATCATACTTATCCCTTCTAATTGTGGTATTTCCTTTTATGTTTTTATTTATTGGGAACATAAAATCAATTAGACTTTGTGGTTTTCCTTGAGATTTAGCCATTTTTTCATAATCTGGATTAAAATATTTCTCTGATTGAGCCTCTGTTAATCCTTGTGATGTAGAAAAATCATTTGGATTGTATCCAGGCAGACTAACAAGTGATAATATGTTGCCAGTATGGATATCTACTACAACAGCTCCACCTCTTGTAGCATTTGATGAATTTACTTTTTTTGTAATAGGTTGCTTTTGCAATTTCTTCATTACAGTGTTTAAAGCGTTTTCAGTGGCATATTGCAAATTTGCATCTATTGTAAGCTGAACATTATTTCCAGGAACTGACTTTATGTTGTTGGATTCGTTCCTTGAGCCAGCTTTATCATCGATAAGTACATCTTCTTCTCCATTATGTCCTTTAAGATACTTTTCCATTGCAGCTTCAATTCCAGAAGTACCAACATAATCTACACTTGTGTCATAACCTTTTGATGAATATTTATCTTTATCAGCAGGGCTTATTTTACTTATGTAACCTAAAACTGATGAAGCGAGCTGATCATAGGGATATTGCCTCATAGGCTGAGCATCTACTTTAAATCCAGGTAGGTCCGAGAGACTTTGTTCGATTATAAGAGAAGTATCTCTCTTTAAATTAGTTGCTATACTAATAGCTTTATATTGAGTGAAAAAATTCATTTTAATACTGTCATTTACAATTAAATATCTCCTTATTACAGCTGGAGAGGCATCTATGTTTAAACTCGATACGCCTTTAATTACACCATAATTTTTAAGAAGATCATTGTATATTTGCTCTGGTGTAAATTTTAAGAGTTCATTATTAAGTCGGGTAATTTCAGATTTAGTTAAATCGGCTTCTTTTTTATTTTTAAATTTGGTTTTCAAAATGGTAGATTCAAGACCTCTATCTTTTATAAATCTTAACAATAGGACTTGTATTGACTTAGGGTCACTTGAGGTAAATTCAAATCTATATGGATTAATTTTCAAGGGGAAACTATCTGTCTCAAGTTCTTTGTTCTCATCCAAGATTTTAAATACTTTTTGTAATGTTGTAAATAATTGTTTATTTGATATAGTCGTATCTGTATATGTAAGGTTGTAGCCTGGCACTTCATTTGCAAGGTTTATTCCGTTTTTGTCTGTTATGAGACCTCTTGGTGCTTCGACTGTAACCTTATGAGTATTAGAAGCAATAGTTGCCTTAGCCTTGTAAAAATCTCCATTATATACTTGTAAATAATATAACTTTGCAATTATTACTGAAAATATAGCTAACATAATTATAAGTAGAGAATTATATCTATTAAATTTATTTTCTTTTCCCATTTCATCACCTTAACCTTTATGTCTATATTATATATATAATGTTGTGTAAATTTCAACATATTTATCCTAAATAATCATTTATTTGGTAATTTAATATAGTTAACATAAATTATACATAATTAATAGATATCAATTATACTTCTCAAAATCAAGCTATAACAGCTGAGAAATTAAATGTATTGGTTCAAAAATTTAAAATATAACAACTATTGTATGTTCCCCTTTACTGAAACAGATTTAAAAAGATCTGTTTCAGTAAAGGGGAGTTTTTTGTGCTTAAAATAGTCCTTTATTATATAAATCCATAATTAAACTCTTATAGAATAAAAAACAACATAATAATTCCAATTGATGATGTAACCATTAGTGCATATTCACTTAAAGTTACTGTACTTGGCTTTAATTTCTTGCTAAATATAGAAAGCAGTATTAATCCAATTAATGAAATTATAAAAATATATATAGCTATTGGTATAATCATTTTATCTAATCCCTTCTTTCTGAAGATATAAATATTATGCCCACAAAATTAAATTATCTTTAAGTTAAATTATAACTAAAAATTTTATCGGAATTTTTTAAATGGACAAAAGTCTTTTAATAGGATAGAATATACCCATACCCCTAGGGGTATAAAGCTAATAGGAGGTCAAAAATATGCGCCAATGTATGGATATTCCAAAAGTACAAGCAAGAATCAAAAAAATTGAAGGTCAACTTAGGGCAATTTCTGAAATGGTAAATAAGGATGTTCCTTGTGAAGATCTATTAATACAGATTAATGCAGCGAAAAGTGCATTACATAAAGTCGGTCAAGTAGTTCTAGAGGGTCATTTGCAACATTGTGTTCGTGATGGTATAGAGCATGGTGACGCTGACAAAACAATTGCTGAATTTTCTAAAGCCGTAGAGCATTTTTCAAGAATGAGTTAGGTGGTAATATGAAAAAAATAATAGAATTTTTAAAAGATGAAGATAAACTGATCATACTTTTTTTAATAATATCTGCAGCATCATTAGTTTCAAGTTTATCGCACATTAGTATTTTTCAGATAGATAGTGCGTGGGTCGCAATTATATTATGTGGCATTCCTATTATTAAGGGTGCAATTGTTGGACTTGTAAAAGAATTTGACATTAAAGCAGATATTTTGGTCTCAATCGCACTTGTTGCATCTATTTTTATCGGTGAAATCTTTGCTGCAGGCGAGGTTGCTTTTATTATGACACTTGGTGCATTACTTGAAGAACGTACCGTTGCAAAGGCACGTGCCGGCATTGAAAAATTGGTACATCTTACCCCTCGTACTGCAAGAGTAGTTCGTAATGGAGTAGAAAGTATTGTACCTGCCCGAAATGTTGAAATAGGTGATATGTTACGTGTACTTGCAGGTGAAACCGTTGCTGTTGATGGTGTTATAACCCTTGGACAGACATCAATAGATCAATCAGTTATGACAGGAGAATCAATGCCTGTTGATAAGGGTGGTTTCGACGATGTATACAGCGGAACAGTAAATCAATTTGGAACTTTTGATATGAAAGTTACTAAGGTAGGGGAGAACAGTTCACTTCAAAGAATGATTAGGCTTGTAGAATCTGCTGATGCAAGTAAAGCTAAAATCGTTGGTATTGCAGATAGATGGGCTACATGGATTGTTGTAATTGCCCTGGCTAGTGCATTTGGAACATGGATTGTAACTGGAGAAATTATCCGAAGTGTTACCATTCTTGTTGTTTTCTGTCCCTGTGCGTTAGTGCTTGCAACACCTACTGCTATTATGGCTAGTATCGGAAATGCAACTAAGTTTGGTATTCTTGTTCGCGCTGGAGATGCACTAGAGCGGCTATCCGAGGTGACTATAATTGCATTTGATAAAACTGGAACTTTAACTTATGGTAAACCCGATGTTGTAGCATTTAAAAGTTATATAGAGAATATAACTTCAGAAAAATTATTGGAACTTACAGCTTCAGTAGAATTACGCTCGGAGCATCCACTAGGTAAAGCTATTGTTTCTAATTTTAGAAAAAAATCACACATAATTCTAGAGCAGCCACAGGATTTCATAATGATTGCAGGCCGTGGAGTAAAAGCGACTATTGATGGCGATATAATTTTTGCAGGAAATTCCTCTTTGTTAATTGAAAACTCCATAGAAATATCTCAAAATATGCTAGGGGAAGCATCAACATATATAAATGATGGTTGTACAATTATATATGTTGCCATAAACAATAAAGAGGTCGGTTTCGTGGCTTTATCTGATACATTGCGTAAAGACTCATATGATATGATTGAAAAACTTAAAGCACTTAATGTAGAGAGCGTATTATTAACGGGAGATAACCCACTAGCAGCTTCTCATATTGCAAAAAGTGTTGGTATATCAAATTTTCACTCTCAATGTTTACCTGAAGATAAGATGAATGTTATTGAAAAATACCAAAATGAAAACAGGATGGTTTGCATGATCGGCGATGGAATTAATGATGCACCAGCACTTAAAAAAGCATATGTAGGTATTGCAATGGCGGGCATCGGTAGCGATATTGCAGTTGATGCAGCAGACATTGCACTTGTTAGTGATGACATTAAATGTATTCCTCACTTATTAAATCTATCCCAAAAGACTATGAAAACAATTAAACTAAATTTGGCTCTTTCTATGCTTCTCAATTTTATAGCCATAATACTCGCAATGGCAGGAATATTAAACCCAGTCACGGGGGCATTAGTACATAATGTAGGATCTGTTGCGGTTATTATAAACTCGGCGTTATTGTTGAATTTTAAAAGTTAATAATTCACCACTGCATAACTATGCAATAGCTTAATAGCCTCCCTAGAGTAATTGAATTAAAGTAAATATATATTATACCATTAATTACTATTTATATAACTCGCCATGGTATAATGTTATTTAATCAGTAATACCTGGAGTTGGTGGTTATATTCCAGAACATATTCTTACCAACTATGATTTGCAAAAGTTGGCAGATACAAGTGATGAGTGGATTAGAAGGCAAACGGGCATAATAGAAAGACATTAAATAAGAAGAAAGATAGGTGAAATATTATGAAGTTAGCTAGAACATTTTTACTTGGATTAAAAGAAGTACCAAATTCTTTTTATTACGCTTTAAGGATTGAATTTCTATTTCATTCTAATAAACTAGAAGGTAGTACTTTTAATAGAGATGCATTAAATCAGTTGGCGGATAAAAATATAGTTTCTGGCATCCATACCTTGGATGATGTAATTGAAACTAGAAATTCTTTAGATGTCTTTAATTTTATAATTGAAACATTAGGTGAACCACTATCTTTACAATTAATTAGAGAATATCATAAATTATTAAAAAATGGTACTTCTGATGATAAAAAGGGCTTTTCAGGCACCTTTAAAAAGATTCCGAATATGCTTAGTGGATTAGATGAAATAAAACTTGCAGAGCCTCGTGAAGTTGAACCTTTATTATTAGAACTTATTGAGATTTATAATACTGAAAAGGCTACAAGTATTAGTTTAAATGAATTATCTTACTTTCATAGTAATTTTGAAAAAATACATCCATTCCAAGACGGTAATGGAAGAATTGGAAGGTTTCTTTTGCTTAAGCAATGTTTAGAAAATAATATCGATTTAATAGCTATTGATGAAAAATACAATAAAGAATATAGGGATGCCCTATATGAATCTCAAATAAATGGAAAATATGATAAACTCATTGGAATTTTAAAAAAATGTCAGAGTTATATAAAATCTAAAGAGGATATTATTATTTCAAGCAATGAGGCATTAAAAAATTTAAGTAAGAATTAAATTAGACTTAAAAGATCAAAAACTTATACGGTGGGTCACTCATTGAATGCCCCATCAGTCATAACACTAAATTAAATCTCACAAAGTTTCTTTTAAAAAATACTCAAGGGCCTCATGGCTTACAACAGATCTTAACAACTGGATGCGTTTAATTTCATCATCATTATACCCAGCAAGGCCATTTTGTAGCAAAAAAGTATTATAACCTCTTTCAACAGCGCCGTTGTAAGTAAAGAGGACACAATGTTCTACTGCAAATCCACTAATAACAACACAGTCTACACCTTGACTCTTTAAAATATTATCAAGCTCTGTTTCCCAAAAGGCATTGCTATATGTTTTAAGTACAAAGAAATCATTGTCTGATACTACTAATTCTTCTACGTATTTAAAGCCCTCAGTCTCGGGGCCACCACCTTCAATATCTTGTATGATTACGACAGGATGATTTTTTTTGCGGAAATATTGACTGATTTCATTAATGTATTCTACTGCTTTTTCAAATGATGCCTTGCAAGACGTGGATTCTTTACAATTATTTTGCATGTCTATTATTAAAAGTGCTACTTTTGACATAATGTTCTCCTCCTATCATATTTATCTGCAATGTCTTTATTACCCCCTAATAAAATAAAACTAAAAACGATTGCTTACTAAACATATTTTGTTAATATAGTAATTATAGCATTATTTTCAAGTATAAGGAATTAATGATGCTGTCCTTAAGCTTAAAAAGTTATCTATTCAATAAATAATCTCACACTTCGCCGCACAAAAAGTCATGAAATAAAAACTCGCTTGCCATATAATAAACGTATACAGGAAGGAGATGAAACAATGGATTGGATAACAGGTCTACAAAATGCGATTGATTATATCGAGGATAATTTAACAGATGAACTTGATTACACCGAGATTGCAAATCGAGCCTATTCTTCGACATTCCACTTTCAGCGAGTATTTGGAATACTCTGCGGTTACAGTCTTGGCGAGTATAATATATATAAACAAATAAAGTAAACACACATCAATGGATATGAGTTTACTTTATATTGTATAGAGCTATCTGATCCACTAGGATATCTCTCTTCTAAGATAGAAACATAACAACAGCCAAAATAATATTAGTCGAGCCTAGAACCATAACAAAATTAGAGATCTTCCTTCTTATAATCTTATCTTCATTAGAAATAGAATTATTTGATTTTAACCTATCGCGACGAGCGAAAGTATCATTAGATATTAATGCTATACCAAGACACACTAAGCCTATGCTTCCACAAATCTTAATGGTTAACATCCAATTGTTAAATAATTTACCTAAAACAACACTAAAACACATTACAATAAAAGTTAATATAATTGTTTTCTTCACTTTTAATCCCCACCTAATATAGAATTAAATTTTAAAAGCATTATTTTGTAGATGATAAAACCTTAAGCAATAGTTTAGATAGAAAGTAGCCTAAGATGGTGAAAGCGATAACTAAAATAAAAAATACACTTAAATCCGTTTTAAAACTAAAGCCAGCAAAAAGTCCTAAACAAACTGCAAAACCCCAACTAAAGACAGGTTCTAGATTTTTAAAGACTATCAGCCTTAAATTATATTCTAAGTTTCTCTTTTTGTAGGATACATGAGCTAGGTACAAAAATAAGCAAGTCAATATAAAAAGTATTAATAACTTTAATTTATAATTAGTATAATAAAAAGTTCTATACATTTCCTTACCACTATTAGGCTCAGTATTAACCCATTTCTGATCAGTTAAATTGTATGTATAAATCAATGACCAGCTATAAACTTTATCATAAATTATATAAATATTACCACTAACATTACTACCTCTCACAATTACGTCCTGTACTACTGTTGCTATAAATGCTGGTACAATAAGTATTATTGCACCTACTATACCTGCCACTATACTATTTCCCATAAATGATTGCGCAAGCACCATAAAAGTAAAAATGCAAATATACTGTAAGGTATCTATTAAAAACCACTTAACTATATCAGAATATGGATTTAATGTTGCATCAAGGTTGTTAAAATTTATAACATAAACCAAACTTAAAACTATAAATGCTACTACAAAACTTATTAGTAAACATAGAACTCCCACAAACCATTTGTTAAGTAGTATCTGTTTTCTTGTAAATGGCAAAGAAGCTATAAATCCTTGGGTTTCACTGGTTTTTTCCCCTAAGAATAAAATTATAGTTAATATTACTACAACGAATACCATTACAAAAAAATAACTATTATTTTTATAAAGTCCATTATTGAACCATCTATCGGTCCATACTTTACCCTCAAGCCGCATTGTTATCTTATTCTGATTTAATACTGACATGACGCCCTGGACTTTAAAATAAAAAAGCACAATAATAGTTAAAAATGTTACCCATTTTACATTTATCCATTCCTTATAGAAAAGAGCTTTATTAACAATTTTATTCATTTTTATCCTCCTGGTTTGCGAAATATATAAAGATATCCTCAAGGCTCATATCTACAATCTCTATAAACTCAGCGCCCATGTCATAAAGATTTTTTTCTAAAGCTTTTGAGTAGTTTTCAGTAATTATATACTTTACTCTACCTATAGATTCAACTTTAATTACTCCATCAAGGGAAGATAAATTCTCGACAGAAATATCATTATCCTTGAATACCACCTGAAGTTTTTTTATGCTATTTTTAGCGTTTTCCATAGAGTCTATAAGTTTTATTTCACCGTTTTTAATTATCGCTACATTATCACAGATTCTCTCAATGTGGTCCAAATGGTGTGATGAAATAAATACAGTTACACCTCTCGAGGCGACTTCATCTACAATGATGGACATTATTTCTTTTTTGATTACAGGATCAAGACCAGATGTAGGTTCATCAAGTATTAAAATATCAGGTTTTAAACTCAGATTTAATAGGATAGAGGTTCTCATCTTCATGCCCTTGGAAAGTTCGCGTATTCTACGGTTAATAGGTATTTTAAATTTTATATTAAGTTCATCAAATCTCTCTTGCGAAAAATTACTGTAAGTTTTTTTATAAAATTTTAAGAGCTCCTTTACTTTGAAAGATGAAAAATATTGGTTTTCATCTGACACATAACCTATCCTCTGCTTTATTTTATTATTATCAAAGACGTCTTCACCATTAATAAATATGCTGCCTTCAGTTACTCTATAAATACCTGTTAGGCATTTTATAAGCGTAGTTTTGCCCGCACCATTTTCACCAATTATTCCAAATATGCTCCCCTTATTTACATGTAAATCTATATTTTTTAGAATATAATTATCGTCTATCTTCTTGCTAACATTTTTTATATCTATCAAGCTAACACCCCCAACTTATTACTTTCTAATAGCTTAAAATTCACTATAAATTTCATTTAGTATATCAATTAACTTATCCTTATTAACCCCTATATAATGTGCTTCAATAATTATTTCCTTCATATGTTCTTTGATTGTCATCAGTTTTTCTTCGTTTATTACAGGTTTGAAATTTTCTGATACAAAGGTACCTTTTCCTCTTATAACTTCAATTGCTTTCATTCGCTCCAGCTCATTATATGCTTTGCTTATTGTATTAGGGTTGATTGTTATAGCGGATGCAAGTTCCCGTACAGAAGGCAGCTTATCTCCAGGTTTTAATATTCCTTTTATTATATTTTCCTTTATTCTCTCAATAATCTGTTCATAAATAGGTTTGCTGCTCCTACTATCAATATTAATCAAGGGTTCACCTTCTCTCAATAAATAAATAAATTTACATATTTGCATTATCAGTACTAGGTGCACTACTTCGTGTAGTACACTATAAATATAATACCTTGCAGTTATATTGTCAAGTGTAAATTAAGAAATATTTGTAATTTAAAATAAAATTTGTTTATTGCGCTATTGTGTTAGAATATAATGTATTTATTTGCCTATTGATTTAACAAATAATAAGTAATATAATGTAATAAACTAATATTCATAAAATTCTGTGAAGAGAAGAGTAAATGTTATCCGAGTATCTAAAGCGAGTGGAGAAGGGTGGAAGCTCCATGAGAAAAGTAATATTGAAAGACATCTCTGAGAAGTTTATCTGAAAATTAAAGTAAGATAAATCGGATTCCTCCGTTATAGGGAGTTGAGATGGCGTAGTTTAATAAACTTTGTCAAAGTAGAATGGTACCGTGGAAAAAGCTTTCACTTCTATAATAAGAAGTTGAGGCTTATATTTTTTTGTATAAAATAAAGGAGAGGTTGTGTATGAAAAGATTTTTGATAAACGAATTAGGCAATTTAATAGGTGAAGAAATTTTGATTAAAGGTTGGGTTTATCGAGTAAGAAAATTAAAAAATATAACATTCATTATAATGAGGGATAGAACTGGTTTCGTACAATGCATTGCAGAAAACAGTGTTATAGATATGAGTAATATAAAGTTAGAATCTGTTATATCAATTTTTGGAGAAGTAAAGGAGTCTAAGAATGTTTTAAATCCTTATGAGATTGGAATCCAGCAATTTGAATTAATTAGTAGTGTAAATGAAGAATTACCTATAGAAATAAATAAGGAGACCTTAGAGGTTAACTTAGATACCATGTTAAATAATAGAGTTCTGAGCCTGCGTCATGAAAAAATAAGTTCAATATTTAAAATACAAAATCTTATTGTACAGGGGTTTAGGGAGTTTTTATCTAAGGAAGGTTTCACAGAGATTTTTACACCTAAAATTGTAGCAGAAGGTGCAGAGGGTGGTACTGATGTTTTTGAATTAAAGTATTTTGAAAATAAAGCATACTTAGCTCAGAGCCCTCAGTTTTATAAACAGATGATGGTAGGGGCTGGTTTTGAGAGGGTTTTTGAGGTAGCACATGTGTACAGGGCAGAAGAGCATAATACTAGCAGGCATCTTAATGAGTATATTAGCATGGACTGTGAAATGGGCTTTATTGAGGATGAAAAAGATATTATGGATTTGGAAGAAAATTTAATAATATTTATAATAAACAAAATAGCTCAAGAGGGGAAAAAATATTTAGAGATCTTAAACGTAAATTTACCTAAGATAACAAAAATTCCAAGAATAAAATTCAGTGATGTTTTAGAAATATTGAGCAAGGAATATAATAAATCAGATTTAGATGGAGATTTAGATCCTGATGCTGAAAAATTAATTTGTAAATATTCAAAAGAGAAACTTGGTTGTGACTTTATTTTCTTGACTCATTATCCAAGGAAAAAAAGGCCAATGTACACAATGCCTTTAGGTGAAACTGAAACTCATAGCTTTGACTTATTATTTAGAGGTGTAGAAATTACAACTGGCGGTCAGAGAATTCATGACTATAATATGTTAATTGATAATATTAAATACAAAGGGTTAACACCTGAGGTTTATCATAATTACACTTCCATTTTTAAATATGGAATGCCACCGCATGGCGGGCTAGCAATAGGACTTGAGAGAATTACAGCACAATTACTAGGCCTTGAGAATGTTAGAGAAGCATCATTATTTCCAAGAGACAGAACTAGATTAACTCCATAAATAAAACTGTAGCTAAAAATTTAGCTACAGTTTTTGTATTAAAAGCCTATAAGTTGCGCTAGAGTGAAAACTATCAGGCCTTAATAAGCTTTATATCAGAAGTCATATGCTGCGTAGTTAAATAAGTTATACCTTGCAAATAACCTTTAGCACCATCAACAGATAACATAGTTTTTATCAGTAGGATTATTACTTAAGAGATATTCTAAATGCCCTTCATTATTTATAGGCATAAACCCTAACACTCCTTACCTGAACACACCTTGTTTCTACCTGAATGTTTTGCAGCGTATAATCCTATATCAGATATCTCTAAGAGTTTTTCTATTTCATTTGTGATTTCTGGATAACTAGCAACTCCTATCGATACAGTGATATCTATTTGGGTTCCAGTAGATAAAATAAATGGATGAGTTTCAACACCGCAGCGAATACGCTCAGCAATTTGGATTGCATGTTCATTAGCACAGTCTAGTAATAATACAGTAAATTCTTCACCGCCATTTCTAGATACTATGTCAAAACTTCTACTGTTTTTAGTTAAAATCTTTCCGAGTTCAGATAAAACGATATCTCCTTCTGCATGCCCATATGTATCATTAACTCTTTTGAAAAAATCAATATCAATCATTAATAGCGATAGCTTCTCTTTTTTTTCTATTGCATTTTTAATTGCATAGTTATATAAATTATCAAAATTTCTAACATTGTTAAGGCCTGTTAGAAAATCTTTTGTAGATTCGACTTGTAATCTTCTAAGTAGTGAGTTAGCTGTAAGGCAATAATCTGAATAATGAGCTATAACCCATGTGACTAAACAAGTAGTACTCCAATAGATCAGCAAAAAGTTCATAATATTTAATTTGTCTTTTAATAATATTGTAAAAATTATGCTTGAAAAAAATAAGTTATATACAGTTGAATAAATCCATTTTTGACTAGTTTTAATTTTAAAATTAGCTATTACAGCGCAGCCAATTATAATAATTATAACTAAACTAAATCCCAAGAGGGAGGCGGAACTAATACCGAAATAAGCTACCCGAAACAATGCAATTACAAGTCCACAAATAATTACAGCTATTGTTCCACCATGTATAGCTGCAAGAGCTAAAACAACATTCCTAAAATCTAGTATAGTATTATCATCAACTTGTACACCAAACAACATTATAGTTATTCCGAGTATTCCTGTTATAATACCAGTTATAACTTTTATTTTGGTAGAAGATGAACTACCAATTTCGTATTTTTTTATTAATTGACTTACTATGCTTATAAAACTGATTTCAATCAACATGTTTATGAATAAATCTCTAAGCAAAAATAGTCCCCCTCAGCGTCTTTTTATAATATTTAGTAATATATCTAGATTAATTTTCATTTTATCATAATATTATATTACACTTTATATGTGTAGATATACAAGTAAAATAACGCCATTGATTTCATTGCGGCATTTATTATATAATTAATAAACTAGAAATCAGATATTATTAACTTGGTTATGGAAAATAAAATTACAGACAAGTAAAGGAGTCAACATAAATATGAAAAAGAAAGATTTTGTTGCTGAAGATCTGTTAAGTAAAATATATCAGAATAAATACAAGGCTGGGGGAAAATTGCCAACGGAAAGATCATTAGCTACGCATTATAAGGTTTCAAGGTACACAATTAGGGAAGCTTTAAAGAAACTAATTAAAATAGGGACAGTTAAATCGATTCAAGGCTCAGGTATATTTGTAAAGGACGATTATTCTAAAAGCCCTTTAATTTATAATTCATTAACAGAAAATAAATTTAAGGAAATTAGATCGGAATTAATATATCTTAAAAGAATTATACCTGATAATGTATTAAAAGAAATATTTGATATAAGCGATAATGAAGAAGTATGGGAATTTAAAAGGGTTAGGATGGTAGATTACCGTAAAATTCAAATTGAAGTATCCAATTTACCCTGCAGCTATTTCGAAGATTTAAGTGAAGAGGATATTAAAAATTCAGTACATAGCTATGTGTTTGAAAAAGGATATAAAATTTCACATTTTATAACTACTTACAGTTCTGTAATTCTGGGAAAGGCGGATGCAGCAATACTCAATTGTAAAAAAGGAATATCTGCAATGAAAATAGTTAATAGAGGGATTTTAGAAAGTTCTAAGGTTTTTGAATATAGTGAAATGATAGTTTTAGATTATTCGGTGTCTTATATTTCGCCATTTAATGAAAAGAATCTTCAACATAGACGAGGGAATTAACAAAAACTCCAATATAACTTGGAGTTTTTGTTTTATGGAGTATGAATAGATCCATTTGGCACTCGAGATTGGGTCCATTCATGAGGACGATATTCAACGGGATAAGATTTTGCCGCTTCTTCGTCAAATTCAACACCTATACCAACAGAGTCACTTGGATAAATATATCCTCTTTTAACTTCTACAGAGTTAGGAAAAAGTTTTTTGATTTTTTCATCAGCAACTTGAATTTCTTGGATTTTAGCATTGTGGAGAAACATATCTAAATGAACATTAACAGCAACTCCAATAGGAGTCATGTCTGATGGACCATGCCATGCTATACCAATGCCAAAGTTTTGACAAAGAGCACCTAGTTTAAGGGCAGGTGTTATACCTCCAATTTGAGATACATGACAACGGATAAAATCAACTTGTCTATTGATAATAATGTTTTGCCATTCCATAGGGTTGTTAAATAATTCGCCCGTAGCAATTGGCGTAGTACATTGAGAACGAAGTTGTGCTAACCATTCATTTTGATTTGGTGGCAAAATATCTTCTAAGAAATACGGTTTGTAAGGCTCCAAATCTTTTGCAAGAGAAATTGCTTGATTAGGAGATAGACGTTCATGTACATCATGAATAAAATGAATGTCGTATCCGTAACGCTCTCTAAGTTTTGCAAACATATTCACAGTATCCCTCATATACACATCAGGATTATAATATGCGCCGTCAGTAGAGTTATCTGGTTTAGACATTTGTTGATTTTTGCCACCATATAAACCTAATTGGCAGCGAATATGAAGATAACCTTCTTCAATAAGCGCATCCACATTGGTAAATAATTCATCTAAGGTTAGACCATCAGCATGCATATATGCGGCAATAGCATCCTTTGATTTACCACCGAATAACTGATAAAGAGGCATATTTGCAAGTTTTGCTTTTATGTCCCATAATGCCATGTCAATACCAGCAACAGCATTATTTATAACTGGACCATTTCTCCAATAAGCATTAACCATCATCATTTGCCAAAGATCTTCAATATTATTAGCATCTCTATTAATTAATAAAGGCTTTAAATAGTTCTCAATTATACTCTCAACTGCTAGAGGACGTTGTTGAAATGTTGCACAACCGTATCCATAAACATTTTTGTTAGTTTCTATTTTGACTACAACCAGATTGTGGCGAGAAGGTTTCACAATAAAAGTGGATATATTAGTAATAATTGTTGGTTCCAAAAAGAACAGCTCCTTTAATAAATTTAATTAGATCAAATGTCTTTATTAGTTAAATTTAAACACATAATATACTGTAGGTCAATTTGGTTTGGTAATTGATAGCTATTAGGTTAATTACCATACCAATTCTAAGGAAAATTCATATAAACGTTGATATATAAGCGTTTGTATTTATTATTGGTTTTTTTAACCGTTTTCAATCTAGCTTTTAATATGCTATTATGTAGCCAAGAAGAATTGAATTAATAAATACGAGGGGGATAAAAAAGTGAACAAAGTAGATAAAGTAAACAGAGATACAATAGATGGAATCATAAAATATGTTGGAGGTAAAGAAAATATAAAGAATGCATGGCATTGTATGACTAGACTTCGATTTGATCTTTATGATAACTCAAAAATACAAAAAGATAATATTGAAAAACTTCAAGGTGTAATGGGTACTAAATCACAAAACAACCAATTTCAAATAGTAATAGGAACAAATGTAGAAAGTTATTACGAGGCTTTAAATAACAAACTAGGAATTACTAATGAGAGTCCGAAAAATACGCAAAACAAGCAGGAGAAAAAAGGGATAGTATCCAAACTTCTTGATATAGTTTCTGGAGTATTTGGTCCAATAGTTCCTGCAATTGCAGGGGCTGGTATGATCAAAGGGGTCTTATCAGGATTGCTTGCGCTAAAGGTAATATCTGCTACAAGTGATACAGTAATTATCATAGATTTAATAGCTAGTGGTGTATTTAATTTCCTACCATTCTTCTTAGCAGTATCTGCTGCTAAAATCTTTAAAACTAATATTTATATGGCACTTGCTGTTGCTGGCGGAATGATGTATCCAACACTTATTAGTGCAGCAAAAGCAGGCGAAATAAGCAAATTTATTTTCCTAGGAATGCCAATTCCTGTTATCAATTATAGTGGATCTGTTATTCCAATTATTATTGCAATTTGGGCTTTAAGTTACATTCACAAATGGGTAGATAAAATAATGCCAGAGGTATTAAGAACAGTATTTACTCCGACTCTAACATTGTTTATCATTATTCCACTTACACTAATCGTAATTGGACCTGCAGGAACGTATTTAGGTAATGGACTTGCTATTGTTATTCGTGCTTTATTTGCTATATCACCAATACTCGCGGGAGTTGTTGTAGGAGCAATTAGACCTATTGCAGTATTTACAGGAATGCATCATGCAATGACTCCTATAGCACTACAGAATTTCTCTGAAAATGGATTTGATATGTTGATGCCCATGATGTTCATGGCAAATATGGCTATCACTGGTGCAACTTTAGCAATATATGTTAGAACAGAAAATAAACAACAAAAATCAGTTATATTATCAGCAGCGGTTTCAGGACTTTTAGGAATTACGGAACCAGCATTATTTGGAGTGCTAGCAAAACATCGTAAAGCTTTTATTGCAGCCACAATTGGAAGTTCGGTGTCTTCAGCATTTATCGCAGCTTTCGGAGTTCGTTTATATGCATATATTACTTCTAGCATATTTAGCCTTGCTGCCTATATTGGACCATACTTCTTATATGTAGTTTTAGGAATTATAATAGCCATTGCGGTTTCTTTTGCTATTACTTATGTGTTAGTTAATAAAAAAATAGAAACAGAGATAGAATTAAACTAATAGTAATTTATAATTTCTAAAATAAAGATGTAGTTAAAGTGTAAATAGAAACCCTCGACTAATTAGTTGAGGGTTTAACTATTATTGACAATATTTTACTAGATTGTTTTAAAGTAACTTAATTACATTTGTGTTACAATTAAATTGAGATTTAGGTGGTTCTTGATATATAAATAACAATATAAGTTCAGAAGGGTGGTTACTATGGAAGAAGGGGTTTTTGAAAAAAAATTAGAGAAACAAAATAAGAGAATTCAAGAGTTAGAGCAAAAAAATGCACAGCTAGTTGGTGTAATTGAAAATTTATCTGAAGGAGTAATTCTTGAGGAAACAATAGATCAATCTAGAAAGATTCAAGAGCAGAAAGAAGAATTAGAAGTTATCGTAGAAAATATAGCTGATGGTATTTGTTTTTTTGATGATAAAGGACTATATACATTATTTAATAAAAAAGCAAGAGAAATATTTTTATCGTCTCATGACATAGTTAAGATAGGTGATGGATGTAAAGAATCTGAGTATTATGATGTTGATGGAGAAAAAATTGACTTGGAAAATAATCCATCCATTAGAGTTATGAGCGGTGAAACTTTTAAAAATATGAGAATGATAATAAAGTCTCCTCATAAAACAATACAAGTAGATATTAGTGGAACCCCTATTTATGACAGTGAAGGTAAATTTATTTTAGGGGTGATTTGTGCCAAGGACATGACGGAATACCTAAAACATGAAAAATCTATAAGAAGCCGATATGAAATTTTGAACAAAATCATAGATACTTTTGATTTACCAGTTGTTAGATTATCATGTCCAGACTTAAAGATAAAGGATACTAATAAAAAGGCATTTGGTATAATTACATTATTGAATACTAATTTTAAATCAATCGAGCAACTAAAAGGTAAAAAGGTTGAAGATTTATTTATAACATTTAAAACAAGTGATTATTACCAGAGTATTAGGGAGGTGTTAGAAGAAAAGAAAACTAAGCATTTGAATAAAAAAAAGCATTGGGTAAATGAAAAAGAGGTATATTGGAATGTTATTTTTGAACCCATGTTTGAAAAAAATGGAGAAATACAAGAAATATTAATTTTAATAGTAGATGTTACTCCTGAAATAAAGTCTACTATAGTTATGGAAGAAGCATTGAAATTACAGGGAGAATTCCTTGTTAACATATCTCATGAGCTTAAAACACCATTAAATGTTATATGTGCAACAGCTCAGTTATTTAATATGTATTGCACTAGTGGATCACTTGATGAGAAGAAGGATACAATTATTAAATATATTGAATCAATCAATCAAAATTCATATAGATTATCTAAAATTATTAATAACATAGTAGATTTATCAAAAATTGAAGCAGGATTTTTTAAATTGAACTTATCCAATAACAATATAGTGGAAGTTGTAGAAGAAATAGTGATGTCAGTTACTGATTTTACTGACAGTAAAGGTTTAAATATTATTTTTGATACGGATGTAGAAGAAAAAATTATTGCTTGTGATACAGAAAAGATAGAGAGAATAGTATTAAATCTAATATCGAATGCGATAAAATTTTCAGACAAAGGTGATGAAATACTTGTAGCTTTTAAAGAGAAAAATGAATTTGTTGAAATATCAGTGAGCGATAATGGCATTGGAATTGAAGAAAAAAACTTGGATATGATATTTGATAGATTTAGGCAAGTAGATAAATCTCTATCAAGAAATGCAGAAGGTACAGGTGTTGGCTTAAGTTTAGTTAAGTCGATAGTAGAATTACATGGTGGTACAATATCCGTTGAAAGTGAATTTGGGATAGGAAGCAAGTTTATAGTTATGATTCCTTCAAGAAAAGTAGTACGTCAGAATATGATGTATAGTAGCAAAGTGCCAAGTACAAATCAAAGTATACGAGTGGAACTTTCAGATGTTTATTCGTAATTTAATACTCCCTTGCCTTTATTGTGAAAATAAAAGTAAGGGAGTATTCATTATCCTTAGCTTTAAAGTTTTAAACTATTTTCTTCCTTTTAGTAAATAGTTTTTCTACATAAAATGTTATTATAGAAAATACTGATATTACTCCAAGATAAGATGTAATAATTCCTAGAATACTAGTATTATTTTGGCCACCGCCCATTTGTTTTCCATTTCCTTGTGGCCGACCACCAGCACCTCTTGTTGAATTGCCATTTTCTTGATGCTTAGTATTGCCATCTGGTGCTACAGCACTATCACTTGCCAAAGTTGCATCCTCTTGTGTGGCAAAACCTCCAGCTTCCGATGAATCACCATCTTTTTGAGAGAAGCCAGTGCCATCTTCGTTTGGTTTAAAGTCTCCTCTTTTCATATCTCCACCGCCACCACCGCTAGAGGTGCTAAAAGCACTAATCGTTGTAATTTTAGAGACAAAGTTTACGTTATAAGCACTGTATATGCCAAAGGTTAATAATAAAACAGCCAAAACCCTTGATATATAAGAATATATTTTCTTTTGCTCTGTTATTTTAAATATTATTCTAAAAGAATTCATTACGAAGTTCCAGTGAAGACCAATATGAATTCCTATTAATAAAAGGCAAAAATAGGATATAGATATGTGTAAACCCTGTAGGCCCTTACCGCCACTTAATGCTAAACCAGGAAATAGCTTTTTAGAAATTAATAATCCACTAATAATTATGAATATAACGCTAAGTAACAAAAGTATGTTTAAAATGTACCCAATTCTAGTTTTTAAAGGTAATTTATGTTTAAATATTTTTAAAGTTATGCCTTTAATCCATTTCCAATTTAATCCACAATGAATCAAAATCACACCACCTATAGCAAGTCCTACAACTTCGTGAAATAACATCCCGGGAGTTTTGTAATTAAATAGTAGTACAAAAGCAACTACCATTATGATATCTAACGTAATTTTTATTAAATTTATTTTTTTCATAACTGACCCCTCCTAATTATAAATAAGTGCTAAAACTATCCAAACAAACAGATATTTAGTAGCTTTCAATTCTTCTATATACTTATATTAACAAATAAATAAATAGGAATTATCAAATATTTATGTAAACTTTATGTGATTTAATAATCGATGAGCGTAGCAAAAATAACACCATTGATTTTAAAGGGCTATTTATTATATAATTAAGCCACCAGAATCGAAATGGAGGAAAAACAATGAAATTATTTCTATATTATATTTTAGCAATAAACTTGTACGGTGTTTTTGTGATGTACTCAGATAAAAACAAATCGCGAAAGGGAAAATGGAGAACTCCAGAAAACACTTTATTCGCTATAGCGTTGGCGTTTGGGTCTTTGGGAATATTTATGGGTATGCGTTTATTTAGGCATAAAACAAAACATAATAAATTTGTAATAGGAATACCTGCCATACTGATAGTACAAATATTTATATTTTTAAAATACATTTACAAGGTGATATAATTTTAACGATTTTGCCTTGAAATTTTATAAGTTTGAGGTTATAATAAAGGGCGAGATCATTAGAAAATCTTTAAAGGTGGTAATGAATTGGACGATAAAACATTTGAATTAATGGAAAAGATGTATATAGAGTTTTCTTTATTTAAAACTGATATTAAGGACATAAAAAATGATTTAACTGCTGTAAAGCAAGATTTAACTGCTTTGAACGTTAAAGTGGAGAGAAACACTTTATTAATAGAAGATTTAACTAGTAAAGTTGAAACTATTGCAGAAGTGCAAAAATCACATATGGCTCAGAATGAAAAGGACCATAATGATATTGTAGAGAATGTAAATAAAAAAATTGATGTGATAGAGCTTTCTACAAAGAATACTTCAAAAGATGTTAAAGAAATAAAAAATGGTTTATTAAATGTTGAAATAATGACTACAAGTAACAGTAACTTGAATGATATTGCATAATTAAAGTAGGCAAGATAAATTTATAGCTGTTAATGATATACATAAGAAAATGTTAGAATCCACGTTGAGATTAATTCCCAGCCTGTGGATAACTTTACTATAAAATTAAATAATCATGCATAAATATTATATTATTAGCATAATATGGTTCCGTTAAGGTACAATAAAAGAAAGTTATCCTCATTTAGTGGATAACTTTCTTTATTTTGTGGATAAGTCGAAATTATCTGAAAATAAGTCATATAAGTTTTATAAAACATCAACACCTATCTAGAGAGATTATGGTATACTAATTCGTAGTGGAAATGAAAGAAATATGTATTAAATGTAAAATTATATAAAAAAATAGTAAACAATATAAAAAAGGTGGATAATTATGAAGAATATAGGAAAATGGAGAAAGCCGATACTAATTATAAGTGATGCAGCACTAATCAACGTGGCATATATACTAGGCTTTTTTTATATATATAATTTCAGGAATTTTATGTTTTACGCTAATAGATATAAAACGGTAGCATTAAGTGTAACAGTTATATATTTAGGTTGCTTTTTTCTCTTTAAGCTCTATAAAAGCCTTTGGAGTTACGCAAGTATAGATGAATATATTCTTATAATTGCTGCGTGCCTTATTGCAAATGTTGCAACCATTATTTTTGTAAGGATTATTGGGCACGAATTTGCATATGGAGTAAGTATAGTAGCTTGTGCTTTTATTATTATTTTTATACTTAGTTTAAGAATGTCTTTTAGAATCTTCGCTAGATTCGAGAGTATTATAAATTGTAATGTAACTAAGAACGACCGAAAGAGAGTAATGATTATTGGAGCTGGAGAAGCAGCTGCTATGGTTATTAAAGAGATGAAGGGCAGTAATCAGAGCAAATATAGACCTGTAGCTGTAATTGATGACGAAAGTTACAAAAAAGGAAACAATATTATGGGGGTAAAGGTTCTTGGAAGTAGGAAGGACATACCTTCCATAGCAAAGGAAAAAGCTATAGACACTATACTTTTAGCTATTCCAACTATAGAAGATGAAGATAAAAGTGCAATTTTAGAAATATGCAAAAAAACGAATTGTAAGATAGAAATTATTCCAGGTATGTTTGAGATAATAAATGGAAAATCTTCTTTAAGTCAAATTAGAGAAGTCAATATTGAGGATTTACTGGGGCGTAAAGCAGTGTTACTTGATATGGATGGTATTGCAAGTTACATTCATGATAAAAGCATATTAGTAACTGGTGGTGGTGGTTCTATCGGTTCTGAATTATGCAGACAGATTATAAAATTTGGACCAAAACAACTAATTATTTTTGATATATATGAAAATAATGCTTATGATCTACAAATGGAACTTCAGTATAAGTATCCAGAATTAGATTTGATTGTATTAATAGGGTCAGTAAGAGATAAACTAAGACTTGAAAATGTCTTTGAAACATATAAACCCAATATTGTTTTCAACGCAGCTGCGCATAAACATGTTCCACTAATGGAAGAAAGTCCTATGGAAGCTATAAAAAACAATGTGTTTGGAACTTTTAATGTTGCAAGTTGTGCTCATAGGTTTAACGCAGAGCGGTTTGTAATGATTTCTACAGACAAAGCAGTGAATCCAACTAACGTTATGGGAGCTACTAAGAGAATGTGTGAAATGATTATACAATCTATGGACAAAATAAGTGAAACTAGATTTGTAGCAGTTAGATTTGGAAATGTATTAGGAAGCAATGGGTCAGTTATACCCCTATTTAAAAACCAAATAGCTCATGGTGGCCCAGTTACACTTACTAATAAATATATAACTAGGTTCTTTATGACAATACCAGAAGCATCGCAATTAGTACTACAAGCCGGAGCTTACGCCCAAGGTGGAGAAATATTTGTCCTTGATATGGGCAAACCAGTAAAAATATATGATCTAGCCTGGGATTTAATAAGGCTTTCAGGCTTCGAGCCAAATGTAGACATAAAAATAGAAATTACAGGTCTAAGACCAGGTGAAAAGCTTTATGAAGAACTTCTAATGAGTGAAGAAGGTCTTATAAATACTAAACACGAAAAGATTTTTATAGGCAAACCAACGTTCAGTGATTTAAGCGTAATAAAACAGCGAATGGATGAATTAGCTGTAATAATCGAGAAAGATGATTTAGAATTATTATATGCAAAAATAGAAGAGATAGTTCCCACATATAATAGAAGTGCAAATATTACACAACCAGAAAAAGCCTAAGGTTTCAAAATAATTAATAATATGAGATATAAAATATGAAGATTCTCCATAGTGACTTGAAATAAGAAGTTCGGAAACATTGACATTTCATTTAGAAATTCTTCTTTTGCTAATTTAAAATTCTCATGAGTCAGGACACCGAATGTGAGCACGTAACAATTAATAATTGTTACGTGCTCACAGAGGCCGAGAATTTTCTGTTTAGACATCGTATATCAAGCTCTTTGTGATAATCTTCATTACATGAAATAAGCTTACGAACCAATTCATAATATAAAATATGAAGATTCTCCATAGTGACTAAAAATAAGAAGTGCAAAAACATTGAAATTCCATTTAGAAATTCTTCTTTTGCAAATATAAAATTCTCGTGAGCCTGCACAGGACGTGCAGGCTAGCGAACCTGAGCCAGGACGGCGAATGTGAGCGGCAGAGAATTTTATATTCGCAAAAGTCTAGAATTTCTTAATGAAATTTCATATTTTAAACTCTTATTTCAAGGCTCTCGGGAGAATCTTCATTGGTTACCTATATAAACTGCAATACAAACTATCTTTTCTATCTTCTTTAAGTTTAAACCTCTCCCTAATCTTAATAACATCATCTTGTAAGATATCTGCTATAACCAAACCTTCCTCCATATAAAGACTACTGACTATATTCCCTAATGGATCTATAATCATGGAGTCGCCACTATAGATAAGACCATTTTCTTCTCCAGCCCTATTAATCCCAGCAATGTAACATTGGTTTTCTATGGCTCTCGCTTTTAAAAGAGTGATCCAGTGTTCACGGCGTTTCATTGGCCAAGTGGATGCAACAGTAATTAAGGTTGCAGTTTTTGAAGCTATCTGAAATATTTCAGGAAAACGTAAATCGTAACAGATAAAAGGTGCGATGGTAAAACCGAAAGCATTGAATAATTTGATTTCATTTCCACTTTCATAAAATTTGCTTTCTGATCCAAAGGAGAAAGGATGTATTTTAGTGTAGTTTACAAGTTCTACACTAGTAGGTGCGTCTCCGGGTACTTTCTGAGGCGAGACTACAGAAAAGTTATTTCTACAATTAGTGGTGCCTTGTACATATCCAAACCCTATGGTTATATTAAATTCAGAACTCAATTTCTTGAAGAATTCTATAGTTTCATTATTATCTTCCCCTACAAGAGAAGTATTCATAGAAAAACCCGTTAAAGTCATTTCAGGAAATAAGATCATATCTACATTTTGGTCAGCGGCTTGCTTTATAAATTCAATAGCGGTTTCTTTATTCTTGGTTTTATCTTCAAAGGTAATTTCCATCTGGGCTAATGCTAATTTCATATCGTTTGCCTCCTTTTTATTTATTAAATTATAACTTGGTTTTAGTAAGGCGATAAAATGCCCCTTCATATATATAGTCATATTATAGCGTACTATTGAAGTCAAACCAATATTATTTAGATGTATTATAGCGAGAAATTTATTGCA
Source organism: Clostridium lacusfryxellense (assembly GCF_018861735.1). Taxonomy (GTDB): domain Bacteria; phylum Bacillota; class Clostridia; order Clostridiales; family Clostridiaceae; genus Clostridium_AD; species Clostridium_AD lacusfryxellense. The sequence goes on along the minus strand of NZ_JAHLEB010000010.1, from coordinate 51,993 downwards.
TACTAATATTATCCTTATATAATACATATTATATAAATGTAGTGCCATTGCAGATGGTATATAATGAAAGTATAAAGTAAGCAAATAATATTACTAAAGATTGAAAATTAAGCCTTAGTTAATTAGGCATCTTAAATAATTGAATTTGAAAACCGAGAAGGGTGGCGACTACATGTTAAAAAGTATAAAAGATCTCTTTTGTAGAGTTATAGATGACGATATCGCTGCATTAGCAGCTCAACTTGCTTATGATTTACTGTTATCATTTTTCCCGTTTTTATTGCTTCTTATTAGTTTATTAGGTTATAGCAATTTAGAAAGCACAGATGTGCTTGTGTATCTACAACAAATAATGCCTAAAAGTACTTTTGATTTAATTTACAATACTGTTGTTAATGTTTTGGGTTCAACAAGTGGAAATTTATTATCATTAAGTATAATAGGTGCTATTTGGTCAGGGTCAAGCGGCTTTAGAGCTGTAATAAAAGGATTAAATAAAGCTTATGATGAGGAAGAAACAAGGCCTTATTGGAAAATACTAGTTATATCTATATTGTTCCTGTTAGGTCTCGTGTTATCAATTATTGTAGCAGTATCCTTAGTTGTATTTGGACGAATGATAGGAAGAATTATTGCAACAAAGTTAAATTTGTCTGGTAACTTCATATTAAATTGGGATATTATAAGGTATTTGGTATCGCTATGTGGAATGGCATTTATATTTGCTTCATTATATCATTTTACCCCGTGTAGAAGACTTACATGGAAAGAAGTATTGCCTGGATCCATAGTTAGTACATTAGGTTGGTTAATATCTTCTTTAGGGTTTGCGTATTATGTAAATAATTTTAGCAATTACTCTAGTATATATGGTGGAATAGGTGCAGTAATAGTGCTAATGTTATGGCTTTATATAATTTCTATAATAATACTATTCGGAGGAGAAGTTAACGCATTAATTGCTTTCGAGAAACAAGGCAAAGAAAAACCAAAGTGCAAAAAGTATTGAATTCTCATTGCTGCCTTGCAATAAGAATTTGAAACTGGAAATTAGATTAAGGAATTCTAATCTTTTGCTTATGTAAAACTCTCTAACGCTCACATTCGACGTCCTGTCTCAGGTTCGCTAGGCAGCCTTCCTGGCTGCCTTACGAGAGTTTTACAGTCGCAAAAGAAGAATTGCTAAACCGAATTTAATAGTTTCTGCATCTCTTATTGCAAGTCACTCCAGAGAAATTAATACGTCTAGAAGAGTCCAATACGGGTTATCCAAAAAAACTATTCCTTCTATTAATATAAAATGTCCAAAACTAACATCAAACACCTCTCCCCCCACACCCCCTAAGCGTATACCCCCAAGCTTATCAACGTAAATTTCTTATGATTTATTTTTATAAAATCTCCATATAATACTGTTTACCTAAGCAAGTTATAATTAAAATGGACTAAGTGTGTAAAATTAGGTTATATTTAGTTAATAATAGAACAAATATATGTAAATGAAAAAAAAATTTTATTCTGAGAATATAAGTTTCATAAAAGATTAACACTTATCGAGAGGTATTATGGTATACTAATTCGTAGTGGAAATGAAAAATTAATATATTAAATGTCAATTTATACTTTAAATGATATATATTGATATTAAGAAAAGGTGGATAATTATGAAGAATTTAGGAAAATGGAAAAAGCCGATACTAATTCTTAGTGATGCAGCACTAATCAACGTGGCATATATACTAGGGTTCTTTTATAGATATAATTTTAGAAATTTCATGTTTTATGCAAATGATTATAAAACGGTGGCATTAATTGTAACGGTTATATATATAGGTTGTTTTTTTATCTTTAAGCTCTACGATAGTCTTTGGAGTTATGCGAGTATAGATGAATTTATGCTTGCTATTGCCGCGTGCCTTACTGCGAATGTAGCAACCATAATATTTGTTAGGATCATTGGTCATAGATTTGCATATGGTGTAAGTATAATAGCTTGTGCTTTTATTATAATCTTTATACTTGTTTTAAGAATGTCCTTTAGAATCTTCGCTAGATTCGAGAGTATAATAAATTGGAATGCAAATAAGAATGATCGAAAGAGAGTAATGATTATTGGAGCTGGAGAAGCAGCAGCTATGGTAATTAAAGAGATGAAGGGCAGCAATCAGAGTAAATATAGACCTGTAGCTGTAATTGATGATGAAGATTACAAAAAAGGAAACAACATTATGGGGGTAAAGGTTCTTGGAAGCAGGAACGATATACCAACCATAGCAAAGGAAAAAGGTATAGATACAATACTTTTAGCAATTCCAACAATCGGAGACGAGGATAAAAGTGCAATTTTAGAGATATGTAAAAAAACCACTTGTAAGATAGAAATTATTCCAGGTATGTATGAAATAATAAACGGGAAATCTTCTTTAAGTCAAATTAGAGAAGTCGATATTGAGGATCTACTTGGACGTAAAGCGGTGGTTCTTGATATGGATGGTATCGCAGGGTACATTCATGATAAAGTGATTTTAGTAACAGGCGGTGGTGGTTCTATTGGTTCTGAATTATGTAGACAAATTATAAAATTTGGACCAAAGCAACTAATTATTTTTGATATATATGAAAATAATGCGTATGATCTACAAATGGAACTTCAATATAAGTATCCAGAATTAGATTTGAAAGTATTAATAGGATCAGTTAGAGATAAACTAAGACTTGAGAATGTCTTTGAAACATATAAACCAAATATTATTTTTCATGCTGCTGCTCATAAACATGTTCCGCTAATGGAAGAAAGTCCTATGGAAGCTATAAAAAACAATGTGTTTGGAACTTTTAATGTTGCAAGTTGTGCTCATAGGTTTAATGCAGAGAGATTTGTAATGATTTCTACAGATAAAGCAGTAAACCCAACTAACGTTATGGGTGCTACTAAGAGAATGTGTGAAATGATTATACAATCTATGGATAATATAAGTGAGACTAGATTTGTAGCAGTTAGATTCGGAAATGTACTAGGGAGTAATGGTTCAGTTATACCACTATTTAAAAACCAAATAGCTCATGGTGGGCCAGTTACACTTACTAATAAATATATAACAAGGTTCTTTATGACAATACCAGAAGCATCACAATTAGTGCTTCAAGCCGGAGCTTATGCACAAGGTGGAGAAATATTTGTTCTTGATATGGGTAAACCTGTTAAGATATATGATCTAGCTTGGGATTTAATACGGCTTTCAGGGTTCGAGCCTAATGTAGATATAAAAATAGAGGTCACAGGTCTAAGACCAGGTGAAAAGCTTTATGAAGAGCTTCTAATGAGTGAAGAAGGGCTTATAAATACTAAACATGAAAAGATTTTTATTGGGAAACCAACGTTTAGTGATTTAAGTGTAATGAAAGAGCGAATGAATGAATTAGCTGTGATTATCGAGAAAGATGATTTAGAATTACTTTACAAAAAAATAGAAGACATAGTTCCAACATATAATAGAACTGCAAATGTTTTAGAACCTGAAATTGCAGCGGAAGAAGCAGAAGCAGCAGAGTAATTAAGAAGATGTAGGAGGAAATTATGCAAAGAATTTTAGATGTTATAATTAGTTTAATCATATTAATTATCTTATCACCAATACTTTTGATTGTAGGAGTTTTGATAAAGTTAAACTCAAAAGGTCCAGTACTTTTTACTCAGATGAGAATAGGTAAAGGCAATGAGCTTTTTAAGTTCTATAAGTTTAGGTCAATGCAAGTTGGGACTCCCAATGTAGCAACTGATAAACTAGAAGGTTCGAAGAGTTATATAACAAGCATTGGAAAAGTTTTAAGAAAAACTAGCATCGACGAACTTCCACAACTACTTAATACTCTTAAAGGAGATATGACTTTTGTGGGACCAAGACCTGCACTATTTAATCAAAAGAAACTTAAGGATATGAGAACAAAGGTAGGAGTTCATAAATTATTACCAGGAGTTACAGGTTGGGCGCAAATTAATGGGCGAGATAATAATGATGACCGTGAAAAAACTGATTATGATTTATATTATTTAAAAAATAAATCATTTATGCTTGATATAAAAATACTATTTAGTACAGTATTTAAGGTTTTAAAAGCTGAGGGAGTAAATGATGAGGGCCAAAAAAAGAATAAGTCTAAAAATTCTATAGTATAAAAGATCTATAATATAAAAGATCTATAATATAAAATTTAGGAGTGTTGATATATGAAAAAGGTTTTAGTTACAGGTGCCAATGGATATATTGGTCGCCATATTGTAGAAACGTTATTAAATCATGGGTATGAAGTTGATGCCTGTGATTTTAGATTTGACGGAGTAGATGAAAGAGCTAATAAAATATATACACCCATATTTAATGGAGAAGAAGATATATATGAGAAACTAGGAAAACCAGATATATGTATACACATGGCATGGAGAAATGGATTTGTTCATAATTCACAAACTCATATTGAAGATTTGTATAATCATTATACATTTCTAAGTAATATGATAAGTGGAGGACTTAAACATTTATCAGTTATGGGTACAATGCATGAGGTTGGATATTGGGAAGGTGCTATTGATGAGAATTCACCAACTAACCCTTCGAGCTTATATGGTATAGCTAAGAATAGTTTAAGGCAAGCTCTCGAACTGTTGACCAAAGACGATGAAATAGTTCTTCAATGGTTAAGAGGGTATTATATAATTGGTGACGATTTAAAAAGTAACTCTATATTTTCTAAAATTACAAAAGCGGAAATGGAAGGTAAAGCTAATTTTCCATTTACTACTGGTAAAAATAAATATGATTTTATTAGCATTGAAGGTTTAGCAGAGCAAATAGTTGCAACGTCAACACAATCAGAAATTAAAGGTATAATTAATTGTTGTTCGGGTAATCCGATTTCACTTGCGCAAAGGGTTGAAGAATTTATTAAAGAAAATAATTTTAAGATAAAATTAGAATATGGTGTTTTTCCTGATAGAAAATATGATTCACCAGCAGTATGGGGAGACAATACTAAAATACAAAGCATTCTAGGCGCAACTGCTAAGAAGTAGGGGTTCCTAATTATAAACAGAGAGGAGAAAAGAAAAGATGAGTAAAGTATTAATAACAGGTGGGGCAGGGTTTATAGGGAATTCTATAGTTGATAACTTATATAGAAAAGGAAAGTATGAGATAGTTGTTCTTGATAATTTTTCAGAGCAAATTCATGGAAGTAATTATGAAGATTCATATCTTTATAAAAATATAAAAGATAAAGCTGAGATTATAAAAGGTGATGTTAGAAATAGCTTAGATTTAGAAAAGGCGCTTGTTGGAGTAGATTATATAATCCACCTTGCAGCTGAAACTGGGACAGGCCAGTCTATGTATGAGATTAATAGATATACTGATGTAAATATCAAAGGAACATCAAATTTACTTCAAGTTATATTAAAGAATAAATTGCCTATAAAGAAAATAATACTTTCATCATCACGTTCTGTTTATGGAGAAGGAATGTATTTTTGCAAAGAGCATGGTATAATTGTTCCTAAATCTAGAGAGATTGATGATATGAATAATGGAGATTTTGAAGTGAAATGTCCTGTATGTGGTAGAAATGTTGAACTTAAGGCTACAACAGAAGAGTGTACCTTAACACCTATTTCTTTTTATGCATATACAAAACTTGCACAAGAAAAAATGCTTGAGGTAATGTGTCCTACAATGGATATACCTTATACTATTTATAGATATCAAAATGTATATGGTGCTGGACAATCTTTAAATAATCCTTATACGGGTATCCTTTCAATATTCTCTAAAATGTTATTGAAAAACCAAAACATTAATATTTTTGAGGATGGAAAAGAAAGTAGAGACTTTGTTCATGTTAGTGATGTAGCAGCAGCTACCTGTAATGCGGTTGAAAATGATTCTACTAATTACCAACATATAAATGTAGGTAGTGGAGAAAATATATCTGTTATACAAGTTGCAGAAACATTGAAGAAATTGTATAAGTCAAATTCTGAAATAAAAGTTTCAGGGGATTTCAGAAAAGGTGATATTAGACATAACATAGCAGATATAAGTAGAGCTAAAGAATTATGTGGATTTGATCCTGTTTATACTTTTGAGAATGGTATGAAAGAATTTGCAAACTGGGTATTAAAAGAAAATAGTGATAACAAACTGCTATTAGAAGATGGTAAATTTGAGCTTTCTTTAGAAGAAATGAAAGCAAATGGTATGTTAATTCAGAAATAAAGGATTGGTACATTATGAACTCAATTACAAAGGATAAAAAAGAAAAACGTATATTATTTATTTGTTCTCCTTTTTTTGGTTATTATAAACACATTATTAATGAATTTGAATTACAAGGTTATAAAGTTGACTATTATAATGATAGGCCAAGTGAAAATAACTTTATAAAAGGAATTATAAAAATTAAAAGAAATATAGTAGACCTCTTAATTAAAAAGTATTTTGAAAATATTTTAGAGGAAACAAGAAATAAACAGTATGAGTTGGTTATTATAGTCAATGGTAAAGTTTTTACAGATGAAATGATTAGAAGGCTTAGAGCCACACATAAGAAAGCAAGATTTGTGTATTATACATGGGATACATTATCTCTTTATCCTAATGCTAAGGGATTAATAGCACAGTTCGATAAGGCATATTCTTTTGATACAAATGATTGTGAAAAAATGGATAAACTAGAGCTGCTTCCATTGTTTTATACTACTCCATATGAAAAGATTGGTGAAGAGAATGTTAATGAATCTTCAAATAGAGAATATGAAATCATGAGTGTTTGTACTGCTCATCCTAATCGCTATAAAACAATGCATGAGTTATTTCCAAAGCTAGAGTCAAAGGGTATTCGAGTATATTCATTTATGTTTTTGAATATTCTACAATATTACTACAATAGGGTTTTTGTACCTGAATTTAAAGGTGCTAAGAAAAATGAATTTAGATTTAAATCCTTATCTGAACAAGAAAATTCAGCGATTCTTAAAAAATCGAATACTGTATTTGATATGCAACATAACAAACAAAGTGGGTTGACCATGAGAACTATCGAGACTTTGGGTGCTAAAAGAAAGATGGTTACTACAAATACAAATATTAAGAAATATGATTTCTATAATGAAAATAATATATTTATATTGGGAAATAATAATTTAGATGATATTGAAGAATTTCTTTATAATAAGTTTGTACCTATTAGTGAGGATATTTATAAAAAATATAGTGTTCATTCATGGGTGAAAACAATTATAAATGAAGAATCTAATAATTACTTTAAATAAAAAAATAGGATGTGAAAAGCTTGGGAATTAGAATAGGAATTGATGGACTATATATTATTCCAGGAGAAATAGCTGGAACTGGAAGTTACCTTATGAATTTGATAAAAGGGCTGGAATCTGTGGATAATGAAAATGAGTATTTCATATTTGCAACTAAATCTAATTATAAAAGCTTTAATATTAGTAAAAAGAATTTTAAAATAGTTATATGTGATTTTGATAACACAATAAGATTTAATAGAGTGTTATATACAAGTACAAAATTGCCAAAGATTATTAAAAATAATAAGATAGATGTAATGTTTTTCCCAACTTATGTAAGATCGATTCAAAATATTAAGGGAGTAAAAATTATATCTAATGTACATGACATCCAATATAAACATTTTAAAGAGAATTTTTCTTTTTCTAAGAGGGTATTGTTTTCTTTTACATATCCACTAAGTTTTAAGAAAAGTGATAAAAATATATGTATATCAAACTTTGTTAAGCAAGATATAATAGAAAATTTCAAAAATATTAATCCGAGTGACTTAGAAGTAATATACAATCCAATAGATTTTGAAAAATTTGAAGTAAATGATAATATTACTTTTGATGACTTTGGTAATAAACATGGATTAGTAAAGAAAAATTATATATTATCAGTTGCATCATTATTACCTCATAAAAATATTCCAACACTAATAAACGCATTTAGTGTTTATAAAAAAAGAACTGGTAATGTTGATATTAAATTAGTACTTGTAGGAATGAGAGACAAAGCAACTAATGATTTAGTGAAATTAATAGCAGAAAATAAAATAGAAGATAGTGTAGTAATTCCTGGGTTTGTATCTGATGAAGAGCTTAGTTTATTATACAATAATGCTAAGATATTTGTGAGTCCATCCCTATTTGAAGGATTTGGTATGCCACCAGTTGAAGCAATGTACAGGAATATCCCAGTTATAACCACAAGATGTACTTCTCTGCCAGAGGTAACTATGGGTGAGGTTATATATTATAATAACCCTACTGATGCTGATGATTTATCAAGAGTAATTGAAGAAACTTTAGATAAGGGTTTTGTTTATAAAAGTGGTATTAACGAGAAGTTAATTGAAAAATATTCTGTAGAAAATGCAGCAAATCATTATAAGAAATTATTTGAAAAAACTTTTTCAGAGAAATAAGATAATAACAAAAGAAGAGAGGAGGGCATTGTATGTTATGTGCACTAATTATGGCAGGGGGTAAGGGTACTAGATTTTGGCCCCTTTCAACTGATAAAAAACCTAAACAGTTTGTAAAACTTTTAGGTGAGGAAACAATGATACAGATGACTATTAATAGAATTAAGGATCTAATCCCAGAGGAAAGAATTTTTGTAGTAACAGCTCTAGATTATGTAGATTTAGTAAAAGAGCAGTTACCTGGATTGCCACTTAGAAATATTATAGTTGAGCCAGTAGGTAAAAATACTGCGCCATGTATAGCACTTTCAGCTTTTCATATAGAAAAGTTCTACAAAGATTCTACCATGGTTGTATTACCTTCAGATCATCTTATTGTGGATGAAGAAAAGTTTAGACAAACTATAAAAGATGCTTATGATTTTATAGGAGAAAATGAAGAGGGTATAGTAACCCTTGGAATGAAACCAACAAGGCCAGAAACAGGATATGGATACATAAAGGCAGTTCAAAATGGACAACATATAATTAATAATAGTAATGAAGTAATTTGTAAAGTTGATGGGTTTGTAGAAAAACCTGATTTAGAGAAGGCCTTAAGTTATGTAGAAGAAGGAAATTATCTTTGGAATGGTGGAATGTTTATTTGGAAAGCTAAAACTATTCTGAGTTTAACAAAAAAATATTTGAAAAACACTTATGAGATATTAGAAGAAATTGCTATATCTTTAAATGAAGACTATGAAGATAAATTAACCCAGAATTATCCTAAGATAGCATCTGTATCAGTGGATTACGCGATTATGGAGAATGCTAAAGAGATATATGTAATCCCTTGTGATTTTGGATGGGATGATATGGGTAGTTGGAATGCAATAGAAAGATATAGAGAAAAAGATGACCATAACAATGTGTTTTTAGGAAATGTAAAAAATATAGAAGGATATAATAATCTTATAGTAGCTAGGCATAAGCCTATAATAACTGTAGGATTAGATGATATATTTGCAGTCGAAACAGATGATTTTATAATGATTTGCAAAAAAAGTGAATTAGATGATGTAAAGGGATTAAGAGAAAAGGTAAATATAGATATTTAATGAAAGAGTGCAATACTCAAATGTATAATTAAACATTTGAGTATTTTTTTATAAATTTATTATTAATACAGCTTTAATAATAAATTTACCAGTTTAACTTTTTGTTAATAAGGGAAAGTATTGAAATCTTTTTCGAAATTTATGATATACTAAGCTGTATGCTTAAAGAGTTTTAAGTGAAATAAGGGGCTGTAAATAATTATGAAAAATGGATATGGTTTTGGTGAAATATTTAAGAATGTTATATCACTTGTTTACACTAAAATATTTTATAAGGGAGCACGTTTAATACGTAGACCAATATATGTTAGAGGTAAAAAGTTTTTATCATATGGGGAAGGTCTTACTACAGGATATAATTGTCGTTTAGAAATGTTTGATACAGAAATTAATGAAGATAAGAAACTTATAATAGGTAAAAACTGCAAGATTGGTGATTACGTTCACATATCAGCAGGTGAAAGTGTTACTATAGGAGATAACTGCCTAATGGCATCGAAAATATTTATTAGTGATAGTAATCATGGAGAGTATTCAGGCAGTGCGAAGCATTCATCACCAGAAACTCCTCCAGATAGTAGACCACTACATACTAAATCTGTATCAATAGGTAATAATGTGTGGATAGGAGAAAATGTTTGCATATTACTAGGGGTTAAGATTGGTGATGGTTGTATTATTGGAGCAAATTCTGTTGTGAATAAAGACATTGAAAGTAACTGTATAGCTGTTGGTTCACCAGCTGTGGTTATTAAAAAATATGATTCAAAGACAAAACAGTGGACAAAAATTAAAAAGGGGTGTAATTAATTATGAAAACTTATTTAGTAACAGGAGGCGCAGGATTCATAGGCGCAAACTTTGTTCATTATATGTTAGATAAATATCCGGATATAAAACTTATAAATTTAGACAAATTGACTTATGCAGGTAATTTAGAAAATTTAAAAGAAGTAGAAGATAATAAAAACTATTCTTTTGTTCAAGGAGATATATGTGACAAAGAGGTAGTAGAGAAAATATTTAAAGATAATGAAATTGATTATGTTGTAAATTTTGCAGCAGAATCACATGTAGATAGAAGTATTAAAGAACCAGAAATATTTGTTAAGACAAATGTATTAGGAACTGTAAATCTTTTAAATGTAGCTAAAAACGCATGGGAAACTAAAGATGGTTTTAAAGAAGGAAAAAAATTCATGCAAGTATCAACTGACGAAGTGTATGGTTCACTAGGAGACACAGGGTATTTTCTTGAAACTACTCCTTTAGACCCACATAGCCCATATTCAGCAAGTAAAACAGGCTCAGATTTAATGGTTAAAGCTTACTTTGATACATTTAAAATGCCTGTAAATACTACAAGATGTTCAAACAACTATGGACCATATCAATTTCCAGAAAAATTAATACCACTACTAATAAACAACTGCTTAATCCATAAAGACTTACCAGTATATGGTGATGGGATGAATATAAGAGATTGGTTATACGTAGAAGATCACTGCAAAGCTATAGATATGGTTATAAATGGTGGTAGAGTTGGAGAAGTTTATAATGTAGGTGGACACAACGAAAGAACTAATATGCAAATAATCAAAACTGTTATAAGTTATTTAAGTGAAACTGTAGATAGTGCAATAACAGAAAAATTAATAACTTATGTTGAAGACAGAAAAGGGCATGACAAAAGATACGGAATAGATCCAGCTAAGATAAAAGATGAGCTTGGATGGTATCCTGAAACCACATTTGAAGTTGGGATAAAGAAGACAATAAAATGGAATTTAGACAATAAGGTATGGATGGATAATATTACGTCTGGTGAATATCAAAATTACTACAATACTATGTATGAAAAATAATTAAGCTTTTTAAATATATTATGATATACTAAACTGTACATATAATATGATTTTTACGAAATAAAAGCATACAAAGGAGAATTATAGAATGGATTCTACACTATCATTTCATAAACGCTTTTGGGTTATTGAACTTATTTGCGTGATTTTAATTGCGACTACTATGGTATTTAATATAAAGGCAGTAGGTTTGTTTTTGGCATTCTCGGAGATAATTGCTATAGGGGTATTTTTAAATATGTTTATTTATCATGGGTTATATAAACGTGATTATAAATTTACACCATTATCCAAAAGAGTATTTTGGATATTATTTGCATTTGGAATTTACTTTATTGTGCTTTTCGGCGTACGGATTATGTTACATTTATCCTTCACGGATTCAATATGGCCAATAAGAGGGTTAGTACTTGGATCATCTATTTTCTTTATAATAGATAGATATAAACCAAAAGTAAACCAACTATTATGTGGAGCTATGTTTATTTATACAGCATTAAATGTACGTGAATTAATTGATTGTATAACATCCCCTACTATTCGTGATTTGTTATTTTTAGGTAATATTAATATATATTTATATGTTAGTACCATGCTTATCACCTTTGCGATATGGGCTATAAAAGAAAGTAATGAAAAAGGATTGCCTTCATGGATAACTCCTATTGCGTATGTTAATGTGGGCATGAGTCTGGTTTTTGCATTTCTTTCCGGAGGACGATTAGGCTGGGTGGTTATGGGAGCTGTAATTGTAGCATCATTCCTATTAATATTTGGTGCTAAATGGAATTCCTGGAAACGTATTTTGGCATTTATGATAGCGTGTAGTTTAGTTATAATACTTGCTGCATCTGTGAACTTTATGCAAGCACGTGCTAGTTTATACAGATCATTTTCTGCTATTGTGACTAGAATCCCAGGCCTTGCCGAAGAACCAACGCCAGATGGTGAAGAAGAGCCTGTCTCAACTGCTGATGCTAGTGATAAAATAAGGCAGATATTCTGGACAGAGGCATGGAAATTAATTAAAAAGAATCCTGTTATAGGAGCTGGTACATTTGCAGTAGCATATAAGCAAGCAATTCCATCGGATCTTATATCTGTAGCTGAATCTGAAGAGATAGCGAAAATGCAAAGGCCTGCCCACAACTTCATACTTGAAACATGGATGGGATGGGGACTAGGGGGATTAATATTATACATAGCAGGGTTATGTTCAACTTGTTATTATGTATTAAAGAAATTAGTAAACATACCTATTAGGCTAAGGTTTTGCTGTATTATGCCTATTGTTGCAGCAGCATTTATAAGTTTGTTACAATCATTTATACTTTTAAGTTTTTATGCAACATATCTCATGTGGTTTACACTTGGGTTTGCATCAATGGTAGATTACTATTATAAACAAGAAAAAATGAAAAACATTTAAGGAGATAATAACTTTGAAAAAGAGAATACTATTAACATCTCAAACCGAAGATAATATAAAAGCCTTACAAAACTATTTTAATAAAAATATAAAACAAGATAGACCTGATATTGTATTAGAATATATGAGTTTTTATAAGTATAAAAATTTTAAATTAATGCATTACATTATAAGAGCAAGCCAAATGGTGAAAAATTATTCTGCAGTTGTTTCAGATTATACAACTAGCGTTTTCAAGAAAACTAAAAATGGTGTTTATATGAGCCATGGTTATGGAACTAAAAGTACTCCAGGAAAAAATGAAGTTGATAATAAAAAAATGATGGATATATACAAGAATATTAGAACTAGAATAAAGAATGTTGTAACACTCTCGGAAAGAGACAGCACATACTATTTAAGGTCAACAGAGCTTGATAAAGTTGCCCCTGCGAATTATATGCCACTTGGATTGCCAAGGAATGATATGTTGTTTGACCAAGAGTATATAACTACATGTAGAGAAAAGTTCGACTTAAAACATAACACTAAAGGAAAAAAGATTTTAGTGTTTTGTCCAACCTGGAGAGGTTATGAAATAGAAAAAGCTTTCCCAATTACTCAAGATGACTGGACACAGTTTGATAAGTTTATGGGAGAGAATAACTGGGAAATGATTTATCGTCCTCACTACTTAGAGAGGTTAGTTGATGATAAAATCTTTGATAATATGAAAAATATAATAACAATGAGTTTTGATGAAGAAATGTCTACTCAAAGCATACTTGCAGTATCGGACATGTTGCTTACCGATTATAGTTCGATTTATGTGGATTATTTAGTATTAAATAGACCGATATGTTTCCTTCCATATGATAGTGTTCAATATGAGGAAAAACGAGGGCTTGCTATTGATTTTGACAAGGAAGAAGATACACCGGGTCCAAAACTTACAAAAATAGAAGACTTAATAGATTATATGAAGAATAGCGATAATGAAAAATATATAGCTATTAGACAGGTTGCTCAAAAGAACTTCTATCATTATTTAGATGGTAATAGTTGCGAAAGAGTGTGGAACTTAATATTAAATCTTGTAGATAAAAAATAGGAGGTAGTTATTGATGAATGTAGCTATAATACTTGCTGGTGGAAAAGGTACTAGAATGGGAATAGTTGATCAACCTAAGCAATTTATTGATATATATGGTAAACCAATAGTTGTACACACAATAGAGGCATTTGATATACATGAACAAATAGATGCAATAGCAATTGTTTGCCTTAAAGAATGGCATGAGGATATAAAAATATGGACTAGAAAATTTGAGCTCAATAAAATAAAATGGATAGTTGATGGTGGAGAAACAAGACAAGAATCAGTGTTAAATGGCTTAAAAGCTATTGAAGAAGACGTTAGTCCTGATGATATTGTAGTTATTCATGATGCAGCAAGGCCACTAATTTCTCATAGAATAATAGTTAACAATATTGAAGGAGCTAAAAAGTACGGAGCAGTAGATACTGTTATTCCAGCTTCAGACACTATAATTAAAACTTTGGACGACAATACTATATCGTCTATTCCAGTGAGAAAAGAATTATACATAGGCCAAACACCACAAAGTTTTATCTATTCAACTATATATGATGCTCATAAAAAGGCAGCAGCATCAGAGGAAGTACAAAACTCTACTGATGACTGTCGTTTAGTAATAGATTATGGTAAAAAAGTTCATCTAGTTGAAGGAGATAAACTCAATTTCAAAATAACTACAATGGAAGATCTACTTCTGCTAAAATCTGTAATCAAAATGAGCAAATTGGAGACTATATAATGTTAATTAGAGGATTCAAAATAGTTCAATCAAAGAGGTTTGAAGTTTATATTGAAGATTTAGAAGTTTATGCTGGAAGCGCTGTAGTGAAAATTGAAACAGCGGCCATTTGTAAAGCTGATATAAGGTATTACCTTGGAAGCCGTGACGCAAGAACTCTAAATTTAAAATATCCAATAAACCTTATTCATGAAGCCATAGGTACTATAGTTAAAGATCCTACAAACTCCTTTAAAAAGGGAGATAAGGTTGCATTAGTTCCAAATATAATGATAGATAAAGATAAACAAGATGAGTTTGATATTGCACTCTCCAGTGACCCAAGGCTGGGAGAGAATTATTCTCCTAAAGCATTATTTGCATCAAGTAGTTACAATGGATTTTCAAAGGATTATATAGCATATCCTGCTCGTAATCTTGTAAAGATTGAGGATAATATCGATTCAAGCATTGCTGTGTTTTCAGAGCTTATTTCTGTTTCTATTGCAGCAATTCGTAGAATTATATTAAAAGAAGATGATATTATAGGTATATGGGGCGATGGTATCCTTGGATATATATTATGCTCCGTGCTTAAACAAGTGCACAAAGGTCCTATTGTAGTTGTAGGACATAACCAGGAGAAACTTGATATGTTTGAAGGCGTAAAAACTTATTTATCAAACGATAAAGCGATTAAAAAAGAAAAGATTAATGTTGCATTTGAATGTATTGGTGGCGTTGCGTCTGAGGGCGGAATTGACGAGATTATGACAGTTGTGCAAACAGGAGCTAAGCTAGTATTTACAGGAGTAGCTGAGAATTCTATAGGAATTAATACTCGTAAGATATTAGAAAAGGGACTTGCAATTTATGGGGTTACAAGAAGTACTGTAGAAGATTTTAAGGGCGCAGCAGAGTTACTTAAAACTAAGGAATTTAGCTCTGATATTTCAAAGCTAATAATAGACGAAACTTCTATTTATGGGATTAAAGATTATTATAAGGTATTTGAGATAGAAGCTGAAAGTCGCGCTCTTGGAAAACATATTATGAACTTTAAATTTTAATGAAATTGAATTAAATGAAATTAGGGGAAATTAAATGAATATAAACAAATCACTTAGAGTAATATTTGTAGAGGTTTTGGGGATATTAATTGGTATATTGAGTGCACTAGTTGTGCCAAAGGTTCTCGATTTAGGATCATATGGGTATTTAAAGACATTTACACTATATGTAGGATTTGCAGGAATGATGCATTTTGGATTTTCAGATGGAATGTATTTAATATTAGGTGGCAAAGATATAGAAAACATAAAAAAAGAGAAAATAAAAGGCTATTTTTATGTGATGCTAAAAATAGTAGTAAGCCTTGTGGTTGTACTACTATTTGTATCAATATTTTTAATAAAAGATATGGCATTTAGATATTTTGTATTTTATATATTACCTTTTCAGGTTGTTTTATTTATTTCTCTATTATATAGAGCTACAGGTGAATTCAATAAATACGTAGTAATAAGAGTAGCACAAAATATAGTGATGTTGGCATCTGTTCTTGCAGTCATATTTATTGTAAAGTCACCAATTTTATATATGCAGATTCAAGTTATTGGCAATGCAGTTATGGCGATAATCAGTACGGTATTAATTATGAATTCGGCTAAAAAAGCAGAAAAAATAAAATATCCAGAAATAAAATCCATAACAAGTATGGGGTTTACTATAATGATTGCAAACACTGTAAGCCTTCTATTTTTTACTATGGATAGGTGGTTTGTTAAGTTCAAATTTACAGTGAATGATTTCGCATTTTATTCTTTTGCGGTATCAATGTTAAGCTTATTTCTAGTTCTGGTTAATTCAGTAACAGTCTTGTTTTATCCTTATTTAGCTAAAAATAAGGGAGATGAAAAGGTTGTTTCAAAAGTTAAGAAATATATTATATTAATATGCAGCTTTGCACCTGCAGGGTATTTCGTGCTTGAGTTTATAGTGGACAATATGCTCAAAAAATATATACTATCTTTAGAAGTACTAGGAATATTAATAATTGGAATTCCTTTTATTTGTTTAACAAATGTTTTATATGCAAATCTTTATAAAGTGGGAAAAAGAGGCAAGGAGTATTTATTTGTAGCTTCTAAAATGGTTGTACTAGCATTTGTATTAAATGTATTTGCAGCCTATGTATTAAAGGATTCTGTAATGATTGCATATGCAACACTTATTACATTAATTGTATGGTATGTGTATTCATCATTTGATTTTAAGGGTCTTGAAATACATAAGAACGAGATAATTCATTTTGTAATATACATTGTATCTTATCAAATAATCAGAATAATTCCTTTTCCATCATTAATCAAAGCATTTATATTTTTGCTTTGCATGGTGTTGTCAGAATATATTTTATTTAATTCTGATTTTAAAGATATTATATCAATGATAAAGAATAGAAATGCTTTAAAAGATTAGATAATAAAAATACATTAAAATTAAATATTAGAATTAATATATAAGAAAAAGACTAGCAAAATGTTGTAATAGACATTTTGCTAGTCTTTTTGTTTGTCCAAAAAACCTAAAAACTTAAAGGCATAAACTGTAGGATTACTCATAAACTATAAAAGGATGTTAACTTGGAGAGAAGTATAAGTATATTATTATTTATTTTGGTGATAATTAGAAAAGAATAGATTAAGGTAAAAAGGAGATGAATTTAAGACGAAAAATATACTTATAACTGGAATGAATAGCTACATTGGGGGTTCTCTCTCTAAGTGGCTAGTGAAATGTTTAGGAGAATATTCTATAGATACAATGAGTATGAGGGACGATTTATGGAAGGAAAAAGATTTTACAAAGTATGATGTGGTTTTTCACGTTGCTGGTATAGCACATGTTTCTACAGATCCTAATATGGAGGATTCGTATTATAAAGTTAATCGTGATTTGACAATAGAGGCTGCTAAAAAAGCAAAAATGGCTGGAGTTAAGCAATTTATCTTTATGAGTAGCATTATTGTTTATGGAGATAGTGGAAATATAAATGATAAAAAAGTTATAAATAAAAACACAATTACAAATCCAAGTAATTTTTATGGAAACAGCAAACTTCAA
The DNA here is from genome assembly GCF_018861735.1 of Clostridium lacusfryxellense. Lineage (GTDB taxonomy): Bacteria > Bacillota > Clostridia > Clostridiales > Clostridiaceae > Clostridium_AD > Clostridium_AD lacusfryxellense. Next base: position 34,178 of record NZ_JAHLEB010000010.1, on the reverse strand, counting down.
GCAGAAGAGGGAATAAAATCCTTAGAAAATGATGATTTCAAAATTGTAATTCTAAGACCTCCTATGATTTATGGAAAAGGATCTAAAGGAAACTATCCAAGACTTGCAAAGCTTGCTCAGAAATTACCTATGTTTCCTGACATAGATAATGAAAGAAGTATGCTTCATATAGATAATTTGTGTGAGTTCATTAGGTTAATTATAAAAAACGAAGAGCGTGGATTATTTTTCCCGCAAAATGATGAGTACGTTAAGACTTCAGAAATGGTAAAGCTAATTGCAGAGGCTCATGGTAAGAAAATTACCTTAACTAAGGTGTTTAATCCTATATTACGTCTTATGGGTCTAAAGCTCGGAATAGTTAATAAGGTATTTGGAGATTTTGTTTATGATTTGAATATGTCAGACTATAAAGAAAACTATAGAATTTGGGACTTAAAAGAATCAATTACAACAACCGAAGAAAGTAATTCGAAAAAATCAACGTCTAAAGAATCAACGCCAAAAGAAGAATCCATTACTTTAACGCAAAAAATAACACATCGCAATAAGTTGCCAAAGAAGATAAGCTGATAAAAACTCGAGATAAATAAGGAAGGGGGAATATTGAGTTGGAAAAACATATTTTAGTTATAGCACAATATTTCTACCCTGAACAATTTCGTATAAATGATATTTGTAGTGAATGGGTAAAAAGGGGATACAAAGTAACAGTTATAACAGGCATACCCAATTATCCTTTGGGTAAGTATTATAAGGGATATGGGCTTTTCAAAAAGAGAAAAGAAACATATAACGGAATTGAGGTAATAAGAATACCGCTTATCCCTAGGGGAAGGAATTCAATAATGCTTGCCTTAAACTATTTATCCTTTGTTATATCAGGATTGTTTTGGAAGATGTTTACTAAAATTAAAGCAGATTACGTATTCATATTTGAAGTATCCCCTATGACACAAGCTCTACCAGGAGTTTGGTATGCTAAAAAAAGAAAAATACCATGTTACTTATATGTTCAAGATCTTTGGCCTGAAAATGTTGAAATAATTACAGGTATAACTAACAGAAAGATTATAGGAGCTATAGGCAAGATGGTTGATTATATATATTCATATTGTACAAAAATATTTACCACATCAAATAGCTTTGTAACATCCATTGAAAGTCGTGGTGTTTCAATTGAAAAAATAGAATACTGGCCACAATATGCAGAAGATTTCTATAAGCCACTTAATAAAATAAAAGAAAATAAAATAAATGAAGATAAAATCATAATCGATGAAATCCCTAATGATGATGTATTTAATATAATTTTTGCTGGTAACATCGGAACTGCACAGGGACTAGCTATATTGCCTAAAACCGCATCATTAATTAAAGAAAAAAATCCAAATAAGAAAATTAGATTTAATATTGTCGGGGATGGACGTTATAAAGAGGAATTAGTAAAAATTGTGGATGAAAATAAACTCACTGATATGTTTAATTTCATTCCCAAACAACCAGCCACTAGGATTCCCGAGTTTATGGCAGCTAGTGATGCCGCTTTTTTATGTTTAACAGGTGGGCCATTGTTTTCTAAAACAATTCCAGCAAAACTTCAGTCATATATGGCTTGCGGCATACCAATTTTAGCATCAGCAAGTGGTGAGACAGATAAAATAATTAAAGAATCGGGTTCTGGTCTTTGTAGTCCTGCTGGAGATTATGAGATGCTGGCAGATGTAATAATACAATTATCTAATGAATCACCACAGAGATTATTAGAACTTGGGGTTAACGCTAGAAGTTATTATGAAAACAACTTTAACAAACAAGAACTATTAAATAGAATTGATAAGTACTTTGAATAATAATATAAAATAAAGGAGATACATTATGTTTAAAGATAAAACACTACTTATAACAGGTGGAACAGGCTCTTTTGGAAATGCAGTAACTAAAAGGTTTCTTGATACAGATATAGGTGAAATTCGTATATTTTCAAGGGATGAGAAGAAACAAGACGATATGAGGAAATTATATAAAAATGATAAAATTAAATTTTACATAGGTGATGTAAGAGATATATCTAGTGTAAAAAATGCTATGCATGGAGTAGATTACATTTTTCACGCAGCAGCGTTAAAACAAGTTCCGTCATGTGAGTTTTTTCCTCTTGAAGCAGTGAAAACCAACGTACTAGGAACGGATAATGTACTTACAGCAGCAATTGATTATGGAGTTAAAAAGGTAATATGTCTTTCCACTGACAAGGCTGCATATCCAATAAATGCTATGGGTATTTCAAAAGCTATGATGGAAAAAGTATTTGTAGCGAAATCTAAAACAGTTCCTACAGGAAAAACAGTTATTTGTGGAACTAGATATGGAAATGTTATGGCATCTCGTGGTTCGGTAATTCCACTATTTATTGAGCAGATAAGAAATGGAGGTCCTCTAACTGTTACAGACCCTGATATGACTAGGTTCCTTATGAGCTTAGACGAGGCAGTTGAACTTGTCTTATTTGCTTTTGAACATGCTTTGGCTGGTGATATTATGGTTCAAAAATCTGATTCGTCAACAATACACGATTTAGCGCAAGCAGTAAAAGAATTATTTCATGCTGACAATGAAGTTAGAATAATAGGTACCCGCCATGGAGAAAAGTTATATGAAACACTTCTTACAAAAGAAGAGTTTGTAGTTGCAAAGGACATGGGAGGATTTTTCAGGATTCCAGCAGATAAAAGAGATCTTAACTACGATAAATATTTTGTAGAAGGCAATATTAAACTTTCCACCCAGCAAGAATATAATTCTCATAACACTAGTATTCTCAATGTAGAAGGAATTAAAGAAAAATTACTCAAACTTGATTATATACAAGATGAACTAAAAAGTATTATGCAATATCATACTATGGAACACAAAGTCGGGTAAATAAAAATAAAGGGCTAAATAAAAATAAAGGGATAAATAAATATATAGGGATAAAAAAAATTAATGAATTGTGAGGATAAATATGAAGATACTTGTTACTGGAGCAAAAGGATTTGTAGGGAAAAACCTTATAGCACAGCTTAAAAATAAGGGGTTTGTTGACATATTAGAATTTGATAAAGATACCGATAAAGAACTTCTTGAAGTTTATGCTAAAGAATGTGAATTTGTATTTCATCTAGCGGGGGTTAATCGCCCTAAAGACGATTTAGAATTTATGGAAGGTAACTTTGGATTTACGTCAGAGCTATTAGACCTTCTTAAGAAGAACGATAATAAATCACCAGTGCTCATAACTTCTTCTATTCAGGCAGAGCGAGATAATCCATATGGAATTAGTAAAAAAGCAGGCGAGGATTTATTATTTAAATATAGCAAAGAAACAAGTGTAAAAGTATTGGTTTATAGATTAGCTAATTTGTTTGGTAAGTGGAGTAGGCCTAATTATAATACTGTAGTAGCAACATTTTGTAATAATGTTGCAAAGGGTTTAGAAATTGAAATATCAAGACCAGATGTTAATTTGGAGTTATGCTACATAGATGATGTATTAGATGAATTTATGAGAGCGCTCAGTGGAATTGAATCTAAAAAGAAGGAATACTGCTATGTACCTGTAGTGCACAATATTAAATTAGGGGATTTAGCAGATAAGATAAAAAGTTTTAAATCGTCTAGGATAGATTTAAATATCCCTAATATGGAAGATGAATTAACCAAAAAACTTTATAGTACTTATTTGAGTTTCCTGCCTGTTAATGAATTTTCTTATGATTTAAATATGAATAAGGACAATAGAGGATCTTTTACTGAATTCATTAGAACAGCCGCAAGTGGACAAGTTTCAGTAAATGTTTCTAAACCAGGAATAACTAAAGGGAATCATTGGCATAATACTAAGAATGAGAAATTTATGGTAGTTAGTGGTGAGGCGCTTATTAGGTTTAGAAATATAAATAGCGAAGATATAATTGAATATAAGGTTAATGGAGATAAGTTAGAGGTAGTAGACATTCCAACAGGGTACACTCATTCTATAGTAAATGTTGGCCAAAGTGATTTGGTAACTGTAATGTGGGTTAATGAATGTTTCAATCCAGAAAAGCCAGACACATATTATTTGGAGGTATAGAACTTATGAAAAAGCTAAAGGTAATGACGATACTTGGAACAAGACCTGAGATAATAAGACTATCTGAAGTTATAAAAGCTTGTGACACTTATTTTGATCATATTCTAGTACATACAGGACAAAACTGGGATTATACACTTAATGATGTGTTTTTTAAGGAACTAGATCTTAGGCAGCCAAATTATTTTCTAGGAGTTGTAGGAAATGATCTTGGTGAAACTATGGGTAATATAATAGATAAAAGTTACAAAATATTAGCTAGCGAAAAACCAGATGCCTTAGTAATACTTGGTGACACAAACAGTTGCCTTAGTGTTATTGCCGCTAAGAGATTAAAAATACCGATATTTCATATGGAAGCTGGGAACAGATGTTTTGATCAAAATGTACCTGAGGAAATAAATAGGAAAATAGTTGACGTTACATCGGACGTTAATATGGCATACACAGAACATGCAAGAAGATATCTCTTATCAGAGGGAATACGCAAGGAATATACTTTTGTTACTGGTTCACCTCTTCCAGAAGTTTTTCATAGATATATTGATAAAATAAATGAAAGTAAGGTTCTCCAAACATTAGGCCTTGAAAAAGGTAAATATATTTTAGTTAGTGCTCACAGAGAAGAAAACATTGATAATGAAGAAAATTTTAAAAGTATAACGGATGCACTAAATGTTATAGCTGAAACTTATGATATGCCCGTTATATACTCAACTCATCCACGAAGCTGGAAACGAATTGAAGAAAAAAACATTAAGTTCCATAAAAATATAAAACAACTTAAACCATTTGGGTTTTATGATTATAACAAACTTCAAAAGGATTCCTTTTGCGTTTTATCTGATAGTGGTTCTCTTGCCGAGGAAACTAATATTATGGAATTTGCAGGAGTCTCAATAAGAACAAGTACTGAAAGGCCAGAAGCAGTTGACAAAGGATCGTTTATACTTGGTGGAATAACGGTTGGAAGCATAACTCAGGCTATTGATATAATAACTAAGCAAAAATCATTAGGAGAAAAAACAGTGAAAGCTTTTGATTATACTGATGTCAATGTGGCTGTAAAGGTTGTTAATATTATTCAAGGCTATACTAGTGTAATAAACAGGTTTATATGGAGGAAATAGTGGGAGGCGAGCTAAGCATATGAAGATTTTAATGATAGGACCATTTCCAGACCCTATAACGGGTATGTCTGTGTCTAATGAAATGCTTTTGGCTGGCTTAAAAGAAAACGGACATATAGTTGAGTTTATAGATAGTAATGCAGAAAGAACTTTTACAAGCCTCGTGGCACAAGGTAAATTTAGTATTAAGAAAGTATTAAATAGTCTTAGGCCAATAATTATTGGCTGTTTTAAGATTTTATTTGGAAAATTTGATAGAGTTTATGTTACACCTGCCCAAAGTTATTTGGGGTTCTTAAAGTATACCCCCTTTATAAACGTGGCTAAGTTAAAAAAGATTAAATGTTTTCTTCACTTTCATGGTGGATATGTTCGCATTATGTATGATAGTTTAGACGCTAAAAAGCAAAAAAGATTAAAATATTATTTTAATAAAAGCTCAGGCATTATAGTGCTCGGTAATTCACTGATAAGCATGTTTGATGGAATACTTCATAAAGATAAAGTTTTTGTTTGTGAAAATGGAGTTCAGGATGAATATATGATGAGCGAGGAAGAGTTAACTGAAAAATTAATTAAAAATGAGAACTTGTCTAATAAAGATGAAAATAATGAAGAAACAAATATATTGCAAATATTATATCTAAGTAACTTAATGAAAAGCAAGGGTATCTTAGACTTAATGGAAGCTTGCCTAGGACTTAAAGAAGAAGAATTTAAATTCCATTTGAATTTAGCGGGGAATATAGAAGAAGAAATACTAGAGACTGTTAATCAAATGATTAACGAGCTTGGAGATAGTGTAACATATAATGGAGTTGTCAAAGGTGATAAAAAAGCGACGCTACTTAGAGATAATCATATATTTTGCCTTCCTACATATTATCCAAATGAGGGCCAACCAATTTCTATTTTAGAAGCAATGGGTAATGGACTTGCAATTATCACCACAAATCAAGGTGGAATGGTAGATATCTTTAAGGATGGAGAAAATGGAGTTCTTTGCTATGGCAAAAATCCAGAGTCAATAAAAGAAGCTATAAAATTATGTTATGAAGATTACGAAAGATATGCTAAAAAAAATTATTATGAATGTTTAGCTAAATATAGTAGAAAAGAATTTGTAGCTAGGATAGAAAATATTATCTTAAAGCAGTAAAGGAGAAAATAACTATGAAAACTTTTATATCATTTAATAAACGTTATTTGGTCGTGGAATTAGTTTGTTTATTAATATTTGGTACAGTAGTGCTAATTCCAGTGGACAAAATTTCTGTAAGTATTGCCTTAGCTGAAATAATAGCTATAGGGATATTTCTTTATATGTTTATTTATCGTGGATTATATAAACATAATTATAGTTTTTCCAGGTTATCCAAAAGGGTATTTTGGGTTTTATTTTCATTTGGTATATATTTTGTTATACTTTTTGGAGTTAGATTTGTTAAAAATCTACCCTTTGCGTTGACAACATGGCCTATAAGATCATGGATACTGGGTTCGTCAGTGTTTTTTATAATGGACGGATATAAACCAAAAATAAATCATCTCTTAAGTGGAATATTGATTATTTATTCTGCTCTAAATATTAGAGAAATGGTAGATTGCTTTAGATTCACAGATATTAGAAAATTAACATTTTTAGATAATATTAATATCTATATGTACATTTCTATAATGTTTATTACATTTGCAGTATGGGCTATAAAAGAAAGTAAAGAAAAGAGATTACCAAAATGGACTACTCCAGTTGCTTATTTAAATATTGGAATTAGTATGGTGTTTGCATTTCTTTCTGGTGGGAGATTAGGCTGGGTAGTTATGGGAGCGGTAATTGTAGTTTCAATTATTTTATTATTTGGTTTCAAATGGTACTCATGGAAGAGAATCATATCATTTATGATAGTCTGTCTTATGGTTACTATACTTGCCGCATCAGTAAATTTCATGAAATCACGCAGTAATGTATATAGAACATTTTCTTTTATTGTAAGTAAAATACCAGCATTAACGCAACCGAAATCCGATGATGAAGAAGAGAACGGTGCAGAAACCACTGAGGCTAGTGACGCAATACGTGGAATATTCTGGTCGAAAGCTTGGACTGCAATAAAAAAGAATCCTATTGTTGGAGCTGGTACATTTGCAGTAGCATATAAAGAGTCAGTTCCAGTTACGGATCAAGTTACTGGGAAAAAAATAATTTTGGAAGAACCAATACAAAGACCTGCACATAATTTCATACTTGAAACTTGGATGGGATGGGGGCTTATAGGATTAATAATGTATCTAACGAGTTTAATCGCTGCTTGTTATTACATTTTAATAAAACTAACCAATATTCCAAAGGTTTATCGTTTTTGTTGTATTCTACCTATAGTATCAGCTGCATTTTTAAGTTTATTACAATCATTTATACTTCTCAATTTCCAGGCAGCATATATTGTATGGTTTTGTTTAGGATTTGCGGCAGTTCTTGATAACCATTATAAAAATACTCAAACTTAAAATAATATAAAAACATTATATTAATTATTATTATTAAAAACACATATAAGCTACTATAAGTGATATTATTGTTGAATAGAGTAGATTTACTTTGCTAGAATGAATAATTTGTCGATAATCATTCTTATGGTAATAATTAAAATAGTTAGGAATGATAATAATGGAAACAAATGATAAAAAAAATATTGATAAAAATATTAATGATAAAATACTAAAAATGGATGACAAAGGAAGAGTTTTCTTTTGGGATAACCTTAAAGTATTGCTTATAGTGTTAGTTGTAGTAGGTCATTCTGTAGACTTTTATACAGCTGATTCTTTAATTATGAGGAATATATATATGTTTATCTACACTTTTCATATGCCTCTATTTATATTTGTTTCAGGATATTTTTCTAAAACAGTTGTTGAAGGAAAACATCTAAGTATAGAGAAGGTGTTTTCATTTTTAACATTATATTTTTTAATGAAATTATGCTTTTTTATTGTAACCAGATATCTATTGGGGAATTCAGAGACAGATTTTAAATTTTTAGTAGAAGCAGGTGTTCCGTGGTATTTACTAGCGATGAGTGTTTGGTTTTGCATTACATATATTATAAAAGGCATTAAGCCAGTGTTTGTAATAATTTTTTCTGTTATAGTAGGAATTATGGTAGGGTATTACAAAATAGTATCGGTTAAAGATCTTTTTAGTTTATCAAGGATCTTAGTCTTTTTTCCATATTTCATAATTGGTTATTATTTCAATCAAAATCAATTAATAAAGATTTTAAAATGCTCTTGGTTAAAATGGATATCTTTAATTTCTATAATTATATTAATTATAATTATTTGTTTATATGGACAAGATATGTATTTATTCAGAGGGTTTTTAACAGGACGTAATTCTTTTTTAACTTTAAAAAGACCTATATTTGGTGGTGCCTATAGATTGATGTTTTATGGGTTATCTATTATTCTATCACTTGCAATCCTATATATAACTCCAAAAGGTGAAACATTTGTAACAAAGTTTGGAACTAGGACACTTCAAGTGTATTTTATACATCATCTAGTATTATCAACATACCATTATTATAAATTAAATGATTATATAATTAAAATGTTCCCGGATTATTGGGAGATAGTTTACCTATTCCTTGCGGTTGGGTTAGCCTTAGTTCTATCATTAAAAATATTTGAATATCCATTTAAAAAAATAATGGATATTAAATTTAAGAAAATACTAAGAGATTAATACCTCTTGGTATTTTTGTTTGTTTAATCGACATTTGGGCATAATTCTAATATAGACATTTATTAGGAGTGTGCGAGGATGAGTGACGGGAAATTAACAATATTAAATAACATTTCGATTTTAATACCTGCTTTTAACCCAGATAATAAGCTGATCGTTTTAGTTAGGAATCTTATAACGGCGGGTTTTACAAATATAAGTATAGTGGATGATGGTAGTGGTGTGGAGTATAAACAGATTTTTGATCAGATAGGGGCTCAAAAGCAGTGCCATCTTTTGGTTCATGAAAAGAATATGGGGAAAGGTAGAGCTCTAAAAACGGGGTTTAATTATTTTCTAAACAATTGTGGCCAGTGTGTTGGTATTGTTACTGCGGATGCAGATGGACAGCATAGCATTGAGGATATTATGAAGGTATCGCAACGGCTAATTGATAATCCAGATAAATTGATTTTAGGATCTAGAAACTTTTCAAAATCAAATATACCTTTCAGGAGCAGGTTTGGAAACATAATGACTAGTAAGATGTTTGGATTATTAGCTGGAATACGTATTAGTGATACACAAACAGGGTTAAGAGCTATCTCAACAGGATTTGCCCAAGAATTAATGAACGTACGTGGAGAAAGATTTGAGTACGAGACAAACATGTTACTTGAATGTAAAAATAAAAATATAGTTATAGACGAAGTTTGTATCGACACTATTTATATAGAAGAAAATAAGTCATCTCATTTTAATCCCATAGTAGATTCAATAAAGATCTATGGGGTTTTCTTTAAATTTATGTCATCATCGTTTATATCTTTTATATTGGATATAGGGTTATTTACATTGTTTTCAAAACTGTTTTATAACCTAACACCAACATATTTTATTTTACTCGCAACCATTGTATCTAGGATTATGTCTTCTTTATTTAACTATAATGTAAATAAAAATGCAGTATTTAAACACAAAACTTATGATAAATTTGTGATAGCTAGATATTATGCCTTATGTCTAACTCTAATGCTTATATCAGGACTAAGCGTATCGGCTACTTGGTTTGTTTTTGGGCGTTCTGTGGTTCTTATTAAAGTTATGATAGATGGAATTTTGTCCATTATGAGTTATAAGGTTCAAAAGGAATGGGTTTTTAAGAAAATCTCTATTCCTGAGGAGTTATAATATGTATTTAATACTCATCTTTTTTATATTATGCTCTGGCGCTGCTATGCTTTCCTCCATATTTAATAAAAGAATTGAAGAAACCTTAGCAGTGTGGATATTAGTAATGATTATAATTTTGTATATAGCAGGATTATTAGGAAAACTTAAAATGGGTGTATTCATTATAATACTACTTGGAGTAGTGAGTGTTATCTTTTCTTGTTATAATTTGTACTTAGATGGAGAGAAGTTTATAGAAAATGTTTGGACTCCTGGATTTGTTGTTTTCATGATATTTTTTGTACTAGCATGGTGGACCCAAAGGGGAAGAATGTTAACATCTTGGGATGAATTTTCTCATTGGGGAACTGTAGTTAAAAATATGTATATCTTCGATGCTCTTGGAAATCATACTGGATCAACTGTAACATTTAGGGGATACCCTCCTGCAACTGCACTTTTTGAATACTTATGGGTGAGACTATCTGGAAGTTTTAGCGAAGGCAATTTGTATAGGGCTATGAATATATTATATTTTTCATTAACGTTGCCTATTTTTAGTAATATAAGATGGAAGAACTTTAGCAAGATAGTTATTCGATTTGTTTTTATATTAATTTTGCCCTTGGCATTCTTTCAGGACTTTTACTCGAATCTAATGGTGGATGCAATTCTAGGAGTAATGCTATCAAATGTACTTTTTACCTACTATGTTAATGAACTAAGTACTTTTAAATTAATTAATATAAGTCTCACATTATTTGTATTAACACTTACAAAATCCTCAGGATTTGGACTAGCAATCATAGCAATTATGATAATGACTATAGATTTATTAGTAAAACAAAAAGACAATTTAAGCACATATCTTAAGTTACGTAATAGAAAGATATGTTTAGTTTTATGTCCGATTTTTTTCACCTTAATATCAAAATATTCATGGTCTATATATCTTAAAATTACAAAAACAGGTGAGGCTTGGGAAACAAGTGGAGTTAATGTGCAAAATATAAAGGATTTGTTTAATGGGAATGCGCCACACTACCGAATGATAACTATAAAGAATTTCTGTAATGCTTTTACTGAAACTTTTTTAACGGACTATACATTTAAATTATCATTTATGGGTTGGATAGTAATACTACTCACAATTTCTATAATGCTTATAACTTTTATTTGTAATGAGGAGGAAAAAGGTAGATATAGATTAGGACTTAGTGCGATATTTATAGGAGCCGTCATATACGCAACATCTTTACTTATCTTATATGTGTTTACATATACGGAGTATGAGGCTACTAATCTAGCATCATATTCTAGGTATACAGGTACCTATATATTAGGGGCTTTGATTTTTCTTGTAGTAACTACATGTTTGAAAGAAGAAAAGAAACTATCATGCTCTACAGTGTTATTATTATTTCTATTAATTACTATCAAGGTAACACCAGTTATAAATAATATTATATTGGCTCCTAGTAGTGTAAAAAGTACGATAGCAAGGCGAACGCCATATGTACCCATATTAAAGATAAAAGGAACAATAAACCCTAAAACTGATAAAGTTTATATAATTTCTGTTGGAAGTCATGGATATGATTATTGGGTGAACAGGTATAATATAACACCTATAAAAACCAACTTGAAGCTAGATAGTTGGAGTCTTGGGAACCCTTATTATAAAGGTGATATTTGGACTAAAGATATATCCACTAAGGATTGGGGCCAAGAATTAAAAAATGATTATACTTATGTGTATATATATAAAACAAATGAAGGATTCAAGAAAACTTATGGGGAAATCTTTGAAGGTGGAGAGGAATCTGTGAAAAATGATACTTTGTATTATGTTAACAAAAGTAACGAAAAAATTGTCCTTGAAAAAATAAGGTAAAAGACTACATGAGGAGAACTACTTAAATTTATAATATAAATTTAAGTGGTTTTTTTGGTTATATAGTCTAATTTCCTAAAAGAGGAATAATAATTAAAGTAAAGGATTTATTAAAGGAGAGTTTAGGGTGAGAAATATTTCCTATAGATTTAAAAGAAAACCTTTTATGAATTTCAAAATTGGAAAAGTAATAATAATTATTATTGTAGCATTAGGTGTAAGTATGTTCTTTCCTCATTTAATTAGAAATACTTATGTAGTAACGATTGGAAATAAACGAATAGTAAGAACTAATAATAAAAATACGTATTTAATTTATGCACAAATGGAAGATGGCAATATAAAGGTATTTAAAAATACTAATAATTTATTTGAATTTAAATTTCATTCTGAAGATACGTATTGGGCATTAACACTAAATAGAAAATATGAAATTACTGCATATGGATTTAATATACCTATATTATCTTCTTACCAAAACATTGTAAAGGTTAAAGGTGTAAAATAGGAGGTAAATCTGAAACAGAATAGAAGGAAGTTTATTAGTTCAAAAGTATGACATTAAAAGTAAGATATGATACAATATAATTTATTAGAAAATTGGTGGTGATATATTGAGAAAATTAAGTATTGTATTATGTTTAGTATGGATGGTTTTGATATTCTATAATTCTTCGAGACCAGGCACATTATCGAATACTGGAAGCTATAAGATTGTTCAATCTATAAGAAATGATAAAAATATTTTGCAGGGTAAAACTAATTCAAACAAAACAAATCCTAGCTTGTTACCGATAAATCAAAGAGATGAAAAAATAAATATATTTATTAGAAAAAATGCACATGCTTTTGAGTATTTTATATTAGCAGTGCTTGTTTCGAATCTTCTGTTTTTATTTGCACTTAAAGGCAGGAATGCATTAACTTATATAATGTTTATATGCTTATTCTACGCAGTAACTGATGAATATCATCAAAAGTTTATTGCAGGTAGAGGATCATCAGTAAGTGACGTGTTAATAGATTTTACAGGGGCTTTAATAGGTTTGGGATTTTTTTATCTAGTGTATTATAAGTGTTTCACTAGATACTTTATTAAGAATAAAAAATGCAGAGCTAACTAATATAATATTTTATAAATTGAGTGAATTATTCCATACTTTGGAGCGATTTATTCTTTTTTTTGCTTAATAGATTATATTATAAATCTATGTTGAAAGTGAATTGTAAACGATTAGAAAAATTAGTAAAATGTCGAAATGAAGAGAAATATGTTATAATGACAACTATTATTGGAATTAATTATTTTAGGAGGGAATAAAAGCTATATTATGGAATGTAATTGGAAGATTAAAATCAAAATATGAGAGGTGAACAAAATGGAGTTAAGGGAAAAAAGTACCCAAGGCGATATCGAGGTTCAAGATAATATCGAGGTTCGGTGCGATGACAAAGATCAAGGAAATACACAGGTTCAGAAGAAAACTGGACCAAAGAGAGTTAGATACATAGATAGTGGGAGGGCCGTTGCTAGTTTTGCTGGAATAATATATCATGTGGCTATGATTTTTTGTTCAACATGGGTAATAACTGCAAGTGAACAAAATAAGATATATGGACTTGGAGTATATACATCTTATATAAATTTATTTAGAATGCCACTTTTTCTATTTATTTCAGGTTATTTTAGTATCTCAGTTTTAAGCAGAAAAGGAACAAAGAAATTTTTACATAATAGATTAATGCGAATAGGGATACCCTTGGCATCTACGATGATTATACTAAACACGTTGCAGAGTTATTTTGGAAGTTATTTGTTAAAAGGGAGGCATTCTTTTGATGGGTGGTTAAAGCAATTGTTGCCATGGTCATCAAATTTCAATTTTTCCCATGCTTGGTATCTTTACTACATATTAATTTTCTCAGGAGTATTACTGATTATCGATTATAAAAAGATAATTACTAATAAAATTAAAAAGTTAGGTAATTACAATCCGTATTTTTTAGATGTGATTATCTTAATATTGACCATTGGTACAAGCATATGCGGATTAGGGATATATAAAATATATCCGATGACTCACCCACTTATAGCTATAATTGATATGACGATGTACTTGCCATTTTTCCTAATAGGGTACGTATGTTACGTAAATAAGAATTTTATGGAACAACTTATAATAAATATAGATAAAAAAAGAGTCTTCTATTTTGTCATTATGATAGCAGTTTCAATGTCCGCATTAGTATTGTTGGCTGATAATTTTAAGTATCCTAGTTTTTTTATAAATCTTGTGTGTAGATATTATTCATTATTACTTGTGATTAATTTACTTCAAAGGTTTTTAAACAAAGAAAATAAAGTTATCGACTATATGGCGAAATCATCATATGGAGTTTATATATTTCATCAACCGGTAATTGTAGTGGTTGGTTATATATATGTAAAATACTATAGTTATCTTCCTCCATATGTTGGATTTTTAGCGGTTTTAAGTGCTTCGATAATATTTACGTATTTGATAGAGTGGGTATTAATTAAAAAAACTAAGGTTGGTAAGTTCTTGTTTAATGGTGCATAGGCCTAGTAAACAGGAGAATTTGCAATATGGTTAAACTGTTTTTTTACCATTATTATATAAAGAAACGATATTTATGATGATATTACTTATGAACGAACTTACAACAAATAAATTTTAATTTTAAAAACAGTAAGTAAACAAAACTTAACAAAATCATGAAAAGCAGAAGTTATTAAACTTCTGCTTTATTTTACGTATTAATATAAAGATGACATTAAGTACCTAGAACCAATGATTATAGTATGCGCTAGAAATAAAAAAATAAAATGAATTCGATTTCATATTATTGTTAAGAGTAGTTTACAATTACTTTCCAGTATCATGTAATTATTATGTGAAGTTTAATTTAATTAAACAATAAAAAATATAATGTATATTAGATGAACAAAACGACCTGTTAGGAGCCTTTAAAGGTAAGATAACCAATCCTTTAGTGTATATTGGAGCATATGGCAATTAACATACTTAGTTGCCAAATTAGTAGTTTGATATAAGGTTTACTCGGTTATATAATAAAAACAGTAATTTGTGAAGAATTATTGAGTATATTTATCGGCTATCATAAAAGGGCCACATTAGATAAAAAATTAAGATATTACATAGAAAAAAAGCATTACAAAAAAAAGGCATTACTTAAAGAAGGAGACGATTTATATGAAAGTAAAGAAAGCTATAATACCAGCAGCAGGACTAGGGACAAGATTTTTGCCTGCAACAAAGGCATTACCTAAGGAAATGTTACCTATAGTTGATAAACCTACAATGCAATATATTATCGAAGAAGCAATAGAATCGGGTATAGAAGAGATATTAATTATAACTGGAAGAAATAAAAAATCTATTGAAGATCACTTTGATAAGTCAGTAGAGCTCGAACTTGAACTTGAAAACAAAAATAAGGATGATCTACTTAAGCAGGTAAGAGATATATCAAACATGGTTAATATACATTTTATAAGACAAAAGGAACCCAAAGGTCTTGGACATGCAATTAATTGCGCTAGAGCATTTGTAGGTAATGAGCCTTTTGCTGTAATGCTCGGTGATGATATAGTTGATGCCGATACTCCATGTTTAAAGCAACTTATGGATTGTTTTGAAGAAAAAGGAACATCGATTCTAGGAGTTCAAGAAGTGTCTAAGGAAAACGTAGATAAATATGGCATAGTTGATGGAGTTCAAATTAGTGATAGGGTATACAAGGTAAATAACCTAGTTGAAAAACCACGTGTAGATTTAGCACCATCAAATGTAGCTATACTTGGTAGATATATCATAACACCTGAGATATTTGATATATTAGATAATACGGAGCCTGGTAAAGGCGGTGAGATTCAGTTAACTGATGCGCTAAAGACATTAATAGACCAGCAAGAAATGCACGCATACATATTTGAAGGACGTAGATACGATGTAGGTGATAAATTAGGATTTCTTGAGGCAACAGTAGAGTTTGCTTTAAAAAGAGATGAGCTAAAGGTTCCATTCATGGAGTATCTTCAGACTTTAAAAGAGAATGATAAATTTAAAAATCTGTATGAAGTAGTAAAAGAAGAAACCTCTAGTAAAGTGATGTTTGGTGACTAATAACCTTGAATTTACTAAATCTCATACTCAATTAGCCAAAGGTGTTGCAATTGTCTTAATGATGATTCGTCACCTGTTTGCTTTTCCAGAAAGAATACAAAATGTATCATATATTTCTATGATTTCATTTGGGAATTTTGGGTTATATCAAAATTGGAGCTTGGAGTTTTTCTTAGGTGATTTCGGAAATATATGTGTAGCTATGTATCTATTTTTAAGTGGATATGGATTATGTATAAGTTCACTTAGAAAAGATAAATTTACAATTAAAGATTCAATTAAAAAAATGATGAAATTTTTGATCAATTATTGGGTAGTTTTCATTATTTTTGTACCAATAGGCCTTATATGGTTTAGAGGCAATACAGGTTATCATCTTAGTATAGTGGAATTTATGGCAAACTTTTTTACATTAAGTTCATCTTATAATATGGAATGGTGGTTTGTAAGACTGTACATAGAATTATTATTGCTTTTCCCATTTATAAAGTCAATTTTGAAAGGCAGTGTTATTTCTTCAGTAGCTACATCGCTAGGTGTTTATTTTTTATCTATTGTTGTAGAGGTAATAGTAATTAAAACACCTCAAATGTCATTTTTAAAAACTAATTTTTTCTACAAGGATGTAATGGAAATTTTATTTTGGCAAATGACATTTTGTACTGGATTTATAATAGCTAAATTCAATTTATTTAATTATATAAATGAAAAATTAACTAGCAAGAGACTAGATAAAAATAGTATTTACGCTTTGACAATTATAGCCATCATAGTAGTTAGAATTGAGTTTTCATCCATATGTAAAATTATTGGGAAGGGTAACGCTACATATATAGACTTTATATTAGTACCGACCTTCATATTAGTTTGTACAAATCTTATTCAACGTTTTAAGAGTAAAAATGTTTTTTTAGTTTTAGGGAAACATTCCACAAATATATGGTTAACTCACACCTTCTTCTGTTTTTATTACTTTCAAAGAGTGATATTTTTGCCGAAGTTGTCTATATTGATTTTAGTTTGGTTATCAGCTTTAAGTCTAGGAGCGTCAACACTTATCAATTTCATATTAAAAAAATTGCAGTTTAAATTTAGGGGGGGTATAAATGCAACAACCACAAAGAGAGTCAATAGTTAGACCGGAAGATAATGTATCGAAGGTTGCTAGTAAAAATAAGAAAAACATAGGGTATTTTATCCTCAAGAGGATAATTGATGTTATAGGTGCTTTAAGCGGATTAATATTAATAAGCCCAGTGCTGATTATTGTTGCTATCTGGATAAAACTTGATTCAAAGGGTCCTGTATTTTTCGCTCAAAGTAGAGTTGGGCAGGACGGTACTAAATTTATGATGTACAAATTTAGGTCTATGTGTACAAATGCAGAACGTCTTCTAAGCAAACTTGAAGATGAAAATGAGATGTCAGGACCTATGTTTAAAATAAAAGAAGACCCAAGAGTAACTAAAATAGGAAAATTCATAAGAAAGACAAGTATAGATGAGTTACCACAACTTCTTAATGTGTTAAAGGGAGAAATGTCTCTTGTTGGACCAAGGCCAAGCCTTCCTAAAGAAGTTGCACAGTTTACACCATTTCAAAAGATAAGATTAGTTGCAAAACCAGGTTTAACTTGTTATTGGCAGGTAAATGGGCGCAGTGATGTCACTTTTAAAGAATGGATGAAAATGGATGTGGAATATATCAAAGAAAGAAATACATTGATAGATATAAGTCTTATTTTCAAAACAGTAGGAGTGCTTTTCGGCG
Organism: Clostridium lacusfryxellense; assembly: GCF_018861735.1. Taxonomy (GTDB): domain Bacteria; phylum Bacillota; class Clostridia; order Clostridiales; family Clostridiaceae; genus Clostridium_AD; species Clostridium_AD lacusfryxellense. The sequence continues at coordinate 16,198 of NZ_JAHLEB010000010.1, read as the reverse complement.
ATAAGGATGCAATGTAGATAATCATTAATCTTAAAGAATTATTCAAGGGAGGAAATATAAATATGAAAGGTATTATATTAGCTGGGGGATCAGGTACAAGACTTTACCCTGTTACAAGAGCATTATCAAAACAAATGGTGCCCATATATGACAAGCCAATGATCTATTATCCCATGTCAGTTTTAATGCTTGCTGGGATAAGAGAAATATTAATAATTTCAACACCGAGAGATTTACCAGGCTTTAAGGAGTTATTTGAGGATGGTAGTGAACTAGGCTTAAAAATAGAATATGCGGTTCAAGAAAATCCAAATGGATTAGCAGAGGCTTTCGTAATAGGAGAAGAATTTATTAAGGATGATAGCGTAGCAATGATACTCGGGGATAATTTATTCTGGGGTCATAACTTTTCACAAAGTCTTATGAAAGCTGCAGGGCTAAAGAGTGGAGCTGAGATTTTTGGATATCAAGTTAAAGATCCAAAGTCTTTTGGAGTAGTGGAGTTTGATAAAGAAGGTAAAGTACTTTCATTAGAAGAAAAACCAGAAGAGCCAAAGTCTCAGTATGCTATACCAGGACTATATTTTTATGATAACACCGTTGTGGAAAAAGCTAAAAATCTTAAACCTTCTAAAAGAGGAGAACTTGAGATCACCGATTTAAATGAGATTTACATGAAGGAAGGAAAACTTAAGGTTAATTTACTAGGACGAGGACTTGCATGGCTTGATACGGGAACTCATTCTTCAATGCTCAAGGCTTCAAATTTTGTAGAAGCGGTGCAAAGTACTCAAGGTACATATATAGCTTGTCTTGAGGAGATTTCTTATAGAAAAGGTTGGATAACCATGGATGAGCTTAAAACACTAGCAGAGCCACTATTAAAAGGTGGATATGGGGATTATCTAATGGATATTGCAATGGAATATAAAAAAACAAATAAAGAAGCAATAAAAGAAGTAGCAGCTACAAAGTAATAAGCTAAATAGAGGAGTGGAATTGAATGCAAAACCCCTTAATTTCAATAATAGTACCAATATATAAAGTAGAAACTTACATAAAAAAATGCGTCGACAGTATATTAAACCAAACATATAAAAATCTGGAGGTCATCTTAGTTGATGATGGATCTCCAGATAATTGTGGTAATATCTGCGACGAATATTCATTAATAGATAGTAGAGTTAAAACAATACATAAAAAAAATGGTGGATTAAGTTCTGCTAGAAATGCGGGACTTGATATTGCTTGTGGTGAATATATAGGATTTATTGATTCGGATGATTGGATTGAAAGTGACATGTATGAATCATTATATAAAACTATAACAGAACGTAAAGCTGATATTTCTGTTTGTGGTAGGTATATTGTAGAGGAAGGTAGAATAACAACAATTTCAGATACGGAAGAGGTTTATGTATTCACAAAACAAGAGGCATTATCACAGTTAGTTCTTGATGAGCATGATGGCATTAAGAATTTTGCATGGGACAAGCTTTATAAAAAAGAACTGTTTGAGACTATTAGATATCCAGAGGGAAAGTATTACGAGGATATATTTACTACATATAAATTGTTTTCGATGTGTAATTTAATTGCAGAAATTAAAAGTCCTAAATATTATTATCTTCTTCGAGAAGACAGTATTTGTGGCAGCAACACTCCTAGTAAAAGATATGATTATTATAAAGCTAACATGGAGTGCTTAGAATATATAAAGAAAACAGAGCCGGAATTATCAGATATGTGCGAGAGGCAATTATTTAATAGATTACATTTTTGCCTTAATGACATATTGGTATTAGATTACAAAAAGAATGAATTTACAAATGAGGTTGAAGAAATTTTAAATAAGCTAATAGAAAACGCAACTTATTTAAAAGAGAATAAAAAAATGGGATTAAAACAAAAGGCATCTTTAACGTTTATTGCTAAACATCCTAAGTTGTATGCTTCTATTTATCCTAAACATAAGGAAAACAAGATAAAAATTAAACATATAGTAAAACCAGTTATCCCAGGCAGGATTATAAATAAAATAGAGTCATATAAAGAATTTGAACAAGGCTACAAAGAAACAAACTATTTATATGAAATAGATAAAGATAAAAACCACATTTTCCTTATAGGAACACCACACCATGGTAATTTGGGAGATCAAGCTATTGTATATGCAGAAAATAAGATATTAGAAGATAATTTTAAAGATCATAAAATTATAGAAATAACTACTTTTGAACTTAAGAATCATTTAAAAAGTTTAAAAATGAATGTTAAAAAAGGCGATGTATTTGCATTACATGGTGGTGGAAACTTAGGAGACGAATACTACTGGGAAGAAGAAGGTAGAAGAACAATTATTGATGGTTTCAAAGACTATAAGATTATAATGTTCCCACAATCTATTTATTTCAAAGACACTGAGAATGGGAAAAAAGAGTTTGAGAAAACTAAACTGATTTATAATCAGCATAAAAATTTGACTATGATTGCAAGAGAAGAGACTTCTTACAAAGTAATGAAAGAGGCTTTTCCGAGCAATAACGTAATTTTAACTCCAGACATTGTTATGTATTTAAATAAAAGTTTTCCTAGATATGAAAGAAAAGGTGCGTTATTAAGCCTTAGAAAAGATAGAGAAGGGGTTTTGACTCTCCAGCAAAAAGATGAGATTAATAATATGGTTCAAAGTAACTTTGATAAAGTAATTATTACAGATACAGTAGCAGAATGTAAAGGCAGCGAAAATGAAGTCTTAGAATATATGATTAATGTTAACCAAAGAGAAAAAGAATTAAACAAAAAATGGGACCAATTTAAAAAGGTTGAAGTAGTTATTACTGATAGGTTACATGGAATGGTATTTTGTGCAATTACATCAACGCCTTGTATTGTTATCGCAAACTATAATCATAAAGTTAAAGATACTTACGCATGGTTAAAGAATTTAAATTACATTAAATTTGTGAATAGCATTGAAGAAATTCCATTGTTAATAAAAGAACTTAAAAATGTTCAAATTAAAGCATATGATAATGCATTTGCACTAAAAAATTATGACAAGATATTAGAAATAATTAGAAACTAAATAAATAATATAAGAAAAACACTACAAGTAATGGAATTGAGGTGGGCCTAAGATTTGAAGAATGGTATGAGGAAAGCTGTAGTTATAACGTATATTACTATAATACTGGGGAATGTAATTTCATTGGTCTATACACCGTTTATGTTATCCAAACTTGGCAAAGCTGAATATGGATTATTTTCACTAGTAAATTCAATAGTAGCATACATCTATTTGCTAGATTTAGGATTTGGGAATGCAGTAATTAGATACAACTCTAAGTATATGGTAGAAAAAAATGAAGATGGCCGAAAAAAAGTAAACGGAATGTTCTTAACTCTGTATTTGATTTTAGGACTTATTTCATTAGTAATAGGAACAATAATATATTTCAATTTGGGAAAAATCATGGGTAAAAATTTAAGTCCTGATGAAATCATTAAAACTAAGCAAATGTTTATGGTTGCTATATTTAATATTTCATTATCGTTTCCGCTAAGTATATTTAATTCAATAATAACAGCACATGAAAAATTTGTGTATATAAAAGTCATTAATCTAGTTAGAACGATTTTGAATCCTGCGATAATGATAACTGTATTATTATTTGGATCTAGAGCCTTTGGAATGGTTATAGGATCAACAGTATTTAATCTACTACTAGGGTTAATGAACGTAATTTATTGCTTTAAAATATTAAATTTAAAAATAAAATTTGCTGGATTTGATAAAGTACTGTTTAAAGAAATATTTAGGTATTCTTTTTTCGTGTTTTTAGGTGCAATTGCATATCAGATTTATTGGAATACAGATCAACTTATTCTGGCAGTTTTTGTAGGCTCGGCTCCTATTGCTATATACGCAGTTTCATCGCAATTTAATACATACTTTATATCTCTATCTAATGTTTTATCAAGTATGTTTTTGCCAAAACTCACAAAAATGGTTACTACCGAGGAAAACAAAACAGAGCTAATGGAAGTACTAACAAAAGTAGGACGGATCCAATATTATATATGTTGCTACATTTTTGTAGGTTTTATATTAGTAGGGAAACAGTTTATTACAAGGTGGGTTGGGGATTCATATTCGTATTGTTATGTAATTGCTATAATACTAATGTTTCCTCAGATTTTCTCGATTATTCAATCACTCTTTGCTACAATGCTTGAAGCGATGAATAAACATAGAGTCAAGGCGTACATATACCTAACTATCGCAGTCGTCAATGTACTTATATCAATAGTATTAGTACAAAAATATCAAGGGCTTGGCTGTGCAATTGGTACAGCAATCGGAATGATTATAAATGCTGTAGCAAACAATATATACTATAAATATTTTATAAAGTTAGATATTAAATACTTTTGGATGCAAATATTAAAATTAGTAATTCCAAGTTTAATTACATTTGGTTTAGGATTTTTAGTTATAAGTATCATGAGTCCAACATCATATATTTCAATATTGATATTTGGTATCTTATTTTCAATAATATTCTTTATTGTGTTCTGGATGCTAGGATTTAATAATTATGAGAAAAATGTATTTGTGTCTGTAATTAGAAAAGTAAGTAATAGAGCATAAGTTAAAAGGTAAAGAATTAAAAGCGAGGTGTTTCCCATGAATAGTGGTGGACAGATGTTAGTGTCTGTAATTATGAGTGTATATAACGAAAAAGAAAAATGGTTAATGCAGGCGATAGAATCAATCCTTAACCAAAGTTATAAAAAACTAGAATTTATCATTATTTTAGATAATCCAGATAATAAGAAATTGAATGACATAATCAAATTTTATAACAAAAAAGACAGTAGAATACGTTATTTTGTAAATGAAAAAAACATGGGATTAGTTAAAAGCTTAAATAAAGCATTAGGTTATGCAAAAGGTGAGTTTATAGCAAGAATGGACGCAGATGATATATCAATGACAGACAGGTTTGAAAAACAGATAAATTACCTTAATAACCATCCAGATGTTGATTTCCTGGGCGCTAGGTGTATTAATATGGACGAAGATGGTGTGGAATTATACAGAGATGCAATAATACCTGCCGACATGAAACTAATAAAAAGCTGCCTCGTAAATGTAGATTTTGTTAATCATCCAACATGGTTTTTTAGAAAAAAATGTTCGGATAAGAATAACGGCTACAGAGAAATTACTTGTGCAGAGGATTATGACTTTTTATTAAGACTGATAACTAATGGATTTAAGCTTGCGAATTCTAATGAGTTCTTAGTGAGATATAGAATTAGAAGGAGTGGAATTTCGCAAAGTAATTCACTGCAACAACTTTTATATTCTAAACACGTTGTTAAGATGTATAAAGACCGAGTGAAATATGGAGTTGAAAAAGAAACAGTAGAAGATTTAAAGAATATTAAAATAGATGAAAATGAAGAAAAAAAATATAGCAAAGCCTTAGAAGGACTTAGCAAATCAAAACTTTATAAGAAAAAAAATGAACTTTACAGAGTTTCTTTAATTCTTAAAAGTTATATGTTATCAAAATATTTAAGAATTTTATTAAAAGATATTACTGTGCACAAACTCAAGAAGGTGATGTCTCGTTGAATACAGTAGATGTAAGTATTATAATACCTGTTTACAATGTGGCAGAATATTTAGCTACTTGCCTTGAGAGTGTCATTAAGCAAACTATTAAAAGCAAAGAAATTATCATAATAAATGATGGGTCTACAGATGGTTGTTATGAAATACTTGCAGAATATAAAAAAGAGTTCCCAGAGCTAATCATTATAAATCAAGAAAATAGAGGTATTAGTGAAACACGAAATGCCGGGCTCAGAGCAGCAACAGGAGAATACATAGCATTTGTTGATTCGGATGATTTTGTTGAACTAAATATGTTTGAAAAAATGTATTTAGTGGCTAAAAGGGAGAATGCTGATGTTGTTATCGGTGATTACATATTATATAACGATATAACGGATAAAGAAAACTTAAATGAAGATATATCAGATAAAGAGATAATAGATAGATGTATATCAGATAAATACGAAATCGAAGGAATTGATAAAGAGGGACATATAGATAAAATTGAAGCTCTTAAGATGTTTTTATTAAATGATATCAAGGCCTATGTGTGGAATAAGATTCACAAAAGGGAGATCTTCACCGAAAAGAAGATTATGTTTCCTAATTTTAAAGTTTGTGAAGATACTCCTGTTGGGTTCCTATTACTTGCAGGTTCAAATAAAATTTACTCAATGGGTGAACCTTTATATTATTACAGGCAAAGAGAAACATCTTTAACAAAAACATTTTCGATAAAATCAATGGAGGATATGTTAGAGGGCTGTTATATAATGAGAGACTATCTAGAAAAGAATCCCCTGCTTGATGAAAAGTTAAAAGACTATTATAGGGTGTACTTAATAAAAACACTATGGGCAATCCATAATAAATACTTCCTAAAATATTGTCAGACTGGTCAAAGAAGCAATTATACTGAGTTTAGAAAGATAGTATCAAAACAGGTAAAAGGTATAAAGATATCTGAACTAATAGGCAATAAGAAGCTAACCCTTAAGGATAAAGTCAATGCGTTACTTATAAAGACAGGAAGTTATGGTCTTATATTCCCAATATTATATAAGCTTAGAAATCAAAAAGCCAATTAAGGAGTGTTATTATGCCTCAGATAAGTATTATAGTCCCAATATACAATGGAGAAAAATATATTAATAAGTGTTTAGAGATGATAATAAATCAAAAGTTTAAAGACTTTGAATTAATAATAATTGATGATGGATCTACTGATAATAGTTTTAATATGTGTAATGATTATGCAAAAAAGGATTTAAGAATAAAAGTGATTAGTAAAAAAAACGAGGGAACCTGGGCTGCAAGAAATAGAGGAATAGATGAATCCAAAGGTAAATACATTATATTTTTCGATTGCGACGATTGGTATGAAGACGATCTGCTTGCGGAAATGTACCAGTGCATTGAAAGTAATGAAGTTGACCTAGTTATCGCAGGGCAAACAAATGTAACTGTAGATAAGAATGGAAAAACTATAAGAATAGCCAAAGTACAGCCGAAAGGACACTTCTTCAGAACTAAAAATGATATTTTAGATAATTACATTCTTTTGAGAGAAGAAGAAATTGGAGATACGTTGTGGAACAAGATCTATAAATCAGAAATCATTAAGAAATATAATTTGAAATTTGAAAAGTATAAACGTGGAGAAGATACAATATTTAATGCTAATTATTATGAGCATATAGATAAATGTATAGTAATAGGCAAAGCTTTTTACAGCTACATAATTGAAAATTCAAACCCAGTATGGTTAAAGTATTCAGAAAATTATTTAAATGTTGTATCAGAAGAAAACGACATGATTGTAAGCAAGCTTATCAAGTGGGGTAAATATAACGACGATGCCATGGAATATCAATCAACCCATTTTACTTATCGTATAATCGAATATTTTTATGGGGTAGCTTATCCTAAAAATGGTTTAAGTTATAAAAGTAAGTGTGAAAAAGTACTAGACATAATAACAAATGAGGAAGTAGAAAAAAACTTAATAGTTTCTAATGTAAATGGGAAATTTAATAAATTAATTAGTAAGTTAATGAAATCAAAAAAAATTGTATTAATATTATTTCTAATAAGAATTAAATTAATACATAATAATATAAAAGATCATAACGGATTATAAAGCACTAAATCGGATTATAAATTACCACGGAGGTATTAATATGAACAAGGAAAATACTGTAGACTACAGAGAGTTTATAAATGTAATAAAAAGAGGTAAATGGATAATACTACTGATTACATTGTTACTAACATTTACAGCAATATCAGTTAGTTATTATACAATGAAAAGCTCGAAAGCGAGTTACCAAACCATAACAAGCCTTGTAATAGGTAAAAAGGAAGATATAGCCAAATCAACAGTTACAATTGGTACATATGAGACTATTGCAAATTCCAGTACTATTGCAAAGAACATTAGTGCTGCTTCAAAAGGAGCTTTATCTGCTTTAGAAGTGAAAAATAGTTATGAAATTACGGTATCAGATGGTGCTCCTATAATTATAATCACAGCTACGGGAGACACACAAAAAAAGTCCATGGAGATAGCAAGCGCTGTTAACGTGGCTTTTACAAATGAAGTTGTAAGAATATATCCTACAGAAGCAGTGAATATTATGGAGGATTCAGTCCAAAATGGCATTCAAAATAGTACATTTAAAATTAGAAATGTAGTATTGGCATTTTTACTAGGACTATTTCTTTCAGTATTTATTGTAACCTTTAGAGGATTTTTCGATGAGAAAATTAGAACTAAAGATGATGTAGAGAAATACTTGGAGCTTGATGTTATCGGAACCTTGCCTAAAAGAAAAGGAAAAAAAATATAACGACATTTTAGAGAGGAGTGGTATTTAATGGAGAAAACAAACCACATAGAAAACCTTAATTTAGATACAATTAACACTAAAGCATTTTATAAATTAAAGGCAAATATACAGTTCCTATGTCCTGATGAGGAAAGTAAAGTTATTATGATATCTAGTGCAGAAAAAGGTGAAGGTAGGTCTACTACAGCAGCATATCTTTCTTTGGTCTTAGCGCAAAGTGGTAAAAAAACTGTACTTGTAGATTGTGATCAAAGGAATTCGCAGATCCACAATATGTTTAACTTATCGAATGATAAAGGACTTGTTAATTTTCTCTCAGGAGATATTAAGTTTGAAGTTGCAGTTAGAACTACTAAGCAAAAGTGTTTATCTATAGTGACTTCTGGCCCAACGTCATTAAATTATGCGCAGCTTCTTGTTTCAGAAAATTTTAAAAAATTTTTATCAGCGTTAAAAAAAGATTTTGATTATATAATTATGGATACTTCACCACTTACATCGGGCGTGGATGCACAGGCTTTGTCAAAAGACGTTGATGGTTGTGTACTTGTGGTAAAGCATGGCGATACAGAAAGAAAAACAGCAATAAAAGCTAAAGAAATTTTAAATAAAGCTAATGCCAATATTATAGGTGTTTTTATAAATCAAACTAAATAATAAGGAATTAGAGATGGAAATATTACAAAAACAAAATAGGGGTGTAAACAGATGACAAATATATTCATAATAGGTTCTAAAGGAATACCAGCTAAATATGGTGGTTTTGAAACTTTTGTAGAGAAGTTAACACTTTATAAAAAAAGTAAGGATATTATGTACCATGTATCTTGTATGGCTGAAGATGACGAAGAATTTTATTTTAATAAAGCAAGATGTTTTAATGTTAATGTAAAAAATATAGGACCAGCTAAAGCAGTGTTGTATGATTTACAAGCGCTAAGTAAATCTATAAAATACATTGAAGAAAACAAATTACGTGATACTACAATTCTTGTTCTTGCCTGTCGCATAGGACCATTCTTAGCATTTTATAAGAAAAAGTTAAAAGATCTAGGAATAAGTCTTTACATAAATCCTGATGGACATGAATGGAAAAGAAGCAAATGGATTATGCCAATAAGGGCTTACTGGAAATATTCAGAGAAGTTGATGGTTAAAAATTCAGATTTACAAGTATGTGATTCAAGAGGTATAGAGGAGTACATACAAACAGAGTATATGAATTATAATCCTAAGACTACATTTATAGCTTATGGGGCTGAACTTGCCAAATCTAAGTTAGATGGAAAAGACAAGGCAATAACTAATTGGCTTGATAAATTTTCAATTAAGAAAAAAGAATTCTACTTAATAGTTGGAAGGTTTGTACCTGAGAATAATTTTGAGACTATGATAAGAGAATTTATGAAGTCTGATGTTGATAAAGATCTAGTTATAATTACAAACGTAAAGAAAAACAAGTTTTATGAGAAGTTGCTAAAGGAGACTAACTTTACAAGTGATAAGAGAATAAAGTTTGTGGGAACTGTATATAATAGTGAACTTCTTAAAAAAATAAGAGAAGAAGCATTTGCATATATTCATGGACATTCAGTAGGAGGAACAAATCCTTCACTACTTGAAGCGATGTCAAGTACAGATATTAATTTACTCTTGGATGTTAGTTTTAATAAGGAAGTTGGAAAAAATGGGGCACTATATTTTAATAAAGAAGATGGTGATTTATCATCTACAATAGACGATGCTGAACATTTGAAAAAAGCTGAGACTGAAAAGATATCCCAAACATCTACAAATATTATTAAAAAGTTTTATTCTTGGGACAAGATAGTAGATGATTATGAAGAACTTTTCTTATAGATAAAGGAGGTGTTACCTTATTAAGATATTACATTATTCTCTAGGGTTACCGCCATTTCGAACAGGAGGATTAACTAAATACTCTGTAGATCTTATGTCAAACCAAGTTGAAAATGGTGATGAAGTGTCATTGTTATATCCAGGGCATTATTCACTTAATAAAAAGCAACACATTGATAAAGATACAACTTTTAAGAAGATCACAGTATATGAGTTATTAAATCCAATCTCTATTCCACTATTAAGTGGAATACCAAGTCCTCGAGACTACTTAAAAAATGTAGATATAAATATCTACATTGATTTTTTAAAGGGATTAGATGTAGAGGTTATACATGTTCATACATTGATGGGACTAAATAAAGAGCTGATTACAGCTGCGCAGAAGTTAAATATAAAAACCATATTTACATCTCATGATTATTTCGGAATATGCCCCAAAGTTAATCTTATTGATTTGCAAGGGGAAATATGTACCGATTATAACAATGGGAAAAACTGCATAACATGTAACGCAAATGGTTACAGTAATTCACTAGTTACTTTAATGCAATCAAAGACTTATAGGATTTTAAAAAACAGTCCCATTCTAAAAAAATTAAGAGCATATAAACAGAGTTTAATTATAAAGAAAAATAAAGACCTAACTAAACCAGATCAGAAGCAAATAGAAGAAAAAGACGATAATAAAATTAATGCTAGTATAAACAAAAACTCTAATCAATCTGCGCTGGGTTATGTGACCTTAAGAAAATACTACATAGACATCTTAAATAATATAGATTTTATTCATTATAACAGCTCGGTTTCTAAGTATGCATATGAGAAATACATAAAAAAAGAAAATAGCAGAGTACTTAATATTACTCATTCAAATATAAAGGATAGTAGAATAAAAAAGAATTATAATGCTGAAAAGCCTTTAAAAATAACATATATCGGATCCATAGAAAAATATAAAGGTTTATACTTTCTATTAGATGTACTTAAAAAATTATTAAAAAATGATATTAATAATTGGAATTTAGATGTTTATGGAAAAAACGTAAACATAGATACAAATCATTTTATGAAGAAAGTAGAGATTAAGGGAACTTATGATTATACCCAATTAGAGAACATATTTAAGAATACGGATGTATTGATAGTGCCGAGCATTTGGTATGAGACATTTGGATATATAGCTCTAGAGGCATTTTCTTATGGAGTACCCGTAATTATAACAGATCTAGTAGGGTTTAAGGATATGATAAATCCTGGCGTAACTGGTATCATAATCAAAGCAAGTGAAGATGAATTATATAATAATTTGCAGTCTATAATAAAGGACAGAGAAAGATTATCATATATTAATCAAAATATAATTGAGCTGCCAAGTATTTATACAATGGAAAAGCACACTCAGGATGTAATGGAGTTGTACAGGAGGTGATTTAATGGAAATATTAATGGCATTGCTATATTGCTTTCATCAGATGTTTGCCAATTTACCATTTGTCAGTAAAACTTTAACTGGCAATTTGGATCTTTTTTATGCTCTAGGAATGCTAGGGATAATTTTTATTATCTTTAAAAGAAAAAGAGATATTTCGCTCTTAATACTATGCGCGTTGCCTATAGTATGTTATGGAATCCTTCAAGGAATCATTATAGAAAATCTGGAGATGCAAAAACTGTTGGTTAATATTTCTAAAATTACTATATGCATTTCATTAATGGTTCTTGCATGTGGCAAAATACATGATTTTAAAATTAAGAAGTTTGTTGATTATGTATGTAGAATATACTTAATTCTTACACCTATTGCCTTTTTATTTAAGAGCAATGAGTATTTATGGAGGCTGCATGATACTATAAATAAATATAGCCTTGTAAGACTAAATTTATTTTATATAGAGCCTAGTGAATTAGGATTTCACTTATCTTTTATAATAATTATATTAATGTATTTAATTATTAAAGAAAAAGTTAGGAAAGTAAGAGTTAAGTATATAATATATATGATAGATACCATATTTTTATTGGCATTATCTGGAGCTTACGGATCTTCAGTAATGTTGTTTGGAACTATAGGATTCGTATCATTTGTAATTCTAATAATGAATGTGAATTTTAAAAACATTTTAGTTGGATATGGATTAACAATAATATTCACTTTGACAATAATATTTTTTATTGTTACTAAGTCATCGATGTATATGAGAACAGTTGATACGTTAAATGGAAAAGATTCTTCCAATAGTTATAGGGTAAATGTTACTCAAAAATTTACGAGTACTGCTATAACTAAGACTAACGGGGTCGGAGTAGGGCTTGGTAACCTGAATACAGATAGAACAAGGAAGATCTTCAAATCAACTGGAATGACAGCTGTAGTAGCAGCCTCATTTCCATACTTAATTGCAGAAGGTGGAGTGTTTGGAATAGTATATTTGCTTATATTAATTGTATTTTTAACAATTAATGTTATCTTTAAAAAAAATATGTTATTGGCAAATCTTCTGTTATTTAGTTTTTTATATCAGATTTATGGAGGTTACTTTACCAATCCAGTAAATTGGATTGTGTATGGATTAATACTAAGTCAATGGACACCTGAACAAATTGAGTTAGAAGATAATTTAGACATAAGAAAAGAGATAATTTAATAAATTATCTCTTTTTTTTGTGTTTGTGAATATTAAATTAAAGATGATGCACGTATTGCAAGCCTGTCGGCTAAAAGATTTTTTTATTTTGCGATTGTCATTCTAGCATATTCATGAAGTCCAATCTTGAAACCTGTTATTGAATTACTATCTATCTTGTTGTTTTGATTGGTATTAGATGTCGAATAAATACCACTCTTAGCTATAGATTCACCACTTGAGCTAATCTTATTATTTTTAATTGTTATATATTGAGGTTGTGATTTACCATTTGAGTCAAGTAATATTCCATTACCTTTTTGAACAGAATTAGTATCATTTTTGCCATTTGTATTTTGTATAGTGTTATCTGTTATTATACATTTGTAGCTTCCGGCAGTTATTTCAATGCCATTATTCTGCGCTGATAATACTTTGTTTCCTGTAACAGTCGTTCCTGTTGTATGAAACAGACATATTGCTCCTAAATTACCAACGCCAGCCACTGATTCTTCTACCACGTTGTCTTTAACAATATTATTATTAGATTCCCATATCTCTATTTGATTAAATCTGTTGTTTTTACAAGTGTTGCCTATAAGAGAATTAGAACTTGTGACCTTCTTGCTTCCTCCATAGATTGTAGCACCTTCTTGACCATTTCCTTCGCATTGATTATTGCTTGCAAGGGAATCAGTGGTACCTTTTCCAGTGGTTGAATTATAAGCAAATATTACACCTTGCCCACCGCTGTTTTTTAAAATATTATTTGTTACTTTAATTTTTGAACCATTTAAACTGTAAACATGACCGCTTATTTGTTCTTTTTCATAACCACCAAAAACTTTAGCGTTATCAAACTTATTGTTATCAATTGTAATGTTAGAACTATCATTATCTATTAGTACTCCATATTTGCGAATATCGTAGAAAAATGAATTTGTAATTAAGCTATCGGTTGCCCCAGAATAATTAATTGCTGCAAAATCAATTTTATTTGTGAATCTGCAGTTTGATACCTTAAGTCCTTTTTTATGTGTAATACTTAAAGCTGTACCACAACTTTGAAATTCTATTCCTTGAAAGCTGTTATTATTACCTAGATTAAATAAAGTGTTTTTGCCAGTTCCTTTAATTACAACATCGGCTTCGCCAATTAATTTTATTCCATCTTTTAATTTAATAGTATTGTTAAAAGTATAAATACCCTCTGGTAATTCTATTGTACTTCCACTAGGATAGGAATCTACCATTTTTTGAAATCCCGCCGAAGTGTCTGTTTTTCCAGTTATGTCTAATGAGTATTTTTGAACATCACTTTTCTTAATGTCTTGAACCGCTGGTTTTTTTGGTTTGTTAATAATTGAAAACGTAAAAATCGATATTATAATTAATATTGATATCATCATAATTATTGTTATTTTATTTTTTAGAAAACTCATATATTCACCCTTTATATCCTTATTATTAAATTTGCTATAACCTAAATTATACTATAGTATGCACTAGGCTTCAATGGTAATTCATTACTGAAAATATTCTGAAATAAAAATTGAATGTACTTAGCGTACATTCAATTTCATATAAACATAATTCTCTAATAATATTGTTGGTTTACGTTCTACGAAGGAATATAAAATATATGATACTACCAAACTTAAGTTAAATGATATTAGAACTAATAATAAATAATTAAGAGACAGTGAAGTAGTAAATATATCAGTATTAATATACTTTTTTACATATATTAATACAAGATAGTGGACTAAATAAAAGGAATAACTAATTTTACCAAGATAATTAAAGAGCTTATTATCAAATAATTTAAAGAAAGAACTAAATTTTTTATCAACAAACCAAACGGAATGAAGTGAAAAAATTAAAAGTATGAATAGTAAACTAATTAAAATATTTTCATAAGGTAAATTTAAGTATGAGATTATTATAATAGAAATTATAATACAAATCACTGATAGTTTAGAATGCTTTCTTATTAATTTTATTTTAGAAATATTTATATCTTGAAAAAAATAAAACATAAATATTCCAGATGAAAAAGTGAATAGCCAATTAATTGGTGAAAAATATAGCCATGAATATGTCGTCGCATCAATAGCTTCGCTAACATATAGAAAATGTATCCTTAAACTAAATACTATGGAAATGAGTAAAGTAATAACAAACAATATAAATGAATTTTTAGCTGTTAAATATTTTTTTAACTTATATGGGATTAGAACTAAAAATGAAAAAACTAAAGTGTTAAAAGGAAACCATTCTACTTTTAAAATATTATTGACATTAATTTTGTCTAATCCATATAGGAAAGTAAAGTGCATAAGCATATTACTATAAGTTATGTTTAGTTCCTTTTGCATTACTGTAAGATTTAAAATATATGCAACTAATAATACACAATAAAAAGGTGGTGCTAATCTGAAAAATTTTCTTGTTGCATATTTTACGAAGAAATTTTTTCTAACAGTCTTATTCATAAGACTTCTAAAGATTGTGTAACCACTGATTATAAAGAAAATAGCAACTCCCAAACGACCAGTATATAGTAATTGTTCAATAGAAAAGGGCAGTGTTCTAATATTAAATAAAGAAAAAAGCATTGTACTATGGACAAGAAACACCCCTAGTATCGCTATTCCTTTGCATGAATCAAGATAATCAATTTTCTCCATTGTATTCTCCTTTTGTCGATTTACATTGATAATGGTACAGCCATTTTAAAAATTAATTAATAAATCAATTGTATGATTAACTATAACCCGAAAACACGCTAGTATTGGTATGAAATCATAATATAAAATTCGACTATTTGACATAAATATTTTAATTTCCTTATAATTTATCCTAATTTGACATTGTAAGTATAAAATACATAAGTTATATTGTCAAATGATATAGTATATACGAAAAAGAATTACAACAACTATTCACTTAATTACTTTAATAAAATAGTAATTTACATAAATTAAAAAATAAAGGATAAAGTCTACAAAATTTGTAGACTTTATCCTTTATCTAAATCCAGTTTTTTAGTATATTTTCGAAATTCGAATTATATTACATTATAAAATTTACATCTATAAAAAAAAGCACCCTAATTTATAGAGGCCACTGAAAAAAGCACTCTTTTTTCAGTAAAGTTTTTAGGTTTGAACAGAAAAAGCATGAGATACCCATATTTTTGGGTATCTCATGCTTTTTACTTTTATATTTAA
>NZ_JAHLEB010000009.1 GCF_018861735.1 Clostridium lacusfryxellense | reverse complement strand
ATATATTCGAAATTATCAATTGCTGAAGCTCAAGAGGCTTATGATGAAGTGATCAATAGTTTTCCAATATAAGGTATTGCTTCTGGTGACAGCTATGTTCTTCATACCCCTTATAATAGGAAGTAATGCAATTTTAGGAACTGGATAACTAAAATATACAATTGGTGAGAGTATAACATCAATTTTTTTAAAGTATCCCATTAAAATACCTACAGGTACTCCTATTAACAAAGTGAACAATAAACCTACTATAATTCTAATTAAACTATAAACGGCATGAATTGCTATTTGACTATGAAAAGTTTGAAATATATTTATTATTATAACATATGGTGGTGGAAATAATGGCCTATTAATAATCATCGCAACAATTTGCCAAATGGCAAAAATAATAAAAAAAGCCGTAACAAAGTTACCTAGTTTATATTCTTTAAGTCTCATTCCTAAACTTCCCCTTTTAGAATCTTTCTAAGTTTTTTATTCATATTTATAGACTCTAAATCAAATTCTATATTTATATGTCCAAACAGTGGATTATCTATAACTTCAAGTACTTTTCCAGGACATGATGAAATTATAGCAATGTTCTTTGCTAAATATATTGCTTCTTTAATGTCATGAGTTACGATTATTGTAGTAACCTTATGTTCCTGCCATACTTCTAAAAACAATTTTTGAACTTCCTCTCTAGTTAATGCATCTAGTGAAGAAAAAGACTCATCCATTAAAAGTAAATCTGGCTTTAATAATAATGCCCTAGCAATGGATACCCTTTGCATTTGACCGCCACTTAACTGCCCTGGGTATCTTTTAACAAAGTCTTTAAGTTTTAGCTTGTCTACTAATTTTTCATAATATGCTATATCAATTTTTTTCTTTCCATCTTTAATCTTAGTTGATAAAAATATGTTCTCTTCGACGGTTTTCCATTTTACTAGTCCGTAGTTCTGTGGTATAAATCCAATCCTATGTACTTTGGGATTTACTTTTACACCATCTATTAAAACTTCACCTTCATAGTCCACAATTATACCCGCTAGAACTTTAAGTAATGTCGATTTTCCTCCTCCTGAGGGACCGATTATAGCACATATACCGCCTTTTTTAACTGTTAAACATGTTTTATCTAATACTTTTATGTGTTTTCCAGAATTTTTATAAGAAAAGCTTAAGTCATTTATTTTTATCATTTACCTCCACTCCACTCATGATATAAGTCACTATGGACATTTAAACTAGCAAGTATTCTACCTACAGTATTATTAATAATATCTTCAACTGTTTTAGGTTTTTGATATAGAGCCGGCATAGGTGGTATTATCATAACATTCAAATTGCTTAAAAAAAGCATATTGGATAAATGAATTGAACTAAGCGGGGTCTCTCTTGGAATCAAGATTAGTTTTCTTTTTTCTTTAATCATTACATCGGCAGCCCTTACTAGTAAATTATCAGAAGTTCCACATTTTATTTTAGATAATGTACCCATTGAGCAAGGCGCAATCACCATTGCATCGGTCCTAAAAGAACCACTTGCTATTAAAGAAAACATATCATCTATATCACATAATTTAAGCATTTCACTTCTTTTATTAATGGTTTGTAGCCATTCTTCAAAATTTAGTTCAACTTCATACTCTAATACTTTTTTCCCGTTGTTTGTGATAACTAAATAAACTTCATTATCTTGTTTTATTAATTCTTCTATAAGCCGTACACCGTATATACTGCCGCTAGCTCCAGTAATTCCTACTATATATCTTCCCAATTGACTCACCTCTTAACTATAATATAAAAACATCTAATACTGTAAAAACAAATATTAAAACACTTACTATCTGATTTATATGATAAGAAGCTATTTTCATTCTTCTCTCGTTAGTTGGAGAAACTATATAATGCTCTAATGCTAATAAAATAGCACTTATAAAAATTCCAATTAAATATATATATCCGCTATTCATTATGAAATATAAGCTAACCAGCAAAAAAATCATAATAAAATGAAATGCAGAAGATATGTATAAAGCACCATTTAAGCCGAATTTAGAAGGTATTGAAAACAAACCAGCACTCCTATCAAACTCAATATCTTGAGTTGCATAAATTATATCAAAACCGGCAACCCACAAAGTAACTATAGCACCTAGAACTATTGGTGCTATAGCAAACTTTCCTGTTACTGCAAGCCATGCACCTACAGGCGCACCACCACAGGTAATCCCCAAAATAATATGGCATATCCATGTAAATCTTTTAGTATACGAATATATTATAAATAGAAAAAGAGCCAGCGGTGATAATGCTAGGCAGAGAGGATTTAATTTATATGCTGCAAAAATAAATATTGAAAAGCATATAAAGACTATAACGAATACTTCATAATCATTTACTGTTCCTTTAGGCAAATGTCTATTTGCTGTTCTGGGATTTTTCTTATCAATATCTTTATCTACAATTCTATTTAGAGCATTTGCCCCATTTCGTGCTCCAATTAAAGCAATTAATATCCAAAATATTGTGCTAGCGGAAGGTAAACCATCGGCTGCCCAAATCATAGCTATTAAAGCAAACGGAAGAGAAAATAATGTATGTGAAAACATAACTAACTCTCCATAACTTTTAAGTTTCTTTAATACCATATTCACTTCACCTCTTATCAACCTTTTCTTTAATTTTATTTGACATTTCTATAGTATCTCGACAAGGATGTAAATCCTTATAAGCTATACCGTCATCCATTTCTAGAATAAATTAGAAATTACGATTTAATAATTTACGAGATACATCTTTAATTATTTCTTTGCTCTCGCAATTAGGTAATCTTTCTATATACTCGAAAGCTTTTTTTGTATATTTATCTGCTAAGTTCCTAGCTTTATCTATACCATTATATTTATTAACTAATATAATTACTTTAGATATATCACTATCATTTAATGTTGAGTTATCTAAAATAGTAGAAATTTCGTCATTTACATCCTCAGTCATTGCATATATTAGTGGTAATGTATAATAGCCTTTTATCAAATCACTTTGAGCGCTTTTTCCTAATTTATTAGTATCGCCGCTATAATCAAGCAGATCATCTATTATTTGAAAAGCCATACCAATATAATAACCAACTCGTCCTAGCAGTTTTGAAGTTTTTTCATTACAATTAGATTCCTTTGCTCCAGCATAAAAACTAATAGCAAATAATGCAGCTGTTTTGCCAGATATAATTTTTATATACTTTTTAAGGCTAGTATTTCGCATGTATCTAATGTTATATTGCCTTATTTCGCCCATGCAAATTTTAGATATTGCTTTTGAAATATCTCTTAAAATTTCAGTAGAATAACCAAATCCAGATACCATTATAAAAGATTGGCAAAATAAAAAATCACCTATATAAACTGCATACTCTTTACTGTATTTATGTTGCACAGTTTCAACACCGCGTCTAAGTTTAGATTCATCAATAACATCGTCATGAACTAGTGTGGCCATATGCATCATCTCAATTGCCGCTGCTAGATTTTGCATCTTCTTAGGGTCATACTCTCCAAATTTCGCAGCTAATAGTAAAAATGCAGGTCTTAACATCTTTCCACCAGCATTAACTAAAGGAGATATAGCTTCATCAAACTCCTTTTCACTAGACTTAACATTTTCTTTAATTATTTTTTTGATATTATCTAATTCTATTACAATATCAGGGTACTTTCCCCAAAATATACTCATATTATCACCTATGTCCAATTATTTTTATAAGTTGCCTTTGATATTAAAATAATAATTACTTATTATAAGTATTCCACTACAAAATCGAATGTCCTTTTAAAAATAATTAAAAGGACATTCGATTTATAATAAATTTTAATTATTGTTTAAAACTATATATATTATCTTAACATATTAGCTTATTTAAATTAGTCGATATATAAATATGATTTTTTAACAAAACCTATTCGCTTCCAATATTTTTTCAAAATAGGTAGTACATAATAATCCAAACCAAATGTACTGCCAGATCCACCTATAAGTGCAATTCCAGCTACTAAGTACCATAACATCTCAGTAGGAGCCATTCCTGAAGTCCAAATCATTGTCCCCATAGCAATTGACATAAGTGAAGCTAATGCTGAGAATAATCCTACTATTAGCATTAATCCTACGCATATTTCTGCAATTACCATACATGTTTGAAAAATTGCAGCTAAAGTTGTATATCCACCATCCCCAGTATAAAAGAAAGCATCCATAGACCATTTAACAATTTTTTCTATAAAACCAGGCACTGGCAATGCAACCACTGCTTCAACTGCAGTCTTTGCTGTATCTGCTGAAGCAGTTGCTGCGGTTGCACCATCAACTACTGGAGCTGGTATTAAAAATATTTTTGAGGGATCAGCTAGTATTTGTGGTAATTTTTCAAGACCTTCCGATAACCACTTGTATCCTACAAACATTCTTAGGGGCACAAGCCAAAAGTTAGGAGATGACTTAGAGAAATATCCACCAACAAGACTTCTATTATCTTTAACATGGAAAAATTCATGCATTAGATATGACCAACATTTATTGAATCCAGCAACCTGAAAGAAGTATACAACATTTATAAAGTGTTTAACGAATAATGCAAAGAATCCCGATAAACTATAGAACTTTTTACCAGCTCCGATGCTTGCTAATCCATACTTACCACCTATACATACCATTGCACCATGAAATGATGGTTTATAGGATTTCTTTTCAGTTCCAGTTATATCACTATGAACATTATGTGCAATTAATTCAGCAGATGCTTCTGCATTTTCTACCATCTGAGGTACAGGCCTTTCTTCACCCTCAGGGATAAAGAAGATATTATCACCAACAATATAAACATTTTTGTAATCTAAAGATTGTAATTTATCGTCAGTTACTATTCTTTTTCTACCCTTTTGAGCTATATCCATAGTACCGACAATATCTGAACCTTCAACCCCAGCTGTCCAAATTACTGTGTAAGTATTAACTGTACCATTATTCCTTAATGTAGCACAATCTTTTGTAACTTCTGTAACGCCAGCATTAGTAAGTACCTTAACACCTAATTTATTAAGCCTTTTTTTAGCTTTTGAGATTAACTTGTCCGGAAAAGTAGGTAATATTTTAGGTAGGTCATCTGCTAAATATAGAGTTACTTCTTTTTCTTCTATACAAAATTCCTTACATAATCTTTCTTTCCACTCACCTAATTCACCCATCATTTCAACACCTGTGAAACCACCACCAACAACAATAAATGTTAACAATTTTTGTCTTTCTTCTTTGTTTGGCTCTTTAACAGCTTTTCTGAACATCTGAAGAATATGTTCTTTTAAATTTACAGCGTCTTCATAAGACCATAATTTATGGCAGTATTCCTCAGCGCCTTTTATGCCAAAATAAGTTGGCTTAGATCCAGCACCAATAATTAAATAATCGTATTCATATCTACTGTTCTTAGATATTAATACGTTATTTTTGAAATCTAATTCAGTAATTTCGTCAAGTACAACATCAACTTTTCTTTTCGCAAATATTTTTTTAAGATCTATTCTTATTGAATCTTCTGAAACCCTTCCTGCTGCAACTTCATGAAGTTCCGTAAGTAATGTATGGTATGGATGTTTGTCAATAAGAGTAATTTCAATATTGTCATCTTTTTTGAATTTTTTAGCAAGTTTCTTTGCAGTTAAGACACCACCATACCCTCCGCCCAGTATTGCTATTCTTTTCTTCTCACTCATACTTTGTCTCCCTTAATTAAAAATTATTATAATTCATTTTATAAATTAAAATAGTATTACATTTAATCTTACTTTTTTTAATTATCAAAATATCTTTTTATCTTCTTAGTTAAAATTTTATCACAATAAAATTACCTGTGCAAATAAAGATTTGATTTGGTCATTAATTGTCTATTTTGTTAATTTAGTTCATACATAAATAGAACTAATTAAATGGTATCTATTTACATGAACTTAGCATAGTGTTACAATATCTGCGTTATTTACATTTTTTTTAGTCATTTTAATGATTTTAAGACTTTATTATTTTATCAAAATCAATTTTACAACTTCTTAAATTTATAAGTATTGGAGGAAGATTATGAGAAAAAAATTATTAGCTATAATATTGGTATTAACAATGAGTATTAGTATTGTAGGTTGTTCTACTAAAACAAATACAGAGTCAAGTGCAAAGGGATTAAAAACTTTAACTATTGGTGTAATGCCTGATGTAGATTCACTCCCATTTATTGTAGCCTCTCACAATGAGTATTTTAAACAAGAGGGACTAGATGTTAAAATAGAGCATTTCAAAAGTGCTTCAGACAGGGATTCAGCGCTTCAAACCGGAAAGATTGATGGTGCCATATCTGACATGCTATCAGTAGTGTTTTTTAACGATAATAAGTTTGAAGTTAAAATAACATCTAAAACAGAAGGCAGCTTTAAGTTAATCTCAGGAAAAAATTCTAATATTTCTAAAATTGAACAATCTAGTGGGAAATCTATAGGGATTTCCAAAAATACTATTATTGAATATTTAACAGACAGAATTATAGAAAGTGCTGGTATAGATGTAAACTCAACTAAAAAAATTGCCATTCCAAAGATACCGACAAGGCTTGAGATGCTAAACAATGGGAAACTTGACATGGCTACATTACCAGAACCGCTTGCAAGTACTGCAATTTCTTCCGGAGGTAAGGTTCTAAGTAGTTCTGACAAACTCGGTATAAATCCAGGTGTAATGATCTTTACAAAGAATGTTATAGACTCGAAGCCTAATGAAATAAAATTACTATACAACGCTTATAATAAAGCTGCCAAATATTTAAATGAAGAAAAACCAGAAAGATACATTGATTTTGTAATAAAAGAAGCTGGTTTTCCAGACACTGTAAAAGGAAATTTAACGCTTCCAAATTATTCAAAGGCTACTATGCCCCCTAACAAAGAACTTAAGCAAGTTATAACTTGGCTTAAAGCAAAAAAACTAAGTAGTAGTAATTATAAATTAGAGGATGTGTCAAATGAATCATTTGTTAAATGATTCCACATTAGCTATTGATGTTAGCATTTCTTATTGAAATGGTTTATATCAATAGCGTAATTGGTTAATGGTCTTTTTCTACCAATTTTATAATGATTTTTGTTAAAGTTTCCTTTTGCTCATTGCTGCAAGCTTCGAATAGTTCTTTTAAAAGACGTTGCTCTCTGTTTTCTGGGTCAATATTAGAAGATAAAAAATCACCTATTTTTGTGCCTATTTTTGCTATTGTATCTCCAGATAAGCCTACTGTTTCACCCATAGAAATTGCTGTGTACAGTGTTTTTTTCCATTTGTCCCAATCATTAATTACATTAATATTTAAATCCATTTTTACACCTCCGTATCTTTATAGAATTATTATTTACATATAAGCGTAAAAATACTTGTTTTTCTAAATAATTATTTTAAATTTAGATTATTAATATTATAATATATAACTTATAGTGATTTAACGTAAATGCAAGGAAGGATGTTTGATATGACTAGATTTTTTAATGAAAACGAAATAGAATTGCTAGCCCCTGTTGGGACTTTTGAAATTTTTAAAAAGGTCATTCATAGTGGCGCTGATGCTGTGTATCTAGGCGGAAAAAAACTTAACATGCGTATGCTTAGAAAAGATTATAACTTTTCAAATGATGAAATAGAAGAAGCTATTTCTATTGCTCATTCTTTAAATAAAAAGGTTTATGTAACAGTAAATAATCTTCTAAATAAAGAAGATTTAGAAGATGCACAGGAATATTTAAGGTTTTTAAATAGAGTTCAACCTGACGCCTTAATTATTCAAGATTTTAGCATCTTAGAGCTTATTAAAAGTTTAAATTTAAACCTTTCAATTCATTCATCTGTAATGATGAATGTCCACAATTTAGAAACTATTATTGCTCTTAAGGAATGTGGAGTTACTAGAGTTGTTACATCTAGGGACATTGATTTAGCTACCATAAAAAATATTCATAAACAAACAGATATGCAACTAGAATATTTTACTCACGGAGATATGTGTATTGCTCATGGGGCTCAATGTTTGTACAGCGGAATTATTTTCGGGAAAAGTAGTAATAGAGGACTTTGCATGAAGCCTTGTCGTTGGAATTTTACAATGAAAAAAGATGGGTTAGTATATCCAAGTAAGTATCCTATGGCTGTTAAAGATATGTATATGTATGAACATCTTCCTGAAATGATTGAAGCAGGTATTATGTCCTTTAAAATAGAAGGAAGAATGAGAGATTCTGATTACCTAGTTACTATGATTAATTATTACAGTGACGCTATAAATAGGTATATAGATGATCCGATTTGTTATGATAGAAGAAAAGATGCAAAAAGTATTTTTGAAACTCGCATTAGAGACTTATCAACTTCTAGAGCATTTGGAAAACCAGGTCTCTCAAACATAAACACACGGAGTGAAGGAACTGGTAAAATTTTCAGTAAACCTATAGATGAAATCGAAATTACTAAAGAAAAAATAGAAGAAATCAAAGGTATATTACGTGTTAAATCGTGCAAAGCTCAAAAACCAAAGTTAAGTGTAAAAGTGAATTCATATTCTCAGGCTAAAGTTTCACTTGAAGAGGGCGTTGACTCAATTTATTTATCAGGAGAAGTATATGCTCCAGACATTCCTTTTAGCAAGAGTGAAATACTTAAGTTAACAAATAATAAAAAAGACACAAAAATATATTTATGTTTTCCAAGGATGATGTTAGAAGAAGATTTTTCAAAGTATAGTCATATGCTTTCTGAAAATAACTTAGGACTTGATGGACTAGTTGTTACAAACTTAGGCGCAATTCATAAATATAAGTCATTGCCACTTGAGCTTATTGGCGATTACTCACTAAATATTTATAATCATATTGCTGCTAGTTTCTTTAAAAAACAAGGGTTATCTGTTGCAACTCTTTCGCTAGAAACACCACTGATAGATGCTATAGATGTTATTTCTAAAACTACAATTCCTATAGAAATTATAGTTCATGGGTCACCTACTGTAATGTATATGGATCATGATTTATATGAGAATACCAAAATTTTAAAACCTACATTTCATGAAAATAATTCTATTGTGGATAATACTGTATTGGTTTTAGTTGATGAGAAGGGAAATGAACACCCAATAATGAGAGATAGCTATAGCAGAAATCATATGATGCTTTATAAAGAGCTTTGTTACTTGCCTTTTCTTAAAGAGCTTAATGATATTGGTGTAAATAATTTTAGAATTGAAGCTTGTAATTATGATGTCCATGAATTACAAAAGATTTTAAGTACTTATAGAAAAGCTATTATTGACTTAAGCAAATGTGTGGAATTATATCAAGATTTAAAACCAGTTTTTGGGGGATTTACTCTCGGAGCTTTTCAATTTAATGAGACACATAAAAACAAATAACTATTAAGGGAGATTAACAATGTCTAATTATATAGGTCCTGAAAATATTATTCAAAAGAAAAAAGAGTTTCTTTATCCGTGTACGCAGCATTTCTATAAAAAACCACCACAGATTGTAAAGGGTGAAATGCAGTATTTATTTGATTCAGAAGGTCGCAAATATCTTGACTTTTTTTCAGGAGTTTCTGTTGTTAATTGTGGTCATTGTAATCCTGAAATTCTAAAATCTACAATAACACAACTTAAAACTCTTGAGCATACTAGTACCATATATTTAACTGAACCTATAGTTAAATTGGCACAAAAACTGTCCGGTGTATTACCTGGAGATATTAACCATTCTTTTTTTTGTTGCACAGGTTCAGAAGCTAATGAAGGTGCCCTTTTACTTGCAAGAATTTATACTGGGAGAAATGGGTTTATTTCATTAAGCAATAGTTTACATGGTAGAACTTATTTAACAATGAGCGTTACAGGACTACCTATGTGGAGGGCAGATCCAAAGCTTTCTGATTGTGTTACCTTTGTACCAAATGCTTATAACAAAGATAAAACTCTTGAAGTAGCGGCTAACGAGTCCTTAGAGGCGGTGCAAAGAGTAATAGATATTAAAGGATCAGATATAGCTGCACTAATTGCAGAGCCGCTACAAGGCAATGGTGGTATTATAACTCCACCTCTATGGTACTTTAAAAAATTAAAAGCTATGCTAAATAAAAATGGAATATTACTTATTATAGATGAAGTACAAACGGGTTTTGCAAGAACCGGAAAAATGTTTGCTATAGAGCATTATGATATAATTCCAGATATAATGACAGTAGCAAAAGCACTTGGAAATGGAGTACCTATATCAGCTTTTTGTACTAATAATAAAATTGCAGCATCATTCACTAATGCTTCTGCATCTACCTTAGGTGGTAATCCAGTAGCGGCAAGTACTGCTGTAGCTGTACTTGACTACATTGATAAAAATAATTTAACCACAAATGCCAAAAATCTTGGAATAAAATTAAAAGAAGGTCTTCTTAAGCTTAAAGATAAATACCCAATAATTTATGATGTTAGAGGAATAGGACTTATGATAGGCGTTGAACTAATAAAAGAAAATGGTGAACCTGGAGCGCAGGAGGCTGACTCTATATTAGAGATTCTAAAAGATGAGGGAGTATTTATAGGTAAAAATGGGCTAGATAGAAATGTGCTAGCATTCCAGCCGCCTCTTGTTATTACAGAAGAGGATGTAGCATTTGTTTTAAATAAACTTGATTTAGCTTTATGTAAATCAAATTCTCAATTGAATATATAAATAATTTTTCTAAAAAAAACTAAGTCTTAAATTATAAGACTTAGTTTTTATTTATTATGTACTTGTATTAATAAGAAAAATTATAGATATTACATGTTCCTAGGATCTATATCATTAATCATTTTTACAGGTCCGTTTACGTACCAAGTAGTTTCTTGTTTTTCTACATTATATACTTTTCCAAGTATTTTAGCCTTAGACATAACCCCTGCGAGAGAACCTACGAATGAAGGTGTATTCAATTGTACTTTTTTGACCTTCTTATCAGTATCTATATCTTTAACTATAGGTGCTTTAGGAATAGCATTATTTATTTCTTTACTAGTTTTAGCTGTTTCTTTACTTTTAGCCCCTAATTCTTCTAATGTTTTGTAGATTTTTTCCATCATGTGTTTTTTTCTTTCAATACTTATACTAGGAGTTTCTACTTCTACGTATTCTAGTGATCTCTTCATTTTATCTTTCCTTCCTTTAATTAACAATAACTTATTAATTATCTTCTTTTATATTATATCACGATTATTGATATTTTTAAAACGGATAACTCAAATATAAAAAAAGTGTTCTTTTAGATATGTTATAACTCTTAGTATTAATGCACTATTTCATCTCAATTAAATTATTCCAATATTTCTTTGGCATATGTTGCATTTGTAATTTTTCATTAGTTTTTTCTTTTATAGAAACACTTTTATGGAAAACTTTCCAAAGATTTTGATAAAATAATTCTTCCTCCTCATGACTTTCTAATTTTTCGAATTTTAGATCTTGAAGAATCCATTCATTATCTTCATATAAAATACCTGTTTTTCTGGTTATATCATGGATTATCCATTTCTCATTTGTTAGTCTCGCTTTAAAGTGATTTCCTAATAGTTCTAGAATATTATGAGTGGGCTCAATTGCTGCATACAATATGCCATTAAATTCTTGAAATCTAACCAAACCCAAAAATCTGTGTGCTTCAAGTCCCACCTTTCTAGAATATTTCTGAACTTCATTTACAACTTCATCTGTTAGATAATTATCAATTTTACTTCCAAGCTTGAATCCTAACTGTATATATTTGTATAATTTAAATTCCATGCCAATAGCTTCTGATAAAAATGCCTGATAAATGAGGATCAAACTATCCTTGGATATTTTTTCTATAATAGCATAATGTACCTTCCTTGATTTTATAACATCAGTTACTATATTCATGTCCTCATATAACATATCAATGTTATACTTGTCTATACTCTCTATATTATCAGGAATTTTATTGTAATAACAATCATATACAACACATAAAAACCCATCGAAGCTACCATCATAAATATATCTAAACAAATAAATCACTCCTTAAATTAAACAAACTTATTTGTTGTGGTTTATCGAAACTTTCATGATCTAACAAGTAATTTTTAAGTTTTGAGCTATCCATTGCCTTATCCCCATAAAACTTACCACTGCAAGTTATAAAGAATCTAGCTCTCTTGAGGACTACACCTAGTTTTTTTAAATTGTCATAAGTAAGGTTACAAAGTCTTCTAGATTTTATGATTCTTGTAGCTGATGTAACTCCTATTCCAGGGACTCTAAGTAATATTTCAAAAGGCGTGCTATTTACTTCCACTGGAAATTTCTCTAAATTATTTAATGCCCAAAAGGCTTTAGGATCTAAATCAATATCAAAATTTGGATTCATCTCATCTAGTAATTCGTTTGCCTTAAATCCATAATATCTTAAAAGCCAATCAGCTTGGTACATTCTATGTTCTTTTAGAAGTGGCGGAGTTGTAAAGAGTGCAGGTAGATTTGCATTCTCCATAACTGGAACATAAGCAGAATAATAAACTCTCTTTAGCCCAAAAGTATTGTAAAGTCCTTCGGTTAGACTAATTACACTTAAATCACTCTCATTAGTTGCTCCAACCATTATCTGCGTACTTTGACCACCAGGGGTAAATTTAGGTACCCTGAACCCTTTTTTCTTATGTTCATTGGACTCTATGATACTATGTTTAATAAGTCCCATAGGTCTTAGTATATCCGCTTTATTCTTTTGAGGTGCTAGAAGTTTTAAGCTTTTCTCCGATGGAAGTTCGATATTTACACTCATTCTGTCTGCATAAAGTCCCGCCTCGTAAATGAATCTAGGGTCAGCACCTGGAATGGCTTTCACATGGATATATCCATTAAATTTATGAATCAGTCTTAAATCCTTTATTATTTTAACTAAATTCTCCATAGTGTAATCAGGATTTCTTTCTACCCCTGAACTTAAAAATAAACCTTCAATATAGTTTCTTCTATAAAAATTTATTGTTAAGTCGACTACTTCTTGCGGAGTGAAGCTTGTCCGCTCTAGTTCATTACTAGATCTATTAATACAATATTTACAATCATATATGCACTTATTAGTATACAAAATTTTTAAAAGCGAAATACACCTACCATCTTGTGACCATGAATGGCAAATACCCGATGTTGCTGCATTACCTATGCCATCCTTCGTGTTCTTTCTAGTAGAACCACTGGAAGAACAAGAAGCATCGTATTTTGCTGAATTTGATAATATTTCAAGTTTTCTCATTACATCCATTTAGCTCTCCTCGCAAACGTTTGTTCTTATTTTATCATGATTCTAATAAAAATTAAAGAGTTATTTTATGGAACTAACCATTATAAACGTAAGCTGATTTAGCATAGACAGGATATAAATCTTGTGGTATCTTTTATTTATAGAAATCATGCTATAACATAGGAGGCAATACATGAAAATTGGTTATGATGCTTATAATTCGCCTATTGGACTTATCCATGTAGTTGTCGATGGAATGGGTGTAAGAAAAGTCGAGATTTTTGAAAAAGATTGGATAGAATATAAAGTTAAAAATGACCCTATACCCAAAGATGAAATATTGTGCAAGGAAGTCATATCTCAGCTTGATGAATATTTTAAAGGAAAAAGAAGAAAATTCGATCTGCATTTGTCTATACAAGGTACAGATTTTAGAAAAATGGTATGGAATGCTCTTCAAGATATACCATACGGTGAAACAAGGTGTTATGTTCAAATTGCAGAATATATAGGAAATCCTAAAGCTGCACGTGCAGTAGGTCAAGCTAATAGATGTAATCAATTACCTATAATTATTCCATGTCATAGAGTAATTGGCAAAAGAGGAAATCTAGTAGGATTTGCAGGGAATAGAACCCCTACACAAAAACTACTATTACAAATTGAGGGATCAATCTAAAATTCTTATGAAATACAAACTATTATCTAAAGTGCTCTGTTCACAACTGAATTTAGTTCCACCATCAATTAGTTCAAAGCATACATCTCTTGTGCTATTTATATCGAATATACACATACCCTTTTCATCTAACGATTTCACTGCATCCGGATGAATACCTTCTCTTAATAGACTATTTTTAACTTCATTGTTTAACATTTTCCTGCCTCCATATTACATAAAAAATTAATGTATTTGTTTTAGGTTTTATATCTATATATAATATACTACACTTTATGTGTTTATTAGCCTATTATAATATAAAAAGTCTGCACCCTAAGGTTGCAGACTTTTTATAAGTAGCTTAAAATAAGATAATACTTGGTTTTATGACATTAAAATTCTATAATATAATACAAATTAAACTGCCATTGCCCTCATTTATAATTCGTTGCAAAGTTTTTTGTATTTTTACCTGAACATCGTCAGGCATTTTAAATAATTTGTTTTGAAGGCCTTCTTTAACTAATACTTCTAAGGATTTGCCAAACATATTACTCTGCCAAATTTGAGATTTGTCGTTCTCAAACTGATCCAAAATTGATTTATAGAAATCTTCACTTTGCTTTTCTGTACCCATAATAGGTGATATCTCTGTCTGTATATCTGCTTTAATAAAATGAAGAGAAGGTGCTGAAGCTTTTAGTTTAACACCATATCTACCACCATGTTGTACAATCTCAGGTTCTTCCAAAGTCATTTCTGAAAGCTGTGGTGCTACAAGTCCATAACCTTTTTCTTTAACATCCTTTAAGGCTTCTGCAATTTTATCATATTCTACCTTAGCTCTTGAAAACTCACCCATTAATGTTAATAAATCATTTTCACCTTTTATTTCACAATTACAAGTTTCACCTAGTATTTTGTAAAACAATTCGTGTTTTGGAGTTATATTAACTCTAGCAGTACCTTCACCCATATTCATTTCATCAAGTTTTGCTGAATCTAAAAAATCAACATCTTTAAAACTTAATAGAGATTTATTAATATCCCTGACTTTAAAAATATCCTTGCACATATCTTTTAAGAATTTCATAAAGCTTATTTTTACCCAGTGCTTAGAACTTAAGTTTTCAATCCATTCTGGCATATCTATGTTAATTTCTTTAACTGGAAATTCTTTAAGAACTCTTTGGAATATATTGGATATATCCTCCTCATTCATGTTTATAACGTCCATAATCTGAACTGGAACATCATATTTTTCTTCTAATTCTTTAGCTAAAACTGCAGTTTCAGGAGCTGCTGCATTTTTAGAATTAAGCACCATTATAAATGGTTTATTGATGGATTTAAGTTCATCAACTACCCTTCCTTCAGCTTCTAAATATTCATTTCTTTCAATTCCAGTAATAGAACCATCAGTAGTAATCAAAAGACCAATAGTTGAATGTTCATTTATTACTTTTTTTGTGCCAATCTCAGCGGCTTCTTCAAATGGAATCTCATGGTCATACCAAGGTGTATTTACCATTTTAGGTGATTCACCTTCAGCATATCCTATTGCACCTTTAACAATATATCCGACGCAATCTACCATTCTAACTTTAAATTTAGTTCCACCCTCAAACTCAATCTCAACTGCTTCGTTGGGTACGAATTTAGGTTCAGTTGTATGAATTGATTTACCTGAACCACTTTGAGGAAGTTCGTCTTTTGCTCTTTCTTTTTTATGAGGATTGTCTATGTTTGGAATTACCATAAGCTCCATAAATCTTTTTATAAATGTCGATTTTCCTGTCCTTACTGGACCAACAACACCTACATAAATATCCCCTTGTGTTCTCTCTGCTATATCTTTATATATATCAAAATTGTTCAAGATATACCCTCCCAATACTTATTATTATCAATATAAATATACTTATGAAATCAGTAAATTATTACTACAGTTTAAAAAAATATAAAAAAAACCAATTATTTGTTAATGAATAACAAATAATTGGTTTTTTATTAATAAATTTATGATAATCATGTTTTTAGAATAACGTTAAACTTCGTCCTTTTTATTCCTTGACATTAATTCATGTACTCCGTATTTAGGATCTTTATTCTCAAATAGTACTTTGTATAATACATCTGTAATTGGCATAGAAATATGCAGCTTTTCTTTTAGCTCATAAAAAGCTCTTGTAGCTTTAATTCCTTCAACTACCATTCCTATGTCTTCGCAAGCCTGCTTCATTGGAATACCTTTACCAATCATAATCCCTGCTCTTCTATTCCTGCTGTGCATACTAGTACATGTTACTATAAGATCACCCATACCCGTTAATCCATAGAATGTTTCAGCTTTTCCACCAAGTTTAGTACCTATTTTTATGATTTCACTCATTCCTCTTGTCATAAGTGCAGCCTTTGAATTGTCACCATACCCTATACCATCGGAGACACCTGCAGCTAATGCAATAATGTTTTTAACTGCTCCGCCTATCTCTACTCCAATAATATCTTCATTAGTATAAACTCTGAATTTAGTAGTCATAAAAACATCTTGAACAATTTTTGCGTACTCCATTCTTTTTGATGTAACAACTACTGTAGTAGGGATATCTAAAGCCACTTCTTCTGCATGACTAGGCCCTGAGAGTATTACTATAGGATTATTTGGATTCTCTTCTTCCATAACCTCTGAGATTCTTTTTGATGAATGTTCTTCAATTCCTTTAGCAATACTAACCAGAATTTGATTTTGCTTTAAATGAGGCGATATCATCTTACACAAGTCCCTTATCGCATGGGATGGCACTGCTAAGACAATTATATCGCAATCCTTTGTTGCATTCTCAATGGCTGTAAATGCTGTTACTCCTGCTGGTACGGTAATGCTAGGTAAATATTTAATATTTTCTCTCTTAATGTTAATATCATTAATAACACTAAGTTTTCTGTCCCATATATTAACACTTATTCCTTTTTTGGCAAGCATTATTGATAATGCAGTGCCAAAACTACCACCACCTAAAAAAGCAACTTTTGACATTCTATTCCTTCCTTTCTCTAAATATAAGTTTTATACCTGTTCCTATAAACTCAAAGCTATTTCTTAATTGATTTTCTAAATATCTTTGATAAGAAAAATGAAGTAAATTAGGATTATTTACAAAGAATACAAATGTTGGTGGTTTAGAGTCTACTTGAGTAACATAGAATATTTTAAGTCTCTTATTTGCAACAGTTGGAGGCTCGTTCATAAGGACAGCCTTATTTACAACTTCATTAAGTATGCCTGTAGAAATTCTTTTAGAATAATTTTCATAACATTCTTTTACTGTTGACAACACCTTATGTACTCTTTGACCTGTTTTCGCAGATATAAATAAATAAGGAGCATATGCCATGAAGTTTAAGCCACCTTGTATTCTCTGTTTAAACTCAAGCATAGTTTTTGTATCTTTCTCAATAAGATCCCATTTATTTACTATAACTAAAATAGCTTTTTTCATTTCATGAGCATATCCTATAATTTTCTCATCTTGATCACTTAACTCTTCGGTAGCAGTAAGAATAAGTATAACTACATCGGCTCTTTCAACAGCTGCAAGGGATCTAATAACACTATATCTTTCAATTCCCTCTTCTACTTTACTTTTTCTTCTTATTCCTGCAGTATCTATAAGAATAAATTTGCCTTCCTCAGTTTCTAGTTTACTATCTATTGCATCTCTTGTAGTACCTGCTATATCAGTTACTATATTTCTTTCTTCTCCAAGCAACCTGTTTATAAGTGATGATTTACCAACATTTGGTTTACCAACTACCGCAACTTGAATATATTCTGCATCTTCTGTATTTGAGTAAACACTATCAAAATGTGCTACTACTTCATCTAACATATCTCCAAGTCCAAGGGCTTGTGTTGCGGAAATAGCTATAGGTGTACCAATACCTAAATTATAGAACTCAAACGCATTAGCTTCTAATTCAAGATGATCTATTTTATTTACTACTAGTACAATAGCTTTTTTGCTCTGCCTTAACATTTGTGCAACTTCATAATCTGAACCTGTAAGTCCTTGCTTACCATCTACAATAAATATTATAACATCTGCTGTTTCTATAGCTATTTGTGCCTGTCTTCTCATTTGAGCTAATATAATATCTTGACTTTCAACTTCGATACCACCTGTATCAATTATAGTAAAATTATGTCTAAGCCAATCTGCATCAGCATACACCCTATCTCTTGTTACACCTGGTGTATCCTCAACTATTGATATTCTGTGTCCTGCTAACTTATTAAATAATGTAGATTTACCTACATTAGGTCTTCCAACTATTGCAACTATTGGTTTTGCCATTATTATTCCTCCTGACTATTTTGGTTTATTATATGGATTAAATCTTCTCCAGAATAATCACATATTAAAATTTTTCTTTTTAAACTTTTTTCTAGATCATTAACTGTAATATTATCCAAAAGTATTTGCTGCTCATTATTTCCAGATTCATATCCGCCTTTGATCATATTACTAGGTATAATTAAATACTCTCCTAGCTTTTCATCTGTTAGTTGTTTAATTATATCAGTTCCTGTTAAAAGACCTGCTACAGTTATAGTTTCGCCAAAAAAATTGTTTGTTATTTTTTTTACATCAATATTAATTTTATTATTACATGTTATGATTATTTGCGCTACTTTTAATATTTCTGCATAAGCTGAATGACCTGTTATAAATGTAAAACTTCCTTTAATGTTATGCTTTAGTTCTACTATATCTTTATTAATAACACTTCTAAGTAATCTTATCATCCCAATTCCATCTTCTAACTGAGAATAACCATCATAAAACTTCTCACCAGGAACATCAATATCTGCTATAACATAGAATTCATCAGACAATCTAATAAACGGTGAGTCTATTTCACTTATATATTTTTCTTGTAACTCTTTAACACTTTCTATTTCCTCTGCTGCAGTTTTTTTATCATACAATGTCAAATTAAACAAACCTTCCCTGTATTTTGTTATTCCGATTGGAACAACTGCTACATTTTCAACACTAGGATAAAGTTTATATAAATCCTCTATTGTTTTAATAAGCTCAGATCCATTATTAATACCTGGACAAGAAACCACCTGGCAATTAATTTTAATATCTGCCTTAGCTAGCTTTTGTAGTCTATCATATACATTCCCAGCAAATTTATTGTTCAACATTATTTTTCTTAGCTCAACATCAGTAGTATGAACTGATACATTAATAGGGCTTATTTTATACTTAATAATCCTATCAATATCCTCATCCTTCATATTTGTTAAGGTTACAAAATTACCTTGAAAAAACGATAATCTTGAATCATCATCTTTAAAATATAAAGTTTCTCTCATACCATCAGGTAATTGATCAATAAAACAGAATATACATTTATTATGGCAGCTTTTTGGCTTATCCAAAATGGCATCAACAAATTGAATTCCTAAATCTTCATCATAATCTTTATCAAATTCAATCTCATAAATCTCTCCATCTTTTTTTTCGATTTCTATGGTAAGAAGTTCTTCTGTAATTAAAAATTTATAATCTATAATGTCTATTACTTCGTTACCGTTTATACTAATTAATCTATCTCCTACTTCTAACTCAATTTCTTCTGCAATACTTCCTGGAAGTATTTTAGCTATTTGGTTTTTCATTTTTACCTCCTGCTCAACCATACCCTTTTATCTAAAAGGTTTTATGAGGAATTAGGATTATTATATTAAGATTAAATTCGACATTTAAACATAAAACTCTATAATTTACAAAAATAAATCAGTCTAGAGTATAAATTATAGTATTCCATTAAATATATTACATTAATTAGATACCTAAGTCAACGCAATACGCTCTAAAAGAAGAAAAAAAAGAATATATGACCTATTTTGCGGTTTTTACACAGTTAATAGTAAGCAATTTAAATTAGTCATGTGATTTATTACAGAATAAAAATACCTCCCAAGAAGGAGGTACTAAAATGCTTCTATGCAATATTTTCTTATAATCTTCTTACCATCTTCACTTTTAAAATACTGAAAAATATCTTTTAATTTATCTTGTTTTTCCTCAGTATAAACTATTTTTATTGGAAATCTTAGTGAATAAAGTTGATTATTTAAATTAGATGTTGTAATTTCAACACCACCTAATTTTAAGAACTTACTTTCTTTATTATACCACTGTCCAGGTATAAAACCTATAGCATTCTTGTTTTGAGTAACAAAATTTTTCATCTCTTCAACGCTTGATACATATTGAGTATCTTTGCTCATTTGTTCTTTTATAGGAGTATCCTTTATTTTTGTCTCAAATTCTTGTTCTACTGAATTTGAAATATCTTTAAATGCTACGGGTATTATAGTTTTGGATTCTCCATTTAATGTCTCCCAGTTTAATATGCTACCGGTATATATTTTTTTAAGTTCTTGATTTCCGATGTCTGATACTTTATTGCTATTATTAACTATAATACCTATTCCATCGTAAGCTAACATTTCAGATTTCATGTCCTTGTTATCCTTAATAACATAACCAATTAATAAATCTACATTAGAACTACTTAACGCATCGAAAGCGTTTTCCCTCTGAGTTGATTCTACAGTAACCGTTGTGTCATTATTCAAATTATAATCATGCGCTAAATCACTTACCATTGGCAAGACTGTATCTTCACAAATAATTTTAATACTTTTAGATTGTTTTGCTTTATCTTTTGTATTTTTACTACACCCTGTACTTAGCAGCACAATGCTAATACAAAAAAGCATTAGAAGAATTTTCAAATTTTTTTTATTCATAATCACTACTCCACTACAATATTTTGTATAAATGCATGCATACTCATACTTCTATTATTTTAATTGTAGTTTTTGTAGTTTATCTAAATTCTATTCGTTTAAATTAGTTTTTTCTCCAGTAACTAAATAAATTGTCCATTCACATATGTTTGTTGTATGATCAGCAATTCTCTCTAGCCATTTGCATATGAACAATAATTGGGTAGCTTGATTTATTGTATTTTGATTCTCAATCATTAAATCTAAAAGTTCTTTAAATACTTCCTTGTAGATTTTGTCTACTTCATCATCACGTTTACAAACTGCATATGCAGTTTCAACATCTCCTGCAACATATGCATCTAGAGCATCTTTTATCATTCTAACTACTATTTTTCCCATTATAGGTATATTTATGAGCTGTTTAATATACTTTTCATTTTTTAACCTTAATGTTATTTTGGCAACATCAACTGCATGATCCGCCATTCTTTCAAGATCCGTTACTATTTTTGTAGTGGTAAAAATATTTCTTAAATCGATTGCTAAAGGTTGTTGCATAGCAATTAATTTTATAGCTTTATTTTCTATTTCTCGTTCCATAATGTCAACTATATCATCATTAATAATAATATTTTCAGCTTTTTTTGTGTTTTGAGTGACTAAGGCGTCAATGCAGTCACTAATTTGTTTTTCTACAATACTTCCCATTCTAATTAAATCGTTATGAAGTTCTTGGATGTTAGCTTCAAATACTTTTCTTGCCATATAGATCACCCTCCTTTTAATATTCTCCCAGGACTTTCATGTTACCTAATTCCAGTAATTTAATTAGCATATGGAATTATAACTGTAAAATTACTACCTATTCCCAATTGACTTTCCACATGGATTTTTCCATTGAACTCAAGTACTATATGCTTAACAATTGCAAGTCCTAGCCCCGTGCCACCTTTTGATCTAGAACGGGCCTTATCCAATCTGTAGAACCTTTCAAAAATACGTGGAATTTGCTGCTTGGATATTCCAACTCCGGTGTCCTTGACCCATAAAATGCATTTGTTGCCTTCACTCAGTGTTCCAATTATGACACTATTTCCTGGTTCTGAGTAGTTTATTGCATTATCTACTAGGTTTATTAACATTTGTTTAAATCTATCAGTATCACCTACTAAAGTACCTACATGTTGCTGCTCCGTTGATAAGTGAATCCCTTTTAAATCTGCTGTGTTTTTCATTAAGGTATAGACATCTTCTACAATAACATTAACATTTATTATTTGCTTTTTAACTTTCTTTTGTTGTTCTATATGTGATAGCGTTAGGATATCAGTTATTAATCTAGTTAATCTTTCAGCTTCTTCATTAATTATATTTAAAAACTTATCCCTTGTAGCGGCATCATCAACATACTTTAGAGTTTCTGCAAACCCCTTAATAGATGTTAGAGGCGTTTTTAGTTCATGTGAAACATTAGCAACAAATTGTGTTCTCATATTCTCCAATCTTTTTACTTCTGAAATATCTTGAACAACGGCTACTGTACCTATATGTTCACTTTTATTAATTATGTCTGCGGTTTTAATTCTTAAATCTCTCTCTTTTGGCCAAACTATTTTAATTTCTTTATAATTATTATCGCTTTGACGGAATATATTTTCTAATTCGAAGTTTCTTATATTATCCATAAGATTTAGGCCTATTATATCTTTAGTAATGCCAAAGATTTTTTTAGCATATGGATTAATCATTATCACTCGATTTTTTCTATCCACAGCAATGACACCACTGTCCATACTTTGTAGTATAGCTTCTAATCTATTTTGTTTGTCAGTGACCTCATTTAATGTAAACTCAAGTTTGTCAGCCATCTCATTAAAATTTCTAGCTAGCTCACCTATTTCATCATCTGAAAATGTCCTAACTCTTCTATGGAATTCACCCTTACTAATTCTTGATGTAATAAATGTTAAATTAATTATAGGTTTCACTATAATATATGATAATTTGAGAGAAAACCAAATAGACATTATAGCAGAAAATATTATAGCTAATATGTAAATTTTAAAATATTTACTACTTAGACCATTCACGATTTTAAGAGGCATTGAACTTCTAATTATTGAACCATTACCAAACGTGGTTGCATAATACATCATTTGCTTTTGAGTAGAGTTACTATATCTAGTTGTAAATCCAGTTCCACTTTTTCTCGCTTTTATTATTTCTACCCTTCCATTATGATTATCCATAGTTTCCCCATCCAAAGTTGAATCATAAATAACTTTACCATTTTTATCTACATATGTAACTCTAAGCTCTGATTCGGCCAAATTTTGATTGAAAAATTTATGTATGTCCTTTATATTGTCGCTTTGCAACAAGCTAATAATCATAATGTTATTTTTTTGTAGCTTATCCTTTAGATTCTGTTGATATTCATAATTAAAAATAGATATAATTAATGCAGTTACTACCACGAATATAAAAATTACTGTACTTAATAAATATATTAATAATTTTTTTTTCATAGTTACTCTCCAAAATTAAATCTATATCCTATACCTCTGATAGTTTGGATATAAACCGGATTTTTATCGTCATCTTCGATTTTTTGCCTTAAATGCCTAATATGTACATCTACAGTTCTTGTTTCCCCTACATATTCATAACCCCATATTTTATCTAGCAAGAAGTCTCTAGTCATAACCCTGCCTTTATTCTTTATTAGAATTTGAAGTAGTTCGAATTCTTTTAAAGTTAAATCAATTTTATTTTCACTTTTCATAACCTCATGTTTAGCAAAATCAATAACCAAATTACCAACATTGAATGTCTTTTCGACTACAGGCATGGTACTTCTTCTAAGTATAGCCTTAATTCTCGCAACTAGCTCCCTTACTGAGAATGGCTTTGTAATATAATCGTCTGCTCCGAGTTCCAGTCCAATAATTTTATCTATTTCTTCACCTTTAGCCGTTATCATTATTATTGGCATGTTAGACATAGTAGCATCCTTTCTGATTTCCTTGCAAACATCTAACCCATCCATTCCAGGTAACATTAAATCTAAAAGCATTATTTGTGGTAATTGTTCTTTGGCAATTTTTATAGCATCTATACCGTTACCGGTACATATAACCTTATATCCACTTTTCTCTAAATTGAATTTTATTAACTCTTGTATATGTTCTTCATCATCAACTACCAATATTTTTTCCTCAGCCATATTAACCCCTCCATATTTTTCCTCAAAATATATTTTCTAAATCAATATTCATTTCATAACTAATAATAATATTACTATAAATATCTTCACTAGTAAACTCTTCTATTAGTTCTTTTCTAAGTTAAATAAAAAATGCCAAAAGGGTTTTACTCCTTTGACATCAACTTTCTTATCTCTTCCATAAAAGTATTAATATCTTTGAACTGCCTATAAACTGAAGCAAACCTCACATAAGAGACCTCATCTACATTTTTTAGTTTGTTCATGATAATTTCTCCTATATAATCTGACTTTACTTCTGTAAGCATTTCATTATTCAACTGTTTTTCTACTTGATCACAAATGGCTTCCATTTGCACTCTTGAAACCGGCCTCTTTTGACATGCCTTCATAAGACCATTTAATATTTTAGTTCTATCAAAATATTCTCTATTAAAATCTTTCTTCATTACTAAAATAGGGACATCTTCCACTTTTTCATAAGTAGTATATCTTTTAAAACAACTTAGGCACTCTCTTCTTCTTCTTGTTGCGATATTATCATCTGTCGACCTAGAGTCAACTACTTTACTCTCTTCACAGCTACAATATGGACATTTCAATGGTAGTCACGCCCTTTTCCTAGTATAGTTAGCAATTATAATAACATTATACACTTTTCTTATAAATTAAAATAGATTCTTATTCATTTTCCATAATTACATCACTACCATCTACTAGAATAACATCTACACCGATTTTTTTTACTTTTTCCCAGGGGATTTCTAAACTATTATTTTTATTGAACCAATTAGACTTTTGGGTTGGAAGTACTATGGAAATAATTCTATATTCCTCACAATCAACTTTTAAATCTTTTATATATCCCATCTTTGAACCTGAATTTATATCAATAATTTCCATCTGTCTTAAGTTATTTATTGCAAACATTAAGCTTTCCATTTTTTTAACCTCCGATAATATTTTTTAATGTACCTTATGCTTTATACTATTTATATTCAGAAATCGCTTTAAATATTATAATTATAATATTTTTCTTTTTTTATGAAAATAACAAAAGGGTCCATAAAGGACCCCCACACATTTTTAGATTATATTTATTTAATGCGTATTTATAAAAATCAAACTCTAAACCATCTTATTTATTTCTTTTTGCAATCTCTTTATTATCCTTTTTTCAAGTCTTGAAATATATGATTGTGATATTCCAAGTATATCAGCCACTTCTTTTTGTGTTTTTTCTGTTGTTCCATTTAATCCAAATCTTAATTGTACAATTTCTTTTTCTCTTGAATTTAAACGTTGCATAGCAAGAAAAAGCAACTGTTTATCTACATCCTCTTCAATAATATTGTAAACCACATCATTATCTGTACCAATAATATCTGAAAGCAACAACTCATTACCGTCCCAATCAACATTTAAGGGCTCATAAAGAGAAATTTCCGTTTTAATTTTACTGTTTCTTCTAAGATACATTAAAATTTCGTTTTCAATACATCGTGAAGCATATGTAGCTAGCTTAATTTTTTTTTCAGGATCAAAGGTATTAACTGCTTTTATAAGACCTATCGTTCCTACAGAAATCAAATCTTCAACATTTATTCCTGTATTTTCAAACTTCCTTGCTATATACACTACGAGCCTTAAATTTCTTTCAATTAAAGTAGCTCTTACTTTTTTATCACCAGTATCTAATTTAAATACTAGTTCTTCTTCTTCATCCCTAGTTAAAGGAGGTGGAAGCGCATCATTCCCTCCTATATAAAACAAATTATTTGAAAATAATTTGAATTTGACAAATAACTTATTTAGCATAACTTTAAAATTAAACATAATTTCCTCCTTATCTATGCTAATTACATATACTATTTATTTTATACAAAGGCTATTTAACTTAGTATGCCTCTAGACATTAGTCCATTATAGTCATTATCTTTGCTTAATTTATACTCACAAAAGGCTATAATTACATCTCTTGTTTCAATGTTTTTTTTATCAATATGAATATTAATATACTCAGGTTTAAAGCCTTTAAATTTACTGCTTGTTCCATTTACTACTGTATATGGGATGAGGAATGTGTTGTTTTTCTCTGTTATAATATCCCCTAAAACATCACGTTCGACTATTAATACTGGTAAATTTGTAGCAGGTTCGCGGAGTTCATTTCCGGTATCTAAAAATGCCTTAATAGTTTTTTTATAATTTTTATTAACAATATCAATAGTGTATATCAATGTTGATATTTTTTTTCTATCGCCAATAAAAATCATTATTCGATATATCAATATATAAATTACCATTATTGAAAGCATTAATTTTTCATAAGGAAAATCAATTATAATTAAATTTAATGACATATTGTTACTATTATTCATTTGAATAAATAAACACATTCCTGCTAAAAGGATTGAATATAATAAAAAGATTAAAGAAGCCTTAATAGTAAATAAAATATTCTTCTCTCTAAAAACAATTACAATCATAACAATCATTATCAAAATTTTAAAAGGTAAATATGTTAAGTATTTAAGTTTTGGATACACTACTGTTAAAACATATAAGCTTCCTACAAAACTTGAAATACACATCCACATAAGTTTTACTTTTTTTCTTAATGTTTGGACCGTAACATGTAATACGAAAAGATTGACTATAAAATTTACGAATATTAGAACATCTACATATACTATCACTTGCCCTTCCTCCTTTAAATTATTATATAACTTATTCAATTAAAATTTTGTCATTTTTTACCACGGATTTTTATTTTTATTCTTCCATAAAACGTCACTAGCTTCCATATTATTTTAAATAACAACCCAATAAAAAAAAGGCATACGACCTATAAATTCATTACGTTAACAATCCACTTTATAATGGCTTTAGATAACGTAATTGCATCTCAGAGATAATATGTCCAATAAACAATAAAAATGGTCCTGAACGCAAATAAAGTGCCAAAAGGCACTTTATTACTTCTTACTTACTTTGTCTTCTTAAAAATGCTGGAATTTCTAAATCTGAATCTGTATCTTCAAAGTCCTTAGTATAAGCAACTTCTTCAATTGGTTTAACCATGTCTTTAGCTTTAGTCATTATCGGAGTTTTATGTTTCATCACGTTATCACTTTCAAATCCAGTTGCAATAACTGTTATCCTTATTTCATCTTTTAAGTCTTCGTCTATAACTGCACCGAATATAATATTAGCATCTGGATCTGCGGCACCTTGTACAATCTCTGCTGCTTCATTTATTTCAAGTAATCCTAAATCCATTCCACCAGTAATGTTTAATAGAACGCCTGTAGCACCAACAATTGATGTTTCAAGTAATGGACTTGAAATAGCTTGTTTTGCTGCTTCTTGAGCTCTATTATCTCCTGATGCTCTACCAACACCCATATGTGCTAGACCTTTTGCAAGCATAATAGTTCTCACATCTGCAAAATCTAGATTTACTAGACCAGGTATTGTAATTAAATCAGATATACCTTGTATACCTTGTCTTAAAACATCATCTGCCATCTTGAAAGAATCCATTAATGTAGTTTTTTTATCAACCATGGTTAACAATCTTTCATTTGGAATTGTGACTAGAGTATCTACGGTTTCCTTAAGTGTCTTTATTCCTATTTCAGCATTAATCATTCTTTTTCTGCCTTCAAAAGGGAATGGTTTAGTAACTACGCCTACAGTAAGTATTCCCATTGATTTAGCAATTTCTGCAACCACGGGTGCAGCACCAGTACCTGTACCGCCTCCCATTCCTGCAGTAATAAACACCATATCTGCTCCCTTTATTGCTTGGGAGATTTCTTCTTTACTTTCCTCTGCTGCTTTCATACCAATTTCTGGATTAGCTCCTGCTCCGAGTCCTTTAGTTAGTTTATCACCTATTTGAATTTTTTGAACAGCATGAGAAAGAATTAAAGCCTGTTTATCTGTATTTATAGCTATAAACTCTACGTTTTTAAGACCTTCCATTATCATCCTGTTTATAGCATTGTTTCCTCCGCCACCACACCCAATTACTTTAATTTGAGCAAATTCTTGAATATCAACATCAAAATCTAGCACAACAATACCTCCTTTTTAGAAAAAATCCGCAAAAAAACCCTTGACTTTTGATGCAAATTTATT
The DNA here is from genome assembly GCF_018861735.1 of Clostridium lacusfryxellense. Lineage (GTDB taxonomy): Bacteria > Bacillota > Clostridia > Clostridiales > Clostridiaceae > Clostridium_AD > Clostridium_AD lacusfryxellense. The sequence goes on along the minus strand of NZ_JAHLEB010000009.1, from coordinate 92,541 downwards.
TTTTCCATTTATATTTTGGTTTTTTGACCATTTGTTATCATGTAATAATTCATCTGATTCTTCAAATATACTATTACTAGTTTTAAAATTATTAACTGCTTGAAGCACTATTCCCACCGCTGTAACATATAGTGGACTTGCTGCCCCTACATACTCGGGAGAACCAATTCTTACTGGGTTACTTAATATTTCTTTACTTAATTCGTTAGTACCTCTGAATAAAGACAATCCACCACCAACTATAACTACACCAGATATTTCTTTATAAAACCCACTATTTAGCAAGTTTCTTTTAATTAAATGTAACAATTCTTCTACTCTAGCATGAATGATATCAATTAACAAACTGTTATCAATCTCCATTGAATTATCATAAGAGTCTTTAACTCTAATTTTTATTTGGTCTTCTTCTTTAGATTTAACTAAAGTTCCGAATTTAAGTTTTAATCGTTCACCTTCACTGAAAGGGACTTTAAGACAAACTGATATATCATTGGTGATACTATCTCCACCTAACTGAATTAGAGAAGTATGTTTTAATTTCCCGCTTTTGTAAATAGATATATCAATTGTTTGCGCTCCAACATCTACGAGGGCTATGCCCATATCCTTCTCTTCTTTCCTAAGTACAGCCTCAGATATAGCTGACGGCCCAAGTACTATTCCATTAACTTTAATTCCAGCTCTTTTAACGCTTTTAAGTAAATTACTAACTACTGTGGATTGTGCCATTACTACTTGTCCTTCAACTTCAAGCCTTATACCACTCATTCCTCTAGGATCCTTAATGTTGTTATATCCATCAACTATATATTGTTCAGGTTCAACACCTACTATTTCTTTATCGGATGGAACTGAGATAAGTTTAGCCGCTTCTATAACTCTGTCCACGTCACTTTGTTTTATTTCTCTGTCTTCAGAAGATATCGCAATCATTCCAGTATTCCTAACTAGTTCACAAATACCTCCAGGCAGTGATATATATGCCTCACTTATTTGCATGTCTGTCATACGTTCTAATTGTGTTATACATTGTTTTATAGCTTCAGCTGTACTATCAATATCAATCACAACTGATTTATTTAAACCACTACATACTACTGATGTAATGCCTATAATCTGAAGTTTTCCATTACTACTAACTTTACCAACTGCTCCACATATTTTTGATGATCCTAAATCGATTCCTACTATTTGTTCATTCATTAAGTTTATCCCCCCTCGCACGAGAAACCTTAAGTTTATATATTCAACAAAAAAATAAATTTCCCTCTTATTTAAATCATTTTTTTAAATATTTATTATAAATTTAAATATAATCAAATTTAATTACATTTGATTGTATAGTTACAGAGACATATAAACTTAATTTCAAATTAGTATAACACATTAATTTAATGATGTTAAAAAGCTAACTTGTCCTTCTAGACTAAGTATAATAGCAATATATAGAAAAAGCAATATTATATGCTAAGTAAATTCATCCAAATAGTGCTATTTTTATTTTAATTAAAATAAAAATGAAGTTAAAAGCCGTAATTATTTCATGCTTTTAACTTCATTTGCTAATTATTTACTAAAGCGATAACATTCTTACCATCATTTCATTGTCAACTGAGTAAGTCATTGCTTCATCTTTAGATATGATACCTTTTTTATATAACTCTGCAATAGACATGTCCATAGTCTTCATACCGTATTTACCACCAGTTTGGACGCAAGACTGTAGTTGATGTGTTTTACCTTCACGAATAAGGTTTTGAATAGCTGGAGTTGATATCATTACCTCAAGCGCAGCAACTCGTCCAACTTCGTCTAACTTTGGTATTAATTGCTGAGAAACTATTCCCTGCATTACCGCAGCTAATTGAACTTTAATTTGCTGCTGTTGATATGGTGGGAAAACATCAACTATTCTGTCTACTGTTTTTGCAGCCCCTATAGTATGTAGAGTAGAAAAAACCAAATGCCCGGTTTCAGCTGCAGTAATAGCAATAGAGATTGTTTCAAGATCTCTCATTTCACCTACTAATATAACATCTGGATCTTCTCTAAGGATCGCTCTTAAAGCATTTTTATAGTTTTTACTGTCTTTACCAATTTCTCTTTGGTTAATAATAGATTTATTGTGTTTGTGCAAATATTCGATTGGATCCTCAAGGGTTATAATATTACATGCTCTAGTTGAATTTATTTCATTAACCATAGCAGCTAGAGTTGTACTTTTACCACTACCTGTAGGCCCAGTTACCAAAACTAGTCCCCTTTGCCTTGTCGTTAGAGCTCTAACAACTTCTGGGAGCTCAAGTTCTTTAAGGGTAGGTATTTTAAGCGCAACTGCTCTTATTGCTATAGTGTCGCTTCCCCTTTGTTTATAAACATTAACTCTAAATCTGCCAAGACCACCAATGGAATAAGATGTGTCAATTTCTCCGACTTCAAAATATTCTTTATAAGAATCCCCTAAAATTTCTTTTGAATAGATTTCTGTATCTAAGGGTGTTAATTTCTCTTTCCCTAGTTGTATTAGATGTCCACTAACTCTAATAATAGGTACTGATCCAACTGTCAGGTGCAAATCTGATGCATTTTTAATGGTTGTTTTTTCTAGTAGTTCACTAAGAGGTATCATTATTGGGCCCCCTGTTCTTTTATCTTTATTCCACCGTGTGGTGTACAATGTATAATTATAACATAGTTATTACAATTTACTAGAAATATTTATCAGTTTATATTAGAACTGTTTAATTCCTTTTTAAGTTTCTTTAATGCTCTCTTTTCAATTCTCGAAACATATGACCTAGAAATCCCTAAAATCAGCGCAATTTCCCTTTGCGTTCGTGGATTACCATCAAGTAATCCATATCGCATCTGAATTATCATTTTTTCTCTAGCCATTAGTGATACATTTATTTTATTATAAAGTTTTTTAATTTGTATTTTACTCTCAACTATATCAATAATGGAATCTTCATCACTACTTAATACATCCATAAGGGAGATTTCATTTCCCTCTTTATCGATACCAATAGGGTCCTGCAGATATACTTCCCCTTTTGTTTTCTTATTGTTTCGAATAAGCATGAGTATCTCGTTTTCTATGCACCTTGCAGCATATGTGGCAAGTCTTGTTCCTTTATTTGCATCAAATGAATCAATGGCTTTAATAAGCCCTACAGTCCCAATAGATATTAAGTCATCTACATCCTTGCCTGGATAAGAATATTTTTTTACAATATGTGCAACTAGTCTTAAATTTCGTTCAACTAATACGCCTTTAGCTAGCAAATCGCCTCCAGCAAGTTTTATTAAATAGGATTTTTCTTCTTCTTCACTTAATGGCTGAGGAAATGAACTACTACCAGTTATATAAGCTGTTAAAAATGTAATGTTTCCAATCATATCTAATAAACAATTCATGAAAAACACAGATGTTCCTCCTAATAGAGCTTATTAATATAATATGATTTATTTTATTGAAAGTGCATGTACATAGAAATTAATTAATTTTATTTTTAACATATTAATCACTCCATAGATTTAAGTACATTAATAACCTTTTTGAAAATTGGAGCTGCAGTATCTCCACCACCTTGGCTTCCTATACCTTCCTTTTGTCCCAAATCTATGTTTTTTACAAAAACAACCATAGAAAAATTTATGTTTTTTATTGTGAAGAAACCAACAAACCAGCCATCAGAACCTTTTTTTTTATCCTCTTCATACTCAGTAGTACCTGTTTTTCCGCCGATATTCATACCTTGTATTTTAGTTTGGACTCCTGTACCATTATTTACTACATCTAACATATCACTTTTTACTTCTTGGGCAGTTTCAGTTTTTAAGACTCTCGAAGATTTAGGAGTAATATTTTCGACTACTACGTTATTATCATTTATGTATGCATCTACTATGCTTGGCTGTACATATATCCCATCATTAATGATAGTACTTGGAATACTAAGAGCTTCTAAAGGGGTTATTCTCATCTTCTGCCCTATTGATGTTTGATGTATAACATCTTTTTCACTTGACAAACTAACATCTCCATCAAATTTACCGCTTTCTTCTTGCTGAAGATTTAATACTTTGCTTAACATTCCTTGCTTTCTTGCGTACTCATACATATTTTCAAAACCTATTTTGTAACCTATTTGAGCAAATATGTTGTTTAAAGAATCTCGCAAAGCTTCTCCAACTGTAAATTGTGTCCTACCCTTGTAGTTATGAGTATCTCCCTTGAATAATGCAGGGTTTACTGTAGTTATTTCGTTATTTGTTATTAAATTCATATCTAACCCGGCTTGTTCCACAATAACTTTAAAAATAGACCCTGGCAAAGCACCATTTGTACCTGGCTGTCCCATATTTATATTAGATTCATTATCGTTTTTTTGTGACATTGCTCTTATCTTTCCACTACCGCTTTCCATAAGGATAACACCAATTTGACCATATTTTTCATATTCCTTATCATGAAGGATATCCTCGATTTTAGCTTGTATTTCTTTATTTATGGTAAGTCTTACATTAACATTATTTTTAGGCTTAATAATCGTACCATCAGCTATTTCACCATTAACCCCTTTAGAAAACCTGATTTTTGTCAATTTATTGTTTTTGGTTTTAGCAATTAACTGCATTTCTAAAGAATTATCACTTTTGGATACGGATTTATATAACCCGCCACCAACATTTTTATTATATTTTGTATTAATTAATACATTTTCAATTTTCCAATTTTCATTATTGACTATATCGTTGGATTTGAAAGCATAAAACCCTTTTACCTTTTTTATATCCTTAAGCTTATTATAAGTAACTTCATCAATTTTATATCTTAGTTTATCTCCGGAGCCAGTTCCTTTTATTTTTTCTAAATCATAGTTTTTATTATAGTTTCTTAAAGTAATAATCAAAGCTTGCATGTCGTATTTGCTTGTATATTCATTAAATCTTAAATAATCTACTGGATCAATAATTGCATAATAGTTAATAACATGATTTAAAAGATCTTCTCCATTGCAATCAGTTAACTTATATCTTAGACCATATGTTTCATCAATTGTATATTGAGCATTAAACATAGATTTAAGTGGCGAAGATTTAAAATACATGTAATTTGCTATTCTCCAAACTAATAAACAAAATAATAGTATAAATATAAACATAATTATCCATAATCTTTTCTTAACTTCACTTTTTTGAATTGAGTTACCAAATATGTTATTTCTATTATACATAAAACACCTCACCTAGACTAATTCTCGCCTAAAATGAGATGTTTTATACTGTGTATATATTATTTTATGTTTGCTGTTTCTGAAGTATATGGCTTATATTTGCAGTAATTAAATCTATAGCGACCTTATTATGTCCACCCTCAGGTATAATAATATCAGCGTACCTTTTAGTAGGTTCAGTAAATTGTTCATGCATTGGTTTAACAACATTTAAATATTGATTTATAACAGAGTTCGTTGTCCTACCCCTCTCGTTAATGTCTCTTGTAAGTCTTCTTATAAACCTCACATCAGCATCAGTATCTACATATATTTTAATATTAAGCATATCACGTAGGACTTTTTCTGAAAGTACTAGAATTCCTTCAAATATTATAATTTCTTTTGGCATAACGCAAATCGTTTCTTTTATTCTGTTATGTATTTCAAAATTATATATTGGCTTTTCAATACTCTGTCCTTGTATAAGCATATTTAAATCATTAACTAAAAGTGTAGTATCAAAAGCATCCGGATGATCATAATTTGTTTTTATTCGCTCTTCATATGAAAGATTACTTTGATCCTTGTAATATGAATCCTGCTCAATCATTGCGATACAAGTGTCACCAAATTGTTTATATATTTCTCTAGCTATAGTACTTTTACCTGAACCTGTTCCACCAGTTATACCTATCAAAATTGGACGATTCATTATTCATTCTCCTTTGATTTTATAAGTATATCATTTGGGCGAAGTTTTTCTTTTGTATTTACAGTAAATAACATTTGAGCGCTTGGTGCTGATGCAATATTCTCGCCCTTAGAATTTTTCATATCATTAAGTGTTATTAATATATTATCTCCAACAGGTCTTAATACTTCAACGATATCATCTTGGTACACCTTATTTCTTTGTTCTATTAAAGCAGTATTATTTTCATCATTATATTCTTGTACTATTCCAACTATATCATAATTTCTAATATATGATGAGGATTCAAATATTTGTTTGTTTGGGTCTCCAAAGTAAAATCCAGTATAAAAGTGTCTATGACTAGGTTTTAAAAGATTATCCATCCATTTTTGCTGTAATTTATAGTTTTCCGGATCCGCTACATAGGCATCCACAGCCTCTCTATAGGATTTACATACAGATGCAACATAGTATGAACTTTTCATCCTTCCTTCTATCTTAAAGGACGCTATGCCTGATTTCATTAGTTCTGGTATATGTTCTATCATACATAAATCTTTTGAATTCATTATATATGTGCCTTTATCATCTTCAAGTATAGGGAAGTATTCACCATCTCTTTTTTCTTCCATCAAGAAATATTTATATCTGCATGGTTGAGCACATTGTCCACGGTTGGCATCTCTACCTGTCATATAATTCGACATAAGACATCTTCCAGAATAGGCCATGCACATGGATCCATGAACAAACGCCTCAAGTTCACAAGTCTCTGGTAATTTCGATCTAATCTCTATAATTTCTTGGAGCGATAATTCTCTTGCAAGAACAATTCTTTTAACACCTTGCTTATGCCAAAAAATAGCTGATTTATAATTAACATTGTTAGATTGAGTACTTAAGTGTATTTCTAAATTTGGTACAACTTCTCTAGCCGTCATAATAATTCCTGGATCAGAAACAATAATAGCATCTGCACCTATTTCATAAAGTTCTTTTAAGTAATCTTCTATTCCATCTAAATCCTCATTATGAGGAAATACATTTAAAGTAACATATACTTTTTTATCCTTTGAATGAGCAAAATCGATACCTTCTTTTAATTGTTCATTGCTAAAGTTATCTGCAAAAGCTCTCAAATTTAGTTTACTTCCACCTAAATAAACGGCGTCTGCTCCAAAATTTATGGCTGCTTTTAATTTTTCTAAATTCCCTGCTGGTGCTAATATTTCTGGTTTCATAAGTTTCATTTCTCCTCTCTCATCCCCGGGCATTTTCTTACCGTAACTGAGATGCCATCTCCCATCGGTATTACAGAAGTTATAAGGTCATCATTATTAGATACTAATTCTAAATAGCTTTTCATACGTTTTATTATAGTGATTTTTCTATGTGTTGCAAGCTCTTTCGATGCAACCATACCTCTAAAAAGCACATTATCAGCAATAAGAACTCCTTCTTTTTTAAGCAGCCTTAGGCAGTGCGGCAAAAAGTGATTATAGTGTGCTTTACCTGCATCCATAAAAATCATATCATACTCATCATTAAGATTTTCTAGTATTTCTAGGCAATCACCTTTCAAAATAGTGATTTTACTCTGCATTCCGTATTTTTCTATATTAGACTTTGCAATCTCTATCATTTTTTCATCCCGTTCAATAGTTGTAATTTCATTCAGACCACCGGAAGCTATATTCATTAAGATAGCAGAATATCCTATTGCAGTTCCGAGCTCTAAAATCCTTTTAGGTCTATTCATAGTAATCATTAATTCTAAAAATTTAGCAGTTTCTTTTTGAACTATAGGTACTCTATTTTCAATCGCAAAATCTTCTAAATCCTTTATAATACCATTATTACTTGGAATTAGTTCTCTTAAATAATGTTCCATATAATCATATGTTACCCCACTCATTTAATTTCCTCCAAAATCTATTAACACAAGTCAAATAAAAACCTCATGTTATATTTAAATTACCTATGTACATTAAAAAAAGAAAACCGTCCAAATTAATGTTCCGGTTTTCTTTTTCATTAATATATTTTATTTTATACTATTTATTTTAATTTACTACCTGCTCTTTTTCTTTCACCTGAGTCTAATAGTCTTTTTCTCATTCTAATGCTTACAGGAGTGATTTCAACTAACTCATCTATAGCTACAAATTCTAAGCACTGCTCTAGTGTCATAGGTTTTAGTGAAGTTAATTTTAGTGCATCATCTGCTCCTGAAGATCTAGTGTTTGTTAACTGTTTCCTTCTACATACATTAACTTCTATGTCTCCAGCTCTAGCACATTCTCCAGCAATCATTCCTGCATATACAGGTACTCCTGCTCCTATGAATAGAGTTCCTCTTTCTTGAGCATTGTATAATCCGTAAGTTACTGAGTCTCCGCCTTCAAAAACAATAAGTGATCCTTTACTTCTATCTGGGATTTCTCCTCTGTACTTATCGTAACCATCTAGAACGTGATTCATTATACCATTACCTTTAGTATCAGTCATAAGTTCACTTCTGAACCCAATCAATCCTCTTGAAGGTACTTTAAATTCTAATCTAGTATATCCATTTATAGCAGAAGTCATATTAACCATCTCTGCTTTTCTAGGTCCCATTTTTTCCATTACTACGCCCATGAATTCTTCTGGAACGTCAATTGTAAGATGCTCAATTGGCTCTGTTCTATGTCCATTTTCCTCTTTAAATATAACATTTGCTTTTGACACTTGGAATTCATAACCTTCACGTCTCATAGTTTCAATTAGAACTGAAAGATGAAGTTCTCCTCTTCCACTTACTTCAAAACCATCTCCATCTTCAGTTTCTACTACTCTTAAACTAACGTTTGTTTCAAGTTCTTTCATAAGTCTATCTCTTATGTGTCTTGATGTTACGAAAGTTCCTTCTTGACCAGCAAACGGAGAATTATTAACCATGAAATTCATAGTTAGAGTAGGTTCATCAATTTCAACGAACGGAAGTGCTTCTGGTTCAAGCACATCAGCTATTGTTTCGCCGATGTTAATGTTTGGAATACCAGATACTGCTACTATATCACCAAGAATTGCTTCTTCAGTTTCTACTCTCTTAAGTCCATCATAAACGAAAAGAGCTGAAACTTTAACGTTGTTTATCTTACCATCTTTTGCTATAAGTGCTATTTGTTGATTTCTTTTGATTGATCCTCTTGAAATTTTTCCTATTCCAATTTTTCCAACATACTCATTATAATCAATAGTTGAAATAAGCATTTGAAGAGGCATATCTAAATATCCTTCTGGTGCTTTTACATTCTTAATTATAGAATCAAATAATGGTTCCATGTTGTCACTTTCATCTTCAACTTCAAGCTTTGCAAAACCTTCTCTAGCAGAAGCATATACCACTGCGAAATCTAATTGTTCATCATCTGCTCCAAGTTCAACAAATAGGTCAAAGACTTCATCAAGTACATCTGTAGGACGAGCATCTTTTCTATCAATTTTGTTTATAACAACGATAGGTTTAAGGTCTAATTCTAATGCTTTCTTTAAAACAAATTTAGTTTGTGGCATTGGACCTTCATATGCATCAACTACAAGAAGTACACTGTCAACCATCTTAAGTACACGTTCTACTTCTCCACCAAAATCAGCATGTCCTGGAGTATCAACTATGTTTATTTTAATCCCATTATGCATTACTGCTGTATTCTTAGAAAGAATTGTTATTCCTCTTTCTTTTTCTAAATCATTTGAATCCATTACTCTCTCTTCAACTCTTTCATTCTCTCTAAAAACATGGCTTTGTTTAAGCAGACAATCCACTAGTGTAGTTTTGCCGTGATCTACGTGGGCAATTATTGCTATATTTCTAACATCATTTCTTGTAAATAAATTCATATTATTAATCCTCCAATTTTTTTTTCGTAAGTTTACACATTTTACACAAACAAAAATTGGATACGTCTTATAGTATCCAACTTTCGCATTTACTATACTTATTTTAATGTTATCTTGCAAAAAAGTCAACTGTGTCTATTATACATTATTGCGAAATGATATAACTAATCCAATTTTATCATTTCGCAATAATCTAATGTTGCTTATGCATGCCGCTATAATTATCAATTATTTGCTAGCACACACATCACAAACACCATAGAATTTTAAACTATGATCTTCAATCTTGAAATTATATTTTTTTTCAACGATTGACTCTAGTTCTTCCAGTAAATCTCCCTCAACCTCGAGTACTTTTCCACAGCGATTACATATCAAGTGGTGGTGTTGATGGTGCTCATCTTCATGGTTAAGTTCATATCTACTGCAACCATCATCTAAATCTAGCTTTCGAATAACACCCATTTCTTCTAAAAGTTGAACAGTCCTATAAATTGTAGCAAGACCTATTTCTGGACAGTCAACTTTAACCAAGTCATAAAGTTCCTCTGCTGTAAGATGACTACCTTCACTCTTAATTATGCCATTTAAAATAGCTCTCCTTTGTGGAGTTAGCTTATATCCCTCTTGTTTTAAGGTTTCTTTTAAACTCTCAACGCTCTCTGGAGTTACCTTTGACATGCAATTACCCCTTTTCTACAACTATCATTTGACAAGATATATAAATTATGTTTACTATATATATAGTTTAATACTTTATTAGGGAATTGTCAATTGATAATCATTTAGTATTAAGAAAGCAGGCTAATTAATTTATATCTTCATTAAATAATGACCTAAGAAATTGCTTCGTAAGCCTCTGAAATCATTTCAAATTCCTCATCATCATCTATTGTAACTAAGATATCATTTCCATCTGCATCCTTATCAATTCTAAGTGCAATTGCATCAATGTCCTCTTCTCCTGTTGGTGCAACTATCACATATTCCTTATCTTCAATATCTAGTTTTGTTAGTACATCAAACTCTATCTCATTTCCCTCTTCATCGTTTAATAGTATTGTTTCAACATTATTATCCATTTTTTCTCCTTTAAATCATATTATTAATAATACCTATATTTAAATAACATATCTATAAATATAAATTTATAAATGTGTCCCTAAACTGTCTAAATATCCTTGCAAAATAAATGTAGCTGCGATTTTATCTACAATTTTTTTTCTTTTAGATCTTGATAAGTCACCCTCTAGCATTACTCTATTAGCGGCTACTGTAGTTAATCTTTCGTCCCACATTTTCACCTCTAAATTCAAAGTTTCTTTAAGTGCTACGCAAAACCTTTGAACTTTTTCACCTTGAGGTCCTATAGTTCCATTCATATTTTTAGGTAGTCCTGATACAATACTTTCTACATCATACTGTTTGCATATTTTGGAGATTTCTTCTATATCCAAAACAATACTTTTTCTTTTAATTGTTGTAATTCCTTGGGCTGTTAATCCTAATGGGTCGCATACAGCTACACCTATTGTTCTGTCTCCAATATCTAAACCTATTATCCTCATTTATATACTCCTTTAAAAGTAACCTATTAACCTTAAAAAATAAAATGCCCTAAGGGCATTTTATTTTTTAATATCTAGATAAGATTTCAAAACTTCTTCTAATATTTCATCTCTTTCTAGTTTTCTAACAAGCGCTCTTGCTCCATTGTAGTTTGTTATATATGTTGGGTCTCCAGAAATTAGGTACCCTACCATTTGATTGACTGGGTTATAACCCTTTTTTATAAGTGAATTATACACGTCAGTCAAAATAGTTTTTGTTAAATCTTTTTTATCTTTTACAAAATCAAATTGGACTGTATTTTGATTAATATCCATATTTATACACCCCTCTCTCATAATATGATAAATAATGTAATTCATTCCATTGCATTACTAAATACTAAATACTATAAAGTAGTTCCTTCATTTACATAGATTTCCATAAATGAATATTAACGATAATTAATTACTTATTACTAATTATATTATAAAACAACTATCGCAAAAAGTATACTATTTTACTAATCTTTCAATTATAGAACATACATTATCTATTGCATTTCCTAATTTTTCTGGATACTTTCCACCTGCTTCTGCCATATCAGGTCTTCCGCCACCGCCGCCACCAACAATTTTAGCAACTTCTTTAATTATTTTACCACAGTGTATTCCTTTTTCCATTGCAGACTTTGATGCCATAGCAATTAATTGAACTTTACCATCTACATTACTTCCGATTACTACAATGCCATCACCGAGTTTATCACGAAGTTTATCTGCTAAATCTCTTAAAGCATCTCCACTCATATCTAAAACATGACCGCAAATTACTTTAACACCTTTAACTTCGTGGATATTATCTAACATCTCATTTACGGAAGAACTAGCTAATTTTCCTGTTAATAAGATTATTTCCTTTTCTTTGTCTTTTAATTCATCCAATTGAACTTGTAACCTACTAATTATGTCTTTTTCTGAACATTTTAATGTAGTAGAAATTTCCTTGATTAAGTCATTTTTTTCGTCAATATATTTCACAGATGTTCTACCTGTTATAGCCTCTATTCTTCTAACACCTGCGGCTACACCAACTTCTGATAAAATCTTAAATAGTCCAATTTCGCCTGAATTTTTTACATGAGTGCCTCCACATAGTTCCTTACTAAAGTCACCTACGGATACTACTCTAACGTCCTTTTGATACTTTTCATCAAATAGTGCTATTGCTCCACTTTCCTTAGCTGTTTCTATTGACATAACACTCGTATTAACTGTGTACGCTTTCATAATATTATCATTTACAATTTTCTGAATCTTGATAATTTCTTTCTCACTAAGTGCAGAAAAGTGAGTAAAGTCAAATCTCAATTTTTCGTCATTTACATAAGAACCTGATTGATGAACATGATCACCTAAAACTATTCTTAAAGCCTCTTGAAGCATGTGGGTTGCAGTATGGTTTTTACAAATTTGAGATCTTTTATCAACATCAACCTTAAGGGTTACTACTTCATCTGTAAAAAGTGAACCTTCAACCAGCTTAACAAAGTGTACAAATTTACCAGAAGCGCTTTTTTGACAATCATAAACTGTTGCTCTGAAATTATTATTAAATATTTCGCCATTATCGGAAGTTTGACCTCCCATTTCCGCATAAAAAGGAGTAACTTCTGTAATTATAATCCCTTTTTCTCCATTTGAAAGTTCTTTAACAAGTTCCTCGCCTCTTATTATAAGTGTAACTTTAGAATTTAACTCTGTTTTATCATAACCATCAAATTTTGTTTCTATCTCTTTAGGAATTAAATCCAATACATTTATTCCATTGCCCATATAATTAGATGTTCCCCTAGCTGCTCTTGCCCTTTCTCTTTGACTATTCATTTCGCTATTGAATCCATCTAAATCAATTCCAATACCTGCATCTGAAAGTATTTCCTCTGTTACTTCATAAGGAAATCCATATGTATCGTATAATTTAAAAGCTTTATCTCCACTTAAAACTTTATTGTTATTGCTTTTAAGTTCTTCGATGTAATCTTTTAGAATGTCCATACCTGAATCTAAAGTTTCTAAAAATCTTTCTTCTTCAATTTTTATAACTTTTCTAATATATGATTCTTTTTCTTTTAACTCTGGGTATGCAATAAACGAATTTTCAATAACTGTATTACAAAGTTCACTTAAAAAAGTGTTTTTTATTCCGAGTAACCTGCCATGTCTTGCTGCTCTCCTAAGTAAACGCCTAAGGACATACCCTCTACCCTCATTTGATGGAAGAACACCATCGCTTATCATAAATGTTGTGCTTCTAACATGGTCCGTTATAATTCGAAGGGATATATCCTCAGTAGGGCTTTTACCACTTTTTACTCCTGATACCCTTGAAACTTCTTCTAGGATATTTTTTATAGTATCAACTTCAAAGATACTACTTGTACCTTGCATTATAGACGCTATTCTCTCAAGACCCATTCCTGTATCTATGTTAGGATGGGCTAGTTTATTATAATTACCGTCCTCATCTTTATTAAATTGAGTAAATACTAAATTCCAAAATTCTATTACTCTATCTTCATTTCCGGCCTGTATAAACTCATCCTCAGTTTTTATTTGTCCGAGTTCTACTTTTCTATCAAAGTGTATTTCAGAACTTGGTCCACAAGGCCCTTGACCTATTTCCCAGAAGTTATCTTCTTTACCTAACCTAAAAATACGAGTTTTATCAATATCAGTACTATTACTCCAGATATTAAAAGCCTCATCATCCTCTAAATAAATAGTCACATATAAATTTTCTTTTGGAATATTTAAAACCACGGTTATGTATTCCCAAGCCCATGGAATAATTTCTTTTTTGAAGTAATCTCCAAATGAAAAATTACCAAGCATTTCAAAGAAAGTACCATGCCTAGATGTCTTTCCTACATTTTCAATGTCACCAGTTCTAATACATTTTTGGCAATTAGTTATTCTTTTATTAGGTGGTGTTTGAATTCCTGTAAAATATGGCTTAAGAGGTTGCATCCCAGCATTCACAAGTAATAAACTCTTATCATTTTTAGGAACTAAAGGAAAACTTTCTAATCTTAAGTGCTCTTTAGCTTCAAAAAATTCTAGAAAGGATTCTCTTATTTCATTCAATCCTAATTTCTCCATAATATCTCCTCCAATTAATTCTAATAATTTCCATAAACTGAACTTAAAAAAAAACTTTTGTCCCCCTAAAACAAGGGACGAAAGTTTTCCGCGTTACCACCCTAATTATATTACAGTATAATTAATAAAAATTAATTATACTGTAATATCTCTCAACAAAATAAGGTTCAAAGATAGCTTCAATATATGTATCAAGAAGTTTGCACCTTCCACTTCCTCTCTGAATGAATATATATATTTACTATTTCTCATCATTACCTAATATTAGTTTATCTATTTAATATAGCCTATCATGCTTTAATAAATCAATATATACAAATTATAAATAAAAATATAATTGTTGTCAACAAATAATGAATTATATTATGTTTTTATAAAATTAAAATAGATAATAATTTAGGTCCTCGTATATTACTTTAATCACTACACCTAGAGGAACAGCAAGTATCATACCTAAAATACCGTAAGCCTCTCCCCCTATCATTAATAGAAATATTACTGTCAACGGATGCATACTTATACTCTCACCAATAATTTTGGGAGATAAGATACTTCCTTCTATTTGTTGAAGAGCAAATAGCCATAATGTTGTGTAAAGTGCTATTTTGGGTGATGCTAAGAGAGCAATTAAAATTATAGGTATAACACCAAATATTGGTCCAAAATAAGGTATTATATTAAAAATACCATTTATTAAGGAAAGTATCAAAGGGAAATCAACATTCATAAATATCAAAATCAAAAATGTAGCAATTGATATAATTCCACATAAAATAAGTTGACTTAGTATATATCTCCCTAAAACCTTATCTATATCATTTATGATTTTTTTTATTACATTTCGGCTCTCTGGGGGAAAAACTATTAATGTTTTATTAATCATATTTTCACTATCGTACAAAAAATAATAGATTATTAAAGGGGATACCATATACGTTAATATATTTTCGCCGAGACCCATAATAGAGTCTAGAATCTTATTGAATATTACAATTATTTGTGCATTTGTTTTATAGTATACAGTATTTATAATACTACTCATGACTTTATTTGTACTTAATACCTTTACCTTTAAATTTGCATTAATTATGTATTTGCCCAAATCATTTATTGCCTTATTTATATGTAAACTTTCTCTAAATATCGATGGGATTACCACTATAAAAGTTACTGATATTAAAGTTATTAACCCCACTATTATTAAAGCAGATGCTACCTTTTTATTTACTCCTTTTCCAATTAAAAGCATATATAAAGGTTTAAGTATGTATGCCACAATAAAAGAGATGAAAATTAAATTTATTAATTGTTTTACAATTGGTATTCTTATTGAGATAAACGTAATTAATATAAAAATAGTAATACATACAATAGTTAAAGCTAACTTTTTCTTGCTATTTCTTTTCATTAGCCTTCCCCTCTACAAAAAAGTTATGAGGCATACTCTTAAAAGAATATTCATTACAAGTAGGAGTGTAGAGAAGATTTTCTTCTCCAAGTATTAGTTCGTTTATTAGCATTATTCTTTTCCCTCTAAGCAAATTTATAACAAACCCAGAGGAGACTATAACTCCCTTTATTTCAAAAGTATCACATGTAAAAGTAATTTCCTCAACCATTCCAAATACATTGCTACACTTATCAATTACATCCATATTAATAAAACTATGTAAACATAAATATTTATTTTTTTCAGTCTTTTTAACCACCATATTCTTGTTGAAATATATAATATCTTCTTTTAAAACGCTTAAATTTTTATGGAAAAATTTATAGGGAGATATCATAAATCCAATTACCTTCCCCTTATTAAAATCTATTAGCAAATCTCTTATAAATCCAATTTTTGTGCCTTGAGCGTTTACAACATCCATAAATAGAAAGTCTTTACTTTTAAACATATTCTCACCTACAAGAAAAATTATTATTATTTAAGTTATCGTATCCATTATCTCAATAAATTATTACAAGCATTAAAGTTATATGTTTAATTTTCAGTTCTTTTAGGACTATTGATTATATATATATTAAATAGTATAGTTATCTAATAATTTTATTATTTAAAAAGAAAGCGGTGAAACTTAATAATGCAAAAGTTAATTTTATCTTTATTAATAACCTTAGGGTTTCTCCTTACAGGCTGTAGTATATTTAATTCAAACTCTAATCCAATTATAATACCGAGCACTAGCCCTGACGATACGAAACCTCAATCTCAAGTCGAAGAAGTTGATGCACTACAACTCAAAATTGATGGTATGAGTTTAGATGAAAAAATTGGTCAGTTAGTAATTGTTGGGCTTGATGGATATTCGCTTGGTACTGATATATCAAATTTAATTAAAGAGTTTAAAGTCGGAGGAGTTATTTTATTTAGTAATAATGTTAAGAATTCAAATCAATTGCTTGGATTAATTAACTCGTTAAAAAGCATAAATTCTCAAAATAAAACACCTCTCTTTATTTCTGTAGATGAGGAAGGTGGGCGTGTTTCCAGGATGCCTAATGATATTAAAAAGCTTCCTTCAAGTCAAATCATAGCAAAGAAAAATGATAGTAATTTAAGTTTCAACATTGGAAAAGTGATTGGAGAGGAACTTAATCTATTTGGATTTAATATGGATTTCGCTCCTGTTTTAGATATAAATAGTAACCCCAATAATAGTGTAATAGGAGATAGGTCATTTGGAAATAATGTGAACATTGTTAACAAACTAGGAATTAAAACAATGGAGGGAATAATAAGTAACAATGTGATTCCAGTAGTAAAACACTTTCCGGGTCACGGGGATACTTTAGTTGATTCACATGTTGGACTCCCTGTAGTGAATAAAGATTTATCAAAACTTAATGAATTTGAACTGCTACCTTTTAAGGAAGCTATAAAAAAGAAAATAGATACCATTATGGTCTCACATATCTTACTTAATAAAGTAGATGCTACTAATCCTTCAAGTATGTCCAAAGCCGTTATTACAGGTATTTTAAGAGAATCTTTGAAATTTCAAGGAGTAGTCATTACTGATGATATGACTATGGGAGCGATAATCAAGTATTTTGACATCGGTGACGCCTCCGTTAAATCCATTAATGCCGGAAGTGATATTATCTTAGTATGCCATGGTTATAACAATGAACTAAAAGTAATAAATTCATTAAAAGCTGCAGTGTTAAGCAATGTCATAAAAGAAAGCAGGCTAGATGAGAGTGTATACCGGGTACTAAAACTCAAAGAAAAATTTAATATTAACAATGACTCAATAGATTCAGTAAATACTTTTATTATTAACAATAAAATACAAAATTTATTAAGTAGATAACCTAAAATAAGCTACAATAATTAATAATTATTGTAGCTTATTTTAGGTTACAAGTTTATAAATCTTTGTATTCTTATTTTAAATCACTCTTCCAAAGTTCAAGATGTTGTGACTCCCTAAAATTATTTATTGCATTATGTATAGTTTGTTCTGCAAGCACAGAGCAATGTTCCTTTAAAGGTGGTAATCCTTCTAGAGCTTCAATAACAGACTTATTGGTTAGTTGCCATGCCTGCTCTAATGTTTTGCCTTTTATAAGCTCAGTAGCAATGCTAGAAGACGCTATTGCTGATCCGCAACCAAAAGCCTTAAACTTAACACTCTTTATTATATTATTCTCAACTTTTATATAAATTTTCATGATATCTCCACAATTAGGGTCTCCAGCTTCGCCGATACCATTTGCATCACCTAATATGCCCATATTTCTTGGACTGTAAAAATGCTCCATAACTTTATCGCTGTACATCATAATGTTCTCCTTTTAATCAAAATAGAAAATCTATGATCTACTCTAGTTACTCTAATTATTAATTGTTATTTTCAATAAAAGCAGAGGGATAACTAGTTTTTTAACTAGATATCCCTCTGCTTTTATATATATTAGAGCAGATTTAGAGTATTTCCTCTATTATACCTCCACCAACTACTAAGTTTTCAATATAGAAAACTACAGATTGGCCTTTGGTTATAGCTCTTTGTTTCTCATCAAAAACAACCTTCACTCTATCATGTTCTATAGGAATTAAAGTAGCTGCTTGAGGAGTTGCCGAATATCTTATCTTAGCTGTAACTCTTAAATTTGAATCTAGTTTATCAAATGGGATAAAATTTAAATCTTTAGCTATAAGCCCCGTTCTAAAAATATCTTCTTCGTCGCCTATTACCACTTGGTTAGTTAAAGGATTAATGTCATTAACAAAAACAGGTTTTCCAAGCGCCATACCAAGGCCCTTACGTTGACCTATAGTATAGTATACTATTCCTTTATGAGTTCCAACAATCTTTCCCTCATTATTAACAAAGTTTCCTGGCTTTATTTCTCTGCCACTATACTTTTTAATATAGGCTCCATGATCATTATCTGGTATAAAACAGATTTCTTGGCTATCTCTCTTTTTGAAAACTTCTAGTCCGATTCTCTCTGCAATATTACGTATCTCTGGCTTAGAATAATCCCCACAAGGCATTAAAGTATGACTTAGTTGCTCTTGTGTTAAAGTATACAGAGCATAAGTTTGATCTTTTTTGTCATCTTCTGATTTTTTAAGTACAAATCTATCTTCTTGTTTTTCAATTTTAGCATAATGGCCTGTAGCTATATAATCAGCTCCAAGCGCCTGAGCTTTTCTTAAAAACTCTTCAAATTTAATCTTTTTATTACAGACAATGCAGGGGTTTGGTGTTCTACCTTCCATATACTCATCAATAAAGTTATCAATAACATTTGTTTTAAAAACATCCTTGAAATTCATTACATAAAATGGTATATCTAGTACATCAGCAACACGTCTTGCATCATTTGCCGCCGAAATAGAACAACATCCACCTTCATTCTCTTCATAATCAGGATTATCTGGAGAGAGTTTCATCATAATTCCTATAACTTCATAGCCCTGCTCTTGTAAAAGATATGCAGCTACAGAGCTATCAACTCCACCACTCATTCCAATAACTACTTTTTTCTTCATCTTATAATCACCTATTCTCCGTGTACTTCACCATGTATATCATCGTGTTCAACGAAATCCCATACTTCAAGTCCAGCTTTACTTCTATAATCATTAATTGCTTTGTGGATAGCTTCTTCAGCAAGTACTGAACAATGCATTTTTATTGGAGGAAGTCCGTCTAATGCTTCAGCTACTGCTAAATTTGTAAGTGTCCAGGCTTCATCAACAGATTTACCTTTTATAAGTTCTGTTGCCATACTTGAAGATGCTATAGCAGAGCCACAACCAAATGTCTTAAATTTAGCATCTACTACTATATTATCCACCACTTTTAAATAAACCTTCATTATATCTCCACATTTAGCATTACCAACTTCTCCAACTCCGTCAGCATTAACAATTTCTCCAACATTTCTTGGATTAGTAAAATGGTCCATAACTTTAGCACTGTAATCCATATTATTTTTCCCCTTTCTTTAAGTAGTCATCATATAGTGGTGACATATCTCTTAATCTTTGAATAACGCTTGGAACTGTTTCCAATACGTAATCTACTTCTTCCTCTGTTGTTGCATCGCCAATTGTTAACCTTAGTGATCCATGAGCTATCTCATGAATAAGTCCTATTGCAAGTAATACGTGAGATGGATCTAAAGATCCTGATGTACATGCACTTCCACTAGAAGCCGCAATCCCCTTTGCATCAAGCATTAACAATATAGATTCACCTTCAACAAACCTAAAACTAATATTAGAATTTCCTGGAAGTCTTTTTTCTCCTATTGGTCCATTTAGTCTTGTGTGAGGCACTTTTAATAATCCATTAATGAGTTTATCTCTTAAAATAACTAGTTTTTTATTATTTTCTTCCATATGCTCAACTGCTAGCTCAAGAGCTTTACCAATTCCAACTATGCTAGCTACATTTTCAGTACCAGCTCTTTTGTTTCTTTCTTGTCCACCACCATGTATTAAATTTTCTATTTTAATACCTTTTCGTACATATAGTGCTCCAATACCTTTTGGGCCATAAAATTTATGACCAGCAAGTGATAATAAATCTATATTCATTTCTTTTACGTCAACTGGAATATGTCCAACTGCTTGAACTGCATCAGTATGGAAAAGTATTTTTTTACTTCTACATAATGCTCCTATTTCCTTAATTGGTTCTATAGTTCCAATCTCATTATTAGCAAACATAACAGATACTAAAATAGTTTTGTCCGTAATAGCATTTTCTAGATCTTTAATACTAATAAACCCATACTCATCAACCGGCAAATATGTAATATCAAATCCATTTTTAGCTAGATATTCACAAGTATGAAGTACTGCATGATGTTCAATAACTGTAGTTATTATGTGATTTCCCTTTTTCTTATAAGAAGAAGCAATACCCTTTATAGCCCAATTATCTGCTTCTGAACCACCACTTGTAAAAAATATTTCACTTGAATCAGCATTTATTGCCTTCGCTACCTTGTCTCTACCAATATCAATTGCCTTTTTAGTTTCTCTTGCTAAAGTATAAATTGATGAAGGATTACCAAAATATGTTGTAAAATAAGGCATCATCTCATCTATTATTTCTGGTTTTGTATATGTTGTTGCTGCATGGTCCATGTATATTGATTTATTCATTATTTTTCACTCCTTTAAGTAATGTCATTTCATTATAATCATCAACAATATCTTTTAAATTTATTGATGTAGTTACACTATCTATACTGTTTTTAATTTTTTTCCATAATAATCTGGTAGCACAACAATCAATATTATTACATGCTTGATCTTCAAGGCAATTAGATATTTCAATTGGACCTTCAAGTACATTAATAACATCATATATAGTTATTTCCTCTGGTTTTCTATTAAGTATATATCCGCCCTGAGACCCTCTTACACTTTTAATAAGTTTAGCACGTCTTAGAGATGAAAATAATTGTTCTAAATAATATTCAGAAATGTTTTGTCTTTCAGAGATACTTTTTATAGATACAGGTTGATCTCCATAATTTATTGCTAAATCTACCATGGCTTTAACACCATATCTTCCTTTCGTAGATAATTTCAAATAACCACTCCTTTAATCATCACCTGCGGTGCAACGATATTAACGACTTCAGAAGATGATTTACACTCCTGCTGAGATTTTTACTTTGCCTAATTATATATCCCTACATATAACAGATGGAACATTCCTTCGGTTATATTGTTAAAGTAGAGTGTTTTACTATACTTTC
Organism: Clostridium lacusfryxellense; assembly: GCF_018861735.1. Taxonomy (GTDB): domain Bacteria; phylum Bacillota; class Clostridia; order Clostridiales; family Clostridiaceae; genus Clostridium_AD; species Clostridium_AD lacusfryxellense. The sequence goes on along the minus strand of NZ_JAHLEB010000009.1, from coordinate 70,789 downwards.
TAAAATAATAATATCAACTCCTAGTAATCTTGTCAACTATAAATTATACTATATTTTTTATATTATAAGCTTAATTGTCGAGTTTATAACGAATTATATGCCTATAGGTCCATAATGCTCCATATTATGCATTTGCAAAATAATTGAATTACTATTTTAAATAAAAGTTTATTGATCCTTGAAGTATTTCATTATATATAGTATAATTTATAGAACGCTTTGGAAGAACATTACCCACGTATGTACGTCATTTACGTTGGGTTTTTTATATTTTTATAGGAGGTATTACAAATGAATAACGAAATCGTAAAACCATCAATACTGCCTGGATTTATGGAGTTATTACCAGCAGATCAAATTCAATTTAATAAATTATCAGATACAATAAGAGAAACTTATGAGAGTTTCGGGTTTATGCCAATAGATACGCCAGTAATAGAAAAGTCTGAAATATTACTGGCAAAAGGTGGTGGAGAAACCGAGAAACAAATTTATAGATTTCTAAAGGGTAGCAATGATTTATCCCTTAGGTTTGATTTAACCGTTCCACTAGCAAGATATGTAGCTCAAAATTTTAGCGACTTAACTTTTCCATTTAAAAGGTATCAAATTGGAAAGGTATATAGAGGGGAAAGAAATCAAAAAGGACGTTTTAGAGAGTTTTATCAATGTGATATTGATATTGTTGGACATAACAGTTTAAATATTATTAATGATGCTCAGATACCTAGTATTATTTATACAATGTTTAGTAACCTTGGATTCAAGGACTTCACAATAAAAATAAATAATAGAAAACTACTTCATGGTTTTTTTGAAGCATTAGGAATTGTAGCTAAAGCAGATGTTTTAAGGATTATTGATAAATTAGATAAAATTGGAGTGCTCGCGGCTTCGCAGGAACTTTTTAGTCTTGGATTAACTCAAGAAGTTGTAGACAAAGTTCTTGAATTCATTAATATCAGCGGAAAAAACGATGATATTTTATCATTATTAAATGATCTACATATTATTAACGAAAACTTTCAAGATGGTGCTCGTGAACTTTCTACAGTAATAAAATATGTTAAACTATTTGGCGTTCCTGATGATAATATTAAAATAGATCTTAAAATTTCTAGAGGTCTTGATTATTATACCGGCACTGTGTATGAAACATTCTTAAATGAATATCCATCAATTGGGTCTGTGTGTTCTGGTGGCCGTTATGATAATTTAGCTGAATATTATACAAAACAAAAATTGCCGGGTGTTGGAATTTCTATAGGCCTTACTAGATTATTTTATCAATTAAATGAAGTTGGGTTCTTTAAACAAGATGCTGCAACTTGTATAACTAAAGTTCTAGTGATACCCCTAGATAATAATATAGATTATGCTATTTCATTTTCAAAAGATTTAAGGGATAAGGGTATAGTCACAGAAATTTATCTTGAAGATGCTAAAATGGCAAAGAAACTTGGGTATGCAAACAAATTAAAGATTCCATTTACAATTTTAATTGGTGACGATGAGTCACAAAATAAAACGGTTACTATAAAAAACATGATTACAGGTGTTCAAACAACTGTGGATTATGATGCTGCATATGAAATAGTTAAAGCGTAAATAACTCATTAAAAAAGGTAATATATTTGAGAAATATATTACCTTTTTTATTACGTAATTGCATTTATAACTTTAAATAAAGGAGTTTAATATATGGATTTAGATAGAACTACTAGGTGGCTAGAGGATATTGATTTCTTATCTTTAGAACTTCCTCTAAAGCATAAAAATCTATTTTTTCATAGAAATAAAGATGATTTTTTTAATGATATAGATTTTATAAAAGCAAATATAGAAACCTTTAGTGATTACGAATTAAATTTACAACTAGCTAAAATTATCGCATCCATAAGGGATGCTCATACATCCATACCATTACGAATCAATCTACTACTGCCATTAGAATTGTATTGGTTTTGGAGTGGGATATATGTAACAGTAGCACCTATTGAGTACCAAGATATACTTTATTGTAAAATAACAAAGGTTAATCAAATTGATATAGAAGAAGTTATAAAATCCTTAAGATCAATTATTTCTTATGAAAACGAAACTTATCTTAAGTCACAGCTACCTAAATACATTCCTGCAATTGAATTACTATATGATCTTGGAATTGCCGATGATATTGATAATTTAGAATTAACATTTGAGGTTGAAAACAATAAAATAAAAACTTTAGATGTAAAATCACTTAATTTAAAAGAATGCAGAGAAAAACTAGAATGTATTAAAAATGATTTAGATTATATTAAAAACTTACCTCTCTATAGAACAAATAGCAAGAGACATTACTGGTTCCAATATATTGAAACAAATAAAATAGTTTATTTTAAATATAACGCGTGCAAAGATATGGTCCCGGGTGGCGTTTTTACATTTTGCAAAGAACTAATTAAATTTATTGAAAATCATGTTGTTGAAAGACTCATTGTAGATATGCGAAATAATTTTGGGGGTAATTCGTCATTACTGAATTCCTTCATTGATGATATAAGACATTCTTCTAAAATAAATAAGACAGGTAATCTTTTTATAATAATAGGGAGAGAGACATTTTCTTCTGCAATATTAAATTCCTATTCATTTAAAAAAAACACATCTGCTATATTTGTGGGGGAATCTACTGGTGGGAAACCAAACTGCTATGGTGAGCTTGGGAGGATGACTTTGAAAAATTCTGGACTTACAATTTGCTATTCAACGCAGTATTACAAGAATATTGAAGATGATAACGTACCTTCTCTTTTACCTGATGTGTACATTCCTACAACTTTACAAAATTATATAAATAAGGTCGATCCATGTTTAGAATATATTATGAGTAGATAATACGAAAATACATTTTTACATAATCAAAAATCTAATTTATTGAGTCACCTTTTCTTCGTCAAATTAATATTATATACTGTGAATAATTTTACGAGGAGGAGTATTATGCCACCTAATTGCAATAGTCCAAGCTACCGAGATCTCATACTTGGAGTTAACACAAAGGTCCCCCTTATAACAGGCAAAAGCGTTCTATCAATTAATTTTGATAATGCGGCAACAACACCTCCATTTAAATCTGTTATGGAAGATATTATTGATTTTTCTCCATGGTATTCCTCCATTCATCGCGGTGAAGGTTATAAGTCTCAATTAAGCACTAAATTATATGAAGATTCAAGAAATTTTGTGCGCAAATTTGTTAATGCTGATTTTGATAATACAGTAATTTATGTTAAAAATTCCACTGAAGCCTTTAACAAATTATCTAACCTATTATACGATCCGTTAAAAAAATGTGTTATATTAACAACAGATATGGAGCATCACTCAAACGATCTACCCTGGAGAGATAAATTTATTATAGATTATATATCAGTAGACGCATACGGTAAATTATCCATGAGTGATCTAGAAGCTAAATTATATAAATACAATAACTATACAAAACTAGTTACAATTACTGGTGCTTCGAATATTACTGGTTATAAAAACCCTATTTATGATATAGCTAAATTAGTTCATAAATTCGGTTCGAAATTACTTGTAGATGGGGCACAATTGGTGCCACACGCACCTATTATTATGAGTAATAGCAATCCAGAGTATAATATAGATTTTTTAATATTCTCAGCTCATAAAATGTATGCTCCTTTTGGCATTGGAGTGCTCATTGGGCCTAAAAGTATCCTAGATAAATGCACTCCTGATCATGTAGGTGGTGGAACTGTAGATATTGTTACACATGATTTTATAAAATGGAATGAATCTCCTGAAAGACATGAAGCAGGCTCGCCAAATGTTATAGGGGCTGTTGCACTAGTTTCTGCTATAAAGGCCCTAAGTAAAATTGGTATGAATAATGTTGAGCATTTTGAAAAAAAATTAACGGCATATGCTATGTCAAAACTCATGGATATTCCAAACCTTATTATATATTGTGACACTTCTAAATCAATTGATAGGGTTAGTATAATACCATTTAACATCTGTGGAATTGACCATGCATTAGTTGCCAGAATACTTTCTTATGAATGGGGAATATCTGTTAGAAGTGGATGTTTTTGCGCTCAACCATATATTGTTAAACTATTAAATATTTCCAGTGAATTTCTAAGTGAGCGAATTAAAAATCCTCATTTATATCACCCTGGGATGGTTAGAATTAGTTTTGGACTATATAATACTTATTCTGAAATTGATATATTGGTAAATGCTCTAAAAACAATTTCATTAAGAAGAAGTTATTATGTTACAAAATATGCAAATATGAAGAAAACACTTTTTGATGTCTAAAACTCACTTACTAATGGAATAGTCTTTGCTAAGAAAATTGCAATTGAAAATAGTACACTAATCACCTATCTACACCATAAATAACGATTTGTTATAATGTAGGCAACAACTATGTGTACTATTTTAATATTACCATACCTATAAAAATAATATTATTATAGGTATAGTTATTCCGGAAACTATGGTAGTTATAAAAATACATTGTGACGCTAATAAACTATCACCACCATATTTTTCAGCAATTATTGCGGCCATTACAGCTGCTGGCATTGCCTCAAGTATAACGCAAATATTAATTAAGAATTCATCTACCTTTAAAATTTTTAAAGTAACATAAATAATCATTGGAACTATCAAAAGTCTAACTATCGCAGCATAATATACCGAAACATTAGAAAACGCATCCTTAAATTTCATCTCTGCAAGCATTGAGCCAACAATAATCATAGATATAGGTGTAGTGGTAGAGCCCACTATTTTTAATGAATTTTCAATTGGAATCGGTAACTTTATTGAAAATATGAATAGAATAATTCCAATAAATACTGCTACAAGAGCTGGATTAGCCAATGTTTTTCTCATAGATTTAAAATCTTTTTCTCCTGTAAACAGCATTACACCTACCGTCCAAACTAAAATGTTAAAAGGGATATTAAATATAGCTGCATAAAAAACACCTATACCCCCATAAATACTTTCAAGTACTGGGTAACCCATAAATCAGACATTAGAAAATATTGTTATAAATCTAAATACCTGCTGTTTATTTGTAGGGAATTTATAGAAAATCACTTTACTAATAAATACTAAACTTATGTGTATTAAAAAAGAGTACAGTAAAATTTTTTGAGCATTTGAGGCCATCTCTGCTTCGTACTTAATGTTAAATGACGTTATTATCATAAATGGTAGAGTTATATTTAGTAATAATTCAGACAGTCCCTTATCTGAAACGCTGTTAAGAAACTTCTTTTTCTTAGCATAAAAGCCTACTGTCATAATAATAAATAATACAATAACTTGGTTAATTAGTTGGCTGTTATCCATTTCCACTCTCCTTATTATATCTCACGTCTTAATATTAACATATAATAAATATAATGGTAGACAATTTAATTTATAAAGAAATATACTCCATTTTCCTTTTTTTAAAATACACTGGTTTCAAGTTACATATCTCACATATTCTAATAGCTTCATTATAATTCTTAGCAATATCTTCTGCCCTATGGGCATCTGAGCCAATAGTTACATATTTGCCCCCTATTTGGCTATATGCTTTATAAATTGAAGTCAGATTATCATACGCTTTCTTCCCTCCTAGTCTTCTTGTATTAATCTCCATTACTTTTTTGTTTTTTATTATGGCTTTTAGGACTTCATTTATGTATTCATTAAATTCATGATAATATATTTCATTATCATCATAATTAGCATATCTAGATATATAGTCAATATGGCCTAAACTATCAATAAAATCATACTGATTTACATTTTCAATCATACATTCAAAATATTGCTCAAAGGCTTCTTTTTTAGTTTTACCTATATAAAATTCGGGGTAGTAAATATCCTCGCTATCCACTATATGTATTGATCCAATTACATAGTCAAAAGGGTGATTGCTTGTAATTTCTCTATTTCTCTCTAAACAATTTTGTTGCATTCCTATTTCTATTCCAAGCATAAGGCTTTCACTCCTATACTTTTCATAGTTTTTAAAATACTTTTCAATATCAAAAATAATATCAGTTCCTTTTGAAAAATTAAAATCCACATGCTCTGTTAAAGTAATACCTATTCCAATTTTCTTTGATTGCTGCAGCGCGTGCTCAATTTTCATTTCAGAGTCTTCAGAAAACTCTGTATGTATATGTGAGTCAATCATAATTAGGCCTCCTAGTATTTCTTTAAGTATTTATCAACTATTAAGTTTTTTGATATAATAAAGTATATCAAAATATGGAGCAAAAGGAAATAACCCTAAGAACAATCTTATGGTTATTTCCTTTTGTGTTATCTTAATAATAGCAAATCATTCAATGATTGTTCTGTAAATGTTAAGGTGCTACCCTATGTTTTGTATTAATAGCATATCCTCCACCAGATATCGTGGCATCATACGTTCCAGCCATAGTTTTCATGCTAACAACCCAATTAAATGTAGTTACACCTGTTGAATCGGTAGTTCTCCACTGGGTTACAAAAACTGTTTTGTTTGATAATTTATAAGACGTCTGTATGCTGTATAAAGTGTTAGGAGCTCCTTGTATAGTTATAACACCTATACCACCACGTCTAACATCAGATACTGAGTTTATAATTCGCAGACTATTTTGAGCTAATATAGATTGTTCATGTGACATAATTGGTTCTTTTACCATAGTGGATGCCTCCGCACCACTACTATATCCCATAATAAATATACTTAATAATAATACACATATTACCTTGAATTTCATAAAATCACCTCTTCTTATATAATAATGTGCCCATATATATAAGAAATATTGCATAACAGTAATTTATTAATGTTTTATGATTATCTATGTTATATAGGTATTATATAGTATCTTGGTATAATGGAAATTTGCTACACAATTGAACTACATTTTCTCTTATAGGTTCTAAATTACCTTCTCTATTATCTATAGTTTCATTTATAAGTGCAGCTATAACTTTCATCTCTTCTTCTTTGAATCCTCTAGTTGTAACGGCAGGAGTTCCAATTCTTATTCCACTTGTAACAAATGGACTTAAAGTTTCATTTGGTACAGTGTTTTTGTTCACAGTAATCCCTACTATGTCTAATAACTTTTCAGCTTCTTTACCTGTAATATTTTTATTAGTAAGTTCTATAAGTAAAAGATGATTATCTGTACCACCAGATACTAATTTAAAACCATATTTTTGAAGTTCTTCTCCAAGTACCTTTGCATTTTTAACTACTTGTTCAATATAAACTTTAAACTCCGGTTTAAGAGCTTCTCCAAAACAAACAGCTTTCGCAGCGATTGTATGCATCAATGGTCCACCCTGCATACCTGGAAAAATAGACTTATCTATTTGTTTTGCATATTTTTCTTTACATAAAATCACTCCACCTCTAGGTCCTCTTAGAGTTTTATGAGTAGTAGTAGTCACAAAATCTGCATATGGAACTGGAGACTCATGTGCTCCTGTTGCAACAAGTCCTGCAATATGTGCCATATCCACAAACATATAAGCGCCCACTTCATCACATATTTCTTTAAAAAGCTTAAAATTTATAGCTCTTGGATATGCACTTGCACCGATAACTATCATTTTAGGGTTATGTAATTTTGCAAGTTCTCTTACATTTTCATAATCTAGTGTCTCTGTAAGACTATCAACACCATAGGGTATGAAATTATATAACATGCCAGAAAAATTTACTGGACTTCCGTGAGTTAAATGTCCGCCATGATTGAGATTCATTCCTAGAACTGTATCACCTGGTTTTAGAACAGTGAAATATACTGCCATATTAGCTTGTGATCCTGAGTGAGGTTGTACATTAGCATGCTCTGCACCAAAAATCTTTATCACTCTCTCACGAGCTAAGTTTTCTATTTTATCAACTACTTCACAACCTCCATAATATCTTTTTCCTGGATAACCTTCTGCATATTTATTAGTTAATATAGATCCATTTGCTTCAAGTACTGCTTTGCTTACAAAGTTTTCAGATGCAATCAGTTCTATATGATCCTCTTGTCTTGTATTCTCCTCTTCAATAATTTGATAAATCTTTGAATCACTGTTTTTTAAATATTCCATAGTATTATGCCTTCCTCTCATCTTTTAGATTAATTATCACCAGAGGGTGTCAACTCTAATCCCTACCTTTGGTGACTTAATAATAAATTTTAAAATCGATAAAAATATAACTTTAGAAAATAAATATATTATTATAATTATATTATAAAATTTAATTGCATATTTATCAACCCAAAAGATGATTATTTTACTAAATGTTTTGAATTCTTTATAAATTATGATTATTGAGGGAGTATAATACTAGTAATATCATAATTATAATTTATACATTATATATTCATGAAATATTATTAAAGCTTTTAAAAAATAATTAAATTAATTTTCCAACTAGCAATGATTTATTGCTTTTATGGTATATAATGATGTAGAAATTTTATTATTTATACTATGTTAAATCTACAATTTAGACCTTATATTAGCCTAAAAGTCAAAGATGATTTTTATGATGAAAGGAGATTATATGCGAATTGACGATATCATTCATATTGCTACTGATGCTGGCAAAATCATTTTAGAAAATGGTGGAGAAACATATAGAGTTGAACAAACAATAACTATGATATGCACTTCATATGGAATACCCCTAACTGAAAGTTTTGTAACTCCTACTGGCATTATGGTTTCTATTACTAATAATGAAAATCAAACTGTTTCTTTAATTAAAAGAGTTCACATTAGAACAGTTAATTTAAATAAGGTTTCTATGATTAACAATCTATCTAGAAAACTTGTTTCTAACCCTTTATCATTTGCGGAAATAAGAAAAGAAATTAATTATATTAATAATTTACCGCCTTATTCTCAAAATACTACAACGTTTTTTTCTGCTTGTACTGCAGGATTTTTCACACTGATTTTTGGTGGGAACTATAAAGACTTTTTTGTAGCTTTTATAATTGGTGCTTTAATCAATTGTTTAAGCGTGTTTTTAGATAAATTAGATGTTAACAGTTTTCTAAAATATATGCTTGGAGGTGCTGTAGCTGCGTCCATTGCTCTTGTAGCTACAGCTCTAGGTCTTGTTGGGAATATGGATACTATTATAATAGGGTCTATTATGCTTCTTGTACCGGGCATTGCCATAACAAATGCTATAAGGGATACAATTGCAGGTGATTTAGTTTCAGGAATTTCTAGGTCTATAGAAGCTTTATTTATAGCCATTGCAATAGCTGCTGGGACAAGTATAATTTTTAAGATCTGGTTTTTGTTGTTTGGGGGTAAGCTCATATGATTATAAATTCTTTTTATGCTTTTTTAAGTTCTCTTGGTTTTGGAATATTATTTAATATTCGTGGTAAAAACTTGATAATTGCATCAATTGGAGGAGGCCTCGGCTGGTTTACCTATCTACTTGTGTCAGGTTTACAACCCTCTATTTCATTTTCTTTGTTCATTGCCTCAATGGTTGTGAGTATTTACTCAGAAATAATGGCAAGAGTATATAAGAACCCTGTTACCATGTTCGTAATTTGCGCAATTATACCTCTTGTTCCCGGTGGTGGAATGTATTATGCTACCCTTGAGGCGGTAAAGGGTAATTTCGAAGTTGCCCTGTCAAAAATTATTGTAACGCTTTTTAGTGCAGGCGCAATAGCTATTGGAATAATTTTTGTATCTTCGATAAGTTCAATATTAAAAAAGATAAAGAAGTAAAATTTGAAATCAAATTTTACTTCTTTATCTTTTTTATTTATATAAATTTATTTTAAAAACATAAGAAATGTTGAAACTAATTCATCAATTTTTTCTTCTTGAACAACATCATCATCACTAAGAAGGCAGTTTTTTGTATATCTCTCTAAAACTAAACCTCCTACTTTGGTCATAGCAGCCCTCACTGCAGCTACCTGAACCAAAATATTTTTGCAACAAGCATCACTTGTAACCATTTTTTCAATACCCTTAACCTGACCTTCAATTTTTCTTAACCTAACTTGTATATCTTTCGATAATTCATCATTCATTGATTTATCTTCTTTATTTATCATTTTACCACTCCCATATATAATATAGTGGAGAATTGATAGCTATTTCTACTTCTTTTCAGCTTTAATAATGCCAAGTTCACGAAGTTGTTTGTCATCAACCATATTTGGAGCTTCACTCATAGGGCAGTAAGCATTTTGATTCTTAGGGAAGGCAATTACGTCTTTAATGTTTTCAGTGCTAGCTAAAAACATTACTATTCTATCTAGCCCAAATGCAAGTCCACCGTGAGGTGGTGGTCCATATTTGAATGCTTCAAGTAAAAATCCAAATCTTTCCCATGCTTTTTCCCTAGTAAACCCTAATACTTTAAACATTGTTTCCTGAAGCTCAGAATTATGGATTCTTATACTTCCTCCACCTAATTCTTCTCCGTTTAACACTATGTCATAAGCTTTAGCACGAACTCTACCTGGATCTGATTCAAGATACTTTAGATCCTCATCCATTGGCATTGTAAAAGGATGATGTGCTGCAACATATCTATTTTCCTCTTCGCTGTAATCTAGTAATGGGAACTGTGTAACCCATACAAAGTTAAAATCCTTGCTACCACTTAATATCTCAAGTTCTTTAGCAACTTGCAATCTTAACGCGCCTAAAGACTGTAATACAACGCTATCTTTGTCTGCTACAATAAGTACCAAATCTCCTGTTTTTGCTCCTACCTTGTTTAGTATTGCTTGTATTTCATCCTCATTAAAAAACTTAGATATAGGAGATTTAATTCCATCTTCTTTACAAGCAATCCAAGCAAGTCCTTTTGCTCTGTAAGTCTTAACAAATTCACCTAATTTGTCTAATTTCTTTCTGCCCATATCTGCTGCATTATCAACCTTAATTGCTCTTACTGACCCGCCATTATCAATGGCGGGTTTAAATACTACAAATTCGCTATGAGATACTTCATTTGTAATATCATTTATCTCCATACCAAATCTTAAATCTGGCTTATCTGACCCGTATTTATCCATAGCCTCTTTATAGGTAATTCTTTTTATAGGAAGTTTAACATCTTCATTTACAACTTCTTTAAATAACTTTTTAATCAAAGCTTCATTTATTGCAATAACATCGTCTTCTTCAACAAATGACATTTCTATATCTATCTGAGTAAATTCTGGTTGCCTATTTGCTCTTAAATCTTCATCTCTAAAACATCTTGCTATTTGATAATATTTATCATATCCAGATACCATTAATAATTGCTTAAACAATTGTGGTGATTGTGGAAGCGCATAAAACATACCTGGATAATTTCTACTTGGAACTAAATAATCTCGAGCACCCTCTGGTGTACTTTTGGTTAGCATAGGTGTTTCTATATCAATAAATCCATTATCATCTAGAAAATTTCTTACTATTTTAGACGCCTTATGACGTATCATAAATATTTTTTGCATATCAGGTCTTCTTAAGTCCAGATATCTATATTTTAAACGTATATTCTCTGATGCATCTAATCCTTCTTTTATATAAATAGGTGGTGTTTCAGATTCAGATAAAATCTTTATGTTTTCACCTTTAACTTCTACAAGCCCTGTTGGCATATTTTCATTTGGAGATTGTCTTTTAATAAGTTCACCAGTTACAGCAATGCAATACTCAGGCTTAACTAAATCTGCCTTTGCAAAAGCTTCTTTGTTTATTTCTTCTCCAAATACTAATTGTAGTAGTCCTGTTCTATCTCTTAAATCTATAAAAACGAGTCCACCTAGATTTCTTTTCCTTTGAACCCACCCCATTACTGTTACTATATTTGATATATGTGATTCCCTAAGGTCACCACACATATTGGTTCTTTTTAAACCATCTAATGCTTCTGCCATTTTTTATCCTTCCTTTCCTTTTAAGGTTATTGCCTTAATACTTAATTATATCTATTTAACTATATAATGTTTCGAGCAAAATAATTTTCTTTTCAATCATTTCATCTACTCTTTTTATATACTCGCGAACATCTTTGACATTTGCAAATCTTTCATGCCTATTTTCCTCGAGAAAAACGACTTTAGAGACTGCATCTGCACCAAGCGCAATTACAGTTTGCTTTTCTTCAATCATTTGAATATTATATATCCCCTCTTTACCAGGGATTGCATACCCAACATTCTCCATATTACCAACCATATTTTTCTGCTTATACATATAATATGGTTTCATATCAAGTTTTTTAGATAACTCTACAGTAAGCTCATACATTTTGTTTAGTTCATATTGAGCTGGTATTTCAAATCTATAATTATTAAGCATATTCTCATGGAGCCTTGACGCTCTTTTTATTGACATACCATGAATTGTAACACTGTCAGGTTTAATTCCAAATATTTTATCGCAAGTATTTATTATATGAGTGATTTTTTCACCCGGTAGTCCTACTATTAAGTCCATATTTATATTATCAAAACCTAATTCCCTAGCCATTTCAAATTTTTCATAAACATCTTTAGCGTTATGATTTCTTCCAATTAAATCCAGAGTATCATCATTCATAGTTTGCGGATTTATGCTTATTCTATGAACTCCATAGTTTTTCATAGTAATTAACTTTTGACGCGTAATACTGTCAGGTCTTCCACACTCTACAGTAAATTCTTTCACATTACTGTTTTGAATAAACTCCTCATAAACACACTTCATTATCCACTCAAATTGATCATCATTAACAGACGTTGGGGTTCCCCCTCCAAAATACACACATTCAACATTTAGTTTCTTTTTCTTTATGTAATTACTAATGCTTTTTATTTCGTGAGATAATGCTTCAAGATAGGGAACTATTACATTTTTGCAACTTCCAATTGGATTAGATGTAAAAGAACAATATATGCAACGAGTAGGACAAAACGGCATATCAATATAAATACTTATATTATCTTTTTCATTATTAACTATATTTCTTTCAAACTTTGCAACATCAATACAAAGTCTTGCCTTATCTTCTCTCATAACATGTTTATCTTTAAAGTATGTTACTATATCTTCCTCCGAAACTTGCGCTTTTAAAAGTTCAAGAGCCTTCTTAGATGGCCTAATCCCTATTAATGTACCCCATGGAAGTTCCAAAGTTGTATTTTTTGAAAAAAATAAAAATACAGCTTTTTTAATTTCATCCTTATTTTTGTAAGATTTATTAATAGTGTATTCAAATTTTTCTGATTCATTTTGAATTTCTATTATATCTTCCTTTACGATAATGTTAAAATCATAATTTTCTTCAACAAATTTAATATCAGGAAAGAAAAAAAATAAATTTATAATTTGAAATACATCATAATTAAATTCTTTTGTGTTTAATTTTACTTTAATCATATTAACTCCTTAGTAAACTATATCGTATAAAAAATGCTTAATGCATTTTCCCTCGATTTTAATCCTATAAAAAAGGATTGTTTAATTTTTCATTATTTATTGTACTATAAGGTCCATGACCAGGATATACAATTGTATCTCCATCTAAACATAAAAGTTTTGATTTAATACTACTAATTATAGTATTAAAATCTCCTCCTGCAAAATCTGTTCTTCCAATTGAACCCGCAAATAAAGTATCACCTGTGAAAGCATGATTTTCTATTAAAAAGCTCATTCCACCAGGAGTATGACCCGGTGTATCTATGCAAGTAAACTCTAAATTTGAAACTTTTATTATATCCCCATCTCTAAGTAATTTATCTGCACCACCTTTAATAAGTGGACCAAATAAATACTCTCCAGCGTTTATCAAATCATCATCTTTAGAACTTATACATACAATGGCATTTGTGATTGCTTTAAGTTCAGCAACTCCTGATGTATGGTCAACATGACCATGTGTCAATAGTATATACTTAACCTTTGCGCCCATATTGTCTATAACATCAACAATATCCTGTACATCACCGCCAGGGTCTAGTACCACAGCTTCGTTGGTTTTTTTATCCATTATTATATAGCAATTTGCTCCATATATACCTGCAATAATTTTTTTGATTTCCATTGTATCCCTCCTAGAAGTCCTTCTTACTGTCTAAAAGCAAGGTCACAGGTCCATCATTTTGTATATAAACCTGCATATCCTCTCCAAAAATTCCCGTTTTAACATCGCCAAGCAAATCACTACATTGTTTAACAAATTCTAGATATAGCTTTTCAGATTGCTGCCCACTAAGTGCTTTCATAAAATTTGGTCTTCTGCCTTTTCTACAATCCCCGTACAATGTAAATTGCGAAACTACAAGGAGTTCGCCCTTAACATCTAATAAAGACAAATTCATTTTTCCATCTTCGTCAAAAATTCTAAGGTTTAATATCTTATCTTTTAAAAACTTTAAATCATCTTCCGTGTCGCCCTCACATATTCCAAGTAAAACATTTAATCCAAAACCTATTTGACCAACTATTATACCATTCACTTCAACTTTTGATGATCTTACTCTTTGAACTACTGCTCTCATAGTTATTCCTTTCACTATTAAACTAATAAAATATATTATTAGTTTTTTATTCTGTAAACTTCTATAACTCCAGACAACTTAGCAATTTTCTTTTTTAATTCTTTTAAACTTTCAATACCAGCAACCTTTAATTTTATATTAATTAAGGCAACACCATTTTTTAGAGTTTTTGCATTTATTGAGTAAAGATGTGTTTTTGTAAGTGTTATTATCTCCATTATATTGGACAATAAACCATATCTATCATCTGCTTTTATTTGAATTTCAGTGATATATCCTTTTCCCTCAGATGCTCCCCAACTTACTTCAATCATTTTATTTATTTCATTTTTCACTAATGCTTGCGCATTTTTACAATCACGCCTATGAACCGAAACTCCACGTCCTTTAGTTATGTACCCTATTATTTCATCACCCGGAACAGGATTACAACACTTAGCAAAACGTGCTAGAAGATTTCCTTCCCCTTTGACTATAAGTCCTGAGTAATCCATTTTCTTTTTATCATCTTTTTCTACGCTTTTGGTTATTTTATTTTCAATATCTTCAACAGTCATATTTTCTTTATTTTTATTTTCATAAACTTCTTTTAGTCTATTAACTACAGTTGAAGGCATGATGTCACCAACCCCAACATAAGCAAATAAATCATCTACATTTCTAAAATTATATTTTTTGTATATTTTTTCTATTGCTTCACCTTTAGCAATTACTCCAAAGTTATATTCTTGTCTTTTAGATTCTCTTTCAAGTAATTCTTTACCTTTTTCTATGCTCTCTTCTCTTTTGGCTTTTTTAAACCAAGCTTTAATTTTACTTTTAGCTTGATTACTTTTTGTAATATTAAGCCAATCAATATTAGGACCTTTAGCTGTTGGTGAGGTTACGATTTCTACAATTTCACCGGTTTTTAAATGATATTCAAGTGGAACCATTCTACCATTTACTTTTGCACCCATGCACCTATGCCCTATATCTGTATGAATTCTATATGCGAAATCGATAGGCGTTGCATCAAGAGGTAAATTAATAACTTCACCTTTTGGTGAAAATACAAAAACTTCATCTGAAAATAAATCAATTTTAAAACCTTCCATGAACTCTTCAGCATCAAACGTTTCTCCTTGCCATTCAAGAATATCTTTTAGCCAAGAAAATTTAGACTCACTATTTTCGTCTTCGCCACCTTCTACTCCTTCTTTATACTTCCAATGAGCTGCAATACCATATTCCGCAGTTTTATGCATCTCATATGTTCTAATTTGGATTTCGAAAGGTTTACCGTGTGGTCCAATTACTGTTGAATGTAATGACTGATACATGTTTGGTTTTGGCATTGCAATATAATCTTTAAATCTTCCTGGAATTGGTTTATATACCGTATGTACTATACCTAGAGCTGCATAACAGTTTCCAATATCATTTACTAAAATTCTAACTGCAGTCAAATCAAACACTTGATCTAATGTTTTATTTTTAGTAACCATTTTTCTGTATATACTGTAGAAATGTTTTGGTCTTCCGTCCATATCAGCTTCTATTCCAACCATATTTAAGTTGAATTTTAATTCTAGTATTATATTATTTATATTTTCTTCTCGTTCAACCCTTTTTTCAGCAATTTTTCTAACTAAATTATAATATTCGTTAGGGTTTAAATATCTTAGTGATAAGTCCTCAAGTTCCCATTTGATTTTAGACATACCAAGTCTGTGCGCTAGAGGGGCATAGATATCCAAAGTTTCTTTTGCCTTTTGTTTTTGCTTTGCTACAGGCATATATTTAAGCGTACGCATATTATGAAGTCTATCTGCAAGTTTAATAAGAATAACTCGAATATCCTTTGCCATAGCCAGAAGCATTTTGCGTACATTATCAGCTTGTTCCTCTTCTTTAGTTTTGTACTTTATAAGACCAAGCTTAGTTACGCCTTCTACTAAATCTGCTACTTCTATATTAAATTCGCGGCATACATCATCATAAGTATATACTGTATCTTCAATTACATCATGAAGAAGACCTGCAATAATTGTGCTGGTATCAAGTCCCATTTCCGCTAGAATGCAAGCAACTTCAACTGGGTGCACAATATAAGGTTCACCTGATTCTCTCTTTTGCTCTTTATGCGCCGCATAAGAAAAATTAAAGGCTTTAACTATGAGATCTTTATCTACAATATTACAATTATTTTCTATCTTATGTAACAATTTTTTAAGCATTGCTTATACACTCCTAAAATTAAAGGCTGGTTCTATAACCAGCCTATACTTTTTACAACTATTATATAATGTTTTGTACAATTATGCAATTTTAATTTATATGTCGTACTTTACAAGAGACTCGATGTGATAACCTTTAAGCTTTTCTTTTCCATTAAGCTCGGTTAATTCAATTACAAAATTTAATGAAACAACTTCACCACCCATTTGCTCAATGAGTTTTGTGACTGCTGCAACTGTACCCCCAGTGGCAAGTAAATCATCTACAATTGCTACTTTTTGACCAGGCTTAATTGCATCTTTATGGATTTCAAGTTTATCAGTTCCGTATTCGAGCTCGTACTCAATCTCAATAGTGTCGCAAGGTAACTTACCAGGCTTTCTAACTGGAACAAATCCAGCTCCAAGGGCATACGCCACGGGTACACCAAACAAAAAACCCCTTGCCTCAGGTCCTACGATAACGTCTATCTGTTTATTCTTTAAATCAGATACCATTCTATCTATAGTGTATTTAAGTACGTTGCCATCCTGAAGCAATGTAGTTATATCTTTAAAGCTAATGTTTTCTTTCGGAAAATTTTCTATTATTCTTATACTATTTTTTAAATCCATGGTTATTCCCCCTAAAATAAAATCAAAGTATAAACTTTGATGAACTTTTCATTATTTCATTTTGCTTTTTATATATTCTATTATATGATATATTGCCTTATATATGCAATATTTAAATTATGAAGTAACTTATTATGTGTAATATTATACTAAATCATCATGGGACTGTTTTTTGATTCATTATCTAAGTACTTTGATATTTGTAGTGCTCTATTTTTGTCAGATGTAATAAATAACTCTACAACAATTTTAGCATTATCCATTCTTCCGACAGAATTAATAGTTGGCATTACATTCAATGCCAACTTTGATACTGTCTCTTCATTAATTACATCTATATTATGGGTTTTTAAAAGTGCGCATATTCCATAGTTTTCGGTGTTTTTTAATTGTTTTATACCTTCTTGTGTTATTATTTTATTCTCACCATGTATTTTAATTTCACCATCTATTTTCGTTTTACTATAAATTGTACCTATCATCACCAAATCCATATATTTGTTTATTGATTTCATTTTATAATAAGATGATATTGCCTGAGCAAGTTTAAATGCCATTCCGCAAGCACATAATCCCTTGAATGGGTAATTGCATCCCTTCTGTTTTGGATTCACAACTATGGTATCAGGTGGACAATTAATAGGTTCGTGAAAATCTGTAATAATAACGTCGATTCCCATGTCCTTACATGACTCTATTTCATGGGAAGAATTGATACCACAACCTAATGTAATTATAAGTCCTGGTCCTAGATATTTTATATGACTGGTAATATCTTTTTCATTTAAGTTTCGGAACTCACTTAGTTCACCTGGTATAAAATACTCAACATCAGCATTTAAAAACTTAAGAACAATCATAAGCAAGGAAATTGCCGTAATACTATCCACATCATAAAAACCATAAAGGACAATTTTTTCTCTTTCATTTATAGCTTTAATAATTCTATGTAATGCATCATCCATTCCTTTTAATAAAAATGGATTATACATATTAAAATCTATGAACCTATTTTTATTATTCTTTTGCATGTTTTTAAGACGATCCACCATAAAAACTCCTCGATGTTACTATAAATCTTAATAATAGATAACTTATTATATGTAATATTTTCTGTTATATAAATAAAAAAGGCAAAGAAGTAATTAATACATCCTACTTCTTTGTCTTTAATTTTAATTATTTTTTTTATGTTGTGGCTTTCTTATTTCTTTTCTTAAGAATCACCCAAACAGGACTTGCTATAAAGATTGAAGAATAACATCCA
This sequence comes from Clostridium lacusfryxellense, assembly GCF_018861735.1. Taxonomy (GTDB): domain Bacteria; phylum Bacillota; class Clostridia; order Clostridiales; family Clostridiaceae; genus Clostridium_AD; species Clostridium_AD lacusfryxellense. The sequence continues at coordinate 52,127 of NZ_JAHLEB010000009.1, read as the reverse complement.
ACTAATATACCTATAATTAAAGGTAAACTAAGATCTCTAATTGATGGTACAAATACATATACTGCAACTATAGTAAATAATGTTGTAGCAACTGTATTTATAGACCTTGGCATAGTCTCGGTAATACTCTCATTAGTAATTTGATCTATAGAAGCTTTTCTCATTTTCTTCTGATTTTCTCTTATTCTATCAAATATAACTATAGTATCATTAATGGAATAACCAATTATAGTAAGAATAGCTGCTATAAATGTTGCATTTACTGGTATTTGAAAAACTGCATAAACTCCAAGTGTAATTAAAACATCGTGCAATAATGCAATTATAGCTGCAGTTGCAAATTTAAATTCAAATCTAAAACCAATATACACAAGCATACAAATTACTGCAATGATTAAAGCAAGTACGGCTTTGGACTTTAATTCACTACCAACTGATGCACCGGTAGTATCTTGTGAAGCTAATTCACTAGATTTAAACTGAGTTTTAATTTCTTTCACCATTGTTGCTATTTCATCAGCAGTAAGTGCATCGCTTTTTATAGTTACCTCGTAATCTTTACCATCATCTACTGTTTTTGATAAATACTGATTCTTTGCGTACTTATCTATTATTTTATCTACATCTGCTTTTTTAAATTCTTGGTTCATACTTACATTAAGTACTGCTCCACCAGTGAAATCAATACCTAAGTTCAAACCTCTTGTTGCTAAGAATCCCATCCCTATTACAATTATGAATAGAGATATAGCAAACATTATTTTAGTTTTTTCAACTATCTTTAGCATATGTTTACCCCCTCTTCACGCCAAAATGAGATAACTTACTTAAGAGTCCCATTTCAACTGCTAATTTTAATAAGAATTTAGTGCAAGTAAGTGCTGTGAACACACTTATAACTATACCAATCATAAGAGTTAATGCAAAGCCTTTTACTGCTCCTGTTCCAACAGTGTACAGAACTAATCCTGCAATTATTGTTGTAATATTTGAATCTAATATTGATGACAATGCTCTATGAAAACCCGAATCTACAGAAGATTTTATAGATTTTCCAGTTTTAAGTTCTTCTTTTATTCGCTCAAATATTAACACATTAGCATCTACTGCCATACCAACTGTAAGTAGAAATCCTGCTATACCTGAAAGTGTCAAAGTTGCATTTATTGCTGTGAATGCACCTAACAATAAAACTACGTATAAAATTAAAGATATATCTGCAATCATTCCAGGTGCCCTATAATATAAAAGCATAAATATTAATATAAATAATATTCCTATAGCTCCAGCCTTCATACTTAATGCTAATGCATTTGACCCTAAAGTAGCACCAACAGTTTTAACAGAAACAGCTTTTAAAGTAACTGGCAATGCTCCTGATTTAATAATTTGAGCTTTTGTTGTTGCTACTTCAAGTGTCTCACTTCCTGAAATAGTAGCCTTACCGTCAGTTATAACAGCCTCGACAGTAGGATTTGTTAACTCATCAGCATCCATATAAATAGTAATTGCTTGACCTATAAATTTTTGGGTTGCAACTGCAAATTTTTTCTTTCCTGCATCATTAAATTCAAGCCCAATAGTGGGTTTATTGTCGTTATCTAAGTATGCAGTAGCATCTTTTATATCTTTTCCAGTAAGAATTGTTACTTTATCAGGACCAACAAATTTAAGTTCACCTGACTTTGCAACTGTGTCAAGAATCTCTTTTGACTCAAATTTACCTGGTATCTCAATTCTAATTCTCTTTTCTCCTTCTTTGGCAACTAGTGTTTCACTAACTCCCATTTTGTTAATTCTCATAGAAATAAGTTCAATCGCTCGGTCTAAGGTTTTTTGGTCAACTTTACTTCCTTGAACTTCTTCTAATATAGAAATTCCGCCCTGCAGATCTAACCCTCTATTTATAGTTTCAGTAAATGGTTTAATTCTGTAAGCTCCTATTTTAATTCCATGAAATCCTGTAAATGCTAATATTCCAACAACTAAAACACTAAGTAAAAAAAGTATCATGCTTTTCTTCTTTTTCATCTTTATCCCCCTTCGCTGCTTATTCAATATTTTTATTATATTATGAATAAAAAAATTAGTCAATATTAGGTAATTTCAATCATTTATTCATAGTTTTAGTCTTTAATGCTATAGCGCACTCTATCCTCTTCTTTTGCATCTTGCATCCAATTTCATAAGGAATATGCATATCTCCATTAAAATTAAAATTATTTGCTTGACATCCACCACTACAATAAAATTTAGCCCAACAATCGGTGCATTTAGGTTTATTATATATATGTGCTTCTTTAAATTCTTTTACCATTTCTGTGTTATGAATTCCGTTATATATATCTCCCATTAAGAAATCTTTATTACCTACAAACTGATGACAGGGATATATATCACCATCTGGAGTAACTGCTATATATTCATGACCGGCTCCACATCCAGAAATTCTCTTATAAACACATGGTCCACCTTGAAGATCTATATTAAAGTGATAAAACTTAAAGCTAGTTCCATCCTTATGTCTTTGAAGCATGTCCGCATATAACTTATCATATTGCTCAAAAATAACTGGTAAGTCTTCTTCTCTAATTGAAAGTTCATGTTCGTCTGGTAAAACTACAGGTTCTATAGATATTTCTTTAAAACCTAAATCTGCCATATGTTTTACATCTTCATAAAAATCTGTATTCTCTCTAGTGAAGGTTCCTCTGACATAATAAGCTTTTGACTTATCTCTCATATCAACCATTTTTTTTATGTTTGGAAGTATTCTATCATAGGACCCGCTTCCATCCACTTTTACCCTAACTTTATCATTAATAGATTTTCTACCATCTATGCTAAGTACTATATTACCCATATTCTCATCTAAATATTTCATAATTTCATCATTAAGTAATGTAGCATTAGTTGTCATTGTAAATCTAATAACTTTTTTATAGATTTTTTCTTGAACTTTTGCATATTCAACTATTTCTTTTATCATATCGAAAGCCATAAGTGGTTCTCCACCGAATAAATCTATCTCAATATTTTTTCTTGGCCCAGAATTTTTTAAAACGAAATCTATTGCCTTCATTCCAACTTCTACGGACATTGCTTTTCTAGCACCATGATACTCACCCTCATCAGCAAAACAGTACTTACATCGTAAGTTACAGTCGTGTATTATATTCAGGCAAAGTGCCTTTATGTATGGTTCTGATTCTCCACCACTTTTTGCAATTGCTTCATATAAATCTTTTGTGTATAACAGATCTCCCTTAATTAAACTTTGAATTTCGTTATACGCTTCATCAATATCTTCTACTGTGTATTTATTTTTAAAACTTTCTATTAGTTCTTCTTTTTTTCTAAGTGAATTATTATCCAAAAGATCATAAACCATTTCATCAACTACGTGTAGTGATCCAGAATTTATATCAATTACATAATATTCACCATCTTGAATGAATTTATGAATTATTGACAATGTATTTCCTCCTAACTAAATTTAAAGCAGTAACCCTAGTTACTGCTCACTTAATTATATTAATTTTCACAAGCTAAGTTAGCTACAGTGCAAGAAGTTTTGCATGCTGATTGACATGAATTAGCACATTCTTTGCATCCTGGTTTTTTTAAGCTATCTTTAATTGTTGCAGCACTTATAGTTTTTATATGTTTCATATTTATTCCTCCATATCATAAAGTTTCCGTGTTATTATATCATAATTTCATAGGTAAATAAAGAGTTCTTATAAATTTATTCCAAGCATCCCAGACAAAGCACCTATACTTAGTGCTAATGCAGTTCTTACTACCTCTCGCATGCCTATAGCTGCACTTCCACCACCAAATACCTTTACTAGGTATAAAACTACCATGTAAGTTATTGCAACTAAAATGCCCATGAGCCAACCTTTTTCCCCTGCTTTTTTTGCAGCAAAAATTGATCCGTAAAGAACACTAACTAATGTTATTATAATATAAAAAACAGATGTTACCTTCATACTAGCAGGTAAATAGGTTGTTATAACTGAATAAATTACTAATACTATTAAAGTTAAAATAGCAGACCTAAATACACCTTCGCCAGCACAAGAATATTTTAATTTATTTTCCATGTAAATTCCCCCTTTTTTAAATCTTAACAAATTTATTTTTAATTAAAATCCATAATATAAATTATGATTAAAAAGGGGGTTTTATTACTTAAATCTCTATTTTTTCTCTACTACTACTTCTGCACTGTCTATACTTATAACAGTTCCTATACCGCTTTTTGAAAGTTTAATTCTAGTTCTGTCTGGACCACTTTCTAATATAATGTAATCATCTTGAATATTAATGATTTTTCCAATTATACCGCCCTTAGTCATTACTTCATCATTTACTTTTAAATTATTTAAAAGTGCAGCATATTTTTTCTTTCTTTTGTTTTCTGGTATAAATATTACTAGATAAAACACTGCGAGCATTAATATTAAAGGTAATAAAGTTCCTATTGATTGCATGTATGTACCCTCCCTTCGATATTATTTTAAAATCATATAATAAAATAATTTTCTCATAAAAATATATCCCTAGAGAACTACTTTTATAAGTAAATCATATTATATTAAATAATTAATTTTACTCATTCCACGCTGCAATTTTTTCAGCCTTAAATTCTTCAAAACAATCATTATCAATAGCATCTCTAATGTCTTGCATAAGTTTATTATAAAAATATAGATTATGAAGAACACAAAGCCGCATGGCTAGCATTTCTTTCGCCTTAAATAAGTGTCTTATGTAGGCTCTTGTGTAATTTTTGCAAGTAGGACATTGGCAACCTACATCAATAGGATTGCTGTCTAGTTCAAATTTGGCATTCATTATATTTATTCTGCCATCACTAGTAAATACATTTCCGTGCCTGCCATTTCTTGCTGGTAATACGCAATCAAAAAAATCTACGCCTCTTGATACAGCTTCTAAAATATTTATAGGATAACCAACACCCATTAGATATATTGGTTTATCCTGGGGCAAGTGTGGAACAACTGCATCAATAATTCTATACATTTCTTCGTGCGACTCACCAACTGCAAGCCCTCCAATAGCATAACCATCTAAATCTAGCTTACTAATTGTTTTAGCATGTTCTATTCTAATATCCGAGTATGTTCCACCCTGGTTAATACCGAATAACATCTGCTTGTTGTTTATAGTGCCTTCTAGTGAATTTAATCTATCCATTTCAACCATGCAACGATCTAGCCATCTTGTAGTTCTAGCTACAGAATCAACAACATATTCTTTTGTTGAAGGGTTTGGGACACATTCATCGAATGCCATAGCAATTGTAGATCCTAAATTACTTTGTATTTGCATGCTTTCTTCTGGTCCCATGAATATTTTTTTACCATCAATATGAGAATTAAAGTAAACGCCTTCTTCTTTAATTTTTCGCATCTTAGATAAAGAGAATACCTGAAAACCTCCTGAATCTGTAAGGATTGGCCTATCCCAATTCATAAATTTATGTAATCCACCCATCTTTTTTACAACCTTATCGGACGGCCTTAAATGTAGGTGATAAGTATTAGATAATTCTACTTGGCAACCAATTTCCTTTAAGTCCATAGTTGATACAGCGCCTTTAATGACTGCTAAAGTTCCTACATTCATAAATACAGGTGTTTGAATTACCCCATGAGGTGTTGTAAATTCACCACGTCTTACTTTACCACTTTTCTTAAGTAATTTATACATATTTACCTCTCTTTCCATACAATAAATAAAAATTATTTATTTATTCCACTAATTACTCACTAGTATAAAAACATTGCGTCTCCAAAACTAAAGAATCTATATTTTTCTTTTACAGCAGTATCATACGCACCCATAACTAAATCTTGACCTGCAAACGCACTTACAAGCATTATTAATGTTGATTCTGGAAGATGAAAATTAGTTATTAATGCATCAACAATTTTAAATTTATATCCAGGATAAATAAAGATGTCTGTCCATCCAGATTTTTCACATACTCTAGCATTCTCATCTGCTATACTCTCAAGTGTTCTATTAGAAGTGGTACCTACAGCAATAACTCTTCCACCATTTTCTTTAGCTTTATTTATTGTATTTGCTGCCTGCGCACTTAACATATAATGTTCTGAATGCATTTCATGCTCTTCTACAACCTCGGCTTTAACAGGCCTAAAAGTTCCAAGGCCTACATGTAGTGTTACAAAAGCAATTGCAATACCTTTAGCTTTAATTTGTTCTAGTAAATCATTTGTAAAATGAAGCCCTGCAGTAGGCGCGGCAGCAGATCCTACTTCTTTTGAGAATACTGTCTGATATCTTTCCTTATCTTTTAACTTCTCAGTTATATATGGTGGTAGTGGCATCTCTCCAAGTCTATCTAAAACTTCTTCAAATATCCCATCATATTCAAATTCCACAATTCTACTTCCGCCGTCAGAAAAGCTTATAACTTTTGCTTTTAGCTCTCCATTTCCAAAAATAAACCTAGATCCAATAACTGCTTTTTTTCCTGGTTTAACTAATGTTTCCCATTGGTTAATATCTATTCTTCTTAAAAGAAGAAATTCCATTTTACCTCCAGTTCCTTCGCGAACTCCTAGGAGCCTGGCAGGCAAAACCCTAGTATCATTTAATACTAAACAATCTCCAGGGTTTAAATACTCTATTATATTTTTAAAATGTTTATGTTCTATTTCTTTACTGGTTTTATTAACAACCATAAGCCTTGACTCATCCCTTTTTTCAACTGGATGTTGAGCAATTAGCTCCTTTGGTAAATCAAAATAAAAATCCTTTACTTTCAAAAAAATTACACCCTTTCTCTATTTAAATGCTCATATGCCTTATCTGACGCTATTCTTCCCCTAGGGGTTCTTATTATAAAACCCTTTTGAATTAAATAAGGCTCATAGACATCTTCAAGCGTTCCTATTTCTTCGCCTATAAAATATGCTAAAGTCTCTATACCTACTGGTCCGCCGTTAAAATTATCTATAATAGCTCCGAGCATTTTATTATCTATTCTATCAAAACCTTGATCATCTATTTCAAGAAGAATACAAGCTGCCTTTGCTAATTTTAAGTCAATAATTCCATTGCCCTTAACATCACAATAATCTCGCACACGCTTAAGCAACCGATTAGCAATCCTCGGAGTACCCCTTGAACGTCTTGCTATTTCAACTGCTGCATCTTTTGTGATATCAACCTTTAAAATAGCTGCTGAGCGGATTACTATTTCTTTTAACTCGCTTTGCGTATAATATTCCATGGCACTTAAAACTCCAAATCTATCACGAAGAGGTGCTGTTAACAATCCAACTCTAGTAGTCGCACCAATAAGTGTAAATTTAGGTAAATCAAGCCTTATTGATTTTGCTGATGCTCCCTTACCTATTACAATATCTAGTGCATAGTCTTCCATTGCAGGATATAGTATTTCTTCTATAGATCTGTTTAGCCTATGTATTTCATCAATAAAAAGAACATCATAATCACTCAAACTGGTTAAAATGGCTGCTAAATCTCCAGCCCTTTCGATTGCCGGTCCCGAAGTAACTTTTAAATTTCCCTTCATTTCTCGTGCAATAATATTCGCAAGTGTTGTTTTTCCAAGTCCTGGTGGACCATATAAAAGAACATGATCAAGTGCTTCTTCTCTATTTTGAGCCGCTTTAATAAATATATTTAATTTTTCTTTTATCTTTGATTGGCCAATATATTCGCTAAGTTTTTTGGGCCTTAAGGAATATTCTGCATCTATATCTTCTTCAATGACCGATGAAGTAATAATTCTATCCTCAGTATTATCCATAATATACACCCCACCCTAGTTCATCAAATATTTCAAACAATCTTTAATCATATTTTCAAGTGATTGTTCTTTGTTTATATCTTTTATTGCCTTTTCAGCTTCCTTTTCAGAATATCCAAGTGAAATAAGAGCTCCTAGAACTTCTATAATTTTTCTATCTTCAGCTATATCAATACCTGATATTTGCGATAAGCTATTAGAAACAGACTGCTCAATATGTATTTTTTCTCTAAGCTCTAAAATTAGCCTTTGCGCTATTTTCTTACCTATGCCGGGTGCTCGTATTAATGTTTTTTCATCTCCCGATACAATAGCATATTTTAAATTTGAAACGCTACAAATGGAGAGTAGTGATAATCCAGCTTTTGACCCAACTCCATTTATGCTGATTACAAGACTAAACATCTCTATCTCATCTTTTGTTAGAAATCCATACAATCCAATAAAATCTTCTCTAACAATTTGTTTTATATATAACAATACACTATCGCCTGGTTTAGGCATTTTTGCCATAGTACTACCGGAGGTATATATTTTATAACCCATACCATTATTATCTACTACTATGTAGTCCTTGCAAATCCCTATATAAACCCCTTTTATATATTCGTACATGATATCCCCTCCTTGTTGTTCCTTTAACTGATAGCAATTATGATTGTTATCCACCAATTTTTATAGCGACATATAATACTTTACCACCTAAACAGTATTAATTCAATAATTAAGACATATGAAAATAAAATAAATTCAAAAAAACCTTAAGAAATATATTTTTCCCAAGGTTTTACTCTTTTTTTTGTATATTTCATAATTATCTTAAGACTTTAATAAACCTCTCGCATAATCAAATGCCTTTTCAGCAGTCTTAAATTCACCCTTTTCATATTCAATAGCTTCGGTATCCTGGACATCATTGCTAGATATAACATCTTTATTATACTTTCTACCTCTGATTAGATCATCAACCAATCCATCCTTTTCTTTAAGGTCATCTATTTTAATAAATTGTAATTCACCTTTGTCCTTTGAATTAAAATCATATTTCTGTTGCTTCCCATTTTTATCATACACATTAGAATTAAATATTTTTTGGGATGTTATATCGCCATTTTTATCTGTTTTATAAATAGTTACGTTGTCCTCATATACTCCCAAAAAGAACCTATTCGCTTTATAGCTATACCTATCGCTCACATTAACAAAAACAACTTCATCACTACTCATATTAGAAACAGAATAGCCTTGATTTTCAAAATAAACATTTAGTTCTGATTTTGTTTTATTATTTAGTAATTTAGACCCGTTAAAATAATTTGTTAGCACCATATTCTTAACTTCTTTATCCTTATATTTATTTTTGAAAACAAATTTAGTATCTTCGGCTACACGTGACAGTTTTGTAATTGCCGAAGTTTGTATTAAATTACTATTAGCATATTTCTGAGTGAATTTTAAATACGGTAATGTACCGCATGTCTCAAGTTTTAAATCATTTTTATTCATGTAATGTGTAAGAGAATAATTGGCACATATAAAGGCAATTAATATTATTGTAATAACTGGATATATAAATTTTAATTTTTTCATATTACCCCTCCTTATTTGGAATTATGTCCATATATTGGAGTATTCATTCATAATATAAAAAAATATATGTCTAACTTTCTAATTCTTTTATTTATTAAGACCCTTACCTGAATCAGTAACATTATCAAGTTCTAAAGGATAAGGTTCAAAGAAACTTTGATTAATCAGGTTTTTCTCTTCAAATCGAATAGCGTTTGATTTAATAACGTAAAGTGGAACACTAAATGGCACTTTACTTTGCCTGTATTGCTCTATGGTGTCTAAAATAAATTCTTTCTCCCTATGAGTTAGCTTATCTGAAAAATAACCCATAGACCTTGTAAGTACATTTATATTTGATGTATATCTTGGTAACTTATTTAGAGCAAGTGCAAGATTTATCTCATATTCTTCGTAAACTCTCTGCACGCTTAATTCTCCATGACTTCCAACAATACTTCCTAATATCTTTAGTTGCTTTTGATTGTATGACATAAGAAGAAGTTTGTTAGTGCTATGAAATTCCACTAAATCTTCTATAAACATGCTTTCACTTATAACCCTAAAATTTTTCATTAGATATAATTTTGTTAGAAAATGTTGCCTTATATTATAATTTTTTACCCTACCATCATCCTCAATTGCTTGATTTGGAAATTTTGATATTACAAGCTCTCCAAATAATCCATTTCCTTTTACCGACGCAGAACCCTTTTGTGTACCTTTGTATATTTTTACTTCTTTTATTCCACAGGATGGCGATTTGCTCTTTAGTATAAAACCATCTACCTTTGGAAGGCTTAAAAGAAATTCTTCTCCAAATTCATACATTTCCTTACTTAGTTCTCTCTCAGTGCCATGTTGCACTAATTTTAAAGGTGCTAAGTCATCTTCTTTAATAACTCTTATAGCTTCTCTAGGTATTTCAAGTCCTATTGCAACTTCGGGACACACCGTAATAAAATCTACAAAATCCTTTAATTTCTCCACTAAATTGCAACCGTCCATTTGGCCATTATATCTACATGCTTCAAATCCCAAACATCTACTCACAACCACTACTGGTTTCACATTATTTATTCTTTCTTTATATGGCAATTTCATATACAACATCCTCTCATATTCAGTGATTTTTAATTGTAATCTATATTATATCAATATCTTATTCGGTTTTCCTCTTTTTTTATGATGCTCTCTAATTTTATTTTTAAACAATTTCTTTTGTTATATATATGATAGTGTGTAACAATACGTAATGTGGTATATAATTAGTTCTATAACCTATTTATATAGAAAGGAGTCATTATGCCAATTTATAGATTATCAAAGGATTTAGCATTCCCTGATCCATCTCTGTCCGAAGAAGATGGTCTTTTAGCCATTGAAGGTGACTTATCCCCAGAGAGATTATTACTTGCATATTCTAATGGAATTTTCCCATGGTTCTCGGATGATGAGCCAATACTTTGGTGGTCGCCTAATCCAAGATTTATTATTTATCCAAAGGATATTAGAATATCGCATTCTATGAAAAAACTAATTAAAAAAAATACATATAAAGTTTCTTTTGATACTTGTTTTAGAGAAGTTATATCTAATTGTTCAAATGTTAGAAAAGATACAGGTACATGGATTACAAATGAAATGATAGAAGCTTACTGCATACTTCATGAACTAGGCTACGCACATTCTATTGAAACATGGTTTGATGGTAAATTAGTGGGGGGATTATATGGTATAAGTATTGGAAAATGCTTTTTTGGCGAATCAATGTTTTCAACAATGGATAACGCTTCGAAAGTTGCCTTTATTACTCTAGGAAAAGCACTAGAAGAAAAGGGCTTTTCAATTATTGATTGCCAAGTTCATACCAATCATTTAGAAAGTTTAGGCGCAGTTTTTATGCCTAGAGAAACATTTTTAGAAGTTATAAAAAAAGGAATATCAATTTCGCCTTTAAAATTGTCATTATAAAAATAAATTAGTCTGAAGATTTAGATCCTCAGACTAATTTATATATATTATTCGAATATTTTAAAATCTGTCTTTGCAACTCCTCACAAGGGGAAATCCACTCATTAGGTAAAGTATTCAATTATTGCATTATCAAAATTATTATTTATAAGTTCTGTCATATATTTTTTTATCTCTTCACTTTCTGGTTTCTGATAAACATATTTAAATTTACCATATGGCCCCCATTTTAATAATCTTTTTTCTTCATCCATATCAAGCTTAGTATTTTTAAATCTCTGCATTATAAGTTCTTTAGCAGCTTTTGTGAATCTATGCTGGATGAGTTCAAAACTTATCTCCTCATGATAATAACTAAGTGCTAATTTTAATCTTTCAAACAATTCATTATATTCTTCTTTCCAATTATCATATATCATAATTGGAGCAATTATAAATCCTATTGGATATCCAGCAGTGGCAATCTTTTTAACTGCATCTATTCTTTCTTGAAAACTTGACGTGTTGTGTTCAAAATTATCTATTACATAACGTGAATTTAAAGTAAATCTAAATTTTGTGTGTTTGTTATGATTTAAATTTAAAAATCCATCAACATCATCAAATTTCGTTACAAGTCTAAGTCGTCCATAAGTACTTTTACCAAAAAAATCTATACATCTTTTTAAGTTTCCACTTAGGTGTTCAAGAGCGATAGGGTCAGTTATACTCGCACATTCAAAATAAGTAATATTTGGAGTGTTATTATCAATATATATTTGTATATTTTCTAAAATCTCTTCAATATTCAGGAAAATTTTCATGAAAGGTTTTTCGCCTTGAGTAGTCTGAAGATAGCAGTACTCACAATTTGCAGGGCATGAACTAGATAATGAAAATTGATAATCTGCAGATGGTCTGCAACTTACTAATTTCTTTTGACCGTTTGTGGTAAACAGAATGGTTTTTTTAGCTGTTGCATAGTTTTTCTCAGGTGATTCTGAGTCTATTACAACTTTTTTAGAATTAACTATTGGTACATTTAATTTTTTTAAATATTCTATTGTTTTTTGTGATGTTTCATATTTTAATATTTTAGGGTCTATATATGCAATATCTGGTATAAACAACTTCATTATTTTCACCTCATAGGTATTGTTTTACTTAATAAAGTTATTTATACACTTATATTATTTATATAATTAATTTATTAGTAGTCCTTATCTATTATTATATTTATTGATTACCTTATTTTTCAATTTTTTACCTAATGTTTCCCCTAAAAATCTATCAATCATGTCTTCTTTAGTTGCTTTTCCTTCAACGAATATATTGAATTTTTTGCAAAGCTTGCTCAAATCTCCTTTACTTATATCATAAGTTTTAATAAAGCTTTTTGCGGTTTTTATACTAGTCATAGCTATTATACGTTTATACATTTCATCATTAGTCATTGATGCACCTCTAATCTCTTATTTATCAAATACATTATATCATTTGTTATAATCTAATTATAACAAATAAATTATAATAGAATTAATGTTATTTTAATTTTAACCATTATTTTTATTTTTGTTATCATGCAACACTTGATCAACTACAATCACAAGTGCTAATATAAATGCATAATTCTCCCCTTCATTTATAGTTATCTCATAGGTATCTCCCCAAGAGAGCCATTTTTTATTTATTTCTGCAATAGAACTTCCATTTTTAATTATAGAAAAATCATGAGCAAAAAAGTCTCCTTCGATTTCATAATTACCCATATTGCTGTCTATGTTGAACTTATTACTAAAGAAAGTAAATTCTTTTTTTACTTTTGCAGCATAGTTTCCGTTAAAGAAAATACTATATTCAGGAAGTAGCTTAAATAATTTCTGCTCAATATATACAATTTCATTATTAGACATATCATAAATTCTAAGTTTTTTCCCAAGTGAAAACACCTTACCCTCAACATTAAACATATTATTACCTGAAACATCCGTAATGCTAAACTTGTCACCTATAGAAAATACCTTTTGCCGTATATAAAAATTCATACTAATCCCCCCTGTAGAACTATTTCATATTAAAAAGTACATAAAACTGAAAATCTTTTGATTGTATTTTGTCATTCGATAATGACTTGTTTATTGATACGTTTGAAAGCTGAATCTTAATTTTCACTTTATCAGTTTCATCTTCAAAAGACATTTCCTCTTGAGTTAGACTCTTATTCATTTCACTCGTACCATATTTATCTATAAGTATATTTGCAAAATCCATTAAATCTTTTTTATAAATAATGACATTATCTTTAGTTATCTTTAGTGTACTTGATTCATTATCAAAATCTATAGTAAAGGTTTTGCTTACGTTGTTTTGCTGCTGTACATTATTATTTGAAATAAATAAATACTCATATCCATTTATATCTATTGGATCTGATGAAGATATAGAATTAAAATAATAAAACTTGTCACTACTTTGATTATTCTCTTCAATATATTTCACGCCTAGGATACTCTCCATCTCAGCAGTTTTAAATTTATCTGGCAATCCTTTAATATCTGTTAGACTATGTTTATTTTCAAAATAATTAACTATGCTAGTTATCTGAGTTGAATCTGCATCCGATACCTTTGTATTAGATTTAACTACTTTGTTATTAAGTACCATATTATTTTTAGCAAATATTTTGTTTAGTCTTTTATTTTGGTTGTATTTTGAAACTGAATAACTACTAAGAGGTCCAAATATAGATATAGTGGTTATTACTGCAAGTGATATCGGGAGTACTATATTTATTAGTTTCTTTATAGTAGAAAAGTAAATCATTACTAAAAATGTCCATATCCCAAGTGCTACAACAAAATATCTATTTTCAGTTACTCCATATGCGTTAATTCTTATTCCTATAGAAATAAACATCATCACTATTAAAGGAAGGATGGCCTTGGGAAAATACCTCATAAATTTCCTTGGCCAAGTCTTTTCATGAAGTAGTGGCGTTATGAAAAATAGTACCGTTGCAGTTATTGCAGAATACCACAGCACGAGATGAGATACAAGCCCCTCTGGCCATTGCCTCGTAATAATTATCTTACCAAAATATATATATAATATAACTGTATAAACACAAATAAGTGGCATTATAATATATAACACAAGTACCAGGAGAAGACGAGAATATTCTTTTATAGTTAATATTTCATTTTTAACTTTAATTCCTGCAAGAAAAAATGTTGGTGCGAATATACCAGCAACAATAAGATAAGTATAGTAGTACAGCTCACCATTTACATTTACTCCTAGAAGCTTATCAATTGTAAAAAGAATTGCTGCTAGCCCAAGATATAGAACTAGTGAATACAAAATCGTTGTGAAAAATCTAGTGAAAATCCTTATAACAAAAAACTCAAATTCATCGCGATTTGGTAAATAAGATATAAACAAGAAAATTAAATATAAAACTAGACTAAACCCAATATATCTTGACATTGAAACCATTTTAATATCCTGTAAGAAAAAATAATAATATAAAATTAAGAACACCGTACTTATTAAATAAGAAATATACATATGTATGCTTTTATAACTTTCTAGTCCTTCGAAAAAAAGTTTGATAGATAAAGAAAAAGGAACACCTAGGGCAATCACCATTGTTATTCTGCCGAGAGTTTCAATAAAATCATTATTTGTTCCTGTTGTTATTTCTGACATATAAATAAGAAGTATAACACATGTTGTTGTAATCCCTATAGTTAATGGAAATCTTTCAAGGCTATTTTTAATACCTATAAATATCCCATGAAATATTTTTTTCATTTTATTCCTCCTTATTTTAATTCTTTTAATTCTTTGATTTCTTTATCCTTTTTCTCTATTATTTTTTCGTATTTCGACTCCATCTCAATCCAATTTCTATTGAGTAAATTTATTAAAGATGCCATTTCATCAGAACTACCTGCAATACGGTTAAATAATAAAAGATTCAAAGCTAAAACTTCTGGAATTTTCTTGTGAGAATATCTTAGTTGATGGTCGATTTCACCATACCCTTCTTCAAATATTGTTCTAACTTGAATTTCTGCTATAACCTTTTGGCTAGTTGGATAAAACTCTATTAAATAGTGCACCGACCGGTATCCTGATTTTCTAGAATGAATTTTAATGTTTAACTCCTCAAACCTTTTAGTATCATCACCTTCACGAACGTTAGCAGTTATTTCAATTACTTTCCATGTACTATAAATGAAATTATGTATAGCTTCCCAATCTTCTTTAAATATATGTATTGCTCTAACTCCTATTAGATCATTTATTTCTTCTTTATAGTTTTCAATAGAAAAATTAAATTCTGAGCCATATTTTTCTTTTCTTCCTGCAGTCTTTCTAATTATCTTCTCTATTAGCCTCTCTGAGTCCTTTACTCTTGACTTTACTGAATGTATTTTCTTATGGGTTCTAAGAGTATCAGCAATAAATCCAGCTTGACTTTCATAACTTGCCCTATAACTTTCAAAGTCATTATATATATCATTTATAATAGCCCAATCAATTTCGTTTTTAATAATATCCTCTTCTGTGGTATGAGTTCTTTTTAAAAAAACTTCTTTATTAAGTTCCATAGTTACCTCCTAATAATAACTGCCTTTAGATATCAGTATATTATTAACATTTCTCATACACACTTATATTAAAATGTAGCAAAGTTGAAAGTTTAGTAGTGGCACTAGCCTTTTCTCTCATAGCATTGTCAATTGTCCAATAATAAGGAGTCATCGATATAAGACTTTTTATATCTTGCGCATTTTCCACATCAATATTATATTTTACTTCAAAGCTCTGACTCACCTTAAATCCCAAAAATGTTGTTATTTTTTCCTCATGTTTTCTAGCGTTTACATATAGTATTTCTTTTAGTCCATATAAATGCTGAATACCAGGTGTTATAACTATTAGCTTACCATTATCCTTCAGAACCCTCTTAAGCTCTAACTCATCAGAAGGTGCAAAATTTCTAATAATAATATCTATAGTGCTTGCCATTATAGGTAAGTTAAAATTACTACTTACTATAAAGTTTATTTTTTTATCCCTTTTAGTAGCATATGTAACTGCAGCTTTTGAAATATCTACTCCAAAGAAATTAAACTCCTTATTTATATTATAGTTTGTGCCTTTCTCATAAATTGATTCCTTCAGCCTTGATAAAAAATATCCTTCTCCACAACCAACATCAAGTATATTATTAGTATTTTCACTAATATTCGATATTATTACATCATTCAATTTTTCAGAAAAAATGTGGTAATACCCTTTATTTAAAAAACTCCTACGGCCTTCCATCATTTCTTTGCTGTCGCCAGGCTCTTTTGTATTCTTTTGATTAGCAAGTAGAAGATTAATATGTCCTTTGCTTGCTATATCATAACTATGATTATTTATACATACATATTGTTTTTCCTGTTTATTTAAACTTAAATTGCATACAGGGCATTTTAATATGGATTCTTTATTATCTATCAACGAAAATCACTGCCTTTCTTAAAAAAACCAGCTCAAGGCCAGTTTTTTATTTATACATCTTATATTTACTTATTTTAATTTCGGAGTGTTTTTTTCGCTAAAATCGACTCCAATTAAGTCTAACATAAACATAAATATTGGTATTCCAAGGAGTAGACCCCAAGTTCCCAAAAAATGATCTGAAACTATTAATGTTACAAAAGTAAAAAATATCGGAAGATTGGTTGAATCTGACATAAGTTTTGGGTTTAAGATATAACTTTCAATAGCATGAATAACAAAAATCATTATAAGCACAAAAACCACTTTAATAATTCCTCCTATTTTAAATGCAATTAGGCATAGAGGGACTAATGATATAAATACTCCTGCCACTGGTACAAGACTTAATATAAAAATCATGAAGGCAAGAGCAAACAATTGATGAAACCCCATAATTGCAAGCCCTATAACTGACAATACTGTATTCGTAAATGCTATCATTATTTGAGCCTGTATTACTTTGCCAAAAGAATTCAAAAAGTTATTACCAAAGTAGCTTAAATAATTATAAACTCCAGATACTTTACTATACTTAAATTTATATACAAATCTTAACACGCTATCTTTCTCTAATGTAAATACTAAGCTCAACAACAGAGCCATAAAAAAATTCAAACTAAATTTCCCTAAATCAGTTACAAAACTCATAATACTTTGAATACCTGATTTAGCATAACTTGCTATGTTAATTTGATCAAATATTGGAGCTAGATATTGCATAACTCCTTTTGTATCCTCAGTAAAGTTAATATACTCTATTTTGTTTAGAATAAGTATACTTTCTGATATAGCAATTGGTATGTATTTAACTGCAAGAAGAACTAATGTTATTGCTATAAACATATATATAATTATAGTAATGATAGTAGGGTTTACTTTTATAACTTTGTTAATTTGATTAACTAACATACTCTGCAGACTATTTACTAAATATGTAAGCATAAAAGTTAATAGAACCAAATTTAAAATAGATCTTATCAAATATGTAAATAATACTAATGCTAAAACTAAGATTATTTTTAATAGGGAATCTCTATTAAATAACTGTTTTATTGTTTGCATTTAATGCGCTCCTTTATATTCGTTTATTAATTTCATTTTAAATATAATTAATATATTTAATATAACTAAGATATAATAAATATATTTTAGACTTAACTATTATAACAAATAATTCAACATATTTCTATTATTTACTATCAATATTGTAAATTATATTAAGTGAAATTTAAGCTAAAAACAAAATATATTAAAATACTTGTATTTTAAATTAAAAGTTAATTATATAGTCTAGTATTTTATAATTAACTATATTATAATGAGATGCAGATAAATAGTGTATACTACTTATACGTCTAATAATATATACTAATGAGAAAGTTTGGTGATGTTAACAAATGAAACCAGTTATTATGTTTGTAACTGAATGGTGTCCTTATTGTAAAAAAGCACTTGCTTGGATGGAAAATATAAAAAAACAAAATCCGCAATATGCTGGTCTTGAAATTAAAATAATTGATGAGGAACTTCAGCCGGATATAGCAAAACAATATACTTACTATTATGTACCTACCTACTATATTGATGGCGTTAAAGTTCATGAAGGCGTTGCCTCTAAAAATATTGTTAATGGAATATTTGAAAAGGCATTTAAATAAATTTATGTTAAAGTATTTATTTTAAATATAATAAGGAAAAAAAATGTAGAAAGATAGTTTTAAATTATCTTTCTACATTTTATTTTTTATACTATATACGATCCCTCTTTAAAGTTTTTCTCTAATTTAGTATATTCATCTAACTTCTGAATTTTTTTGTTGAAAAACTCAATTTGTTTTTTCGTATTTAAAATATTTTTTTTAATTTGTGAAAGTGCACTTTTATCTGTTCGTATCCGCTTATAACATTTCTCTATAATAAAATCAAATTTTCTTTGTTCTACGTGCATTATTTCTTTCCTTTTATTACATTCTTTAATTTCTGATTTTATACTCAAGTCATTAGAATACTTTGAAAAAACTTTTTTGTATTTTGTGACAAAAATTTTTTTAAAAATTATTAATCTCTCTCTACTATTATAAATATGAAGATCTTCTCTAAGTTTTTTACTCTCCGTCTTTTCTTTCAAAAGCATATTTGATATTTCATTTATATTTAATTTAATAACCTTTATTTTTTGCTGATCTATATTGATTTGTTTTTTTAAATAAATTTGTTTTTTTTCGAAATTCTTTATATTTGATTCATTCATGATTATATCTGTAATAAGACTTTGTCTATTTAAATCTAAAGTCTCAGTTTTAACATTTGAAATCTTTAGAAATTTGCAGATTTCTATTCTTGATTTAGTTAAATATTCAACTGCAATTTGCATATCTTGTGAAATAGTACTATCTAGATCAAATTCTTTTATAATAGAATTATATATTTCTATGTGTTCTTCAATGTATAGCACAATCAAATTTCCTCCTTAAATAGAATAATTATTTGATATTTTAAATAACTGTACTTACAAACAAAAAATATTATATTATTAAATAATACTTTACCATATTTATGAATGTATAGTAAATAAATAATATTTTATCAAAATTAAATTTATTTATAATTCATGTATTAATTTATTAAAGCGAGATATACTATTACTGTAGTCGACAAGCAAACATTAAACTTATAGAGGGAGATGTTAGTTATGTTAATTAAAAGATTATCTGTGAATTTAGGCGAAGTAAATATTGCTATGGCTAAAAACGGTGACTACTAATTAATTCTGTATGAAATTTAAAATACAGAGTAATAAAGCCAATGATTATTTATATAATCATTGGCTTTATGCTTTATTAAATACAAATACAGTAGGCATGAATATGTTACTATACTAACTTATTACTCAATACTATCTATTTGATGATCTAAAATTTTTATTTTGTTGATTTCTATCTTGATTTTTGTTTTGATTCCTCTCTTGACTTCCACCTTGACTTCTTCCATTTCTCCTAGCATAACCAGTTGAACGTGATTTTGCAGACGGAGTCTTTTTAACATCATCTTTATTTACTATTGGTATTATATTGCTAGCAGGATATGGATGATCCTCTACTACTGGTATAGTTTTTGAAATAACTTTTTCAATATCCTTAAGGAATGGTTTTTCTTCAACATCACAAAACGATATTGCAACTCCGCCAAGCCCAGCTCTACCAGTTCTTCCTATTCTATGAACATAAGTTTCTGGAATATTAGGCAGATCAAAATTAAATACATGAGATAGTTCATCAACATCGATTCCTCTTGCGGCAATATCTGTTGCAACTAAAACTCTAGTTATTCCACTTTTGAAATTATTTAAAGCAAGTTGCCTTGCACTTTGAGATTTGTTTCCGTGAATAGCTTGAGCCTCTATTCCCTCATTGTTAAGATCCTTTGTTATTTTGTTTGCACCATGTTTCGTCCTTGAGAATACCAACGCAGAAACTATTGACTTATCTTTAAGCAGATGAATAAGTAGAGGTTTTTTATCTTTTTTGTCCACAAAATATACTGCTTGATCAATAAGTTCAATAGTAGATGATACAGGTGTTACTGCTACCTTTACTGGATCTATAAGAATTGAGTCTACAAGTTTTGAAATCTCTGGTGGCATAGTTGCTGAAAATAGCATTGTTTGTCTAACTTTAGGAAGTTGTGCTATTATTTTTTTAACATCTCGAAGAAATCCCATATCAAGCATGCGATCAGCCTCATCAAGTACAAACATTTCCACATGGTGTATGTTAATATACTTTTGTTGCATTAAATCGAGCAATCTTCCTGTAGTTGCTATTAAAATATCTACTCTATCTCTTAAAGCATCTGTTTGATGTTTTTGGGAAACTCCTCCAAAAATAACAGTGCTAGTAAGATTTGTGTGTTTGCTATAGGCTTCAAAACTTTCTCCGATCTGAATTGCGAGTTCCCTAGTAGGTGCAAGTATTAATGCCTTTATATTTTTAGGTCCCTTTATTACTTTTTGTTTACCACAAAGAATTTGAAGTATAGGGATTGCAAATGCTGCTGTCTTTCCAGTGCCTGTTTGAGCACAGCCTAGAAAGTCTTTTCCTTCCAATATAGTAGGTATTGCTTGCTCCTGTATAGGTGTGGCTTCCACATACCCTTCAGTTTTTAATGCTTTTTTTATTGGTGTAATAAGATTTAAGTCTTCGAATAACATCTTTTCTCCTTTGAAAGTGGCCGTCTGAACTTTAAATGTCACAAATCACTTATATCCTGTTATGAATTTTTTGAAAATTGGAAACAACAACTTTCTCACATGATTATATTGCATCTAAGAAACCACCCTTTATTAGTGATATGAGTTTATTTAGGCTGATTAATTTTCATTTAGATCGAGTTATATATGACTATAAGATATAAATAAATTAGTTTCATTTTTATCAACTTCAACTTTAAAACTGTTTTAATTTAAACGTTCGTTGCACTCACATTTTTTTATTATAACATATTTCGAGTCTTCTTGCTATTATACAAATCATATAAACCTACACATAAAATATAGACTCTAATTTAAGTGAATATAAATGTTAATTTACCATAAACTAAAGCTAGAAAAAATATTATATTTACAAAAGGAGATATTTTATGAATGATAGTTTTAATTATCCTATTAGTATTCCTGAGCAAAAACAAGATAAACAACCTGGATTAGAAACATTAATGAATCCAAGACCAATTTTTGAGAATCAAAATTGTAAAGGTTCTGATAAATTAATCAATAAAGTAGCTTTAATTACAGGAGGCGATAGTGGTATTGGCAAAGCAGTCGCTCTAGCCTATGCAAGAGAAGGTGCTGATATAGCAATAATATATCTTGATGAACACGAAGATGCCAATGAGACAAAAAAACTTATCGAAGCAAAGGGTAGAAAATGCATTTTAATACCAGGTGATATAGGAGATGATGTTTTCTGTTTAAGTGCTACAAGCAAAATAATAAAAGAATTGGGTAAAATAGATATCGTCGTAAACAATGCTGGTGAACAACATCCCCAAAACAGTATCGAGGATATTACAAAGGAGCAATTAGAAAGAACCTTTAAAACTAATATTTTTGGAATGTTTTATATGGTCAAAGCAACATTGCCTCATTTAAAGGAGGGTGCCACAATTATAAATACTTCATCAATTACTGCTTATAAGGGGCATGAAACTCTAATTGATTACTCTTCAACTAAAGGCGCGATAGTTACTTTTACCCGTTCTTTGGCTCTATCCCTATCAAACAGGAAAATAAGGGTGAATGCAGTGGCTCCCGGCCCTATATGGACACCACTTATACCTTCTTCTTTTAGCGCAAGTGAAGTTGGAAAGTTTGGAAGTACAACTCCTATGGGAAGGCCAGGTCAACCTGTGGAGCTCTGCGAAACATATGTATTTTTAGCCTCAGAAGGTGCATCATATATAAGTGGCGAAACTGTTCATGTAAATGGTGGCAACGTTATAAATGGATAATTATTTAAGGGACAAAACAGGCATCGAATTAGGATGTCTGTTTACATATGAAAATAATTAATCTAACCTATTTTAAATAATCTTTACATTTTTCCATAATTTGAATAAACTTTGCTTCCCTTTTTATAAAGGCATCCACAATATCTGGGTCAAAATGTTTTCCCCTCCCATCTATAATTATTTTCTTTGCCTCATCGTGTGTAAATGCTGACTTATAAACTCTTTTACTAATAAGTGCATCATATACGTCACTAAGTGCCATAAGCCTTCCCGATAGTGGAATGTCTTCTTTCGATAATCCATATGGATATCCAGTACCATCCCATTTTTCATGATGAGTTATTGCAATTTCTTTAGCTAATGTTAAGAATGAGTCTTCACCTAATTCATTTATTCCTACCTTTAATGATTGTGCACCATATACCGTGTGATTCTTCATTTCTTCAAATTCTTCAATAGTAAGTCTTCCTGGATTAAGTAAAATACTATCTTTTACACCGACTTTCCCAATATCGTGAAGTGGAGCTGACTTATATAATAGATCTATATAATCATTTGTAACAATGTTTTTATATTTTTCCATACTTTGTAATTCTAGTGCAAGTTCCTTAATGTATTTTTGTGTTCTTTTAATATGTTCCCCAGTATCAGGGTCTCTTGTTTCAGCTAAAGCAGCAAGACAATGTATCGCCGCAGAGTTAGTTCTTTCAAGAAGATTTGTTCGTTCTCTCACCTTTTCTTCTAGAACAAGATTTTGATTTTCTAAAACTAGACGTATCTCTTTGAGCCTCAATTGTGTTTTAACTCTAGCATTTACTTCAACAATATCAAATGGTTTGGTTATATAATCTACTGCGCCTAAAGAAAAACCTTTAGTTTTAGAATCACAATCACTAATTGCTGAAAGTAAAATAACAGGTACATTCACTAACTTAAATTCATCTTTCAGTTTTGTTAAGACTTCATATCCATCCATTTCTGGCATCATTATGTCCAAAAGAATTAAATCAGGTTTTTGGTCTCTAAGAATCTCAATTGCCTCTTTTCCATTAATTGCAACAATTAAATCGTAATCTTCTTGAAGTGCCTCCACCAGAATGACAATATTCACTTCTGTATCATCAACAATCATTATCGTTTCTTGGCTATCCATTATTTTCACCCCTTTGTGAATCTATTAGTTTTTCAGACAAAACCTTTGCTTCTTTAAAATGATAACTATCTACTAATTCTTTTATAACATCTATTTGAGCTACTAATTCTAAACCATAATCAGTAAGTACTAGGTTATTCATGCTTTCTTTAATTTCTTTAGCACGCGCCGTACTTAAGGTCATAACCAATCTTTCTAAAGCATTGTAAAAATCTAATCCAGTACTTAAAGATTTTTCTTCTGATTTATATATTGATATAAACTTAATTATAGAATTTAATAGTTCTTCATTTAAAGAAGAAAAAGATTTTAGTTCTCTTATTATAACTATGTCATCATAAGATTCGTATTTCTTTTCAAAATCAATAATAAATTCATTAAATTTAGTAGCCCCAATATTAGCTGTTACTGTTTTCAATGTATGAATAAATCTCTTTACTTCATCATAACGATTATTGCTTATTAAATTCGAAAGTTCTTTTACTAAATTACAATAATTCTTAGAATATATTTTTAATAAGTTTGCGTAAAACTCTTGTTTATTTCCAAGTCTGATCAAGGTGTTTTCAAAATCTAATATCTTGGTTTCTTTATTTGAAGATCGATTAACAACTGTTTTTTTAGTAGTTTCTATACTTTTACCATTCAACCATTTTACTAGTGTTTCAAATAGTATATCTGGATTTATTGGTTTTGATATATAGTCATTCATGCCTGTGCTTATACTTTTTTCTAGGTCACCGGTCATAGCGTTTGCAGTCATTGCTATAATAGGTAATTGTAAATTGGAATAGGTTTCTCTTAGAATTGATGTAGCTTCATATCCATCCATAATTGGCATTTGTACATCCATAAGAACTGCATCAAATCCATTTGCACGAACACATTTAATTGCCTCAATACCATTGATAGCGATGCTTACATGGATACCTGCTGCTTCTAAAATATCTTTGGCAACTAATTGGTTTATTTCATTGTCTTCAACAAGAAGTATATTCTTATTATTTAATATAGAGTTGTATTTTTTGTCACATTCATCATTTTCATCTTTATTATCTAGTGCTTTCTTTCCTTTTAAATAATGACAATCAAATCGTTTTACCTTTAATTTATCAATAGACTTCTTAAACTCAATAGTAAATTGAAATGAGGATCCTTCTCCATATTTACTTTCAACCCATATTTCCCCATGCATGAGTTCAACTAATTGTTTAGAAATTGCAAGGCCAAGACCTGTACCACCGTACTTTCTAGTCATTGAACCATCAGCTTGTGTAAAAGCCTCAAATAGCCTTTCGATTTCCTCATTTGTTAGTCCTATTCCTGTATCAGTAACAATGAAATGTAACTTGATCTTATTTTCTGTTTCACTCAAAGTCCTTACAGTAACATTCACTTCTCCATACTTTGTGAACTTTATTGCATTTGTGGTCAAATTACAGATTATTTGTTCAAGTCTAAGTGGGTCTCCTACAAGAATATCGGGAACATCTAGTCCTGTATCAAAATTAATGTCAATGCCTTTATTTGTAGCAGACATGGCATACAAATTAGAAATGTTTTCAAGAACTTTGTCTAAATTAAATTTAATATGTTCTATTTCCATTTTACCTGCTTCCATTTTTGAAAAATCTAATATATCATTTATAATTCTTAGTAATGTGGTTGAAGACTCCTGTATTTTTGAAACATACTTAGTTTGAATATCATTTAAATTAGATTGTGCTATTAAATGGTTAAGTCCCATAATTGCATTCATTGGAGTTCGAATTTCATGACTCATATTGGCTAAAAATTGACTTTTTGATAGACTAGCTTCCTCTGCTTCTTCTTTTGCAGTTTTCAGCTCATCCTCTGCTTTTTTTCTTTCACTTATATTTTGAAGAACTCCAATAAATCGAGTAAACTTACCATTTTCATCTTTTTTAAC
Source organism: Clostridium lacusfryxellense (assembly GCF_018861735.1). Taxonomy (GTDB): domain Bacteria; phylum Bacillota; class Clostridia; order Clostridiales; family Clostridiaceae; genus Clostridium_AD; species Clostridium_AD lacusfryxellense. Next base: position 26,618 of record NZ_JAHLEB010000009.1, on the reverse strand, counting down.
TTCTTTTCCAGTCAATGAAAGCCAAATATTACAATCTTCTTTCAAACGAAACTCAGCATAAAAGTCTTCTAGCATCCCTTGCAACTTATTTTCCTCAAGTAATATCAGCCTCGACTGATCATCAGGATATATAACGTCAGTAAGTTTTTTATTATATTGTACCCAATCACTTTCCTTAATTAATCCTTGCGTATATTCAACCGCATTAATAAGTTTTAGAAAAACCTCATTTACAACTAATTCATTGTTGATGCTGTCTAAGTCATATAACCCGATATCTGCAGCATCTAATGCAACCCTAAATCTCTCTTCAGAAATTGATAAACTATTTGTTACATTTGTTAATGCAAGTGTTCTATCTGATACTCTACCTTCCAGGTCATTATTTAAAACCAAAAGATTTTCTTCAGCTTTTTTACGGTCTTTAATTTCAGAGTTTAGAGTATTTACATTATTGCGAATATTTCTAGCCATTTCATCAATTGTATTTGCAAGTACTCCAATTTCATCTTTACTTGCTTTAAGGTCCATTGGAATTTCAATAAAATTAGTATCATCAGAATTCTGAATTATTTCAACCATACGAGTCAACGGTTTTGTAACAAAATTGGATATTTTATTTGCGAAAACAAAAATGAAAATACAAGCTAGTGATACTCCACTTATAACAACTAGCAATAAAAACTTCATGGCATCTGAAAAATCTTTATGATCCACACCCATTGCTAAATACAAGCCATCAGTATTCGGTATTTGAGAATATATTAAATAACTTGAATTACCTTTAGAATTGTTAATTTTAACTTCTCCAGATGTTTTATTCAGAATTTGTTTTTTAAAACTTTCAACATTATAAATCTTCACTTCATTTTTAGTTGGATCTAAAATAACATTGCCCTGAGAGTCAAAGATCCACATTTCACCTAATTGATTTACTCTTGTCTTTTCAACTGATAGAATTAATTTTTTAACTTCAACCTTTATAATTAAAATGCCTAGCACATTACCATTATCTCCAGTTACCTTAGTTCCCGCAGTAGATATATACCCAGAGAGCTTTTCACTATAAATTGTTTGAGGTAGAAACTCAGCTTTATCAGTGGCTAATAGCTCGTTCGTATAGGTATCTTTAATTATAATCTTTCTTGAATTATTTTCATATTCATTACCATCTACCCCAATAAATTTTATTGATAATAATGAATCTCCATATCTAAGCATTTGATTATCTATCTCCTTTTTTATACCATAAAAGTCGCCGATTTTAAATGCTTGAGTGTGTGAAAGCATTTCCAATATATTACTTTGATTATGGAAACGCTGCCCAAAATATTGCGCCTCACTATCGATAACATGTAAACCTATATCACCAATTATAGGTTTAACCTTATTGTTTATTCCAGAATAAACAAAAAAACTTAATGAAACTAAAACAAGGAATATGAGCAATGTGTAAGTAGCCCTTAGTTTATCCTTATATGATTTATTAATGAAATTCCGTCTAGACACACAACCACCCCTTTACCCCTTATGATTCCGCTTAACACTTTGAATATATTAATTATCACATAATATAACATTTTTCTCAATATTAATAAAATTTTAATTAAGTTTTTTATTTATAATTTTTATTTTTATGGAAATAGATTCACTAATCTTGTTAATATATCCACACATATAATAACAATAGATTGGCAAATATATATATATAAGTATTATTAAAAATTTATAAATCTTTCTATATTTCACGATTTTTCAATAAGTAAAGACATTTTTAAAAGGAGGATAATAAACAATGAAAAAATTGCTTTTTTCCACGTTACTTATTAGTTTTATTTTCAACACATGCTTAACGCCGGAATTAACTCTCGCTGAAGTTCTTCCGATTGAACAAAACATTAATAGATATAATGTAACTATTAAGCAAGATATTCTATGCCTAATGATTGCTTATCCTGAACATATTATAAACATTGATAAAAAAAATGGATTCGTTTACCTAGTTTTGAAATCTGGTAAAAAACTACTCTATGATGATAAAACACATAAAACTCCAGAAAATAAACTTACAAATCCAGATCTTCAAGATACATTAGAACAAACTTATCCTCTTACACCAATCAAAACTTTAATGAAAGATAATTTTGATCCTGGTCGCTGTAGATCATATGGATTATTAACTGAAGTTTATGGATCATCAAAACAGGTCATAGAATCAAAACTATCAAGGGTTAGTTTTGGATCAAATAATTATCAATTTAATAATAGTAGTAATGCATCAACTTCGCTGAAAGAAGTTATGAAACAATTAATTCCACTTGCACAATCCAATGCAAATGTTAGAAAGTGTCTTTTCCCTTGCAGCGGTACCTTTAATTACCGGTTAATTTCAGGAACAAACAGATTAAGTCCGCATGCCTATGGAATAGCTATAGATTTAGCAAGTGATAAAAGAGATTATTGGAAATGGGCTTCTAAATCTGAAGGTGAAAAAAGACTAGCTTCATATTCTAATGAACTTGTAGAAATTTTTGAGAAATATGGTTTTGTGTGGGGAGGAAAATGGTCGCACTTTGATATTTTGCATTTTGAATATAGACCTGAAATAATTTTAAAATCTCGTTTCTTTGCAAACTCTATAGATTCGAAAAAACATTGGTATGAAGGTGCACCTACAGATCAAAATGATGTAAAAAAGATTATAGAAAAAGTCGACAAAATATTAGGAGTATAATATTATGCATATTTATAAAATAAAAGGATTACAATCGTATAAACTTAAATTATTTATATTTATAATATTTCTTCTACTATTACAGGTTTTTGTTACTAGTTACGCAAATGCCGCTACGGATGATGAAAAAAAGCAAGTTACCACTTACATTGAACAAATTTTTCAAAGAAGAAATAAAGCTATTCTTAGTGGGGACTTAAAATTGATACAATCACTTTATAATATGGACACAAAATATGGAACATGGGCATATGAATATGAAAAAAAGAAAATGGATTATATTAATAATTGGGCAGAAAAGCAAGGTGTAAGATTCACTGAAATTATACCAACTGTAATAATTAAAAGAATCAAAGGTAGTAATGATAGTTTTTCAGTTTATTTGCTTTCATCCACAGAATATAAGTATATATATGAAAATCAACCTGGAGTTGAAAACACTTCAAAAATAGGAACGTATCATAACTTACAACTAATGAGCAAGAATGGTTCATGGGTAATTTCTAAAGAATGGTATAAAGATCCTTTTGCAAATTCTTTAGATCTTGGTAATATAAAAGCATCCTCAATTAAAGATTATATATTAGCTCAAAACGCTCGTGATTTTTCTACAATAGATAGTAAAAGATTAAAATCTATAGAATATGCGCAAGAATATTGCGGTGCTGCAAGTTTAGGTAAATATGAGTATAAATATAATAAAAAATATAGAAACTATAATCCTGAAGGTGGAGATTGCGCCAATTTCGCATCACAAATTCTTTTTGAGAGTGGTAGATTCAAAAAAAATCGTGCTTGGAGTTATGATAAAAATGGAGCAACAGGTTCTTGGCTCAATGCAGATGGTTTTAAAAAATATATGATATATAGTGGTAGGGCAACAGTAATTGCTTACGGTAGTTATGAAAAGGTATATAAAGCAAGTTATAAGTTATTACCTGGTGATTTCGTAGCATATGAAAAGAAAAAAGATATCACCCATATTTCTGTAGTTACAGGAGCTGATTCAAAAGGTTATTCTTTAGTTACCTGCCATAATTCAGATAGGAATAAAGTACCATGGGATCTTGGATGGAGCGACAAAAATATTAAATTTTGGTTAGTTAGAGTCAATTATTAGTATAAAAATAAAACATAGATTATAAGGAGATGAATGTTATATGAAAACTGAAGAACAAATTAAGTCAGAAGTAACTAGGCAAGTTATCGACAGTATGAAAACAAGTTTAAATGAGGAATTAACCGAGGTGGAAAAAGAGTTCGAGGAAACCTATAAAAGTAAACTTGAACAAGAAATACAGTATACATTAGAACTTGCAGAGAGCGGGCTCTCACATAATTCAACTAAAACTATTAAAGTAGAGAATAAAAAATTATTGCAGCAGTTAGATAATATTAGGGGTGAAAAAACAAAAGTTGAAAATAAATTGAAAACATTAAATGAATTTGAAAACATATAATCTCACTTTTGATCATATCTTAGTAACTAATCATAGCTTAGTTACTGCTATACCTTTGGTCAACTATTGTTAAGTTGACTTATTCTTATCAGTATAGTATCATTTAATTTGATGAATAAATATTTTTTTATGCATTATATGTATATCTTAATATTAATAAGGAGAATTAACTGAACATGAATATTTCTACTAAAGGAAGATACGGTTTAAGAGCAATGGTTGATATCGCTGTGAATTCATTTGGAGATTATATACCCCTAAAGATTATCGCTGAAAGACAGTCAATTTCAGAAAATTATCTAGAGCAAGTTTTTTCAATACTTAGAAAAGCAAAACTTGTAAAAAGTGCGAGAGGTTCACAAGGCGGTTATACACTTTCTAAAGAAGCCTCAAAAATCACAGTAGGTGAAGTTTTAAGAATTCTTGAAGGAGATTTAAATATTGCAGGAGACGATGATGGTTCCTTAGGAATTGATAAAACCATAAAAGTTTGTATAAACACTCTTGTATGGCAAGAGGTTAATGAACAAATTAATAAAGTTATGGATTCAGTAACACTCCAAGATCTTGTAGAAAAATATAATAGTCTTAATACAGAATATACTTTGGATTTTATAATATAAATGAGGAATAATAACACATAAATCACTGGTGTTATTATTCTTCATTTATTTTTTGTTTTTATAATATATGATTAAATCATATAGATTTATTCACTTATACAAATTAAAATGAGGAGTACCAAAATGGATATTAATATCCATTTTGATACTCCTCGGTTTTTATAGTTTTGCTCAATGATTTGTATAATTTATGTCACCATATGAAGTATTATTACAAATATTACTGTGAACAAGAGACCAAAAGGATAGGTTGCTCCATACCCCGCAGCAACTTCATCAGTCTGAGTTGCATCAATTGCAGCTCCAAGACCAGGTGTACTTGTCATACCTCCACATATAGCACCAGCAATAATAATCCAGTTCATTTTAAATATATATCTAGCTATAACGAATCCTACAGATAATGCAATTAGACCAGCTCCAAAAGAAATTAGGGCAAGTTCTGCACCACTTCCGCCAAGCGCTGCTACAGTTTCATATCCATATTGCAAACCTACTATAGCTAGGAATAATGAAAGAGATAAATCTCTTATTGCCGAAAGCACCTCATTATTCATTCTAAATGTTAGAGGTCCTATTTTACCAATATGACCAAGCCATAATGACATTATAAGTACTCCACCAGTTGATCCCAAACTAAACCATTTAATAAATGGGATATATATGTTTATTGAACCAACAAAATATCCAACTAAACAGACTACAAGAAATGAAACAATATCCATCCCTACTTCTTTAATATCTTTATCTTTACCATCTTTTTCAGTTAACGATTTCATTTCTAACTTAAATCTCTGTTTTTCCTTTTCTACATCCATTTTAAATATTACAGGAAAAAAATTCATTGCAATAATTACTACTAAAACACCTGGTGCATATCCAATAGCATGTCCAAGACCAACTTGTGCTTGTGCTACAACGCCATACTTAGCCGTTGATTCTAAAGCGGCTGCTAGTGCTGGTGAACTTGTTAAAGCTCCTGTATAAACACCTGCAACTGCGAAATTGTTTTGTCCTGTAAATATAAGTGTAGCAATATAAGTCATTAATGCTCCTGTACCAGTAATAGCAGCTCCTAAAAAAATAAATCGTGCGCCATATTTCCTGATAATCTTACCTAAATCTTTTGCTGCAAGCAATCCAACTGAAGCAATGAATAGTATCAGTGTGAATGTAAAAAGAGTGTTACTAATTACTCCATTAGTAAAATAATTCATAGCATATTTGGGAGCATCTGCAATTAAACCTTTTTTTGGATCATTAGGATCTAACATAAACGGTACGCAGTATTTAGAATAGAGCAACCACCCAAAGAATATTCCAGTAAATAATCCTCCCGATTGTCCAAGATTGAATTTCCCAATTCTAACCTTTCCTAATAATAATCCTGTAAGTGTCGCTAAAAACATTGGAACAAATGGATTTGTTAAAAATGCGATTAAGTCAAATTTCATTTTTTATGCCTCCTCTATTAGATATGTAGATTTTGATTGCAATAAACATAATAATATAGTATGTTATATAATTGCTAGATATGTTAAGTATTTAACACATTTTAGCGATGTTAACTATTTGTTTTTTTTGTTTATAACTAGTGTTTAATTATCTAGCTTTAATTTATGTATTGTGCGTTATATCCCCCTAATATAGACTTAGCAAAAGTTATGCCAAATCTAAAACTCACTGTTTCTAATGAATTATAATGTTGTGAAAAAAAATATTGCAATTTTGCAACATGTATTACAAAGATATTTATTCGTTATCATTGTTAAACCCTTAACAGCTATAGATTCTCTTGTTAAAAAAATAACTATGCAATAATGCAACACGTTGCATTATTGCATAGTTATTTTTAATGCAATCATAAGCTATCTTAGCTATACAAATGTCATCCTTATATTAAAAAAAATAAAAAAGTTCAGTATAATTGAACTTTTTTTATTTTTACTATTAGGAAAATTGTCTAACGCATTAGCTTGGTCATATTTTTATTATTCATTAAAATAATTGTTTCACATTATCAACAATCAAAGTAAACATTAATAGAATATAAGAAAGAATATCCGTTAATACGGGTATCGTTATACCTATTTGTTCAAGCACATATATTATAAGGAATATACCAAGTACTATGCTTAATATACTTCCAATCATTTTAAATACTTTAATGCCAAGATAAGCAAGTAATATAGCTAATGCAAACATAATTATAGTATTCATATTTATATTAGAAAAATCAACATTCATAAAAGCACCTCCATTCTTATAGCATTATACCTTAAACCTAATAGTCTAGCAAAGGTAAAATCTCCTAGAACTAAAGATAAAGTATGAAGAAAATTAAAATACCATTGTATTATATCAATAAAAAATCAATATAATACAATGGTAAAATAGTCATCTTAAACGTTTACTAAACTAATTGATCTTAAAATTTATCCTATATACTCCTCTGGGTACTCAGCATTGTGATACACATCTTGAACGTCTTCATTATCTTCAAGTGCATCTATAAGCCTCTGAACTTTACCAGCTCCTTCTAGGCTAACAGGAATCATATTATCTGGAATCATTGTAAGCTCTGCTGACGCAAATTCATATCCCGTTTCCTCTAAAACTTCCCTTACTTGCCCAAAAGTCTCTACCGAGGTTATAATTTCAAACATTTCTTCTTCTGCGTTAAAATCTTCGGCTCCTGCTTCGAGAGCAGCCATCATGATTACGTCTTCATCCATACCATCTGTTCTTTCTATAATAATTTGTCCTTTTTTAGCAAACATCCAGCTTACACATCCGGCGGCACCCATATTCCCAGCATGTCTATCAAAAGCATGCCTTACTGTAGCAACACTTCTATTTTTTTTATCTGTTAGTGTAACAACTACAATAGCAACACCTTCTGCCCCATATCCTTCATAAACTATTTCTTCATAATTTACACCCTCGAGTTCGCCTGCTCCTTTTTTAATTGCTCTTGTTATTGTGTCTAGTGGCATATTGTTATATTTAGCCTTTGCAACTACATCTCTTAGATGAGAATTAATTTCTAATTTAGATCCACCATTTTTAGCTGCCATTATTATTTCTTTGCCTAATTTTGTAAAAACTTTACCTCTTATAACATCAATTTTACCTTTTTTCTGTTGTATGTTGTGCCATTTTGAATGTCCTGACATTTAAAATCCCCCTCAACTAATTATTTTATATGTTAGATATTTCTAGCAAACCATAATATATAGCAATACTTCTATGATTAGTTATAAGTACATTACTTTGCCATTATATCACATAAATAATAGACTTTTCAAATGAAATTAAATGAAAAATAACCGTACCTTATTATATTCTAAAGAACAGAGTTTATAATTTCATCATCATATAATCTATATTCTAATTTAAAGTACATTTTTATATCTGCTTCTTCGAATAAGGCTTTCCCTGAAGTGATCTCAGTAACTTGAGACTTCAATTTCTGTAGTTTGCTAAATTCACATAATATTTTAATTCTTACTTTTTCAGTATACTCAACGTCTTCTATATAAAAATTTTCTTTAGCACAGACATGTTGTAGCTTTCCTAGTAAATCATATTCTATAATTATTTCAATTAAAATGCCTTCAACCTTTTCAACTATACCGGCCTCTTTAATAGCTAGAGAGGCACCTTTTGAATATGCCCTTGCAAGACCGCCAGTCCCTAAAAGAATTCCTCCGAAATATCTTGTTACCACAACAGCTACATCTGTTATATCACTTTTTTTTAAGACCTCAAGCATGGGTATCCCACCTGTGCCTTGAGGTTCACCATCATCACTATATCTTTGAACTTCTCTATTGGCACCAATTATATAGGCATAAACATTGTGCCTTGCCTGTTTATGTTTACTTTTAACAAGACTAATAAATTCCTTAGCTTCATCTTCACTTTCAACTCTTTTCCCATGTCCAATAAAAATAGATTTTTTCTCTTTGAATTCAGCGATTGATTCATCTTTTATAGTAAAATAACTCATTTAAATTCTCCTATTGCTACCAAATATTCTATATTTAATTTTTGTCTATATTTGCTCCATTAGCAATAAAAAACTTTGCGCAGCATCACTTATATATTTTTTGTCAGTGTTATCATATAAATTTTTTATTTTTGTAATTGCTTTTTCACTTTTTATTTTACCTAAAGATTTTATTGCATATGTTATTACTTGGGGATTTTCATCCCCAAGTGCTCTAATTAGTGCCGCCTCTGCTCTCATATCTCCCATTTTACCCATAGCAGAAACCGCCATTCTACGTACATTTATGTATTTATGAACAGATGCCTTAATTAAAATATTTAAGCAAGACATTTCTTTTAATTCTCCTATTATCCATACTGCAGCCTCTTTGTCTTTAGGGTGCATCTCCACATAACTAGTTTTTATAAGCTCGGTTAATCTATATTTATTATCATCTTGAATTGAATTCAAAAAGTGAATTTTATCTTCTTTTCCAGCTTTAACGATTTGTTTAAAAAGTTCATCGGTATCATTGCTATGAACTAAAAATCTATATTTTATTTTACCATCTATGATATGTTTTTGCACAATGGAGTTATCTAAATTTCTAATTTTACATATTGCTTCCATTGGTTTTCCCTCTAAAAATAAGAAATAAGATATTTCCTCATGTGTATAATCACTAATGTTTAACCAGTCAACATCTACTAATCCTTTTTTCAATAGATTCTCTCCTTATTTCTAATCTTACATTATAGCTATTTTTTACTTACAACTTAATATCTCTGATATAATCCTAATTCCTTCTTCTATTTTATCTTTTCTTATTTCCGAAAAACTTAATCTAAAATAATTGTTGCCTTCCTGAGCATTTTTATAAAATAAAATTCCTGGAGTAATAAGTACTTTTCTGTCCTTACACCTATAAAATAATTCCATAGCATTAATATTCAAAGTAGCATCTATTTTAAAATAAAAATGAATGCCACCTCCTGGTTTATAATAACTAACCTTGCAATGTAATTTTTTTTCTATACATTCTATCATAAAATTATATTTTTCTTTGTACACCATATTAAGATGGCTTATGTGTTCTTTCCAAAGATCTTTATTTATGTATAAGTCCAGTGCGCGTTGCATAAGACTCGAAGTAGATATATCTGTGTTAATTTTTGAATTTTGAATATGCTCTTTTAGTTTCTCTGGTGATATCATATATCCTAACCTTATTCCTGGAAGAAATATCTTTGAAAAACTCTTTATATAAATAACCCTATCATTTACATCTAAACTCTTAAAGCTCTTATATACCTTATTGTCATATATTAATTCAGATAAATAATCATCCTCTACTATATAAAAATCATACAACTCTGCGAATTCTAATATTCTTAACTTTTTGTCCAAACTATAGCTGGCACCTGTAGGATTTTGAAAATAACTCATGGCATAAAAACATCTTATTTTGTTCTTTTTAAGTATCTCTTCAAATTGTGTTAAATTTATGCCATCCTCTAACATATCCACTTCAAATATATTAGCCCTACGCCATTTAAAAACAGTAAGAGCACCGCCATAAGTAGGTTTTTCTACAACAACATTATCATGTATGTTTATTATAGACTTTGACAATATATCAATACCCTGTTGTGCTCCTGAGAGTATTAATATATCTTCAGAACTTACTTTGTTATCCCAAAAGAAACTACTTATACTATTTCTAAGTCCCTCATATCCTAATGATTCCTTATAGGCAAACGCCTCTGTACCATCTCTGTCTAAAACTTCATTTAAGACATCTTTAAATACTGCTACAGGAAAAAATTCACTACTAGTAATTTCACCCGTAAAATCCACGTAATTTTTAAGACTATGGCCAGAAATTTTTTTTAATGTATTAGAGTACTCCTTCTTAAACTTGATGTTTATATCTCTTCGTTTAGCATATGTTCCACTACCCATCTTTTGGTAAGCATATCCCTCAGCTTCCAGTTTCTTATAGGCGCTAACTACAGTCACTTCATTAACTATAAGCATTTTAGATAATTTCCTTATTGATGGTAATTTTTCGCCATCAATAAGGAAATTATCATCAATCAGTTTTTGGATATGATTTGATATTTGTAAATACTTAGGAACTTCACTACTAAATTCTATTTCAAAGTTATTCATATGACCACCTATTTATCCAATTAATATTAAACGTAGTAAACATTTTGTTTAAATAAGATTTTATCCTTTATCATCATAAAATCTCTACTTTCTTTTTTTATAATATCTCTTTCCCAGAGTTTATTAAGAACTTCTTCCATATCTATATTAAATTCCTTAAATAAATCCTCAGCCATAATTTCCTCAGCACTTAAAAAACTATCCTTTTCTCTCATATAATTTAGAAGTAAGGCACAATTGCTCTTGATACTTAAATTTATACTTTCTTCCAAATATGTTATAGTTTCTTGAATTGTATCAGTTGTGTGTGAATTGTTAAAAAACAATTTATCAACACAAATTTTAAATGTATCATCTAAATTTAAAGCCATTGTCATAACATCTTTACTAATCATATATCCTGATGAGTTAACAAATAATCTGGAATACTTTTCTATACATCTTATTGCTGTACTATATGCAGTATATATACCATTGCTGGATAAATATTTTTTACATACTCCAACGTCTTTTAAAAGTTTCCCTAAAAAATACATTCCCCAACGTTCTCTATCTAAATCAGGAAAAAATCTACCGCCATCATATCTTACAGTTATATCAATATCTTTTGAAAATAATAATTTTGAAGATGAAAAAATTCTATGTGCATATCCGCCCTTAATATCATCACAATAAATTTGTATGAATTTTTCTTTACTCATAAGTTTAATATGTACTGGAACGCCCTTCTCCTCGGCATAAATATCCTTAATCTTTTCTAGACTTTCATTAACAATTACAAATAAATCAATATCTGATTCTTCCCACAAATCACCAGTTACCATGCTACCGAAAACCATCACGGATAGAACCGAATCATCAATTTTAATTCTGTCTAGTACACTATTAAAAGCATTTTGATATTGCAAAATAGTTTTTGTCATTTCTTTCACTCCCCCCAAATTCTTATATTATTCCTTTATCGTTTATTATAGCACTACACTTTTCACAATTACAGACATTTTGTTTTTAGTTAAGAAAATAAAGAGAATCAAGTTTAATATAAATAAACCCGTTCTCTTTATAATGCTGACAACTCATTTACAATCGTACTTTGAAAAATTCAACATATTATCTATTTTGCATCGTAAAACTTTAATTATCTCCATAGAGATTTCGTCAACTCCTTGAGCTAAATCTAAGGCATCTTTTATTTTTGAACTGCGGCCAAAATTTGTATTTGCTATGTTAACTGCAGTAATTGCATAACTACTAGATGCAAAGGATAAAACGCTTAGAGCATCTGTTAGTGGTTTTACTTCATTTTCAAAATAAGCTCTTGCTTTAAAATCAAGTGGTAATTTATCCAGTTCAAATTTTAATATATTTATACTTGCGACCTTGTCTGCTAGTACTCTAACATCCATATTATCACATGCATTAGAAGTACCATACGCTTCAGTCGCTCCAGAGGAACTAGAAAATTTTTGCCCAGTGGATCCACTAATATCAATATTCTTAAATTGTTCACTCATATCAGCTATGATTTTTTTTAAATAACTATTTGAGGCCTCTTGTTGATTTGTTTGTTTACTTTGCCTGTTCCCATTATCTGAATTTGATTTTCCCTCTCCCATATCTACTCCTAATCCTGCGATAATGATATATAACTATTATTTAATAGTATATATATATACCAACGATTTTATTACACTTAATGGGTTTTTATTTGTTACAACATTATAATAAAAATATTTTATATTACTGTATTATATATTTTTCACACTTATTATAAACTTCATCGTCACCTAATACTGACATTATTGTTCCTTCTTCACTGTACTCTTCAGAATTAACCTTTGAACCTCTATGCAGATAGGCAACCATTGATTGATCAGTGTATGGTATAAGCACTTCAAATTTTTTGAGTGTGTACGGAAGCTCTTTGCAGGTCTCTACCAATAACTCTTCTAAATTTGTGCCATTTTTAGCTGATATTTCGATGGTTTTTAAATGTTTATATTTTTCTTTGATTTTAATAATATTTTCTTGTGAAGCTACATCAATTTTATTTAGAACTAATATAGTTGGTTTATTAATTGCATTTAATTCTGTTAGTACTCCATCTACTGCCTCTATTTGTAATTCTGCATTGTCAGATGATGCATCCACAACATGTAACAATAAATCTGCATAAACTACCTCCTCAAGAGTAGATTTAAATGCTTCCACTAAATCATGGGGAAGTTTTCTTATAAACCCTACTGTATCTGTTACTGCTGCCACTCTATTATCTGGTAAAATAAGAGCCCTTGTTGTAACATCGAGTGTTGCAAAAAGCATATCTGCTTCGAATACTTTATCTTTTTGAGTTACACTTTTTAATGCTGCTACATCGCATAATGCGTTTCTAAGTGTAGACTTACCTGAATTAGTATAACCGACTAATGATACCTTTGATATGCTCTCGCGACTCCGTTTTTCTCTTTGCACGCTTCTGGTAGTTCTTATTTTTTCTAATTCTTTATTTAAGTCAAATACACTCTCTCTTATTCTTCGTTTATCTATTTCCAATTTTTTCTCGCCAGGGCCTTTTGTTCCAATACCTGCTCCTGTTCTTGAAAGCATTGTTCCAAGTCCCGATAACCGTGGTAATCTATATTTTAGTTGTGCAAGCTCAACCTGGATTTTCGCTTCTCGAGTTCTTGCTCTTCGCGCGAAAATTTCAAGTATTAGTGTAGTTCTGTCTATAACCTTACAGCCAAGAACTTCCTCTAAATTTCTAACCTGAGAACCTGATAATTCATCATCAAATACAACAAGATTTGCTCTTAACGCTTGCCTAATAACCGCAATTTCTTCTGCTTTACCGCTACCTATGTATAAAGCCGAGTCTATTTTATGCCTATTTTGAAGTACAATATCTACAGTTTCCACATTACATGCTCTTGCAAGTTCTGTAAGTTCTACTAAATCTTCTTCACTTTCTATCCCAACTAAAATAGCTCGTTCTGTATCATCTTCAATAATTTCATTTGCTTTCATCAATCTTTCGGTGTGTTTAATCTTGTCTAAAATATCATACTCTATTACTTGAGTTATACTTATTGGGCCCACTTCTTCTTCTATTAAAATGCTTTTATCTATTTCACAAAAACCTACGTTAAATCTTAAGTTATCCTTTTGCGCTGTAACTCCAATAGCGACTATACAATCAAGCTTTAATTTTATTAATGCTGACATATCTAACGCAGATAATCTAGAATTGCCATTTGGATGCGTGTGTATTATTTTAACCCCTGATAATCGACCTTCTCGTATATCAATAATAGGCAGTTCTACAGTGCTACTATCTCCAATTGCCATGCTAATAATCATGCCTTTTCTATCTATTGCTGCACTGACTTCCCTATCTAAATTTTGTGTTACCTCAACTAGTATATCAACCAATTCTTCAGACAAAATACAATCTTTAGAAACTTTTATTTCACATGCCTTTTCCAATTTATCTAAAATCGAATTTTTAACTCCATCTATATTTCCATATATCATAGTACATCACTCCATTCTATTATATTTTAACAAGTTTTCTTATTCTTATACTTGACAACTTCCTTATAATTTTATACCATTGTAGCAAACTTGTAAATATATATAGAAGGCGGGATTAACATTGGATAACAAAAAAAAGAATATTCTTATAACTAAAGACAAAATTGACGAGAGAGTAATTCAACTTGGTACTCAAATTTCAAAAGATTATCTAGGAAAGAAGTTATATGTTCTTTCCTTACTACGTGGTAGCTTTATTTATACCGCAGACCTTGTACGTCAAATAACTGTGCCTACCAAAATTGGGTTTATGACAACCTCAAGCTATGGAGCAGGTGAGGAATCAACCGGGTCAATTAATGTTATAAATGATATACCTGACAATATTGAAGGGTTTGATGTTTTAATAGTAGATGATATTGTTGATACTGGTATAACTATGAATTTTGTTAAATTACGTGTTCAATCTTTAGGTGCTGCTAGCGTTAAGACTTGCGTACTTTTAAATAAACTTGAGAGAAGAACTATTGATATAACACCTGATTATTGCTGCTTTGATATTCCAGATGTTTTTGTAGTTGGGTATGGATTAAATTACGGAGACTATTATAGAAATATACCATACATATTTAATTGGGAAGAATAGCAATCTTAATACAAATAAAAGAAAAAATAAAGTACATTTAATTAATGTGCTTTATTTTTTGCTTTAATATTATTCATCTAATTATTACCGACTTTATAACCTGTACCATTTAAATCTAACTGCACTGCAGTATTAGGTGTTTTACCCACTATTATGGTTTCGGCAATTGGAACTTCATTAGCTACCTCTATATCATTACTCTTCAAAGGGATAATCACTCTTATAGTTGTTTTTACTTTAACATAAATCTTATGCCTCGTCTGATTTATACCTGCACTCTCAAATTCAGATGAATATTTAGTTTCTACATGTCCTATGGGTTGCATTTTTATAGTAACTTTTGGGCCGTAATAAGATAAAATATTATTTCTAGTTATATACCCGAGTGGAACTTTAATTCCAATGTCTCCAAGCTTCATTAATTCCTTTTGAGCTTCTAAAGCAACATCGCAAGCTATTTTATTCATTTTTAGTGTATCAGCTTTTAGCATTACAATATTTCCTTGTTCATCTTTATCTACTCTAATAACATCATCGTAGTTAAATTGATCTGAATATTCATTTATAATTGCTCTGTTCACAATCTCAGTAGCCTTTGCTCTCATTTCCGCATCCGCCACAGCCATTACTGTTGGCATAGCAGTTTGATCAAAAATATATATAAATATTGTAAAATTCATCATGATTATGGCTATAATTATGAATAGTCTAGTTTTAACTTTATTTTTATTTTTAATATTCATTACCTCCATAAAAGTTTATATTTTATTATATGTAACTCCACTCAGGTAAAGAATTTAAATATGATTTCAAATTTCAATACTTTATATTAAAAGAGACTTAAATAAATAACACAATTATATGGTATAATATTAAAAGCTAAATATTGTTATATAACATTATTTTTAGTAGGCAGTATATCTTTTAATAATAGGTATCTGCTTTAGATGAACTCAAGGAGGATACTTGATGGAAAATGATAAAACTACTCAGAAAAAGAAAAAAAGAACTGGGAAACATGTTTTTAAAAACATTGTTTTTACTATTTTAATTATAGGTTTAATATCTAGTGTAGCTATTGGTGGAATAGTGTTAGGCATGATTAAAACAGCTCCTAGTTTAGATATTAATGAATTTTTAAAATTAGATGAGATAACAATATTACTAGATGATTCCGGAAAACCAATGGATGAATATGTTAATTCACAAAGAAGAATTAATGTACCTATTAGTGATGTGCCTGAAGGCCTTCAGGATGCATTTATAAGTATTGAAGATTCTAGATTTAAAACCCACCCAGGGGTTGATTTAAAAAGATTAGCTGGTTCTATATTTAATGATATAAAAATAAAAATACAGGGCAGCAATGAAAGTCTTCAAGGTGCCTCAACTATAACTCAACAATTGGTCAAATATAGAATATTTTTAGAAGATTCTATGGAAAACAGAACTTCTATAAAAAGAAAAGTTCAAGAGATAGCTTTATCACTACAAATAGAGAAAGTTTTAACTAAACCACAAATTTTAGAAACTTACATGAATACTATATTTTTAGGGGGAAATGCACATGGTGTAGAAGCGGCATCAAAACAATATTTTAGTAAGTCCATTAAAGATTTGACTTTAAAACAAACTGCTTTTATTGCAAGTGCAGCTCAAAGTCCTAGTGTTTCATACAATATGGCCTATAAAGCATATAAGAATAATGAGGCTTTTGAATCTAATAGAACAAAAGCTGTTCTAGATAATATGTACAGATATAAAAAAATAACTAAAGAACAATTTGATTTAGCTATGGCAGAAGAATTGAAATTTAATTTTTTAAAAAATGATAAAGCCATGAACTATGAATATTTCTCAAGACCTGCAATCCTTCAGATTGCTAAGGATTTGATGAAAGAATATAATATCAGTAATAAAGAAGCATATTCAATGTTAATGTACGATGGAGTAAAAATTTATACAACAATGAATAGAGGTATTCAGGAATCATCACAAAAGACTATTGATGCATCTGTGCATGGAGATATTCAGGCAGCATCTGTTGTTATGGATTACCACACAGGTGAAGTTAAATCTATTATAGGTGGTACTAGCGCTAATGCTCCATTATCTTATAACAGAGCGGCGTCAGAAGACTTCTTAAGGGCACCTGGTTCTAGTATTAAACCTTTAACAGTATACAGTCCTGCTATTGATTCAAAGATAGCTACAGCTTCAACTGTTATTGAAGATTCTCCTGTACCTGCAGAAGTTGGATATAATCCTAAAAATTCACCTGATGAATATAAGGGATACTTAACTCTAAGAGATTGTCTAAAATATTCTGTTAATGTTGCGGCTGTGAAATTAGAGAATATGATAGGTATTAAAACTGGCGCTGCCTATGGTGAAAAGTTTGGATTACAGCTAGATAACGTAGATAAGACTAGTATGGCGGCCATGTCTCTTGGTCAATTAGATGGCGGAGAATATAACGGAACTAATCCTCTCACTATGGCAGCAGCTTATGGTGTGTTTGGTAATAGTGGTAATCGAACCACTCCGAGATTATACACTAAAGTAGTAGATAGAACCGGCAAAGTACTTCTTGAAACAAAGCCCGAAACTACTCCGGTTATATCTGCACAAACTGCATATATAATGTATGATTTATTGGGGGGACCTGTAGGCCCAGGTGGTACTGGTACAAATGCTGTTTTTAGCGACATGCCTGTTCGCGGTAAAACTGGTACTTCTTCTAATTCAAAAGATTTATGGTTTGTTGGGTTAACCCCTTATTACTCTTCAGCAATTTGGGTTGGAACCGATAAAGCAGATCAAATTAAAGGAATAGGCAGTAATGGCGCTGCTTCGATTTGGGGCAAAATTATGAAATCAGCCCATACTTCTCTTCCTGTTAAAAACATAGAAATGCCATCGGGTATATCACCATTTTCAGTATCGAAAGATTCAGGTGATATACCTAGTGATTTAACTTATGCAGATCCAAGAGGCAATAGAGTCTATTCTGAACTATTTCTTGATGGTACTCAGCCTACTACCCTTGATAGCATACATGTTTCTGCTAAGGTTACAAAAGATCCTACTGGAAAATACGTACTACCATCAGAATTTACACCACCTAATAAAATTGAAACTAGAGTTTTTATAAAGAGAGATTATGTACCTACTGTAAATCTTAAAGACTCTATTTACGTATTACCTACTGCAGTTGATACATTTTCAAAGAAGATTATACTTCCGCCAATTATTCCACCAATTGTTACTCCACCAATTGTAGATCCTTCAATTGTCGACCCTACAGTTGATACTCCTAAAACTGACAATCCCAAAACTAAAGATAATAAAGATAATAAAGATAATAAACGTTAATGTATAAATAAAAAGCAACTATCAAATATAAATATTTGATAGTTGCTTTTTACACTTTACTTTTAGGATTGAATATTAATGCCATAATATATCCGAAGAAAATCGCAGCTGTGATACCACCTGCAGTACCTTTTATTCCTCCTGTAAATGCCCCAATAAATCCAACTTCGTCTACTTCCTTCATAACACTTTTAGCTAAACTATATCCAAATCCAGGTAAAGGGATGCTTCCGCCTGCTTTTCCATACTCTATTACCACATCATATATATTTAGTGCGCCTAAGATTACACCTCCTGTTACAAATACAACTAAGATCCTTGCTGGAGTCAGCTTAGTTGTATCCATAAGTATCTGTCCTATTACACATATAATCCCCCCAACTACAAAAGCCATAATGTAATTAGTCATTTATTCACCCCCAAACTCTATTGATACAGCATGAGCAATACCAGGTATTGTCTCACCTTGGAGACAAGAAGTTGAACTTAGAAGTGCGCCAGTGGAAACTAATAATATTCTTTTAAATTTCCCCTTTAGCATGTTTTTAATTAAATATCCTGTTGCAACCACAGCAGAACACCCGCACCCACTACCTCCTGCATTTGTGCCTTGCTTTTCTGAATCAAAAATCATTTCACCACAATCAATATAATGGCCCTTCATATCATATTTATATTCTAAGAGCAGTTTTTCTGTAAATTCCTTTCCAATAATACCAAGGTCACCAGTAGCAATAATATCATAATCCGAAGGTTTTCTTCCAGTGTCTAAAAAATGCTGCTTAATGGTGTCTACTGCTGCGGGTGCCATTGCAACTCCCATGTTATTCACATCAATTATTCCATAATCTTTAACCTTTCCGGTTGTAACATGAGTAACATATGGAAAATTTCCTTTTTTACCCAATACCATAGCTCCCGCACCTGTAACTGTCCACTGAGCCGTCATTGCTCTTTGACTTCCCATTTCTAGTGGTAATCTAAATTGTCTTTCCGCAGAGGAAAAATGTGATGAAGTAGCAGCTATTACGTAATTAGCTAGGCCTCCCTCCATTATCATCGAACCAACGCTTAATGATTCTGCCATAGTTGAACAGGCTCCATAAAGCCCTATAAATGGTATATCCAAATCCCTAGCTGCAAAACAGGAAGATGATAACTGATTTAATAAGTCTCCAGCTAGTAAATAATTAATATCTGATTCTTTGAGTTTTGCTTTTTTTATACTCTCAGATATAGCTGTATATAATAGACTTGATTCAGCTTTTTCAAAACTATCAGTACCATTAAGATCATGCTCAATGATCTTATCAAAATACTTTTTTAACGGCCCCTGGCCTTCTTTAGGGCCTACTATATTGTATGTACCAATAATTCTAGGTTTACTTTCAATTTCTACTGTTTGAAGACCGACTCTTCTACCCATTTTGAATCACCACCTTATAAAATAATATAGTACACCTACAATTACAGAAGATCCTATCCCATATACTAAAACAGGTCCCGCAATAGTAAACATTTTAGCCGCAACGCCAAAAACAAAACCTTCTTTTTTAAATTCCATGGCTGGTGAAACAATTGAATTTGCAAATCCAGTGATTGGCACTACCGAACCTGCCCCAGCAAAATCACCTAGTTTGTCGTATACTCCAATACCAGTAAGTACAGCTCCTAGGAACACCATTACTATAGAAACATATGTCCCTAGATCATCTTTAGGAATACCTATTTTAGAGAAAATATCACTTATAAATTGTCCTATTACACAAATTAATCCGCCAACCCAAAATGCATTAAAGCAATGCAGTGGCAAATTAGGTTTAGGTATGTTATTTGAATTAAGATTATCGAATTTTTTTCTTATCGTTTTTTCTTCCACCTTCATATAAGGTCCTCCTTATCTTTCTTTAACGTAGACACCAATTGTAAAATTGTATTTATATAATTGTGCATATATAATTTTATTGAAAAAACATGTGATTTGTTTTGTTAGTATTTGCAATATTATCATTTCTAGTCAAAAAAATAAGGTTAAACATAATTATGATGCTTCAAACTTAAAATTGAAGTACCATATTTAAATTTAACCTTATTAATATTCTTACTAAGTTAATTTTTCCTTCATTATTTTTAAAACCTTTTTTTCTATTCTTGAAACCTGCACTTGACTTATCCCCATCATTTTTGCAACTTGAATTTGTGTGTTATCTTTGAAGTATCTAAGCATAATTATTTGCCTTGATTTAGCATCCAATTTTCTAAGTGCTTCTTTAAGTGCAATTTTGTCTAAAACTTGATTATCTTCCTCGTATTTTTCACTTAATTTATCTATTAAAAGGACTGGAGCACCATCATCCTGATGTATTGTATCAAAAAGATATAACATATTACTTGCTGATTCTAATGCATACACTATATCTTCTTTTTCTATATTACTAAAAACCGAAAGTTCATCAATAGTAGGGTCTCTACCCAATTTTTTTGTAAGTGTATCTTTATCATAATGTAATTGCCTTGCGGTATTTTTAACACTTCTACTTACTTTTATAATACCATCATCTCTAAGAAATCTTTTGATTTCACCCATTATCATAGGAACGGCGTACGTAGAAAATTTAACATTATACTTAGTATCAAAGTTATTAATTGCTTTTACAAGGCCAATACAACCAATTTGGAATATATCATCATACTCATATCCCCTATTAAGAAACTTTTTACTTATTGATGCAACTAGTGGCAAATTCATCTCCACTAGAGTATCTAATGCACCAGGTTCTCCATTCCTAGCTAATTGAATCAGATGCATATTATCTTCATAGTTGTAGTTATTTTTTCTTACTATTTTTTGATCCATAATATTCCACCTAACTTAAAGGATTAAATATTTTTTTCATTATTATACTTGTTCCCCTACCTTTATCAGACTTTACTTCTAAACTGTCCATAAAAGTTTCCATTACAGTAAAACCCATTCCTGACCTTTCTAGGTCTGGCCTAGAAGTGTATAATGGTTGCATGGCAAGTTCTAAATTATCAATTCCTTTACCTACATCATTAACTATAACTGTTAACTGTGTTCCCTCAATAATAGCTTCTATAGTAATCATTTCTTCTTCACTTTCATAACCATGTATAATTGCATTTGTAACGGCTTCAGATACTGCTGTTTTAACATCAGTAATTTCGTCAATTGTAGGATCTAATTGCGACGCAAATGCTGCTACTGCTACTCTTGCAAAACTTTCATTCTGCGATTTACTTAAAAATTCGATTTTTATTTTATTGTAACACATATTAATCCCCCCACTAAATGTTGTTTACAGCTTGCTTTACGTCATCATATAACATGATAATTTTAAACATCCCTGATAATTCAAATACTCTCTTCACTGAAGATTTAATATTAGTTACACATACTTTGCCATTCCTCATATGTAACTTTTTATATCTTCCGATAACCACACCAATACCAGAACTATCCATGAATGTAACATCACCAAAATCCATAATCAATTTATTGAAGCTATCTCGTTCTAACCTATCGTCTATGATATTCCGTACTTCTTCAGCACTATGATGGTCTAATTCACCAGACATGTAAACTATCAACTTATCCTCGTTATTTTCAAAATTTAAATGCATTTTTTTCCTCCCGAGTCTTTTGAAATTAAAACATATTTAGAATCGTCTAAATAATGTATCCTTGTTCTATATTCGATAACTTATATGATAATCCTTCTTTTTTTGTAAAATATTTTCATTTCTTTATAAAATACCCATATTTATACTTTTAAATATAATCTATTCTAAATTATTTATAATATTGTATAACATTAAATATTGTTTTATACTATAAAAAATACTAAAGCTTAAATTAAGAAACTCAAGGTGATTAAATAAATTATCATCCTGCATTTCTTAATTTAAGCTTTTTTTTTATAGTTATTTAATTTTACTAAAATTTACAATTGAATCTTTTTTCATATTCTTCTATAAGCATTGGCCTAAAGTCTGGATGAGCAATATTTATAAGTCCTCTAGCTCTATTTTTTAAAGTTTTGCCTTTTAAATCTGCAATTCCATATTCTGTAACTATATATTGAACTTCATTTCTTAGCGTTGTAACTGCTGATCCTTCATCAAGAAAAGGAGCAATTCTAGATATCTTTCCTCTACTAGCTGTAGAAGGTATTGCAATTATAGCTTTACCATCTTTAGCCATAGCTGCCCCTCTAATAAAGTCAACCTGTCCTCCAGTTCCACTAAACTGCTTTAATCCTATGGTTTCTGCATTAACTTGACCCATAAGATCAACTTGAATAGCTGAATTAATACAAACCATTTTACTATTCTTTGATATTATAACAGGATCATTTACATAGTCTACGGAGTACATTTCAACCATTGGGTTATTATTAACAAAGTCATAAAGTCTTTTTGTTCCCATAAGGAAGGTTACAACTATTTTACCTTTATGAAGTGTTTTAGCCTTGTTTGTTA
Source organism: Clostridium lacusfryxellense (assembly GCF_018861735.1). Classification (GTDB taxonomy): domain Bacteria; phylum Bacillota; class Clostridia; order Clostridiales; family Clostridiaceae; genus Clostridium_AD; species Clostridium_AD lacusfryxellense. The sequence continues at coordinate 3,580 of NZ_JAHLEB010000009.1, read as the reverse complement.
TAACTCCGGCCTCAACAAGTTCGACTACACCATCTGATATCATTTCCGAATGTATTCCCAAATCTTTTTTATCTTTTAAGAACAAAAGTACTGCATCCGGAATAGCTCCTATTCCGAGTTGAAGTGTAGAACCATCTTCGATTAATGAAGCACAGTACTTTCCAATGGCTTTCTCAACATCCCCAATCTTAGGAGGATTAAGCTCTATAAGTTCATGATTTACTTCTACAATAAAATCAATATCAGATATATTTATAAAAGAGTCTCCAAGTGTTCTTGGCATTTTATTATTTACTTCTGCAATTATAACTTTTGCACATTCTGCTGCAGTCTTAGTATAATCAACAGATACACCAAAACTACAATATCCATGTTCATCAGGAGATGAAACTTGAATTATTGCAACATCTACAGGCAAATAATTATTTTTAAATAATTCAGGTATTCTAGAAAAGAAACACGGAGTAAAATCCACTCTTTTTTCAGCATAGGCTTTTCTAGTTGGGCCACCTATAAATAACGCATTATGTGTAAAATGCTTATCCATTCCAGGACTTATATACTCTGCCTTTCCCATAGGCACCATATGTACAATTTCAACATCTTCATAAGCATTACAATTAGCAACCATTGCAGCTATAATTTCAGTTGGCTCTGCACAAGCATGTCCTGTAACTACCCTGTTTCCAGATTTTATTTTCTCTGCAGCTTGATTTGCCGTAATTACCTTTGATTTATAAATTTCTTCTAAGTTCATATCTAACACTCTCCCAAAATAAAAATTTTATAACCAGTTCAGTATTCCTACAAGTTCAGTTTCTAAATCTATTAATATTTCCAGAGCTAAAATCAAAAATTTTTTTAAAATACTTTTGACCTGATAGGTCATCGGAATACCTTTTAACACGTATTATTAAATCATTGTGATTTATTTCACAAATATTAACAAAAAAAATAAAAAGGTACCTATATGATGCTACCAAGCTTACAGTAATTAATCAAACCTTTTGATTCCATCTCTTTACACTTATACCTTTTATTATACACCAAATAACTTTACTTGTATATCAAATTGATATTCATTATTTTATCCATTTTAAAATGATAAAAGTAAATAGAAATAGATGATTAAAAACATATCATCTATTTCTATCTACTTTACCTTTTTTTGTATTATTTCAACCTAAATTTTTTCTTTATCAAAAAGTATTACATCTAATTCGGGTTTATTTCCCAAATTAATTAATATGCAAAGTACAATACCTGCTGCCAAGCCCCAAGCTGCACCTCTTGTTGCTACAATAGCAGCTATAATACCAGCTATACCAAGATCATTAGCAGTACGAGCCTTCATAACTCCAACTCTTATAGAAACATATCCTTGAATTAGCATTGTAGATGCAAGTGCAATTCCTAGTATAGGTTTACATAATGAAACTATTGGTAATAACAGATATCCAGTAAGTGTACCAAATCTGAATGAAGCAGCTCCACCAAATATTGAATCCATGGATTCTTTTCCATGTTTGTATCTTTCGCAAATAACAACTTGAATTGCTGCCCATAATGGTCCACACATTGTAAGATCTGGTCCTATTACAGACATTAGCATATTACGAAGTCCAAAAATTATATGGGATCTATTTGGATCATAATCTATAAGCTCATCTGGTCTATCTTTTTTACAGTCCTGAATTAACGCTTGAGATTGTAGCATGTCACCAAATAAAACTATATATGCACTTACAACCATTGGTAGCGCATTTATAAACATTTTAATTGGAGGAAAACCTATATTACCGGACAAAAATGTCCATTGTGTCCACAGGACGCCAAAAGCTGGTTTCGTAATTCCCCATTCTACTTTAGGCCAAGCAGTTTCACCTACTAATGGCGCTAATATTATTGCAAGTGCTATAACTGGTAATATACCTAAATTAGATATTATTTTCAAAAACTTATTTTTATTACAAATACTTTTAAAATGATTTGAAAATAGAAGATAGAAACCTATTCCTACACATACAACTATTGAAATAGGAAATTGGTCAAACCGTGCACCCTTTACAAAAATAATATTTATTGCTGCAATTCCCGATCCCATTATAATGCCTGCTTGCATAGCATTAGGAACAATATGCACTATTTTTTTACCAAGTCCCGTTATTCCTAGGACGAATGCTAAAATTCCTAAACTCATTTCAAAAGCTATTAATGCTTGCATTCTCTGTGGTCCAATTGCATAATCGCTTATATAAAGTATAAGAAGTGGTATAGCTGGTGTAACCCAGCCAGGTACAACTGGATCACCTAAAAATACATGTGCACAATAAAATATACCATTAAGTACAACAACTGCCATTGCTACTTCGAAAGGCATTCCTAAATACTCTTGAAGCATAGGAATAGCACCTAAACAAACCGCACACATTAATAATCCTTGAATATAATCTGGCCATTCAAATTTGTAATGAATTCCAGGGACTCTGATTTTAAATGGCCCAGCTGGTATAAATGGTTGTTCCTTTCCAAATTCTCGTTTCATTGACATATGTCAAACCTCCGATTCTGATTTATCAGTAGTAATTATTTTTTGTTCTTTTATTCTTTAATTCTAGCTATTACTTTTGCAAGTGCCTTTTTATGAGCTATATTGCTTTGTCTTGCTATCATTATTCTTTGAGCTTGAGGAGAACCTGCACCATGCATTGATTCTGTTCTATAACCAACAGCAGCTGTTCCAAGAGCTAAATTTTCAATAAGTCTTAATATTCTCATTCTATTTTCAGTTGTTACAGATGCTACACCCTTTAGGTATTTTTCAAGATAAGGTCCAGTAATTGGATCCCTAAAATCTTTTTCTGCAGGCATAGTTACCATTAGTCCACCAGCAATGTCTTCTGCAAGTCTAACTATTTCGTATGGGAACCTTGTAACATTTTGTTTGCAGACGTTAGCAAGTAACAAGTCTACTATATAATTACCTGACTCAGTTTTATGTCCTTCAGCAGAACATGCTATTCCGCAAGCATATAATGTTTCATTAAGGTGAGTCATTTCTATTAACTTATCTTTAATATGTGATACTTTGCTTGTACCATTATAATCTGCAGCAAGTGCTGTAGCTCCAATAAGTACATCGCCTACACCAGTTTTACATCCGCCATAACTTTGTCTATGATATCCTGCAAATCTTTCAACAAGCATTCCTGCAAATTCAGTTTCTCCGTTTAAGAATATCCTATCATTTGGTACAAATACATCATCAAAGATAACTAAAGCTTCTACCCCACCAAAATTGTAATTACCAACATCGATATCTGCTCCTTCTTCACTCTTTCTTGTATCACAAGATTGACGACCCAAAATCATAATGATACCATCTGTGTTTGTTGGCACTGAGAATGATACTGCATAATCTTTCTCATCTGGTTTCATAGCCATAGTAGGCATAACTAAAACTTCATGAGAATTACATATACCAGTTTGGTGAGCTTTAGCTCCACGAACTACGATACCATCAGGTCTTCTTTCTACAACGCGAAGATACATATCTGGATCTTCTTGTTTTGATATTGCA
>NZ_JAHLEB010000008.1 GCF_018861735.1 Clostridium lacusfryxellense | reverse complement strand
CATTTCAGCTAACACAGTGTCCAATTTTCCCTTTATTAAATCTGCATATTCATTCATGAGTGAGCCTCCTTAAAAATTCTTGTAATTAAGGGGCTTCGCCACATTTTTTTTACTATTTGTCAAGCACTTTTTTGAAAGTTTTCTGGAATTTATTTAAAAAATTATATAAAAAAAACAGGGTATGCATTTTTAAACATACTCTGTTTTAAAACTATTGGTTTAATTTCTTAACTTAATGACATTGGTCTTGTGCCTTCTTATTTTTATGACCATAAACTGAATATAAGATATAATTGAAATAAAAGTAAAATAAGAGGAATAGCATTAAAATTGCCACATTAAATGAAGTGAATTGGTATGGAATGAAACTCAGAAAGCGTATACAATAAATACATAAGGTGGCTGAGGAGGTTATTGAATTGGTTACACTTAATAATAGACAAATAGATATTATAAGCTTTTTATCAAACAAAAATGCTCATATAACAATAAAAAATATTTCAAAGATGTTTGATATAAGTGAAAGAACCATAAGAAGTGATTTAGATTCTATTGAATATGTATTAAAGGAATATAATGTTTGTTTAGAAAGAAAACCAAGAGTTGGAGTAAAGCTTAATTTTGAAGAAGGGGAAATTGAAAAATTTTTGAATATGTATGAGAATAAAATCTATTCAGCTGAGGAAAGAGTATTATTTGTTTTGATTATCATTATGACAAAAGAAAAAACAACATTTGAAGAAATAGCAGAGAAATTACAAGTATCTAAAAATACAATAATCCAAGATTTAAAGTCAGCACAAATATTATTAGAAAAGTATGATATAAAAATTAAAAAGAAATCCTATTATGGAATATCTCTAGATGGAAATGAAGATGAAATCAGAAGCTATTTATTACAGTTATATAAAAAGTCTACTAAGTATATTCAGTTTGATATAAACAAATATTTAATGGAATGCCTTAAGGTAGATATAAATGAAATTAAAAGCTTTACAGAAAGTATTGAAATTTTGGCTAGTGTTAAGTATTCAGAAGAAGGTTTAGACGAACTAGAAGTTTTGATAAAGTTCTCACTTTGTAGAATTAGCATTGGAAATACTGTTGAATATAGCAGTGATTATATTAATCAGCAGAAAGCCAATAAAAATTATACAATATTAAATGAGTGTATTAACAACTTAAATTATAAGATTACAGAAAGTGAAATATGTTATCTATTAAAATTATTTAGTGGAGCTAAAAGTACATTAGGTAATTTTATAACTACAAATTCTGAGGTTGATAAATTAACAACTAATATTATTAAGGACATGTATGAAGTTATTAATATTAATCCCATAGAAGATGTAGATTTTAAAGATCAAATGTCAATTCATTTAAAAGTGGCAATTTTTAGATTGAAAAATAATCTTACAATTGATAATCCAATGCTTGAAGAAATAAAGTATAAAATGTCTTTCATTTATAGTATTACTGAAAAAATACTTTCAGAGTACGAAAGTGTTTTAAAAGTTAAGTTTCCAGAATCAGAAATTGCCTATATAGCAATGTATTTTGATGCACTGTTTGAAAGAAATGTAAAAGATAAGTTTACATATAAAGTGTTAATTATATGTAATGGTGGACTTGCTACATCAAGCCTTTTAAAGACAAGATTAACTGCTATGATTCCAGAAATTCAAATTCTAGGTATATGCAGATTAAGAGATGTAGAAAGCAGTTTAAAACAGTATGAGGTTGATTTTTTAATCAGTACAGTACCTCTTGTCTTAGATAATTACAAAGTAATTCAAGCTAATCCACTTTTAGAATTAGCTGATATTGAAAAAATTAATAAAGAAATATTTAATAGAAGATATGAAAAAAATTGCAAATTTCTTGTGGAAAAAGTTCAAAATAAAAGCCAAAGTGGTTTAAGTAAAATACTACCCCAAAAATATTCACAAATAGGTGTAGAACTAAATGATTGGCAAGAAGCTATAAGTATAGCTGCAGAGCCGTTAATAGAAAACAAAAAAATTAAAAGGCAATATGTTAATGAAATAATTAAAGTTATAGAAACCTTAGGTAACTATATGGTATTTATACCTGAAATAGCTTTTGTTCACGCAGAACCTACTTTAGTTATAGAAAATTCAGTAAGTCTTCTAGTATTAAAAAAACCAATTAAATTTGGAAGCCAGAAAGAGACATTAGTAAAAGTAATAATTGTTTTAGCAAATAAAAATGAGAATATGAATTTAGTAAATTTAATAAATATCATAACTAAGGAAGGCAATATAAAAAAGCTAAAGGAAGCTAGTTGTTATGAGGATATAGAAAATATTAAGTAGTGGTTGGGAGTTGTTTAAATATGTTCATAGAGATTATTGATAAAGTAGATAATTATGAAGAGGCAATAAAGATGTCATGTGATATCTTGGAGAAAAATGGAGTTGTAGAAAGTAGATATTATGATGCAATAAAAGCCAAAATTAAGGAGTTTGGGTCATACTTTTGCATTGCAGAAGGGGTATGTATGCCTCATGCTAGACCAGAAGATGGAGCTTTAAAAGAGGGACTTTGTGTATTAAAGCTTAATAAACCAGTAGATTTTGACGGAAAATCAATAAATGTATTTTTTACATTATCAGCAAAGGATAGTGAGGCTCACATAGGTTTACTAAGAAGAATTGCACAGGTATGTATGAATAAAGATAAATTAAACATTATTAAAAATTCAAAAAATAAAAAAGAAATTATGGAGGTATTATAAAATGAAAAAAATTATGGCAGTATGTGGATCAGGATTAGGTACAAGTTTCTTGGTAGAAATGAATGTTACGGAAATTTTAAAAGAATTAGGAGTTACAGATAAATATGAAGCAAGTCATACATCACTCGCAGACGTTACAAGTGGTGATGCAGATATTTTTGTTACAGCGCTAGATCTTGCAGATAGTGCAAGTCATTTGCCAAATCTTATAGTATTAAATTCATTATTGGATAAGGATGAACTAAAAGAAAAGATCATAGAAAAAATAAATTTATAAACTATGAAGAAAAGTTATGAAAATCATTAAAATTAAATATATTTGAGGAGGTATAAAAATGAATGGAGTTTTAAAAGTATTGGTTGATTTTTTATCAGAACCAGCGATAATAATTGGTGTTATTGTTCTTGTAGGACTATTACTTCAAAAGAAAAGTGGAGACACAATCATCAAATCGACATTAAAGGCTATGGTAGGTTTTGTAGTTATACAGTCAGCAGCAGGAATTATTGTTGGGTCTTTAAATCCATTTGGTGTTATGTTTCAACAAGGATTTAGTATTTCAGGAGTTATACCAAATAATGAAGCAATAAGTGCTATGGCTCTAAAAGAATATGGTACACCGACAGCTTTAATTATGACATTTGGGATGATAGCAAATATATTTATAGCAAGATTTACAAAGTGGAAATATATATTTTTAACAGGACATATTACATTATTTTTATCGTGTATGATGTCAGTTATACTAGTTTCAGCTGGAATGACAGGAATACATTTAATATTCACAGGATCATTAGCACTAGGTCTTATAATGGTAATATCACCAGCTATACAACAACCTTTTATGAAGAAAATTACAGGGAATGATAGTATAGCATTAGGACATTCTGGAGGAGCTTCATATGCACTTGCAGGATATATAGGTAAACTTGTAGGTAAGGGGTCAAAATCTACAGAAGAAATGAATGTTCCAAAATCATTAAGTTTCTTAAGAGATTCAACTGTATCTATCTCATTAACAATGTTAATTCTTTAATACAAGCATTAACTTTCTCAGCAGGATTTATATTAATACAAAATGGTGTTAGATTAGTTCTTGCCGAAATAGTACCAGCATTTAAGGGGATTTCAGATAAATTAGTGCCAAATTCAAGACCGGCGTTAGATTGCCCAATTGTATTTGCATACGCACCAAACGCAGTATTAATTGGATTTATAAGTTCTTTCATTGGTGGATTAATTTCAATGTTTGCGCTTGGAGCATTGGGACTTGTAATAATAATACCTGGAGTTGTACCACACTTTTTCTTAGGGGCAACTTCTGCTGTATTTGGTAATTCGACTGGTGGTAGAAGAGGTGCAATTCTAGGGTCCTTTGTAAATGGTATCATAATATCATTTTTACCAGTTGCTTTATTACCTGTTTTAGGTAAGGTTGGAGTAGCAAATACAACATTCTCTGACACAGACTTTTCACTTTCAGGACTATTCATAGCTAAAGTGCAAGAATTTGTTGGAGGAGTGGGTTTAACCGCTGTACTAGTTGGAATATTAGCTATTATGATTATTTGGACAGTTGCGACTAAAAATAAAAAAGTAGTTCAAAGTACTCAAGCTAAAGTACATTAAGTTAATGAGGGGAAAAATTTATAACTAACATCATAGAAGAAATATAATAAGAGCTAGGATAAATCTTCTTATCTAGCTCTTATTTATATTTTTGTGTTAAATAGTTAATGTTAACTATAGCAATCATCGAGCATTATTATAGTAAATAATAATGTGCAGACGGCATAATTCTTTGGAATTATTTCTGTATTCATGAGATTTATCCGCAAGAAATTTTATAGAATCCCCTTCGTTTAGATTATAACTATTACCTTGGATTGTTAGTTCAAAGTCACCTTTGCTCACATATATATATTCTTCAGCACCATTTTCATGAGGTTCAGAACAATGTACGCATCCAACTTCAAGATCTACAACTAATACTTCAAATTTTTTATTGAAATCGAAGGCGAAAGTTGGGAAAACACTTAATTTATCATTACCTTCAGTAATAGGTGTGAATTCGTTCTTCTTAATTATGACTAAATCATCAGGTTCAGCTTCTAGTAAGAAAGTTGAAGAAATATGAAGGCCATTTGCAATTTTCCACAGAGTAGAGATGGAAGGGTTAGTCTCGCCCTTTTCAATTTGAGCAAGCATACCTTTGCTAACGCCAGTCATTTCAGATACTTTATCAAGACTATAACCTTTGCTTTTACGATATGTATTAAGATTATTCCCTATAATTAAATTAATATTATCCAAAGTTTGCTCCTTTTAATTATGTAATATATTCCATATTAGATTTTATTATATCATAGTTCTATGAAATCCTCAACAATATGACAGGCCTTAAATCATATAAATTCCTATAAGTATTTTGTAATAAGACTTAATATATTGGTTAAAAGATTAATCAAATCGCGGTGTAAACTATTACATTTATTTTCAAAACCCGTTGTATAATATATTATACGTATGGTACAATAAATTAAACGGATGTATAATATATTATACGTTTCATACTATGTAATACATATTTCTATAATTCTCAATAATTTAAATAGCTTTGGGGATTATAAATAAATTATAAGAACTGAAATAAATTAATTAAATGGAGGTTTTCATTATGGGAAGTAAAGCATTACACGATTTTCTTACAGAAAATTTACAGGAGTTAAGAAGTAAAGGTTTATATAATGAAATTAACGTTGTTAAAGGGTCAAATGGTGCGATTATCAATGTTAACAGCAAAGATGTTATTAATTTATCTTCAAACAACTATTTGGGACTTGCTACAAACCCTGCCATGAAAGATGCTTGCAAAATTGCAACAGACAAATATGGAGTGGGCGCAGGAGCAGTAAGGACTATTAACGGAACCTTAGATATTCATGAAAAATTAGAAGCTAAACTTGCAATATTTAAACATACAGAGGCAGTTATTACATTCCAATCCGGATTTAATTGTAATATGGGTGCTATATCTGCAGTGATGAATAAAAAGGATGCAATTCTCTCAGATTCCCTAAATCATGCTTCAATTATAGATGGCTGTAGATTATCAGGAGCTAAAACAATTAGATTTGAACATTCTGATATGTTAGATTTAAGAACTAAAGCCAAGCAAGCAAAAGATTCAGGATTATATGAAAAAATTATGATTATAACAGACGGAGTATTTTCAATGGATGGGGATATTGCCAAGCTACCGGAAATTGTTAAAATAGCAGAAGAATATGATCTTTTAACATATGTTGATGACGCTCATGCTTCAGGTGTTTTGGGTACTCATGGAAGTGGTTCTGTAACACATCACAATTTAGTAGGAAAAATAGATTTTCAAATAGGGACTCTTTCAAAAGCAATAGGAGTTATTGGAGGGTATGTTGCTGGTACTAAGGACTTAATTGATTGGTTGAAAGTTAGAGCAAGGCCATTCTTATTTTCTACATCAATGACACCAGGAGCCGCAGCTTCAGTTATAGAAGCAATAAATATTTTAACTGAAAGCACGGAGTTAGTTGATAGATTATGGGAAAATGGAAGGTATTTAAAGAAAGGCCTTAAAGAATTAGGCTATAATATTGGACATAGTGAAACGCCAATAACCCCTTGTATTATTGGCGAAGCAGATGTTGCTCAAAAATTTAGTTCTGAGTTATTTAAAGAAGGAGTTTATGCAAAATCAATAGTATTCCCTACAGTACCTTTAGGAACGGCAAGAGTAAGAAATATGCCTACTGCAGCACATACAAAAGAGATGTTGGATGATGCAATTGCTGCATATGCAAAGGTTGGAAGAAGAATGGGCCTAATAAAATAAATATAGAAAAGGGGAGAAAATGAAATGAAAAAAATATTGGTAACAGGAGCATTAGGTCAAATAGGATCAGAACTAGTAATGAGGATGAGAGAACTTTATGGTAGGGATAATGTAATAGCAACAGATCTAAGAAAACCAGATAATAACTCAGTAGTAACTTCAGGTCCTTTTGAAACACTTGATGTAACAGATTACCAAAGCATGCTTAGAATTGCAAAAAAGCATGAGATAGATACACTTGTTCATTTAGCAGCTTTATTATCGGCAACAGCTGAAGCAAAACCATTGCTCGCTTGGAATATAAATATGGGTGGACTTGTTAATGCTTTAGAAGTTGCTAGAGAACTTAAATGTAAATTCTTCACACCAAGTTCTATAGGCTCATTTGGTCCATCTACTCCCAAAGATAATACACCTCAAGATACAATTCAAAGACCAACAACTATGTATGGTGTTAATAAAGTATCTGGAGAACTATTATGTAATTATTACCATACTAAGTTTGGGGTTGATACAAGAGGAGTACGTTTCCCAGGATTAATTTCTTACAAAGTTCTTCCAGGTGGTGGAACCACTGATTATGCGGTTGATATATATTATGAAGCATTAAAGACAGGTAAATACACTTCATTTATTGATAAAGGAACAAAAATGGATATGATGTATATGCCAGATGCAATAAATGCAATTATTAATTTATTAGAAGCTGATGAATCAAAATTAAAACATAGAAATGCATTTAATATTGCAGCTATGAGTTTTTCACCTGAAGAAGTTGCTAGTGAAATAAAAAAACATATGCCAAAATTTGAATTGAGTTATAAAGTAGATCCAGTAAGACAAAACATTGCTAATTCATGGCCAAATTCAATGGATTCGACTTGTGCTAAAAATGAATGGGGCTTTAAAGCTGAATATGATTTAGCAAAAATGACTACTGATATGCTTGAGAAATTAAGTGCAAAAGGAATTGGAGCTTAATAAGTAATATTTATAAATTTAGAAATATAAAATTAATAAAGCAATCTCTATATCTTAAAGCTATTTGAGGTAAGGAGATTGCTTTTTTTTGATTAGTATTATACTAAAATTTTACTTATTACACAAATTTTAAAGTATAATAGTAACTAATATGAATCATCTAATGTAACATTAACAAATAATGATTGATCTCAAAATCATACCAAAATATATAAATATTGGGGGGATACAGAAGTGATAAAATTGCTGAATGAACGCCAAGAAAGAATTATAATATTACTTAAGAATAATAAAAAATGGATGATAGGCAAAGAACTTTCTGAATTTTTGAATGTTTCTGATCGCACCATAAGATCTGATATTTCATACATAAATTTATACTACGATGGCATACTTATTGAATCAAATGTTAAAAATGGATATCATTTAAATGATGAAGTATCATCAAATTTAAACATTCATTCAGAAAATATAATTCCGCAAACATCTTTTCAAAGATGCTTTTATATTATTCATGAATTATTGTTTAAAAAAAATGAACTCAACCTAGAGTGTGTTATGGACAGCATATTTGTTAGTAATTCTTCCATGGAAAATGATTTAAAAGAAGTAAAAAAAATCTTAAAACCTTATCCTACACTTAAACTTGTAAGACATAAGAATTATATATCTTTAGATGGTAATGAGGAAAATAAAAGAGATTTTTATGTGGATTTACTTATAAAAAAAATAAAGAGCAACTATTTAAATTTGGATTCTTTAGCTGCTCTATTTCCAAATTTTGATTTGCTTACAGTAAAAGAATTATTGGAGAATATATTTAAAAAGTATAATTACACAGTGAGAGACATGGAGTTACCAGTAATAATGACTTATATTGGTGTGGCAATCGAACGTATGCTTTGCCGTAATTATATAGAGATAAAGCCAGATTTTATAAATGAAAAATTCGCTGGTAGTACGGAACTTTTTATTGCGCAAGAATTTTTTCGAAATATATCAGAAAAATTTAACATTAAACTTAAAAGGGATGAAAACATAATTTTAGCTTTAATATTGATTGAGAAAACACAATCTGATACTAATTTTGACCTTTTATTAAATTCTGATTATGGGGTTAATCAATTGGTAAGTAACATACTAGAAGACATGTTTGTTCAGTTTGATGTTGATCTTAGAAGCGACGAAGATTTAAGAAAAGGATTATCTGTTCATATTCAGCAACTTCTTGAACGAAAAAAGAAGAATATTCATATTCCTAATTTCTATTTGGATGAATTAAAGCATAAATATCCATTCTTTTTTGAAATGGCTATTAGAGTAGGAAAATTAATTGAGGACAAATTAAAAATAACCATCGATGAAAATGACATAAGTTTTATTGAACAACATTTAGGTGGCGCTCTTGAAAGAATGAATTCTAAAAATAAATATAAAGTAATCATGATGAATCCAAATAATCAAGCTTTATCGAGTATATGTATAAAAAGAATAGAGAGTTTATTCCATGAACGTATAGAAATTTTAAAATCAGTTAATTACTTTGAAGAGAAGGAGGTACTTAAGGCAAACCCAGACTTAATTTTGACTACTTTTCCATTAGAACATAATCTTAATATTTTAACAGTACAGATTTCTATTTTTATGAGCTTAGAGGATGAAATTAAAATCTTCAAAGCTTTAAATTCACTTGACAGTAATAAATATAAAGTGAAATTTCTTTCTGAATTTAAGAACATGATGGAGCCTCGCTTCTTTTATTTTGATCTTGATTTAGATACCCCTAAAGAAGTACTGACCTTTATGAGTGATGAACTATTTAATGCTGGGTTGGTAGGGGAAAATTTCAAAGATGCAGTATTAAAACGGGAAGAACTTTTTCCTACATCATTTATCTATTCTTTTGCAATCGCTCATCCTAATATAGCGATGAGTAAAAAGTCGAAAATTTCAGTGGCACTACTTAAAAAACCAATACAATGGGGAGAGTTTCAAGTTAAATTAGTTTTGTTATTATCTATTGAGGAAGGGAAGCAGAAAATACTTAGAATTTTCTTTGATTGGCTTGGCAATATAGTAAGTGATTCTAAAAACCTATCTTCACTTATGAAAACAAAAAGTTATAAGGAGTTTATTAATCATATTATTAAATAAAGAAATCTATGCACAAATAACATCCATTAATATGGGTAATATGCTTGTGCATAGATTTTTTTATATTTATGTAAACAGTTTCCTAGCATTAGGAAGATACATTGGATTTATTAGTAAAATATTTATGTATAATAAAGATATAGGTAGTATATTTAAAAGTACGAATAAGAGGAGGTTGTTATGGACGGAATAGAATTATTATGTTTTCAGATGATTTCAGCTGCTGGGACAGCACGATCTTGTAGTATTGAAGCAATACGAGAAGCTAAGAAGGGAAACTTTAAAAAAGCAGAGGAGTTAATTAAAGAGAGCAAAAGTCAGTTTTTGAATGCGCATGAAGTTCACAATAAATTGTTACAACACAACACGAACGGAGAAAATACCAACTCGTTAATATTGGTGATGCATGCGGAAGATCAACTAATGAGTGCAGAGATGTTTGAGATACTTGCAAAAGAGTTTATTGATACTTATAAAAGATTATTTAACCTTGAACAAAAATTTGATTTAAATTTTAAATAAAGGAGAAGTGATATTAATGAAAAAAATTTACTTGTTTTGTAGTGCGGGAATGTCTACAAGTTTACTATCCGATAATATGCAAAAATTAGCTAATGAGCATAACCTTCAGGTTGAAGTGAAAGCGTTTTCGATTGCAAGTATTGATGATATTTATGAAAAAGAACATCCAGACTGCATTTTACTAGGACCCCAGGTGAGATTTATATATGAGGAAATTAAAGAAAAATATAATAAATTAAATACTCCAGTAGGATTAATCGATGGCAATGATTATGGGACCATTAATGGAGCAAATATTTTAAAATTAGCATCAAAATTGATAAAACAGGGTGTTTAGAAAACTATTCTAATTTATATTACCATATTAACGCTATTCTTAAAAATGGAGGAGTGTAAAAATGAAAAAAAGTTTTATGGATAAGCTAGAAACAAAACTCATGCCTATTGCTACGGCTATAAGCAAGAACAAATATCTTATATCAATTCGTGATGGCTTTTTAATCAGTATGCCACTTTTGGTAGTTGGTTCAATGTTTATGCTTATTTCAAATTTTCCAGTTCAGGCTTGGATTGACTTATTAAGAAGTACAAAAATTGGCGGATTACCAATTTCAGACTATCTTTCAACTGTAACAAGCGCAACTTTTTCAATTATGGCAATATTTATTGTAATCGGTATTGGTTATAATTATGCTAAGAAGGAAAAAACAAATATGATATTTGGAGCAGCTGTTGCCATCTTAAGTTGGTTTATTCTTATGCCATTTACAACGGCTTTTACACCCGAAGGAACTAAAACAGTATTTCAAGTACCTAGCATTCCTTTAGACTGGGTTGGATCAAAAGGCATATTCATAGGAATTATATGTGCGTTTGTATCCGTTAGGATTTACAAATGGGTGGAAGATAAAGGTTGGACGATTAAAATGCCAAAGGGTGTTCCACCAACTGTTGGACAGTCATTTTCAGCATTATTTCCAATCGCTGGAGTAGTTATTATATTCTTCTTTATTCGAATTGTTTTTTCATTGACACCCTGGGGAAATGCTTTTGATTTTGTTTATAAGATTTTGCAATTGCCGCTACAAAAAGTTGGAGATTCACTTGGGGCTATGACGGGAGTTTATTTCTTTGCGCATGTATTATGGCTCTTTGGTATTCATGGAACAAATATTACAGGTTCAGTTTTTAATCCAATACTTTATTCATTATCTGCAGAAAATTTACAAGCGCTGCAAGCAGGACTACCATTACCTCACATTATAAATCAACAATTTCAAGACTTATTCGCTACGTATGGAGGGGCTGGATCAACACTTTCCCTATTGGTTGCAATGTTTGGATTCTGTAAATCAAAACGAATTAAAGAACTGGGGAAAATAGCAGTTGTTCCTGCTATTTTTGGTATAAATGAGCCAATTATTTTTGGTTTGCCAGTTGTATTAAATCCTTTAATAGCTATTCCTTTTATTCTTGTACCAATGATTAATATACTTATTTCATGGATTACTATGAGAATTGGAATGGTTCCAATTTGTAATGGTGTTATTATGCCATGGACTACACCACCAATTATTTCAGGTTTCTTATCCTCTGGATGGCAAGGGTCATTATTACAAATATTCCTTATTGTTCTTGGAATAGGTATCTATTTACCATTCATTAAAACTATGGATAAACAATATCTACTAGATGAGGCTAAAGCCCAAGATGTTTCAACTGAAGATAACATATCCTTAGATGATTTAACATTCTAAAAGTAAGGAGAATTAAGTTATGATTAAGATAATAACAATTTATGATCAAATCCAATCTGGGATGGGTTCGAAAGACGATAAGCTGTTGCCTCTTGGAGGAAAAAATGTGCCTATTGGTCCTAGCATCATGATGGAACCCTATCTAAAACAGATTGATGCCAAAGTTGTAGCCTGTTTATATTGTGGAAATGGAACCTATTTATCTGATAAAAAGATGGTAAGCAAAAAATTATGTGACATGGTGCAAAAACTGCATCCAGATATAGTGATTTGTGGACCAGCATTTGATTTTAAGGACTATGCACAAATGTGTGCCGAGGTTACGTGGGACATAAATAATTCAACTGATGTACCTGCAATTGCATCTATGTCTGCTGAAAATGAAGAAGTACTAAGTAAATATAAGGACCTTATGTATATCGTGAACTGCCCTAAAAAGGGTGATGTTGGTTTAACCCATGCACTGAGCAATATTTGTAAGGTAGCAAAATCTATTGCTACTCAAGATGACAACATTAAAAGTATTAAAAAATATTGCTTTTAAAAAGATTATTTTTAAAAAAAGAAATTCAGAAATAGCATATTATATTCGACTTTTGCTATTTCTGAATAAATTTATAAAATTGAAAGGCAGGTTATTTAAATGCATAGAATGGGTATATCTATTTATCCAGAACATTCGACAGAAGAAAAAGATTATGATTATATGAAACTAGCTGCAAAATATGGATTTACTCGGATTTTTACATGTTTATTGTCAGTCAAAGAATCAAAAGAGATTATCATTAATAAATTTACCGAGTTTATGGTACAAGCACATGAACTTGGATTTATTGTTGGTGTAGATACAAATCCTAGTGTGTTTTTGCACCTAGGGGCTACTCCATATGATTTAAAAGTGTTTTATGATATGAAGGTTGATATTATTCGGCTAGATGGACATTTCAGTGACATGGATGATATCGCAATTACCCATAATCAATATGAAATTCCTATTGAGTTTAATGGAAGCTCCAATACTGCTTTGGATTTAATGATTGAAAGAGGTGCAAACACACAAAATATGGTTGTTTGTCATAACTTTTATCCGCAGAAATATACAGGCCTTGGATGGAATAAGTTTATAGAATTCACAAAAAAATATAAAGCTTTAGGTCTTCCCGTTGCAGCATTTGTTTCCAGTAACAATAAAAATACCTTTGGCCCTTGGCCAGTATATGAAGGATTATCTACTTGCGAAATGCACAGAGGATTACCTATAGATTTACAAGTTAGACATCTGCTTTCAACTAATAAAATTGATGATATTTTAATTGGGAATGCTTATGCTACGGAGGCTGAGCTAAAGGCGATATTCCAAGTTGATAAAACAAAAACTACCTTCAACTTAGAGCTTTCGGGCGACATTACAACTGATGAGAAAAATATTATATATAATTACCCTCATTTTGGGAGAGGAGATGCATCTGATTATTTGATTCGAAGTAGTCTACCACGTGGGGATTATAAGGACAAACCAATTCAATATCGTGAACATGATAAAGAATTATTTCATAGGGGCGATGTTGTAATAGTTAATGACAATTTATCTCATTATCGAGGTGAACTAGAAATTATCGCAAAAGATATGCCTAATGATGGTGAAAGAAATTTTGTGGCCAGAATACCTAAAGAGGAATTAATTTTATTAGACCAATTGAGACCAGAATATTTTTTTGGGTTCATTAAAACGAGATAACCATGACTAATTGATTACAATAAAATTCAAATATTTATAATAGTTATTATTTAAAATACGAAGGCCTTGTGCCTTCGTATTTTATTGTTGACATATACAGTTAAACGTTATATAGTATAACTATACAGTTTGACGTTATAAAGTTTAAATGTCTAACATCTATGGAATAAAAAAATAGGAGGATTCTATGAATTTTAATAAATTCTTACCACTTACAGAAACAACATTTTACATCATGCTTTCTCTTGTGAAGCCCTCTCACGGATATGCAATTATGCAAAATGTAGAACTGTTAAGTGAAAATAAAGTTAAAGTTGCTGCTGGTACATTATATGGTGCTATAGAAAAACTTTTGAAGCAAAAACTAATAAGATCAGTAGAAAGTGAAGATAAACGAAGAAAAGTGTATGTGCTTACGGATGAGGGGAAAGAGGTATTAAAACTGGAGACTGTTAGAATGAGGCATTTAGTAAATATCTCTCAAGATGTATTTTAATAATAGAAGGGAGCAAAAATGATGAAAAAATTTAAGATGTTCGTAGACATGGATAAAGAGGAAGAATACTTAAATGAAATGGCTAAAAGTGGATTTGTGCTTAAAAAGTATGGTTTTTTTGGAGTTTATACCTTTGTTAAAGGAGATTCTGTAGATTTGCATTATAGAGTTGATTATCGTGTATTCAAAAGTAAAAGGAAATTTGAGGAGTATAAAATTTTATTTGAAGATGCAGGTTGGGAGCATGTTTCAGGAATAGAATTATCTTTATCAGGAGGACAATATTTTATTCCTAAATTATCAAATATAGGTTTGCCTGATATTTTTTCAGATACAGAATCAAAATTGGCAAGATACAAAAGATTTATTGATCAGTGTATTTGTAGTTGTGTGTGTATGTTAGTTTATATGTTTAGTATATTAAAAACCAATAATTTGAGATACTTAACGCCTGGATTATGGGAGAAAAATGGAGATGACTTTTGGAGAGCTTTTATTTTTGAAACCCCAGTTGTAGTTTTGCGATTTCTGCCTTTTATAATTCTTCTTATATTATCAATAATGTATGGTAATCGGGCATTTAAAGCAAAAAAAATGTACAATAAAAGTCTGATTGAAAATAAAAACAATAGTTTGTAAAGTTATATTTTTTTACCTAAATTTTCAAATGTTGCAGGGAAAAGGTAACTTTGTGTTGAAATGAGTATAGGTAATGTAGTACAAATATGAAATAAAAGCTAGATAGGAGTGAAAGAATAATGGCAAATATTTTTCTGAGATTTCCAGGTGGAAGACCCAAAGCCCTTACATTAAGTTATGATGATGGTGTAGAGCAAGACATAAAGCTTATTAAGATTATGAATGAACATGGATTAAAAGGGACATTTAATTTAAATAGTGGACTATATGCAGATGAAGGTACTATTTATCAAGAAGGACAAATTCATCGCAGGATGACTAAAAATCAAGTTACAGAAACTTATTTGAATGCAGGACATGAGGTTGCAGTACATGGGCTAACTCATCCATTTCTTGAGCAACTGCCTACTCACATGGTCGTTAATGAAATAATAAAAGATCGTGAAAATCTTGAAACGCAGTTTAGCACAATTATACGTGGAATGGCTTATCCATTTGGTACCAATAGTGAAGATGTTATTAAGGCTCTTAAATCTTGTGGCATAGCTTATGCAAGAACTGTAATTTCAACAAATGATTTTAGAATTCCTACTGATTGGCTGCGATTAACCGCAACTTGTCATCATGATTCGCCTGAGCTAAAAAGCCTTGCAAAAAAGTTTGTGGAAGATAAGTTAACACAGACACCATATTTGTTTTATTTATGGGGGCACAGTTATGAATTTGAGGCTGATAATAATTGGAATGTAATTGAAGATTTCGCCAAGTATACAGGTAATAGAGAAGATATTTGGTATGCAACAAATATAGAAATTTATGAATACATTGATGCATATAATCGATTAATATTTAGTGTTGATGGCAAACGTGTAGAAAACCCGACAAATAAAAAAATCTGGTTTCAATATGAAGAAAAACATATTGAAATCCAGCCAGGAAAAATGATAGTAATATATGATTAACAGGAACTAAATCATGCTTTTATAGCCCAACGCAATTTAGCAGAACGTGCACGACCATTAGTATTACATTCTTGTGCTGATGGCCTGATAGGACCTTCTGCTATTTCACTATATATGCCTTCACTAAAAAAACGTTTAAAAGATTTTTTAACAAGGCGATCTTCTCCTGAATGAAATGAAAGTATAGCAACGCGACCACCCTTTGCAAGGGTATCAGGAAGCTTTTCCAAAAATTCATATAACACTTCAAATTCTCTATTGACATCAATTCGTAATGCTTGAAAACACCGTTGACAGGTTTTTTTTAGCGCCTCTTTACTATTACTTCCGGGAATGTATTTAAGGGTTTCTTTGATGATTTCTTGTAGTTGTGTTGTGGTTGATATGTCTATTCCTTTTTTAATTTGGGAAGTAATGGAGCGAGCAATTGCTGCAGCATTAGGTTCGTCTGCGTTTTCTACAAGCATACCTTCTAATTCATATAACGAAATAGTTTTTAACCTATCTGCGGCGGAGTGACCTCTATTGGGATTCAGCCGTAAGTCTAATGGTCCCTCATTCTTAAATGAAAATCCTCTTTCAGGATTGTCTATTTGCATTGAAGAGACACCCAAATCTGCCATTAAGAAATTAAGTGGGCCTGATTGCAGGGCAACTTGATCTATTTGAGAAAAGTTCAAATGCTTAATAGTTAAAATTTCAGGGCCATAACCTAACTTCTCTAAACGCTCTTGGGTGCGTGGTAATTCAATAGGATCTACATCAAGTGAATACAAGTGACCCTTTGAATTTAAACATTTAAGCATCTCTAAAGTATGACCACCATAACCTAGTGTTGCATCGAGTCCTATTTGACCAGGAGTAATTTGTAAAAATTCCAATATTTCTTTAACGCAAATTGAACGATGCATACCAGCAGGTGTACTGCCTTTTTGGATAACTTTTGCCACAGTATCAGAATATTTCTCTGGTTGCAGTTCCTTATATTTGTCTTTATAAGATATAGGGTTAGTACCTTTATATCGAACACGTCTCACATGTTTTTGCTCTTGATTATTTTCTTGATTATTCTCTGGAATCATTCTTTCATCCACCTTTTTTTTAAACTATTTATAATGTTATTACAAATAATATGATACCAAATGCAGTTCATAAAAGCAAACTTACAAAGTAATTTAAGAAACTTCAGGGTTTAGAATTTAAAGTCTTTGCATATAGTATATTATATATAATTATGCCAACATTAAAAAAAACATTGCTATCTTTAACATATTTTATGATATAATTTAACTTGATAAATGAAAGTTTTAAGGAGTTTACAATGAAAAAATTATATAAGATTATAATTGGTGCACTGCTCATGACAATAGTAACTTGTATTACATTATCAATAACGTATTCAAGGCAAGTTGATAAAATGCTTGTGGATGCAAAAGTGAGTTTGTTTAACAATCAAAAAGTTCCCAAATATCATTTCTTCATAATACTGCATAATTCAGATGAGCCTTATGTAAAAGATCTCGAGAAAGGATTAATAGATACAGCCACCTCTTTTAATATAGCTATTGAGACAAATTATAGCAGTGGTGTAGACGATTACAATGACACTATAAAATATATAAACATGGCTATAGATTCAAAAGTAGATGGAATAATCACGCACGCCTACAATACAACAGAATTCCAGAAGTTGGTATATAAGGCGCAAGAGAGTAAGATACCTGTTATAACTTTAGATGCCGATTTATCCACTAGTAAAGGAGCGGCATATGTTGGAACAAATGGTTTTGAAATCGGGTCAAAAGCTGGTCAATTAGTTGCAGAGGCATTAAATGGAAAAGCCAAAATAGCAATAATACTCGAGAGTTCGGGGGTAAGCGGTAAAGTAAACCTTAAGTTAGACGGTCTTAACAATAGTATAAAAGGTTACAAAGATATTAAAGTAGAAACAGTTGAAATATCTGATAATGGAATCCTTGGAGCAAATAATGTAACACAGGAAATATTAAACAATCATCCCGATGTAGATGCAATAGTTTGTACAAGCTCCAAAGATGCAATAGGGGCAGCGCAGTTAGTAGTGGATTTTAATAGAGTAGGGGATATTACAATTATAGGTTATGACAGTACTCCTGAAATTCTA
Source organism: Clostridium lacusfryxellense (assembly GCF_018861735.1). Lineage (GTDB taxonomy): Bacteria > Bacillota > Clostridia > Clostridiales > Clostridiaceae > Clostridium_AD > Clostridium_AD lacusfryxellense. The sequence continues at coordinate 115,201 of NZ_JAHLEB010000008.1, read as the reverse complement.
AGTTATATACAAAAGGGTGTAATTTATGGAACTATAGTTCCGGGGGCATATAAAATCGGATGTGACAGCATTAAAACATTAGTAGGTTTAAAGGAGAACAAAGGAGTAGCAGCCTACAAACATACTGATTCAATTGTAATAACTAAATCAAATTTGAGTCAGTACCTTAGAAAATAGAATTAAATGAGGGAGAAAAAAGTGACAGATTATTTAAAAAAACTATTAGGGTTTAATACTATTCGAGGGAAGTTATTACTTTATTCTTTACTATTAATTTTTATAATGATTTCTACAAGTTTATATACATTATATAATGCTAAACATATTCTTGAAAAATTTGACTATATGTTTATTAATGATATGTATTTAAATAATCTCTCACTAGATATACAGAATATAGATGAAAAATTATTAAGTTATTTAACAACTAAAAGTTCTGATAGTTTGAGAGACTATACAAAAATTAGTGATAGTTTAAGAATTAGTTCTAATAAAATTAGTAGAGATGTTTCCTATGTTAATGGAGAATTAATGTTAAAGGATATTGGTAATATGATAGATAAGTATTTGGATCAAGGTGATGCGGCTATAAGATCAAAACGTGGAAGAGATGTAGAAGAATGCAATTTAAGGTATAGTGAAAGTAAAGAAATTGTAGGGTATATAGATACCTACATAAAGCAGTTGAATTTAAATCAATTTCATGAAAATGCTGAAAAATATTTTTCTATAACAGAAAAACTAAAATTTCTTCAAACATTTAATATAGTTATTATCGCCAGCACATTTTTATTAAATGTAGTTCTAACCTTTTGGTTTGCAAATAAAACATCTGCTCCAATCGTGAGCCTTGCAACATCCGCAAATGAAATGTCTAGGAGCAACTTTGATGCAGAAAATGTAAAGGTTGACACTGACGATGAGCTGAGAGTTATGGCAGATGCTTTTAATAAAATGAAAGGTCATATTAGGAATCATATTGGGGAACTTAAATATCAAGCTGAGACTGAATTAAAGCTTAAGGATGAAAAACTATCTAACTTAAAAATGAAAAATCTTCTAAAAAATGCTGAACTTAAAGCATTACAATCACAAATAAATCCACATTTTCTTTTTAACACTCTGAATGCAGGTGTTCAGCTAGCTATGATGGAGGGTGCAGAAAAAACAGGTGTATTTCTCGAAAAAATGTCTGACCTTTTTAGATATAACTTAAGAAAAATGGATACCCCTGTAACCCTGGGAGAAGAAATTGAGAATGTGTATGCATATATATATTTGCTTAAAACAAGATTCGGGGATTTAATAAAATATGAATATTATATTGATGAGGAAGTTATAGATATTATTATGCCATCTCAAATAATTCAACCTATTATCGAAAATGCATGCAATCATGGAATTAATGATATGGAATGTGGAGGTAAGATATGCCTAAGGGTAAAAAAGGTTCAGGATATGGTTCAGGTTATTATTGAAGATAATGGCAAAGGAATGGATGCTAAAACAATCCAGGAAATATGTGATTTGAATTTTGAAAAGCCCGCAAATAAAGGTCGTAGTACTAGTATTGGAATGCGAAATGTAATAAAGAGGCTCAAGGCTTTTTATGGACAAGATGATGTCATTGAGATAAAGTCTGAAGCTTTCAAAGGGACTAGTATTATTTTAAAACTGCCTTTAGTAAAGGAGGAAGATGTACTTGTTTAAACTTTTGATTGTTGATGATGAAAAAATTGTAATAGATGCTGTAAGCTTTATTATAAATAAGGAATTTAAAGAAATCATAGAGGCGGTTTCTGCAAAATCTGGTCGAGAAGCTATAGAGAAGTGTCAAAGCTTTAATCCGGATATTGTCCTAATGGATATTAGGATGCCAGGTATTAATGGTATTGATGCTATTAATGAAATAAAGAAAACTCAATCAAATATTGTTTTTATAATTGTTTCTGCTTATGAGCAATTTGAGTATGCGAAAGAGGCTATAGGTTTAGGCGTAAATGATTATATTTTAAAACCAATTATAAAAAACAATTTAGTAGACACCCTTGAAAATATTATAAAAAGGCTAAATAGAGAGAGAGAAAAAAGACAGTTAGACCTTCAAAATATCGAAAATTACCAAAGTCTAATTCCTTTTGTAGAACATGGATTTATATATTCTATACTACTAGGCGAAAGTTATGCAGCTAAGGCAGCTAAGTATAAGGAAATTTTAGGAATTAGTGAACCCGGAGGTTATATAATGATCTTGGAGTCTAGTATAAATGAAACTCAAGCTGATTTTAATGAAATGTTAGAGCAAGGGGATGAACATCGATATTATAAAATGATTAGGGATACATTTAAGTATAAGTGTAAATGTCTTGTTGGGACTTTGATGATAAATAGGATGGTTGTATTTATATCTGGAAACTATACAAAGGAATATGAAGGAAGAGTAAAGGCCTATGATATAGCCACTTATGTGGTGGATAAATTAAAAGACTATAGTAATGAATTTAAATTAAGTATTGGAATTGGTAGTTATAAAAGTATAAAAAACATATCTAGTTCCTATGAAGAAGCATTGAGGGCGCTGCATTATAAAGATAAAGGAATAACTCATATTAAAGACATAACTGTTGATGTTGAAAATATAACTGAATATCCAAAGGATCAAGAAAATAGACTTATTGAAATGATAATGAATACTGATGAACAAGGTGCTTTTGACGCCTTTAATAAAATTTATATATGGGTTTATAAGAATTATAAAAATTTGCATAAAGATGGAAAGTGGAAACTTATGGAATTAATGCTGAATATAGATAGGGTATTATTTGATTTCACAAGTAAGGACGAAGATAAAAATTACTTTTTTAATATGAATAACATTGAAGATTATTTCACCCTTGAAAGCTTATGTAGAAAAAGAATAATACATGTAATTAAAAATATTGGTGAATTCCAAAAAAAGAAAATAAATAGAGTAATTCTTAATGCAAAGTTGTATATAGATGAGAATTTTAGTGATGAAATAACTTTGGAGGGTGTTTCTAAAGTGGTGTGTGTAAGTCCACAATATTTTAGTAGACTTTTTAAAGAGGAAACATGTCAAAATTTTATTGAATATCTTACTAAAGTTAGAATTGATAGGGCAAAACAACTTATGAAAAGCTCAAGCTTAAGTATAAAAGAAATATGTTTTAAGACTGGTTATACTGACCCAAATTATTTTAGTCATATTTTCAAGAAAACTGAAAAATTAACACCTTCGGAATATATAAAAAACTGTAATAAGGGGTAGGTTAGAATATGATTTATGGGGGAAAACAAAGGCATAGACATATGGCTATATTACTAGTATTGATTTTTATAGTTGGATTTTGGGTTTTTAAAGTTAATAAAAAAAAGGATCAAATAGTAGATTCAAGCAAATTAAAGATCGGACTTTGTATGGATTCACTTATAATTGAACGATGGCAGATCGACAGGGACATTTTTATGGCTCGGGCTAAAGAACTTGGTGCTGAAGTAATTGTCCAAAATGCAGGAAGTGATAGCAATGAGCAGATTATCCAAATAAAATATTTAATAAATCAAGGAGTTAATGTTTTAGTAATAGTTCCAAATAATAGTGATGCATTAGCACCAGTTGTTGCAGCTGCAAAGAAAAAAGAGATCAAAGTAATTTCTTATGACAGACTAATACGAAAAGCAAATGTGGACCTTTATATAACCTTTGATAATGAAAAGGTTGGCGAATTAATGGGAGAAGCTATAGTTGCGAAGGTACCTAAAGGAAACTATATTATCATAAATGGAAATAAACAAGATTACAACGCAATAGAATTTAATAAAGGTTATATGAATGCAATAAAACCTAGCATTGATAGTGGAAATATAAAAATAGTTAATGAGGTTTGGTCAGAAAACTGGAATGAGGAAGAAGCAATAAAATGCGTTGAAGAAACCATAGCAAGCGGAGTGGAAATCAATGGGATTGTAGCTGCAAATGATGCTCTTGCCCAAGCTGTTATTGAGGTTTTATCGGAAAATAGGATGGCAGGTAAGGTTTCTGTAGTAGGGGGTGATGCAGACCTTTCTGCCTGTCAAAGAGTGGTTGAGGGCCTACAACTCATGACTGTATACAAACCTATAGTAAAAATGGCGCGAGACGCAGCAGATGCCGCTGTGAAAATGGGGAAAGGCGACAGAATGAGTACAAATGATATAATAAATGATGGATTATTTATTATACCTACACTTAAAGAATTTTCAACAAAGGTTACAAAAACTAATATGTTGGATATAGTTGTGAAAAGTAATTTTCATAAAATCGAAGATATTTATAGGAATATACCCCGATCAGAGTGGCCAAAAGAAAAATAGGGCATGAATCATTGATAAAAAAATGCTATATAGCAAAAAAATGCTATATGGCATTTTTTTATTTTAACTACAACATATTAGTAATAGTTTAGGATAATTTTTTGTAGAGTAAATTATGTAATTTTAAGTTAATATATAAATGTAAACATTTTCAATAAAAATATCAAAGGGGGATTATTTAATGAAAAAAATACTTTCGACAGTACTGGCTGCAGTATTTATGTTAAGTCTAGTAGCTTGTAGTCCAGCTAAAACAACTGAAACTACTACAAAAGATGCACCTGCTACAACTACTGAAAAAGCAGCTGGTGGACTCATTGGTGTTGCTATGCCTACTCAATCACTTCAACGTTGGAATCAAGATGGTGAAAATATGAAGAAAGAACTTGAAACTAAAGGATATACGGTTGATTTGCAGTATGCGAACAATGATGTAAACACTCAAATTCAAGGCATTGAAAATATGATAACTAAGAAATGTAAGGTTCTTGTAGTAGCTGCTATTGATGGTTCAACCCTTACAGATGTTCTTAAAAAGGCAGGAGAAAATGGTATTAAGGTAATAGCTTATGACAGATTAATTATGAAAACAGCAAACGTTGATTATTATGCTACTTTTGATAATTTTAAAGTTGGTGTTATTCAAGGACAATATATAGAGACTAAACTTGCTCTTAAAGATGGGAAAGGACCTTTCAATATTGAATTGTTTGGTGGATCTCCAGACGATAACAATGCAACATACTTCTTTAAAGGCGCTATGAGTATACTACAGCCATATATAGACAATGGCAAACTCGTTATTGGCAGTAAGCAAAAAGACTTTACAACTATAGCAATTCAGGGTTGGGATTCAGCTAAAGCTCAGGCGAGAATGGATAACTTAATTACTTCAACATATGCAAAAGGAACAAAACTCGATGTAGTTTTATCACCTAATGATAGTTTAGCAATAGGTATAGTTGCATCACTTAAAAATGCAGGTTACGGTAGTGGTGATAAGAAATATCCAGTATTAACTGGGCAAGATTGTGACAAACCTAATGTACTTGCAATGATTAAAGATCAACAATCTATGTCTATTTTTAAAGATACAAGGACTTTAGCTACTAAAGTTGTTGAAATGGTTGATTCAATACTTCAAGGAAAAACAGCTGATGTAAATGATACAAAAACTTATGATAATGGTTCAAAAGTTGTTCCATCTTTCCTTTGTGATCCGATTTATGCAGATAAAGCAAACTATAAATCAATTCTTGTAGACAGTGGATATTATAAAGAAGCAGATTTAAAATAAAAATATTAACCATTTGATATATTAAAGTCGAACACCTGCTAGTAGGTGTTCGTCTTAATAATATGTCTAAACATCTATATTAATAAAGTTAGGAGATGTAGGTATGGATGAATTTATACTTGAAATGAAAAATATAACAAAGCTTTTTCCAGGTGTAAAAGCACTTGATAATGTAAATCTTAAAGTCAGGTCAGGAGCTATTCATGCTCTAATTGGTGAAAATGGAGCTGGAAAATCCACACTTATGAATGTACTCAGTGGAATATATCCATATGGCACCTATAACGGTAAAATAATATATCAAGGTAAGGAATGCATCTTTAAGAATATAAAAGATAGTGAGAAAACAGGAATTGGTATAATTCATCAGGAATTAGCTCTTAGCCCCTATCTTTCTATAGGAGAAAATATTTTTTTAGGAAATGAGAGGGCAAAACATAAATTTATAAACTGGGATGAAACCCATAGAAAATCAAAAGAACTATTAAAAAAGGTTGGACTTAAGGAAGATTCTAGAACGATAATTAAAGATATTGGCGTTGGCAAGCAGCAACTCGTTGAAATTGCTAAAGCTTTGGCTCAAGACGTGAAACTTCTAATACTTGATGAACCCACAGCTGCACTTAATGAGGAAGATTCTAATAATTTATTGAAATTACTATTGGAGTTAAAGGGAGATGGAATTACATCAATTCTTATTTCACATAAACTAAATGAAATATTAAAGATATCAGATTCTATTACTATAATCCGTGACGGCTCAACAATAGAGACATTAAATAAAGGTGATAAGGATTTAAGCGAAGACAGAGTAATTAAGGGCATGGTAGGTCGAGAATTAACAAACCGATTTCCGGTCCACGATTCTAAAATTGGTGAGGTTGTGTTCGAAGTAAAAAGTTGGAACGTATATGATCCTATTATTGAAAATAGAAAGGTTATAGATAACGTAAGTATTAACATACGCAGGGGCGAAATCGTAGGGTTTTCTGGTCTGATGGGGTCAGGAAGGACAGAACTTGCTATGAGTATCTTTGGCAAAGCATATGGAAAACGTATTAGTGGGAAAATAATAAAAGATGGTAAGGAAATTGTTCTTAAAAATGTTCGTATGGCAATAGATAATGGACTTGCCTATGTTACTGAGGATCGCAAAAGCGCAGGACTAGTTCTAATGCAGGACATTAGGAGTAACATCTCACTTGCAAATCTTAATAAAATTAGTGTAAATCAATTTGTGGATGAACATAAAGAAATTCAGGTAGCTGAGGAGTATAGAAAAAAATTGAATATAAAATCCTCAAGTATTTTTCAAAATACCGGAAACCTATCTGGTGGAAATCAACAAAAAGTTGTACTCAGTAAATGGATATTTACAAACCCTGAGGTTCTAATATTAGACGAGCCAACAAGGGGGATTGATGTGGGAGCTAAGTATGAGATTTATTCCATCATTAACAAGCTAGCGGATGATGGGAAATCAATTATATTTATTTCATCAGAACTTCCAGAAATATTAGGGATTTGTGACCGTGTTTATGTTATGAACGAAGGTAAAATTGTTGGTGAGTTATCTAAAAAAGATGCATCACAAGAAAGCATAATGAAATGTATAATGAAACACGATATGGAGGTAACCTAATGGATGTGATTAAAAATCTTTTTAAGAAAAACGTAAGGCAATACGCAATGCTTATTGCACTAGTAGTAATAATGGTGTTTTTTCAAATTGCTACAAAAGGCATCCTTTTAGTTCCAATGAACGTAACTAATTTAATACTTCAGAATGGGTACGTATTTATATTGGCAATAGGTATGACACTTACTATTTTAACCGGTGGAAATATTGACCTATCTGTAGGATCTTTATGTGCGTTAATCGGAGCAATTTCAGGAACATTGATAATAACTATGCATATGAGTATATTTCTTGCAATAGTTATTTCTCTACTTTTAGCTCTAATTATCGGAATTTGGCAAGGGTTTTGGATTGCATATATAAGAATTCCTTCATTTATAGTAACCCTTGCAGGAATGCTTTTATTTAGAGGTCTAACGGTTACAATGCTTAAGGGATTAACTTTAGCTCCTTTTCCTGAGAGTTTTCAAAATATAAGTTCTGGATTTATCCCAGATATTTTTAATGTATTTGGTGTTAAGTTAAATGTTACAGCTATTATTGCTGGTGTTATAATATCTGTTTTATATGCAGCTATCCAGTTAAAACAGAGGGCTAAAAGACAAAAAACTGATTTTGAAGTTGAATCATTAACGTTTTTTGTAATTAAAATAATAGTTATGGTATTTATAATTAATTTGTTTTTCTTTTGGCTTGCATCTTATAAAGGTATTCCAATAGCTTTAGTAATTATTGGAGTTCTTATAGTAGTCTATTCTACATTTACAACGAGAACTGTTCCAGGGCGATACCTTTATGCAATGGGAGGGAACGAAAAGGCAGCTAAACTTTCAGGTATTAATACAAATAAAGTTCTATTCTTTGCATATGTAAATATGGCAGTTTTGTCTGCTGTGGCAGGCATGATGTTCGCATCACGTATTAACTCAGCATCACCTTCGGCAGGTCTAAACTTCGAATTAGATGCAATTGGAGCTTGTTTTATAGGTGGCGCATCTGCATATGGTGGTGTTGGTACAGTTGTTGGTGCTATAGTTGGAGCACTAGTAATGGGTGTATTAAACAATGGAATGTCTATACTTGGAGTTGGTAGTGACTGGCAAATGTCCATTAAAGGCTTAGTACTTTTGACTGCTGTAGCATTTGATGTTATTTCTAAAATAAAATCTAAATCTTAGAAAAAGTATAGAAAAGTATAAAACAATTTTCCTGATTTTTGGAGGAATTCCAGTACAGTTATAGAATAGAGTCTATAGCTGTATTTTTATGAATTAAATTAGGAGGATATAATATATGAAAGATTTTAATTTTTACTCACCTACAGAGGTTATTTTCGGAAAAGACTCTGAACTAAAAACTGTTGATGAAATTAAGAAACATGGTGGTTCAAGGGTTCTTATTGTCTACGGCGGTGGAAGTGTAGTTAAAAGCGGATTGCTTTTGAAAATCGAGAATTCACTTAGAGAAGGTGGTCTTTTATTTACTTCAATTGGTGGTGTGTGTCCCAATCCACGACTGTCCTTAGCAAGAAAAGGCGTAGATGCGGCAAAAGAATTTAAGGCTGATTTTATACTTGCAGTTGGTGGCGGTAGTGTAATTGATACTGCAAAGGCAATTGCACATGGCGCCGCTAATCCAGAAACGGACATTTGGAGCTTTTGGATGAAAGAGGTGGCTCTTGTTAAAAGCATGCCAGTCGGTGTGGTTTTAACTATTGCAGCAGCAGGAAGTGAAACAAGCGATTCAGCTGTGCTTACTGATGAAGTTACATCATCAAAGAGAGGACTAAATTCAGATTTTAATCGTCCAAGATTTGCTATTATGAATCCGAAGTTACTTTATACACTACCATCATTTCAACTTTCTTGTGGTATCGTTGATATAATGATGCATACTATGGATAGATATTTTACTCTAACCGAAGGCAATGAGATTACAGATGAAATAGCAGAGTCACTTTTGCGCGTTGTTATTAAAAATGGAAAAATTGCAATGGAAGATCCACACTGTTATCATGCGTTAAGTGAAATAATGTGGTGTGGAAGTATATCACACAACGGACTAACTGGTCTTGGAGCGGCAACAGATTTTGCTCCACATCAACTTGGTCATGAGCTCAGTGGCAAGTTTGATGTAGCTCATGGAGCTAGCCTTTCTGCAATTTGGGGTTCCTGGGCACAGCACTGTTATCAAGCTAAACCGGAACGTTTTACTCGCTTTGCAAAACAGGTATGGGGAATTGAGAAAAGTAGCACGCAAGAAACAGCTCGCGCAGCAATCGATGCAACTGTAGAGTTCTTTGCTGCGCTCGGTATGCCTACATGTTTTACAGAACTTGGGATAGGAGTACAAAGCGAAGAAATACTTGGCGAACTGGCTGACCGATGCGTCTTCTATGGCAAACGCAAGGTTGGAAGTTTTAAGAAGCTAGATAGAGAAGATACTTATCAAATATATAAATTAGCAAATCGTTAATAGTTTAATACACATACTAAAATTTTAGTATGTGTATTTTTTATTATAAAAAGTGGATAAGTTTCATTGGAATTGTGGGTTATTAGTGGCTATCACTTTATATTGTTAACATCTTTTAAAAGTTTCTCAAGATTTTCGGTTGATACAACTCTTTCGTTACACTTCTTGCTATCTAAACATAGATCAAAGCCTATTGACCTATAGGAATCTTGCCCAGTTGTTTTGCAAATAGGTGAAACAAAGTTTACTTCACTATCCCCAGCTGAGTGATTGCAAAGCACACATCTATGAGCGTTATTGGAACCAGAACTTGAAACTCTACATGCCATACCCATAAGTTTACCATTCATATTATAAGCCACAAATAATTTACTGGTGGAGTTATCAATCCAACCTAAATATACATTGTTTGTTTCCTGTGCATTTAAGTTAGGTAATTTGAGTTTCTTTTCCTTTTTAAACAATCTACTAATTTGTGAATTTGTAATGTTTGGCATTCCATATACATATTCATTAAGTTCAGCTAAATACTTATCGATATGCATAGGGGTTGTTAGTTTACTAATATCAAGTATTTCTTTTTCTTCCTCGGATAAATCTGTGAAAATATTTAATATTTGCTGATGTTTATATGCTTTAGTAACTTCAATAATATTAGGATCTAAACAGACTCTAAAAGTATTATCTAAATCATATAAGCGCTTTCTTATATAATTATATTCATGTTTTTTAATAAAAGCTTTCATAAAATCTAGTACCTCTTTTCTAAAATAATTATTACAAAGAAATCATAACATAGTTTAAAAGAAACATTCAATCTAATGAATAATTCTGTAATGATTATGAGCATATAAGTTGTTCTAATGGACGCCATAGTTTAAATTGAAATTTGTATAAAAAGATAGTATAATGTAAATATTATTTATCAATGTAATCAGAGCTAAAAGTTTGTTTTTATGAAAGGTGTGAACAGTATGATTTACAAAAGTGATTTGGATTTAAGGAAACTCCTTGCGAAGGCCATAAGAACTAAATCGGCTATGCTTTGCTTGGAGATTAGTTTATTAAAATAGCTGATGCTTTAATTATATGGTCTTGCTAAGTTCTTTTTAAATTTATATAAAAGGGCTTTAGTTAGTGCGTAATTATTTAGCATCAGCTAATTTAATAGATGATTTCATACATTCCTTCCTTCCTTTATATAAGAATGGAGACTGTTGCAAACGTAGATTTGTGACAGTTTTTTTGGTCTTTGCTTCAACAAAAAATAATTTTTTGGAGGAGTAAAGATATGAAATATAGTAATGCATACAATGTTTTACCAAAGGATATAGTAAAAGCTATTCAAGAATATGTGGATGGGGAATATTTATATATACCTAGAAAAGAAGAAGAACAAAAAAAATGGGGAGAACAAAGCGGCTCAAGAGATACTTTGAAAAGAAGAAATGAACAAATTTATTTGAAATATATAAAAGGGGCTGGGATTTTGGATTTAGCTCAGGGGTACTTTCTTTCGGATAAAAGTATAAGAAGAATTATAGGTCAACAAAAGAAGATTATGCTAGAAATTAATACAGAATAATAAACAAGATTGAAAGCCACGTTTGATCCTCAGATAAATGATAAAATACCGTTAAGTCAAAATTAAAAACTTTGACTTAGCGGTATTTTCATTTTATTTATTTAGTTATTTCTGTAATTTATTTTCAATTGTATTCTTTTAAATTTACAGCCAGCTTGGAATTATGAAAGGTTAATCCGATTACTTTGAAATTTTTATTTTCAATATTTAATTGTTTAATTATTTTAAGGACAGCATCAACACCTGAATCATCCCAAATTTGAGAATCAGTAAAATCTAATATTGTATATTCTTCAAATTCAATGGTTTCAAAGGATTCTAAGAATCCGTGTGTTGAGGCAAAAAATAATTGTCCTTTGATACTAACTTCTTGTCCTTGTTTAGTAACCTTAACTTTAGATAACTTTGACATGAAAATAATTGAACTTAACATTACTCCAACAACAATTCCTATAGCTAAATTATGGGTGTACACTACTATACATACAGTTAAGAGCATAACTATACTTTCCGTAAACGGAACATGTTTTACATATTTAAAACTTTTCCAGTCAAAAGTTTCAAAAGATACAGTAATCATTATTCCAATTAAAGCAGCTGTTGGAATTTGAATCATCATTCCTTTTAGAAAGACTATTAGAAATAATAATGACATTCCAGCAGTAAATGTAGACAGTCGTTTTAATCCGCCAGATTTAACGTTAATAACAGCTTGGCCAATCATTGCGCATCCGGCTGGTCCTCCGAAAAGTCCAGTCACTATATTCGCAAGTCCTTGAGATTTAACTTCTCTTTGATTGTCACCAGATGTATCTGTCATTTCATTAATTAATGGAAGCGTCAATAATGATTCAATCAATCCAACCATGGAAAGAGCAATGGCTGTTGGGAAAATTATAATTAAAGTATCAAAATTAAAAGGAACTGTAGGGAGTGATATAAAGGGAATAGTTCCACTCATATCCCCTAAGTCGCCCACGGTTTGAACTCCTAAAGGTAAGAAAACAGCTAAACTCGTCATAACTATGATGACAATAAGTGCAGGTGGAATTACTTTTGTTAGTTTTGGAATTAAATACATCGTTGCAATTGTGACTAAAACCATAATATAAGTCCATGTGTTTTTACTACCCAATTGTTGAATTTGAGCAATAAATATTAGTAATGCTAAGGCATTAACAAATCCTAACATAACAGATTTTGGAATGAATTTCAGTAACTTTTGGATTCCTAAATAACCTAAAATCAATTGAATAATTCCTGTTAAAATGGTGGCGGCGACCATGTACTCAATACCATGACTCTTAATAAGAGTCACCATAACTAAAGCCATTGAACCTGCAGCAGCTGAAACCATAGCGGGGCGACCACCTGTAAATGACGTAACAACTACAGTAGTAACGGATGCAAATAAGGCTGTAATAGGATTCACTCCTGCAATAATAGCAAATCCTATTACTTCAGGAATTAAGGCAATAGAAGTAACTAATCCCCCGAGAATATCATTTTTTATATTTCCAAACCATTCTTCTTTTTTTATACTCAGTAACATAAAAATTTATCAAACTCCTTTTCAAATTTTTCTTTTATTTAACTATTAAAACAGGTACGGTAGCATATTTTACGACCTTATGACTTACACTTCCCATGACAAATTCTTGTATCATATTTAAACCTCGACTTCCGATAATTAGCATATCTGTAGTGTTATGTTTTACATAATGAAGAATTTCAGTTGCTGGGTCGCCATACAACAGTTCAATAGAATATTCACTTTCATTAAGCAAACCTGAAAGTTCTTTATTAATTTTTCGTATGCGATTTTGTTTCCTAGTTTCAGCATCGTCAGACAAGTTTAGAGCTTGGTCTTTTGCTGTTGAAATTTCAGTAACCGATAAAATAATTATTTCGATTTGTGGAAACCCTACTTTAATATTTTTGGCTTCTTTTACAGCAGCTATAGCATGTGAAGAAGAATCAAAAGCAATTGTAATTTTTTTCATGTTTTCTCCTTTCTCATTTAAATAATATTCCTGTATATTTAAATTTTAAGTCTCATTTAAGAGTAATAATAAATATATTTTAACATGTAGAGGAATTCAATGGTGATTTATTTTTTTTATTAGAAAATAAAGAGAATATCTAATTCACAATAAAATGGTTTAATGAATATATTAATTATAAGATTACATATAAGGAGGTGTTTTGGTGGGGGTGCATTTAGTTGAATCAGGTGATACTGTTTGGTCTATTGCAAATCAATATGGAGTTTCGCCGCAAAGTATTATTGAAGCAAATGGACTACTAAATTCAGTGCAGCTATTTATAAATCAGACTTTGTTTGTGCCACTTGGGGAAAAGGATCGTAGCATGAGATTTAGTGATAATAAATGGAATATTGATAGAAATTATGATTCGGATTTAAAAAGAGCCACGCCAGGAGCCACAAGGTCATTAATAGTACAAAGAAATACTTTAATTAGTGTAGTGCTATTTTGGGAACCTGCATATGACAATATACAGGTGAGTGGATATTATATTTTGAGAGATAACATTCCAATCGGTTTCACCCAAAATCGAGTTTTTGTAGATACTAATATTAAAATAGGTCAAACTTACAATTATAAAGTCACGTCATATACCGCTGATAAAATTTTTTCTGGTTACAGTAATATTGTTAGAGTAAGCATTACAACATATATAGGGCCTGTCTATTGGTCAAAAGCTAACCAATATTCTGGATACTTAAAAGGTACAGATGTTTCTTTTTATACACCAGAATTAGATTGGAATAAAATTAAGAATGATGATATAAAATTTGTTTATGTTAGAGCAGGAGGTAGTGTTCTAAATGGGGGATATACACCCGATTTTATGGCGCAAAAACATACTATAGGCATAAAGTCTGTAGGACTTCCAGTAGGATTCTATTATATTCCACACTGGTCTAATTTAGATTATGATTTAAATAAGGCGAGTATTGAGGCTGAACGTTATGCAGACCATATATTAAGTCTAATGAATAAAGTTGGTATAAATGGATATGGTGACCTACTTCCTGCATTAGATATAGAGCCGCCCTTAGGTCAAAGCGAAATCGGACTTACTGGAAAACAAATAGTTGATTGGGCTAAAGCATTTTGTGACCACTTTAAATCATATACAGGAAGAACTATAATGATTTATACAAATAGATCTTTCTGGAGCGACTGGAATATTACGCCTGAAATTAATATATTAAATGATTTACCTCTCTGGAATGCTGAATTTTATGAGTTTGGTGCTTATTTGAGATTTAGTGATGATACTCCTATGAGTTTTGGTGGTTGGCGTGGCTATAATATATGGCAATTCACGCAATCAGCAATTGTTGGTGGGTATACGCGGATGGATTTAAATTGGTGTCCTTCACTTGATTTAATAACGGTGCCCGCTAAACCAATAAACTTGAATGGATTTAATGCCTCAAAGGGGACAGTGAATTTAAGTTGGAACAAAAACACTGAGATAGATTTAAAAGGTTATAATGTTTATAAAGACGGGGTTTGGATTACAACAAATATTAACAATTTCATTACTATCTCTAATTTAATAATTGGAAAAACATATAAATTTCAGGTTCAGGCGCTGGATATATTTAATGATGTTTCTGATTCAGTTTTTATAAATGTATATATATCTAGATAGGAGTGAGAAATAAGCTGATTTTAGATAAAATAAAACACCACACTCCTATAAGAATGTGGTGTAAATGTATACCAATTGAATGATTAATTATATTCTTTTTATAATATTATTTAGATGAAGTTTCTTCATCAGTAACAATATCTTTTGAATTTTTTTTGCCATTTAAGTATTCAGAGATTTTTGTCTTAGATTCTGTTACACTACTTTTTACATCAGTAACTTTATTGTCAATGGTGTCCTTAAGTTCTGTAGTTCTATCTTTAATATTGTTTGTAATATCTTTTGATGATTTAACAATATCATCTCTATTTTCCTTACCAGATTTAGGTGAAAAAAGTAAACCTCCTAATAATCCACTAAGACTTCCAGCTACAGTTCCAATAGCTACCTTTTTAGCAGTTTTAATTTTTGATTGTTTTAGTATTTCTTTTTTCCTATTTTTAAACCAACTTGAAAATAACATAATTATTTCCTCCTTCAAATTTTTAATTATTCATATTTCTGTATTAATCTAAGCACTTCAATGGATGCATCAAATCTTCTCTGAATATCATCACTTTCCATAGCGTTTTTTATAGTTTCTAGAGCGAGTGGTAGCAACTTTATCAAACTTTCATGTATATTAATATTTTCGGTAGAAGTTTCCACCTCAGATAAAAATGCCTTAAATTCATATATACGATGTTTTAGATGTGCAACATAATTTTGTGCTCCTAATGATTTTCGAACAGCTTCAGGTAAACTAGATCGACTAATTGGGTTATCTTTATTAATAAATTCAACTTTTCTTTGATGAGGATAACCCTCACCTATTTTAGTTGAATCATAATAATATGGACTTGTAACTTTTGCAATATATATCTTATCTCCATAAGGTATAATACATAAATCACCAACCTGAATATTATTTACAAACTGATTTATAACACCGAGCTTCACATTTGAACAGGAATAATTATTCCTAGCAAGCTCTACAAGAAGCGCGTTTTTATCCATACCTGTTAAGTCAATTAAGTTACTCCAACCTATAGCAATTATGTCATTTTCTAAAAACTCTTTTAATCTATTAATGTTTTCAGGATTAGTTCTTACCAACCATAGGTCGTCAAAATTCAAGAATACACATCTCCTTATTAATAACTTAACACTATTATACAACAAAACTAACAAAATAGCAACTAAAACCTACTAAAGGTTACTAAAACTATAACTAAATAGTTTTATAAGGGGCTGCCAATGGAATTATAGGCCGATAGTAATGAACTTATTTTTAATATAGTAAATTTGATAGTATTAATTTGGGTACTATACAATATAAAAGTGCGTACTTGTAATTAAGATACATAAGAGTAGAATATTATATATAGATAAGAAATTAAATTTAATGTTATAGAATTTTGATATATTAATTTAAGAGGAGGAATAGTAATGAAAATAGAAGTGTGGTCTGATTTTGTGTGTCCGTTTTGTTATATGGGTAAAAGGAGATTAGAAATTGCTTTAGAAAAATTTGAACATAGGGATGAAGTTGAATTAGTTTTTAAAAGTTTTGAGCTTGATCCATCATCTAAAAAGAAATTTGATGGAAATATCCATGAAATTATAGCAAAAAAATATGGCATACCTGTAGAACAAGCAAAAGCATCAAATGATCAATTAGTGGCGCAGGCTAAAGATATAGGCCTTAACTATAACTTTGATGATTTAATTCCAACCAATACTTTTGATGCTCACAGAGTAGCACATTATGCAAAAACAGAAGGTAAGATGAATGAGTTATCAGAAAGAATTTTAAAGGCGTATTTTGTAGATTCTTTAAATATATCAAATCATAAAGTATTAGCTAGTCTTGCTTATGAAGTAGGTCTTAATAGAGATAAAGCATTAAGTATTTTGGAATCAGATCAGTATGGTGAAGAAGTAAGAAAAGATGAAGAAACAGCTTCAAAACTTGGAATTAGTGGTGTTCCTTACTTTGTAATTAATAATAAATATGCGGTATCTGGTGCACAAACACCTGAATTATTTTTAGAGACACTTGAGAAAGCAAGAGAAGAAGAATGTAAGTTATAGTTATTGAAACCCTCGACTGATTAATTAGTCGAGGGTTTTCTAATTGTTTAATAAACACTATTTATTCAAATAGGATCTTTTCTATATTTTCCTGGAGTTTTCCCAGTGATTTTTTTGAAAATTGAATTAAAATATTTAATATCTTTGTAGCCGATGTCGTTAGCTACATCAATAACTTTTTTGTCTGTCATTTTAAGTAGCTTACAGGCTTCCTCAATTCTTATTTTCTGTATATATTCTGAAATGTTCATAGAAGTACATTCCTTAAAAATTCTGCTGAAATAATTTGGACTTAGAAAAGCTATGGTAGCTAAATCCTCCAGCTTTAAATCCTGGGAATAATTAGCCTTCATATATTTTATAACTTTATGAATTGTTTCTTGTCTTTTAGTTTCTACATAACCACCTAAAGCAGTATTTTTTCTGAAAAGCCTGAAAATAGTTATTAAAAGTTCAATAACATAGGCTCTTAAAATTTCAATATACCCTTCCTCTTTAAGGGTATACTCTCGGTACATCTTTTCGTATAGGTCTTCTATTTCAAGGCTATCTCTCGCCAAAAGTTTTATATCATTATCTATTGCAGAATCCTTTGGGAAAATAGAACGAAATAAAAAATGATGAGTTATATTATAAAAATCCTTGCAGTTAACCATCTTATAGTCTAAAAATTCAGGCTTGAAAATGCAATTATACACCCAAAGCTCAGGTTTTGAGGGGTCCTGAAAAGATCTGAATTCATGGGGTATATCGTAGTTTATTATAAAAAGATCTCCCTTAGACACTTCATATTCCTTATCACCTATTTTATGAGTGCCACAGCCAGAAACTACATAGGCTATTTCTATAAAATCATGGGCATGAAGGTGACCATACGGTTGTTCTTTCACTTTATTCATATATATTGGCTCATCACTAAGTAGTTCTTCGAATTTTGTATAGTAAGTAAGATTATCTATAATTAAACACCCCCATAAACATGATAATATACTACCGTGAAAAATGAAATGCTTTGCAGTAAAATAAAGTATAGTAAATATGAAAGGATGGATAAAAATGAGAATAGAAAATTTAAGGACTAACCATATAACAAATCCATTAGGATTTAAATTAGATACCGTAAGTTTTTCATGGATTACAGCGGATACTATCTCTAAGTTTCAAACTTCAGCGCAAGTTCAGATATCCTTAGAGGAAAAGTTTGAGGACATAATTTTTGACAGTGGAAATAAAAGTGATATTGACAGTCTAGCCTATACGCCTAGTATAGAACTCCATAGTAGAACACGTTATTATTGGAGGGTTATGGTTTGGGGTGATGCAGGCGATAGTGGAGTAAGTGAAACTGTTTGGTTTGAAAGTTCAAAGATTGAAGAACCTTGGGTAGGTGAATGGATTACTCCAAACTTAGATAAAGAGATTCATCCCTTATTAAGAAAAAGTTTTAAATTAAGCTCTGAAATCCATTCCGCAAGAGTTTACATATGTGGATTAGGACTATATGAACTTCAAGTAAATGGAGAGAGGGTAAGTGAAGAGTATTTTACACCAGGCTTTAATGCATATGATTTTTGGCTTCAGTATCAGACTTATGATATAACAAACCTGCTAAAAAGTGGTGATAACGCTATTGGAATAATGCTTGGTAATGGGATTTACAAGGGCCGATTTGGTTTTGATGGCGGACATAACGAACTTTATGGTGATAAATTTGCTGCCATATGTGATATTGTTGTTGAACTTAAGGACGGCACAACTGTAATTTTGGGAACTGATGAAAGCTGGAAATGTATCTCTTCACCTGTAAAATTCAGTGGTATATATGACGGTGAAATATATGATGCAAATGAAAAAATTAAAGGCTGGTCAACTTCTGAACTGGATGATATTAAATGGAAGAATGTAAATTTAATTAAATTAGGGTTTGATAAACTTACATCAAGATTAAGCTTACCTGTAAAGATAAAAGAGGAAATTACGCCTTTAGAAATTATTAAAACTCCTGCTGGGGAAATTGTTCTTGATATGGGTCAAAATATGACAGGTTGGATTCGATTTAAAGCCAATACACATAAAAGGGTAGAACTTATGCTCCAGTTTGGAGAAATACTTCAAAATGGATGCTTTTATCAAGATAATTTGAGAACTGCAAAAGCAGAGTTTAGATATATATCTGATGGAACTTTAGAAGAGGTTCAACCACACTTTACTTACTATGGATTCAGATATGTTAAGCTCACAGGCTTTGGTGAGAATCTAAATATTGAAGACTTTGTAGGATGTGTTATATACTCAGATATTGATCAAACAGGAAGTATAGAAACTTCGAATCCCTTGGTGAATAAATTATTTATAAATGCACTTTGGGGGCAGAAAGGCAATTTCTTAGATGTTCCAACAGATTGTCCGCAGAGAGATGAAAGAATGGGATGGACAGGTGATGCTCAAATATTTGCGTCTACAGCCTGCTACAACATGTATTCACCAGCTTTTTACAATAAATATATGGTTGATCTTCATGAAGAACAAAAGAGATTAGGTGGATCTGTACCATTTGTGGTTCCAAGCATAAAACCCAAGGACGATAATGGATTTATAAATGGTCATGGGTCAGCTGCTTGGGGGGATGCAGCTACAGTGATTCCATGGACGCTTTATATACACTATGGTGATAAAGGACTTCTTGGCAGTCAGTTTGAAGCTATGAAGGATTGGGTGGATTATATAAAAAAAGTTGATGACAGTAATGGTTCGAAGAGGCTTTGGAACGTAGGTTTTCATTTCGCTGACTGGTTAGCCTTAGATGGTAAAGATCCCTCTTCGCCTTTTGGAGCTACGGATAGTTATTATATTGCATCAGCTTATTACTGCTATTCAGTTCAACTTGTTGCAAAGGCAGCAAGGGTTCTTGGTAAGAGTGAATTAGAAAAGGAATATACTATTTTAGCAAATGAAATAAAAGAAGCAATAAGGTTAGAATATTTTACGCCTAATGGAAGAAGTGCAATAAATACTCAAACTGCCATGATAGTTGCGCTTTATATGGATTTAGTACCAAACAGTTACAGAGATAGACTTAGTTTGGATTTGAAAATGAAACTTAAAGATGATAACATGCATCTAAATACAGGATTTGTAGGTACACCATATTTCTGTAGAGTATTATCAGAAAATGGAGCTAATGATTATGCTTACAAATTACTTTTAAATGAGGATTATCCAAGTTGGCTTTATGCTGTGAAGCTAGGAGCAACAACTATTTGGGAACGTTGGAATTCGGTTCTTTCTGATGGAAGTATAAGTGGAACTGGTATGAATTCTTTAAATCATTATGCTTATGGATCTGTGGCTGAATGGATGTATAGAAATATGTGTGGCATAAATCCTGTGGAGGAGGCACCGGGCTTCAGAAAAATAAAATTATCACCACAGCCCTACGGAAGTTTAAAATATGCCAAAGCAACTTTAAATTCTGCTACAGGTATTATTAAAAGTGAGTGGAGAATAAATGAAGATGGCAAGTTGTCCTTTGATTTTACTGTTCCTTTCAATACAGAGGCAGAACTTGAGCTTCCAGATGCTGATGTTGAAAGTGTTATGGTAAATGGAAGAAAACTTTCAGAAAGTGGATTGAAAGGAAGTCAATATAAAAACAATGTTGTATGTAGTCTTTTAGCTGGAAAATATAGTTTTAATTATGCACCATCAAAGAATTATGTATTTGATTTAAACTAAAATGAAAAAACCCTCTAAAAAATCATATCATGTATCGTATATATAAGAGAATGATAAATATGGGATAATGATTAATAATTGTTATTTACATAAGGATAATACGAGGAGGAATTAACATGAAAACTGCAAAACTAGGTTTATTTGTAATCGCTTTAACATTATCAATAGGTGTATCATCGGGGGTTTATGCTAGTGAACGAAATAAAGATACGAATTGTGTAAAACCAACCACTGTAGCACAAAAATTAGAGATCAAGAATGAAAAAGCTCAGCAACGGGATGTTAAGTTCGTTAAAAATCATGTTGATAAGAAAAATTTTAATAAGATTCATAGAGGTTCAAAAAATGTTAATAAAGATAAAAACGGAGAAATGAAGCCAGTTATTAGTGTGGCAGACAAAGCAGCTTTAAAAGTTAAAATGGGCAAAATAGCAGCAGTTAGAGATGCTAATAAAGTTTTAAAAACTACGATTGTTAAAAATGCAGAAGCAGTTAAGGTAGAATTAAAAAGAATTGAAGATAGTAAGATAGTATTAGATCCAGTAGTAAAAACTGAAGCTGATTCAGTTTTGTTAGCTGTAAAAGATGCAACTACTAAGACAGCTTGTGTAAAACCAGTAGTTGATCCTACAGTTCCGGTAGTGGCTGTAGAGAAAACTTACTTAGAGAAATTAAATGAAAGATTAGACAATATGTTTGAAAAATCTACAATAAAGAACACAGAGTTAACTACTTTAGGAACTAGACTTTTAAATCTTTTAAATGATTTAATGATTATAAAATAGAATTTTCCTTAAAAATAAAACTTCTGAATTAATTCAGGACTTTTATTTTTTTTGTTAAGTAGCATAAATACAACAGTTTCATATATTGTAATTAATGCGAATAAATATAACAATGTACAAACAAAATATTATATGATAATATATATCAATTATGTCTGCATTTTTTAAGAGAGCAAATGATGTTATACTTAGAAAATGGGATTATAAAAATTTATATAATACCCAATTCAAATCGCGAAACTAAAAATATTATTGGGAGGTTATATAGATGATTTTTCTTATAACAAATAGAAAGCTAGCGTGCGATGTGGGCTTTTATGAAGTCATTCAACAAGCCATAGATGCTGGTATTTACGCTATTATTTTACGTGAAAAGGATTTGCCTTATGACTTACTTTTACCTATAGCCCTTAAGATAAAGGGTATTATAGGTGATTCAGGTGTAAAGCTTATAATAAATAATAATATAGAGGTGGCTAAAGCAGCCTGCGCTGACGGTTATCATACTAATTTTACAAGATTTGTTAATGAAAACTTATCGTTTAGTGGAGATAGAGGGGTTTCTGTCCATAGCCTTGAAGAGGCGATAGAGGCTGAAAAACATGGTGCAAATTATATATTATTAGGGCATATTTTTAAAACCGATTGTAAGAAAGGTGTTCCTCCAAGAGGTTTAGATATTATTAAAATAATAAGAGAACATGTAAATATTCCCATTATATCAATAGGCGGAATTCGCCCTTCTAATGCTCATTTAGTAATGGAAGCTGGTAGTGATGGAATAGCTGTTATGTCTTCTATTATGAAGGCTAATAAGCCGTACGATTTAGTACGTGAATATATTCTAAGTTGTCAAAAGTAAAAACTAGTTAATGTATTTAATGAATAGAATACAGGTTAACAAATTTGAATTGGAGGATATATGAAATATAGTAGTAAAGAAATTGAAGAGCTACCTAAAATAGAGTTGCATTGTCATTTAGATGGTAGTTTAAGACCTAAAACCATAATTGATATAGCAAAGGCAGAGGGTATAAGTATACCGTTTTATGATGTCTACAATATTAGAAAAGAAGTTACTGCGCCAGAAGAATGCATGTCACTGGACGAATATTTAAAAAGATTTGAAATACCAAATTTAGTAATGCAATCCAAAGAAAGTTTACGGAGAATAACATATGAACTTCTTGAGGACTCTGCAAAAGAAAATGTTAAATACATTGAAGTTAGATTTGCACCATTACTTCATATAAATAAAGGGTTAAGTGTTTGTGAAATTATAGAGAGTGTAATACTTGGAATTAGGCAAGCAGAAGATAAATATGATATAAGAGGTAATATAATACTCTGTTGCATGAGGTTTATGCCTGCGGGAAAAGCAATAGATGTTGTGGAAGCTGGAAAAAAATATCTAGGCAAGGGTGTGGTTGCAGTAGATTTATGTGCAGCCGAAGAGGAAGGCTTTTGTAGTAAGTTTATAGAACCTATAGCAATAGCTAGAAAATACGGGTATAGAGTAACTATACATGCAGGTGAAACAGGAATAGGTAAAAATGTCCTTGAAGCAGTAGAAATGTTGGGCGCAGAAAGAATTGGCCATGGAGTATTTATAAAAGACTGCATTGAAGCTTATGATATTGTAAAAGATAATAAAATTACTCTTGAAATGTGTTTAACAAGTAACATTCAGACTAAAGCAATAGATACTTATGAAAACCACCCTTTCTACAATTTTTTTAATGATGGAATAAGGGTAACAATTAATACTGACAATAGAACTGTGTCAGATACAAATATGACTAAGGAATGTGAAGTAGTATTTAAGCATTTTAACATTACTTTAGAGGAATATAAGCAAGTATATTATAATAGTGTTGATGCAGCTTTTGCTGATGTAAAAACAAAAGAATGGTTAAGAAAGTTTATTAATTAAAAATATAAATAGAGTATAAAAAATTAGCTCATTAACTTATATAGTAGCAACTAAGGAGATGTCATAGGAAATCTCCTTAGTTGCTAGTTATTTTTCGTAAAAATCATATTCGCCATCATATTCACTATCTTCATTAGTACACTCAAATGATTCAGTTAAACTATCTATTTGATCTTCTAAATTTATAATCTTATCCACCATATAAACATTGGTGTCAGTATTTTCATGTAAACTTGCGTCCAGTGCATCAAATATATTTACTTTCTCTATATCTGTAAGATTTGAAACGAGTACCGTGTAATCTCCTTCATGATTATCCTCAGCTATCATTAAAGCTTTATCTCTAAACATGTGTCCTTTAGATGTAGTAATATCTATTTTTGATATATCCTCATTGTCTTCAATTATAGTGATTTTACTGTTTTGGTATTCGCCTTGTCTTTCTTTATACATATTCCTCTCTCCCTATTAGTTTATGGTACAATCTTTGGGATCTTTATCATCCCTCAAACCCTTAAATACAGGTTGGCGCAGTGAGCCATTTGATGTTTTCATCATATACTTTACAATGCATACAAGATTAAGTTCTATCCACACCGCATTATCGTTTCCAGAAGGCAATTCATTAAAGGGATGCGAGTTTAATTTGGGAGTGGATTTTATTATATTAAAATCTTCTCCTGACATTCCAAGGGTAACGTGCCCCTTGTATACTAATGCTTTGCCTGAATATTGCCCAAGAACAATGCTAATTACACCTTTTTCCTTAAAGATGTAACCGCACACTACAAAATCGTCATCGAGTAGATATTTAATTTTAATCCAGTCCTTGGTTTTTTTGCCCAGATGATATTTACTATCCTTTCTCTTAGCAACTATACCCTCAAGATCATTTTGCTTAGCAAGTTGATAAAACTGTATTCCTTGTTCTTCTATATATCTAGAGATAGCTAAAGATTCGTTTTCCATAATGACTTTTTCAAGCAGCTTTTTACGCTCCATTAAAGGTAAGTCTATAACTGAGTGATCCTTGTAATAAAGGATATCAAATGCGGTAAAACTGGCTGGTAATCTAGTTGATGCAAGCTTAATTTTAAAAGAGTTTGACATAAGAGATCTCCGCTGAATCTCATAAAAGTCGGGCTTGCCATTCTTTGTGACGATTAACTCGCCATCTAGAATGCAACGACATTTGACCTGTTTGTGTATATTCGATAATTCAGGTACTTTTACAAGCATTTTTACATTTCGTTTGTTACGCAAATCCGTTACGTCTTTATCTAAATAAGCAACACATCGTTCTCCATCCAGCTTTAACTCATATATATAATCAGGGTTATCAAATGCTTCTTGCATCTCACCTATCAACATAGGTTTAATTTCTTTACTTTCGAATAAGTCCATTAGGCACCTTTTGGAACTTTTTCGCGTTTTACTTTAGGTTTTGGAGTTGCTTTTGCTTTATTTTGATCAATTGAAGCTTTTAATGCATCCATGAGATTAATGATATTACTTGGTTCTTCTGATTTAGAAGCAACAATATCTTTACCAGCTATTTTCGTTTCAAGGAGTTCTCTCAACTTTACTTGATACTCATCTTTATATTCAGCTGGATTAAAAGGAGTAACCATTGAATTAATTAATGCCTTTGCCATAGTAAGTTCGGCATCTATTATCTCGGGTTTGTTATACGATTTGGGAAGGTCTTTAATTTCATCTTCATAGTACATTTTCGAGATTAATATTCCATCCTCACGGGGGATTATAGCAAGTAAAGTCTCTCGAGTACCCATTACAGTTTTGCCAATCGCAATCTTTTGCTCAGACATAAGAGCAGCTCTCAAAAGTTCAAATGCCTTATCTCCACCAGCTTCAGGAATAGCCTGATATGTTTTGTCATAAAAAATTGGGGAGATCTGATTTAGTTGTGCAAAATGCAATATCTGTATTGTTTTTTCTTTTTCAGTTTTAATTTTTTCTAAATCGTCATCAGTAACGACCACATAATGTTCTTTATCGTATTCATACCCTTTAATAATATCTTTTGTTGTTATTTCCTTGCCACAGTGACTACAGGATTTTTTGTATTTAATTCTTGAATTATCTTCTTTATGTAACTGATTAAAATGTATATCGTTATCTTGCGTTGCGGTATACATGGATATTGGTATAGCAACAAGACCAAATGAAATTACTGTTTTATGGGCTATAGCCATTTTTAACACCTCACTTTTTTTATAGTTTAACCATTACTTAGGTTATTTACTATTTTGTTTTGATTTTATTTTAGAATAAAGAAAAACACATAAATTACTAAAAAAAAATATGTATATTTACTTCTAAAAAGTAACCAAATAGTATATAATAACTATACGAACAAATGTTCTATTAAGTGCAAATAAGATTAATAAAAAGGAAGATGATTTATAATATGAGTAGATTAATATTTCATATAGATGCAAATAGTGCTTATCTATCTTGGGAAGCAGCATATAGACTCCAGCGAGGTGAGCAATTAGATCTTAGAACAATCCCATCTGTAATAGGTGGAGATGAAGAAAGCAGGCATGGCATTGTCTTAACTAAATCAATACCTGCTAAAAAATTTGATATTCACACAGGAGAGACTCTATATAGTGCAAGGGCTAAGTGTCCTGGCCTTGTTATTGTACCTCCAAGATATTCATTATATATGAAGTGTAGTGAAGCTATGCATCAAATCTTTTTAGAATACACTCCTATTATTCAGCGTTTCTCAGTTGATGAAAGTTTTCTTGATTTATCAAATATGGAACATTTATATCCAGATTATATGGAGCTAGCTGAAATTATAAAGAATAGGATAAAAAATGAACTTGGGTTTACAGTAAATATAGGAATATCGTGCAATAAATTGTTAGCAAAGGTAGCATCAGATTTTAAAAAGCCAGATAGAATACACACCTTGTTTCCAAGTGATATAAAGCAAAAGATGTGGCCACTACCTGTTGAAGACTTATTTATGGTTGGACGAGCTACATCACCAAAATTGCATAACCTAAATATCAACACTATTGGGGAACTCGCAAATTATAATCTGGAAATTTTAAAGAATAAGTTAAAGAGTCACGGACAAGTAATTTGGAATTATGCAAATGGCAACGAATTTTCAGAAGTACGAAAGAGTAATTATATTAAAATGAAAGGCATAGGTAATTCTACAACAATCGCTTTTGATGTAGAGGATAAAAATACAGCTCATAAAGTGATATTATCCTTATGTGAAACAGTTGCTATGCGTTTAAGAGATTCTCAAAATTGCTGCAATGTGATAAGTATAAGCATTAGGGGGAGTGATTTAATATTTTATTCTCGTCAAAAGAAATTAGTCGTAGCAACTGATTCAACCCGCAAAATATATGAAATAGCATGTTATTTATTTGATAATGTTTGGAAAGGTAATCCAATAAGGCACTTGGGGATACATATAACAGATTTTTGTAATAATGACTTTTATCAGTGTTCTTTATTAGACAATTTTGATTATGAGAAAGATAAAAGGATAAATGATACAGTTGATAAATTAAGATTAAAATATGGATCAAAAGCTGTAGTTAGGTCTTGCTTTCTTCACTCAGGATTAAATAGCATGTGTGGTGGAATGGCAGATGGGGAGGAAGATTACCCATTGATGAGCGCAATGCTTTAATGTTTGTTTATAAAGCTAAGCATATAAGGAATCTATAGATAATTTTAGAAAAATAGGATTTTAAAGGAATATGAAAACATTTGTAGAAATATAAATAATAATATTAATTTTAAAAAGAAAGAACTAGGGGGAAGGCGAATGAAACATAAAAGACAAAGTTTAAGTAAGGTTTTAGGTAGAGTTGACGTATTGGCTATGGCATTTGGGACTATGATAGGTTGGGGTTGGGTAATGCTTACTGGCAATTGGGTGTCAGAGGCTGGTGTAATCGGTGCCATATTAGCATTTCTTATTGGTGCGGTGATGTGCATTTTTGTTGGGCTGACTTATGCAGAATTAACACCTGCATTGCCACTGGCTGGTGGGGAGATGGTTTTTGCTTATCGAGGACTTAATTATTTTTGGTCGTGGGTAACGTCATGGGCCATAGGATTTGCATATGTTGGAGTTGCAGCTATGGAAGGAATCTCCATGTCTACGGCGATAGATTATATATTTCCGATACCAAAGATGGGACTACTATGGACTATAGCTGGATATGATGTATATTTCTCATGGGCGATAATTGGAATTGCAGGTGCAATAGTGATTACTGCATTAAACTATTTTGGAACAAAGAATTCTGCTATTTTTCAAGTTATGGGTACAGTAGGATTAGTACTCGTGGGTCTTCTATTTTTGTTTGGGGGTGTTGCATTTGGCAGTACAGAGTATGCAGTACCTTTATTTACAAGTGGATCTGGTTTGGTTGCTGTTTTGCTTATGGCACCATCTATGTATGTGGGATTTGATGTTATTCCTCAAACAGCTGAGGAGATGAATATACCACTCAAACAGATCGCTAATGTTTTAATTATTTCAATTTTAATGGCAGCCGCTTGGTACATATTAATGATTGTTGGTATTTCTATATCGGCACCCACGGAAATAAGACAAGCAGGTGGAGTTCCGGTGGCAGATGCTATGGCATTTTCTTTTAACTCACCTATATTTGGGAAAATTTTAATTGGTGGCGCATTGTGTGGTATTCTTACGAGTTGGAATGGCTTTATTATGGGAGCGACAAGGGTGCTATTTGCAATGGGTAGAGCAAAAATGATTCCAGCTGTTTTTGCAAAACTACATCCAAAGTATAATTCGCCAACGGCGGCTATTCTTCTTGTTGGTTTAATTAGTTGTTTATCTCCGTTACTGGGAAAGAACGCGTTAGTTTGGTTTGTTGATGCCAGTGCATTTGGAACTGTAATTGCTTATCTACTTGTGTCAGTATCATTTATTAGTCTAAGGAAAAAGGAGCCAAATCTAGAACGACCATTTAAAGTTTCAGGTGGGAAATTTGTTGGATATGGCGCGGTAATCATTTCGTTATTTTTTATTAGCTTATATTTACCTATTGGGCCAGGATCTTTAGTGTGGCCATATGAATGGGGAATTGTTTTTGTATGGATGATTATAGGTATAGTGTTGGCTATTTGGGCAAAGGTATCCTATGGTGATATTAGTAATGCTGAAAGAGAGTTCCTTATATTTGGTAAAGATTATGCTAGAAAAGAGATTGTAGCTAAGAAAGAGAGTTAAACTAATTATAAATAAGGGGGATACAATATGAATGTATGTGTTTTAGGTGGGGGAAATATAGGTACACTTGTAATTGGAGATATTGGGCGCGAAAGATGATATCTCTGTACGATTGTTGACGTCAAGGCCAGATGAATGGAACAATATTATTGAGGTTTTTGATAGGGATGGTACATTTGAATACTCAGGAAGATTGGATGTAATATCAAGTAATCCAGAGGAAGTAATTAGTGATGCGGACATTATCATATCCACGCTTCCTGCAAATATTTTAAGGGAAGTAATTCAAAAGATTAAGCCTTTTATAAAAGCTGGGGCATGGATCGGATTGATGCCAGGTAATGGTGGTGGTGAATTCTATTGGGATAAAATGGTTAATTTTTATAGCCAGTGGACAGATGACTCTTCGACAATGCTACTTGGAACTGATGAAGAGGTTCAGAAATTATGCCATAAGTTAGATAAAATTGAGCTTCGTGGCGTTGGTTCTGTAAAAGAGTATTTTGGAGCACAAACAGCAGAGAAGATGACTGCTAAAATCAGCAATAAGATTGCGCTTAAGAATATCCAATCTCCAATGATACTAACAGCGAAAGGGTACGTTCCAGATTTTAAGTCAAGATACTTTTTGGAGGATTTTCCATCTGGACTATGCATTATTAAGAGCTTTTGCGAAATAGCAGAAATTAAAACTCCGTTTATTGATAAAATTCTTATGTGGTTTGAGGACTTTGCTGGGGTTGAATATTATGTAAATGGTAGATTTATAGGGAAAGATTTAAAGGAGCTAGCATTACCACAAAATTTTGGAATAAATTCACAAGAAGATATGATTAGATATTATAGGATGTAATAAATCAATTTCATATTATGTAATAGAATTATGGAGAGGTTATCAACGGATTTTATCCAAAATCAATGACGAACCGATATCCTTCATGCCGGTATGCAGATCTTTTCTTTCATGCGCCGGTCCATTTCTCATACCGGTAATTACAACTACGTCTTTAACATCAAATTCCAGCATCTGAAACATTTTTTTCGTATAATCATAATACGCCTGAAACTGAAACCCTTTATGACCTGTTCTTCTTTGTTCATGGCCAGCCTCCTATCCGCTACCGTATTAACAATATTATATCAAAAATTTGTTTCTATTTCAACAATGTCAAAGTGTCAAAATATAAAGATATGATATAATTAAGTGCAATATACTATGTAGCGTAATAATTGTATTTAATCAAATCTGAGGTAGAGGTGTTGTATGGAAATAACGATAGTAAAAGGAAATATAGATTATTTAGATGATTGTGAGGATGCATTGGTATTAAAGGAGGATTAAATATGAGGGCAATAGGAGTAGATATTGGAACAACCACTATTTGTGTCGTTATTTTAGATGGGGAAACTGGGGGCGTTTTAGAAAGTAGAACAGTTGCTAATGATACTTTTATATCAAGTGAATATGATTATGAAAAAATACAAAGTGTGGATCTAATATTAAATAAGGTAACTACAATAATACAACAATTTATAAAGACTTATGGAAATATAAATTGTATTGGTGTTACTGGTCAAATGCATGGTATTTTGTACGTCAACAAAGAAGGCAATGCTATTAGTCCACTATACACATGGCAAGATGGTAGAGGTAATTTACCATACACAAAAGATGATACTTATGCACAATACCTGTCTAAGAAAACTGGGTATCATATGGCTTCTGGATATGGAGTTACAACACATTTTTATAATATGTGTAATAATTTAGTTCCACAAGGTATATCAACTATTTGTACAATTAGTGATTATATTGCTATGAAAATTGCAAATGAAAAAGTTTTGGTTATGACTCCATCAAATGCTGCAAGCCTTGGATGTTTTGATTTAAGAAATAAGAGATTTGATTTTAAGGTTTTAGAAAAAGTAAACATTTATAAGGAGATATTTCCAACAATAAAAATAGGATATGGGATTGTTGGTAAAACAAAAGAGAGCATTCCCGTCAGCGTTGCAATAGGAGATAACCAAGCTAGTGTTCTTGGGTCAGTGCAAGATATGGAAAACACAGTACTTGTCAATGTTGGAACAGGGAGTCAAGTATCAGTAGGCGTTTTGAGTTATTTAGATAATCAATCATGTTTGGATATAGAACTAAGACCAAGTATTTGTGATGATTTTATTTTTGTTGGTTCGACCTTATGCGGTGGTAGAGCTTATGCAATGCTCGAATCTTTCTTTAGAGAAGTAATGATGTTAAATTCTAATACTGCTTGTCCATCTCTTTATGATGTTATGGATAAAGTCATGTCAGAAGGAAAGGCAAGCCAAAGTCCATTAATTATTTCCACAAGGTTCAGTGGAACAAGAGAGAATCCAGAAGAAAGGGGTAGTATTAGTAATATAGATATTCATAATTTTACGCCCATCAATATGATTACTGGCATGCTTGAAGAAATAGCAAGAGAACTATTTAATTTATATGATAAAATGTGTGAAATCAAGCAAGCGAAAGCAACTATTTTGGTAGGTTCAGGAAATGGAATTCGCAGGAATAAACATTTACAAAGAATAATTGAAGAATTATTTAATTTAAAGCTAAATATTCCTATACATGAAGAGGAAGCAGCTTATGGTGTTGCATTATTTTCTTTAGTAGCAAGTGGTGATTATGAAAGCATTAATGAGGTACAAAAGGTGATTAAATATATATAAATATTGGCTCTTTTTCATGTTAAATCAACTATTTAGATGATTTATTACTACTAGATGCATAATCACTTTTTTGTACATTATTTTTTCTTAGCACAATAACGCTAAAAAACATAATTACAGGAAATGCGATAGCAAATAGTAATCCTGTTTTTAAACCTATTTCTGTGAGACTTGTACTGTAAAACCAATTGTTAGATAAAGTCATAGTAGCGTTTTCAACTCTATTTGATATAAAACCAACAAGACCTGGTCCCGCTGTGCATCCGACATCGCCGGCTAAAGCTAAAATTGCAAACATTGATGTTCCTCCTTTTGGAAAATACTGTGCACATAAGCTGAATACTCCCGGCCACATGATACCTACTGACAAACCACACAATGAACATCCAATCAGCGATACTAGTGGAACCTTTGAAAACACTGCTAATAGATAACTTATAACACAAAGAATGCTGCTAAATACTAATGCTTTTTTCATATTGATTTTAGAGCCCTTTATTCCATAGAAAACTCTTGCTATACCCATTAAAATTGCAAAGGAACAAGGACCTAATAAATTTCCAATTGTTTTAGATACTTTAAGACCAGACTCTGCAAATAAAGATACCCACTGAGACATAGCCTGCTCAGAGGCTCCTGCACATATCATAAGAATTATAAACAACCCAAATACTCTGGTGGTGAACAGTTTTTGAAAGGGAATTATAACATCATTGTCTTCAATTGTTGAAAGGGGCACCTTAATAAATAGAATCATATTAAATAAGGGTACAATTGACCATAAAATAGGAATATATAGCCAGTTAATAGTTCCAAACGCATAAAAATAGAGAGTAGTTAGCAAAACAACTATAACTTGTCCCCAACAATAAAAAGAATGGAGAATACTCATGGCAGAAGCTTTCTCATCACCAGGAAGTGACTGTACAATGGGACTTATTAAAACTTCTATAAGCCCGCCACCAATGCCATTTATGGTAATTGCAATAGCTAGTCCCACATATGGATTTACAAATACATATGGCAAAATACCCATTGATATTAGCCCTAACGTGCATAGAACATGTGCGCCTACTATTGATGTCCTATAACCAATTTTATCAACAAATTTGGCAGATAACAAATCCGTTATGATTTGAACTACAAAATTAAGAGATATTAATATACCAATGCTTTCTAATGAAATATTAAATTCTTGTTGAAGAATTAAAAAGAGCAAAGGTGCTAGATTATTAATTATTGCTTGGGTAATATAACCTAAATAACTTGCGTATAATGTGTGCTTATAAGTAAATCTCATATTGTTTTCACCCCGTTTTAAATTATTGATGCTAATAATTAGGTTAATCTAAATCCGATAAGTAATAAGACCCGCTGAGTTACTTAGTTGACGGGTTTCTTATGATATAAATTGATTATAACGGTCTTATAGATTGTTGGAAATTAAATATATTATTTGGATCATAGATTTCTTTTACTTTTCTAAGACAAATATAGTTTTTACCATAGTATTCGTAGCCATAGTTTTGGAGCTCAGCATAAGGAAAATTTACATATGAACCATACTATTTGCATTTCTAAAAGATTGTCTGTAACTAAACCAAAATTTCTACATGATAAACCTATTCCGCCACCTAATACTAAACCTGAAATTCCAACTGTAGGACAGGTACCACCATTGAATGCATAACCTTTATCAGCCAGTTGTGAGTATATATTCCCCAGCATTGAGCCTGCTTGGATTACTGCAATATCGCGCTTTGTATCTATATCAATTTTGTTCATATAAGAAGTATCAATTACTAAAACACCTGTGTCTGTTGAATAGCCCTCATAATTATGCCCTCTGGTGCGAATGCGAAGTTCTATGCAATTTTGATTGCACCACTTTATTGCATTGGATACATCTATATAATTATAACAATAAACAATCGCTAATGGGAATTTGTTAATGGCTAGGTTGTATTCAAGCCTTAAAACTTTGTGCGATTTATCAAAAGGGGTTATCACTTTACCGGTTAATCCTTGAAAATTCACAATATCTCTCCTTTTTAGATATAGTTGCTTCGCAGAAGATAATTTAAAAGTATATAAATATGTTGTTAAATAAAATAAAGTGACATAATGTGAATGGATGTTAGCAACATTAGTAAATAATAAAATGAGCACCAGTGACTATAAATAGCTGCTGATGCTCATTTTATTTGAAATTCATATAGTTACTTTTAATTTATTGATTCAGGTTCATTTGTCAAATTAGTGTTAAGTCTTTTAATTTCAACATTTAACGAACTTACTTCATCATTAAAGGTTTTATTTTTAGTTTCTAATGCTTCTATAACAATTTGTAAAGCTTCTGTTTTGCTTTTTAAAGATTCATTTTCAATTTTTAAGTCTACAATCTCACTTTTAGATGTTTCAATTTCATTTTCGAAATTTTTAGATTTTTTTGTCATGCGCTTATTATCACGACTTAGTTTAAATTCCTTTTGTAGTCCCAATAAAGTAACTACTATTGCACCTATAATTGCGGCTACAAATATTACAAGAGCTAAGGAAATATTAAACTTTGTAGAAAAGAAATTAACGGATATTACTGAAGAATTTTGTATACCAAATAAAGCGACTAAAATAGCAAAAATCAAAGAAATTATAAATCCAATTCTCATGATACATTGCCTCCTTTGTTTATTAGAGTAATTAAATTATAGCATATTTATCCTTAAATAGGTATGAGAAGACGTTTAGAAGCATAGATTAGAGTCTATTTTAATTTTGATACTTTATTTTATGTATGCATAAATTTTCAAATTAAAGATAAAGGTGTATGGATTAAGTTAGAATTTGAGGTACAATATTGAGTAGACATAGAAGAAATTAAAAACTTAGATTACAAATAATAAATATTATAAATAGGGAGGAACATTAATGAACTATTTAGAACTTATTAATAAAAGACACAGCGTTCGTACTTATACAAATAAAAATGTGGAGAAAGAAAAACTTGATAAAATCTTAGAAGCAGCGTTACTTGCGCCTACTGCAGCAAATAAACAATCATTTAGAGTATATGTGATAAGTACAAAAGATAAGGTAGATGTTCTTAAGAAAATATATCCTAAGGAATGGTTTAGTGCGGCACCTTATGTTGTATGTGTTTGTACTATTCCAAGTAAATGTTGGATAAGAAACAACGGCAAAAATTTTAGCGATGTGGATGCTGCTATAGTTATGGATCATATGATACTAGAAGCTACTGAACTTGGACTTGGTACATGTTGGGTAGGGGCGTTTGATATAGATGCTGCAAGAGAATTACTGGGGGTTGATGAAACCTATGAGCCAGTCGTATTTTCGCCGATTGGTTATGCAGGCGATGGAGAATTTAAAAGGATTAGAAAACCTATGAAAGATATTGTTTTTTATAAGTAGAATTAATTACATTTTGAGTTAGAATACTCCTATAGAATAGGGTGGGCGAGATAATATTTATTACTTAAGTAAAAAGGTAGTGGTTTGGTTATAATAACAAAAAGTTCATTGCTATTATAAAAAGGATGTAGCAAAATTTATATTTTAAACTTATAATGATATTAAGAAAAATTTAACATAGTTATGTTTAACAAAGTAACAAACACGAGCAACAAATTGTTGCTTTTAAATTTTAGGAGATGATGATATTGAAGGCTAGTGAATTTTTAGAGTATAAAAATTGGGTTGTGGTAGGTGATGTATTAAATCGTTTAAAATATGCATATAAGATATTGAGTTCACTTACGGAAGCTGATTTTAATGTAGTAGGGTTAAACCCTTCTGTTAAAACTGCAGATGCATATACGAGTTTAGGTGATGTACCATACAAGATAGATGTTTTAAATTTATGCATTAATCCAATAAAAGGTATTAAAATACTTCAGGAAGCTCATGAGTTAAAAATAGATAAGGTACTTATTCAACCAGGAGCAGAAAGCCCTGAAATACTTAAATTTTGTATTGAAAATGGAATTCAAGCAATAGAGGGATGTACTTTAGTGGAATTAAGAAAAAGATAAAATGTTAAATTTAAAAAGACAATTTTAAAGTACGTATAGGAAGGACGTTTTAATGATTTATTCTATAGAAAATTCAGCAATAAAAATAACAGCCAGCGATCATGGCGCAGAACTACATTCAATAACAGGAAAAAAAGAGGGAACAGAGTATCTTTGGAATGGAGATCCTAAGTACTGGAAGTATCATTCACCAATTTTATTTCCAATAGTGGGCAATCTAGTAAACTCAAAATATAGGGTTGATGAAAAATCATATCAACTGCCATCTCATGGGTTAGGTAGAATATCAGATTTTAAATTTATATCACAAACAAATGATTCAATTACTTTTGAACTAAAATATTCAGATGATACGATTAAAAGATATCCTTATAAATTCACTTTGCTTATTAGTTATACAATTGAGGCAAATACAATTAAAGTAACTTACAATGTTATGAATTTAGATAACAAGAACATATCTTTTTCAATAGGTGCACATCCTGCATTTATGTGCCCTATTGAAGATAATGAAAAATTAGAAGATTATTATCTTCAATTTGATAAGAGAGAAACAAGCGATATTATGGAAATAACTAATGAAGGTTATTTTTCACATAAGAGAAAAGAATGTTTAAAAGATACTGATATAATGCCGCTTTCAAAAGATTTATTTAAAGATGATGCATTAGTATTTGATGATTTGAAATCTGATAAGATAACTATAAAATCAAAAAATCATGAAAAGTCTATATCCCTAGAATTTAAAGGATTTCCGTATATGGGAATATGGGCACCAAAAGGGGGAGCACCATTCTTATGTATAGAACCTTGGTTTGGACATGCTGATTATGAAGATTTTACTGGTGAATTTAAAGAGAAAGAAGGAGCTATTTCACTAGCAATTGGAGAAGAGTTTAAATATAGTTATAAGATTTCGATTGTGGAGTAATATATAATTATAATATGGATTAGTCGTTTAAAGGTATTATTGCATGTTGAGATACATGCAATAATACCTTATTTTAGTTGCTATGGTTAAAAAATATTTTTAGTTAAGATTTGCTGTGAGTCGAATAGATGCTATATGTATAAAGTTTTGTTGAATACATACGATATATAATTGTAAATGTTTTAAAGTTAGGAGGAAAGAGAAATGTCTTTGGGAGATAATATTAGAACTATGTTGTTTTCATTATTATGTATATGTTTTATCTTCTATTTATTTATAGGTATCTATAGTTATAAAAAAGATAAAAAATCAAAAGTTAACTTAATATTTTTTAGCCTTTGTACTTCTACTAGCATATGGACCATAGGATATGCATTCATGTTAATTTCACCAAATATAAGAATTGCAAATATATGGAGAATTGTTTCTGTATTAGGCATATGCTTTTTTTGTGGGTTATGGTTATCTTTTGCATTTGCTCTTAAAGGTACGAAAAAAGAAAATCATATTGCGAAAATACAATATCCAATATATATAATTTCACTTATATTTACTATTAACAATTTGTTCTATATTCCATCTAAGTCAATAAGTAAGGAAGCTTATGGATTTATAGATATATTCTATTCTACTTCAACTATTGGTGTTGTTTATAGTATATATATCGCAGTAGTAACTGCAGCGGGTTTTGTAGTAATGTATTCTCAATTAATAGGGTCAAATAAAAATAGAGTAAAAAAACAGATGAGAATTATTTTAGTTACTTGTTCAATAAGTTTTTCTTTAGCGGCAACATCATGTTTTATACTTCCTCTACTTGGTATTGTGATTTTTCAGTTTGTGGTCCTAGCTTTCACTATTGGAATGGGTGGGATGTGGTATGCAATTAATAAACATAAAATGTTGTCAATCTCTTATGAACTTGTATCTGAGTATATTTTTGAAGCTGTAAATGAACCGATTTTTATATTAGATGAGGAGTTTGTTGTGAAAAAATGTAATGAGGCTGCACTAAATATTACTTGCCATAATAATAAAGAGTTAGAAGGAAATTCACTAATTAAAATAATAAATTTTAGAAATTTTAAATTTGAAACTATAATGCAGTTGGGAAAGATCATTAATATTGAAGTTGATTTACTTCGGAAAAATGAAGAAGAGCTTGTTTGTGATCTATCGGCAACAGTTGTATATGATGAATACAAAGATGTATTAGGAATACTTATTATATTACATGATGTTTCAGAGAGGAAAAGCATAGCTGAAATGCAAAAAAAATATACTTTAAAACTAGAAAGATCAAATCTTAAACTTCAAAATGAGATTACAGATAGACAACACGCTGAGGATCAAATTCGTCATTTTGTGTATTATGATGCACTTACAGAAATTTTTAACAGAAAAAAAATGTTAGAGGATCTTGAAACAATATTAAATGATGAAAAAGAAAAATCTGCAATTCTTTTTATAGATTTAGATAAGTTTAAAAGTGCTAATGATAATTATGGTCATGAGGCTGGAGATTATATTCTTAAAATAGCCGCAAAAAGGTTGATGTATATTATTAGGTCTACAGATACGATTTATAGAATTGGTGGTGATGAATTTATAGTAATACTTAGAAATTTACGAGAAACTTCAAATGCTGAAAAAATTGCAGAAGATGCTTTGAAAACATTAGGTTTGGCTTTTAACTATAAACAAAATCTATTATTTATTGGAGCGAGTATAGGCATTAGTATATTTCCAGAGCATGGTATTGATGCAGATACCTTAATTAAGATAGCTGATTCATGTATGTATGAAGTTAAGCGAAAGGGTGGAAATGGATTTAAGATATATTCCACTGAAATAAAAAAAGATAATTTAAGCTGGAAAATTTAAAATAATAATACATGGTTATTACAATAGCAATAACTATGTTAATACGTTATAGATTAGGGATGGGTGATAAATGTGAAACTTTCGGTAAAATTATTTGGAATTGTATTTCTTGTAAGCTTAATTTTAATAGCTTTTCTTTACTTATTCTCAAAAACATTTTTATTAGGGAGCTTCAACGATATTGAAATTGATAAGGCACATACAGATGCCAATGTTGTGCTTAATTATATTCAGAATGACCTTGATAGGATAAATGCTATGAATGTAGACTATGCAAGATGGAATGCTACTTATAAATATTTAAATGATAGAAATAATGAATACTTATTAACTAATTTTGATGATTCAACTGCTATGTCAATGGCAAAAATCAACTTTGTTTTTATAACTGATGGCCTTGGAAATACAATATATAAAAAAAATATTGAAGATGATACTAAAAATATATTTACAGAGGATCTTGATCAAAATATAACATCAAGTGTTTCTAAATTATTAAGTAATAGTACTACTAAAAATGTTATGGGATTTATTCTTTATAATAAGATTCCAGTTTTAATATCAGCAGAAAGAATTACAAGAAATGATGGCTCAGGTTCTAGTACTGGTTTTTTAATTTTTGCTAGGTATTATGATAAAGATGAAATGAATGATATTAGGAAAAATACAGAAGTTAAAACAGAGTTAGTTGATTATAATAAAGACCTAATTTTAAAAAGTGACTCTATAAGGATAGATACATTTGTTAAAGTAACTAATAAAAATACTATTACTAGTTATGGATTACATAACAATATATTTTCAAGTCCATCTTTTTTAGTGAAGGTTACATCACACAGAAGTATTTTTAATAATGCACAAAATACTATGAATTTCTACCTTTTAATCTTACTTGCAGCTTTGACGCTGTTTTCCTTAAGTATTTTTATATTAATACATGTGTTTGTTGTAAGAAAAATTAAAATTATAAACTCGGTAGTTGAGAATGTACATAATTATCATGATGGAGTTCCGAGCATAATACTGAAGGGAAATGATGAAATTTCTGAACTTGGATCCAAATATAATGATATGTTTCATAGATTAAAAACATCAGATGAAACCATTGTTTCACTTGCAAATTATGACACTATAACAGGGCTTACAAATAGAAAAAAATTGCTGGAATACATTAGTGATTTACTAGATAATGGTAATGAGTATTTAGCGTTTCTATTTATAGCTTTAGATAAATTTAAAGCTATAAATGAAAGTTTTGGCCACCAAGCTGGAGATATGGTTCTTGCAAAAGTAGCAGAGAGATTAGAAAAAAATACAAGACCTACTGATATAGTTAGTAGAATTGGTGGGGATGAATTTATTGTAATTCTCAGAGATTTAAGGTATTCATCGACTGCAACAGAAATTGCCGAAAAACTTGTAGAAGTATTAACTGAAGCTTTCGTTTATAATGAGGAATTTCTATATATTGGCGCAAGTATAGGTATTAGCTTATTTCCAGAACATGGAACCGATGCAGATACTTTAATAAAAAATGCAGATCTAGCTATGTATGAAGTTAAAAAAAGTGGTGGGTATGGGTATATTCAATATAATAACATCATGAATGATAACAACAAACTTAGGTTAGAAACGGAAAAAAACTTAAAAGATGCTATGGAGAAAAATGAATTTATAACTTATTATCAACCTATAATTAATTTGAAATCAATGATGGTATTAAAGGCAGAATCTCTTATAAGATGGAAACGAGAGGAGAAAGTAATACAACCCATGGACTTTATTTCAATTGCAAAAAAGATAGGTAAAATGGTTGAAATTGATAATTGGATGTTATATAACGCCTGTGCACAGTGTAAAAAATGGCAGAATCTTGGTGCAAAGGATTTTAGTGTATCCGTAAATACATCTTATAATCAACTAATTCAATTGGATTTTGTTGAATTAGTAATGAATGCATTAAATGATCAGTTACTAGATCCTAGGTATTTAAATCTTGAAATTACTGAAGATGAGGCCATGGGGGACATAAATTTAATAATAAAAGTCCTTTTAGAGTTAAAATCCCTCGGAATAAAAATTTCTATGGATGATTTTGGTACAGGCTATTCTTCACTAAATTGGTTAAGCAAACTCCCTATTGATACAATCAAAATAGATAGATCACTAATCATAAATTTAGATAATAATTCTAAAAATATAGCTATAATTAAATCTATAATAGCGGTTGCTAATAGTTTAGATATTAAAGTTATTGCAGAAGGAATAGAAACAGAAACAGAATTTATTACACTAAAGGAGTTAGGATGTGACTATATTCAAGGGTATTTAATTGGAAAACCAATGACTGCCGATGAGTTCCAACATGATTTTATAAAAGAAAAGCTTAATCTATATTAAGCTTTTCTATAGTTAGTTTTTTTACATTTAGGACAGGGAGGTAAAGTATCAGTATTATCATCTAATACTACCTTTTGACCACAAATTTTACAAACATATGTACCATCTCCAGGTTTTTCACCAGTTGTGTATTTCATTAATAATTCACCTCTTTCTTATTTTAGTATCTTAATATAATTTTAGCATAGTAGAATTATTTTAACAATCTAGTAATAGATTTATATTCTGTATTTTCAATAAAAAGAGTAGTAGAATATTCTCTACTACCCTGTAATTATTTTATTTTGTAAGCTGATTTCTGTCTTCCATTTGTGGTGGCTCTTCCATCCATTTATGTTCAATCATTAGTTTCCCACCTTTTTTTGCATAACCAAAGGTATCTTTTGCAATAAGTGAAAGTTTAGTATGCAAATCGCTTCTCATACTAAAAGATGTACCAAGGGCATTGTAGCCTATTGCTGAGGCGGACATTAAACTGGTTGTATACATCATTAGTTTATCTGAAAAAGGAGTCTTAGTTGAAGCTGTAGCTTTACCGGCCCAGGTACTTGGAGGTTGAATATCACTTTGTAATAAAATATCGCTTAATTTAGAGATAATCTTTTTTGCTAATTCTTTTCCTTCAAGAAAGTATTTTTTCACTTCTATATCTGTTGCAACTTGTGAAAATCCTGTCATTAACTGCATTCCAAAAATATTATCTTCAATAGCTTCATTAAGAAAACCAACCTCAATTACATTTAATGAGCGCTTATCAGTTAAAATATTATTTCTACTCATGTAATTTTTATCTTCAATCATTTCTACCTGTGTTGGCATAGCTACATATGGTGGTTTTGCAAGCACTCCTTTTCCAAGCAAATAGTTTGTTGTAATAACATAATATTTATCTGCAATATCATAGTTAAGTTTTAATATATCATGAACTTCTTTCATATATGACATTGCTGAAAACACAGCAGAATGACCAAAATTTAATTTCATCATTTGTCTAAGAATCATTATATTAAAGATGTCATCAAATAGAGGGGGCGCTTCAATAATAATATCTCTATCATCGAATGCTATTGGGATAACTGCCTTT
This sequence comes from Clostridium lacusfryxellense, assembly GCF_018861735.1. GTDB lineage: Bacteria > Bacillota > Clostridia > Clostridiales > Clostridiaceae > Clostridium_AD > Clostridium_AD lacusfryxellense. The sequence continues at coordinate 73,286 of NZ_JAHLEB010000008.1, read as the reverse complement.
TCATTATTAAATACACTTACAATTTTATCTTTTACGCTTTGACCTTCGGCAATATAGGCGGTTAGTATGTCTTGAGCCTCTTTATCAATAGTTTTTACTTTCATAAAATTGGACTTTACGATAGTTGCGCATGCTGATTGATAAGTCATCCATAACGTTCCTAATTCTGATGAGGTTAATTGTATTTTTGCTTCGGTTGTCATTTAAACCCTTCTTTCTACTGAATTTATAATATGAAGTGGAATATATTAGTGGAACTTTTATATTGAAATATATTATATTTAGCATTTTCAAGGTAGATATATTAATTTTGCCCATTTATAAATATCTTATTCTAGTATGTTTTTTTGAATATCATAAAGTAGTGTTTAATTAAAGAGAATATTAGATTTCAAATAAAAAAGAGCTAACTTTAAGTTAACTCTTACTACCTAAGGCGGATAATTTATTCTGATGTTAGAATGCTTTTTTCTCTAAGTCTAGACCAGGAGACAAGTAATAATAATAATATTATTGTTGAAATGCCAGATAATATGAAACAAGTGTCAGCACCATATTTCTCAGCTACAAGTCCCGAAAGGAGGCTTCCAAGTGGTACGAGTCCAGCAGATACAAGTGAATACACACTCATAATACGCCCTCTGTATTCATCCTTAGAATTTAACTGTAATGTTGTGTTTGCTGTGGTTGAAAAAAATATATTAAATATACCAGTTATGGCTAAACTAATTGCAGTAAGATAATATATATTACTGATTCCTGTAAAAATTAACATTATGCCAATTCCGATAGAGCTACCGATCATAAGAAATTTATTTGGTCCATTTCTACTTTTTAAGGACATAATAAGTGCTCCAAAGAGGGAACCAGCTCCTAGTGAAGACAGTAGAATACCATAGGTTTTTTCCTCCATATGAAGTATATTTTTTGTAAATACGGGGATTAGAACATTGTAGTTAAAAACGAATATTCCCATAATACTAACTAATATTAGGGTTTCTAATAATACGGGTTTGTTTTTAATATATTTTAGACCATCAAGTATTTCCTTAAGTATACCTTTTTCAGAACTTTTCTTTCTCACATAGTTGGTTGACTCGATATGAATCAGTCCATAAATAACTGTCATAAAACTAAAACCATTTAATAAAAAACACCATCCTGCTCCTAGATATCCCATAAGCATGGCTCCAATAGCTGGTCCAATAATTCTCGCCAAATTAAAAGTAGCGGAGTTTAAAGTAATAGCATTCATTAGATCTTCTTTTCCTACTATTTCAACATTAAAAGCTTGCCTTGTTGGCATATCTAAAGTATTACAAAATCCAAGACATAAAGCTAAAGCCAATATATATTCAAATTTTAAAGTATTAGTAAACACTAAAGCTGATAATGTAAATGCTAATACCATAGATACGCTCTGAGTAAAAATAAGTATTTTTTTCTTCGGAAACTTATCAGTTAATACCCCAGCAAATAATGAGAAAAAAGTTATAGGTAAAAACTGCATGGCTGCAACGACTCCGAGTAAGAATGGAGAGCCTGTTATTGAAAGCACTAGCCAGGATTGCCCTATGTTTTGTGTCCAAGTACCAATTAAAGAAACACATTGACCAAACCAAAAATATCTATAATTTTTATGTGTAAGAGCATGAAAATTATTGTTAACAAATCTCTTAGCAGAAACTGCTATGTTCATTTTTATCATCTCCTAATGCGCTGAATCATCACTAAAATAGTTTTGTGTAATGCTTGTGGCATTTTCACCCATTCGTTCGAGTAATGCTAAGGATGTCTTTTTTTCATCTTCACTAAATCCTGAAAACAAAATATCTGTCCAATTCATCATCGCTTTTCTAACAACAGGTTTAATTATTAATGCTTTCTGCGTAAGATAAACATTATAAGCTCTTTTATCTTTTTCATCTACTTTTCGAGTGATATACTCATCATCCTCCAGCTTCTTAATAGCCTTTGCGGTGGTACCTTTGTCAATTTTAAGGTAATCTGATAATTGTTCCTGTCTTAATCCATCTTTTTTATATAATGCATTTAAAAAGGTATACTGACCTTTACTTATATTATATTGTTTAAGTTGTCTTCCGATATAGACGTGACCATATCTATGTAACAGAGAAATCCATCTTCCCAATGAGTTCTTATTTTCATTCATAGTCTTATTCCTCCCAAATTAGTTGCACTTGCTACTAATTATATAATACAGCAATATAGTTGCGAATGCAACTATATTGCTGTATTACATTTCTTTAATTTGGATTATTCTTTCTCTTATCTTTATTTCATCCTAAAGTAATAACTACTTATGGTAGTAATGTTATAGTTATTGAAACTTTTGGAAATGCTAAATAATATATGATGGTGATTTTGAAAGGAGTATTTTTATGAATAAAAAAGTAATTATTGTGGGTGCTGGAATTGGCGGACTCTCTACTGCTTTAAGACTTTTGAAAAATGGGTATGAGGTGGAAATCTACGAAAAAAATAAAACTATTGGTGGATGTGTTAATTTTATAGAAACGGAAACTTTTCGTTTTGATTTATCAGCTTCTATTTTAATGATGCCTGATCCCTATAAAGAAATATTCTCATATGTTAATAAAAATTATAATGACTATTTGGAATTTATACAAATAGACCCTACATATAGGCTTTTTTGTGCTGATGGAAATACTTTGGATTTTAATAACAATATCTCTTCTTTAACAAAGACACTAGAAGGTATTTCGAAAGAAGATTCTCTAGGATATTTTAAATTTATAGCTGATGTTTATGAAAAGTATTTGATTTCAAATGAATATTTTTTGCGAAAACCTCAAGAAAAACCTAAAGATATTCTTAAGTTAGAAACATTCCTAAAAGCTTTAAAAATTCATACTTTTTCTAATGCGTATGATTATATTTCAAAATATATAAAGAATGAAAACCTTCGAAACTTTTTAGCCTTTCAGTGTATGTATATTGGCATATCTCCTTTTAATGGTCCTAACATCTATACTCTTATACCTGTTGCAACTCAGCTATATGGATTGTGGTATTTTAAGGGTGGTATGTATTCATTTATTGATGCTTTATCAAAGCTAATAATTGAATTTGGTGGAATCATAAAGAATGAAGTAACTGTGGATGAAATTCTATTTTCAGAGGATAAATGTGTTGGTATAAAAACATCCCAAGGCATAAAAAAAGCAGATATAATTGTATGCAATGCTGATTTTCCTTATGTTATGAAAAGCTTAGTAAAAGATGAGTATTACAAAGATAAGTACACTGATAAGAAGCTGTCCGAAATGAAATACTCTTGTTCTACCTTTATTATTTATTTAGGTCTTAGAAAAAAATATCCACAATTATCAGTTCATAATATATACTTAGGTAAAAATTTTAAAGAGGGAATTGAGTCAGCATTCAAAGGTACCTTACCTAAAAACTATTCTCTATATATTTATTGCCCAAGTAGAATAGATAAGAGTATGGCGAAAAATGATGGCGAGTGTTTAAATATTATGCTTCGGGTACCTAATCTGTTTTTTAAAGAAATAACTTGGGATAAATATACCATTAACATGTTAACAGATACAATTCTAAGTGAATTGAAAAGTATCAAAGGACTTGAGGATATAGAGGGAAATATTGAATATAAAAATTATCTTACACCATTAGATATGGAAAGCAAATTTAATGCTTATGGTGGCACAGCCTTTGGCCTTAGCCCGAATCTAATGCAAACAAACTATTTTAGACCACATTTCAAATCAAGTAAAGCTGATAATCTATTTTTCGTTGGTAGTTCTTTGCATCCTGGTCCCGGAGTATCTTTAGTCTTAAATTCAAGTAGGTTAGTAACTGAAGAAATTTTAAAGAATATTAATAACTAATTGACTTATTATTCAAAACTTCGAAGCATTACAATAAATGGTGACAAGCTTTCTGTTATTTCATACGATATAGACCAAAACAAGAAAGATGTTAAGCAACTAGAGTAAAACAAAAGATATTGTAATCTTTTCCTCGTCCTCTGAATATTTTAATAGGGGGTGGTGAATGAGATGAATTGGAAAGAACAATTAGTTTTACAATTAAGAAATTTAACTATTGATAAAAAAATTGTTATCAGGGCAATGCAAAATTTTGTTGAAGTATTCAATAGTAATTTAGACAAATATAATATAAAAAACATTCGAGCTACAACAGATACAAATGAATATATTGATATAAAGGATTATAAAAGAATTGAAATAAAATCTACTGATAAAAATGTTCTATTTAGTTTACTTAATAAAGACAGAATTCAGCAAAATGTAACTATTAAATTAAGTATTGCTGAGAAGGTAGGAGGATACTTCATACAGTACATTAATACGGAAGAACGTAACCCAAAACTTAGAGCATTTATTGATGAAAGTACTATTGATGGTATTTTTCAAGATTTGTTTGAATTAAATGAAGAGATAGTAACTATGAATGAAGAAACAATATATTAAAAGCATCCATTTGGATGCTTTTTTGTTACATGAAGGTAAAGTTTTATGTTTTTGTTCCAACTACAAAAGCTCTACCGCGATTTGGTGAATGGAAGAACAACCTAATGAATCAATTATATTTTTAGATATTAAAACATAATTTTTATTTATTGTTACGTCAATTAAGCATTCATTTATTTTAACAGAAGTAATTGAGTATTCACCAAAATCGAGGTTATTAGAATTTTTATATACAACTTCTAATGAACGATTTTGAAAAAATGTTTGAACCTTAGCTTCATTGTTTTCATCGAATTGTTCACGTACAAGCTTTGGTTCTAGCATTAAGTCCCCAAAATCCCATTTAACTCCATAAACCTCATTTAAAAGTGTTAGAAGAAGCCAGCTTGCAGAGCCAGTTAGGTAATTATAAACTCCTCTTCCTTTTTCATTTATATACTCAGGGATACCAGGATAGATTCTACTTTTTTCAAAGTCATTACAATGATTATAAATCATACTTATAACATCATAACCCTCTCGAACAAAGTTATTTTTATAAAGGGAATTGGAGTACATAATGGCCATATGGCTGAACATACTTCCATTCTCTTTATGCCCAAATGCAAAACCAAAAGCACGACCCATATTAAGCTTTAATTCTTTAAAGTCTGTATTTAGTCTAAAACCACCAACTTTTTCATCCCTTAAATATTTATTTGATGTTTTTATTATTTCTTGAACTTTTTCTCTAGGAAAATATTTGCTCATAATAGGAAACACTTGTCCAGTTAAAGTCATTCTTACACCAGAAGAAAAATCACCCTCTAATTTTTCTCCACAGTCGTCGTAGTAACCATTAAACCACTTAAAACCTTCTTTATTTTTTATCCACTCATTTTCTTCTATGTTTTTAAGGAGACATACACCTTTTTCTTTTAAATCCTTAGATAATTCTTCAATATTTACATTAGATTTTTCGCCTGCAACAGTATATTTAACAGCCGAAAAGTATTTGTTAAGTTGATTCCTCTTTTTTTCAATTGAGTTATAGTCAATCTCATTTCTGATATTTAAAAGTAAAAGAACCTCAGTGGCGATTTCAATATTATTAATTTTTTTCCTACTTTTAATTTCAATCAATAATTTACTAAGCTCTATAAGATTGGAACCATAGAAGGCTGTAAATGCAACACTTTCACCTTTATGCGTAGCCATATCAAAGGCATCATTCCAATCTGCGCCTTCAAGCTTAATATTATTATGTTCTCCTACATTAAAAAATACAGTTAAATTCTGAATTAAAAGATGCTCAAGTATTGTACCATTATAAATTTTTGAATGAATAGTTTTTAGTTTAGTACCCTCATCTAAGCTCCATTTTTCATCTACAGTGCTACAACGATTCGCTAATTTATCTTTAAAATAAGTTTGGTTATCGAATAAGAAATCTAAATCACCAGTTTGGTCTATATATAATTTCGTGGTAATAAAAGGCCATGCGCCATGATCCATCCAAACCCTAGGGATATTATTTCTATCAGCTAAAAATTCACCCGGTTTACTACCAATTATTGTAGCATTACTGCCATCAATTCTTACACCAGAAAAGTTATTTTTTAGTAGGTCTCTTACATTTTTTGAGTCCATTAAAATAAGAGCAAGGCAGTCTTGCCATAAATCTCTCCAGCCACGGCCACCTCTACCATAATCATGATGAGGTAAAAATGAGCAACCATATATTCTTCTTAAAATTGGTTGAATGGTAACCCACTTTGACCATGAATCGAACCGTTTATCTGCTGAGGAGAACTTTAGTTTACCTAATTCATTTTCCCAATGAATTTTGTTCTCTTTAAGGAGTATGTCAAATTTTTCTTCACTTAAATAGTTCTGAGCGAAGTAGTTTTGATCAAAGTAGTCAGTATCATGATTTTCATTAATTATCATTGCAACTATATAAGTTTTGCTTTCATTAGGTTTAAGTAGCACTTTTTCGAACCTAATAGCGCCTACTGCCTCATATCCATCTACCGTTTGGTTGCTAATATGAGTAGGTGGGTCATTGTTTACAATAGACCTAGGCCAATCATAGGTTCCACCCTCACCAAGAAAACCTTCAACATCTGGGAAGAAACCTATAGGTGGGTTACCGTTAGCTTCAGATCCAATAATTAAGTAGGATATTTCATTCTTTTTATGTCCTCTCTCATCGAAGGTTAATGTGGGGTTTACATTAACACCATAAGTATTAGTATTTATTCTGTTAAGCAGGGAAGTAACATGGCGATGATCTCTTAAGTTATCAGCAGAGCGACCATAAATAGGAATGGCTGAGGTTGCAGTAATAAAAATGTCTTTGTCACTTAAGTTTATAAGTTTAACTTTCATTAATTCAACTTTATCTTCATTAACAGGCACAAAGTTTATTATTTCAGATTTGATATTTAAATCTTTACTTATTCTTGTTACTTTATGCCATAGGAAACCACATTCTAAGGAAGTTTCTTCTTTTTCTTTAGAATAAAGTTTGGATATTTGAGTAACTGAATTACCAGTAGCCGACCAAGGCCCTTTCTTATCAATATAAACCCAAAAATTTCTGCTGCTTCTTAAAGTGTGTAGGTCCTCAGATGAAGTAGGGGTTAAAAGAAAAGTATTTTGTGAACTTTTAATATCTCCACCAAGGAGTGGTGTTATTGAAGATATCATGTTGTTTGTATTAGCAAGGGGAAAATACAAATAGCTTGAGTTTTCTGGATTTTTAAGGGAGAAGGTTCCATTCTCGAAATTATAAACTAGGTTATTTTCATTGGCCTTCATATATTTAACCTCCTATGAATATGTTTACATATTTTCAAGTTTAATTATAATGAATATTTCTTAATATAAATATACCTCTATTTTCGGTTAGGTGCTCATATTTCGGTGAAAATAATAACATTGTGCAAACTTCCGAAAAGAACACACTAAAACAGAATTTTGGTATCTTATGGGATTAATGAAAAGCATATACAATAGAGAAGAGTTAAGAAAACGGTATCAGAATTAATCGTTTCTCATATAGAAAAAAATATGGAGGTATGTAAATGGAGATTGATTTACCAATTGGACCACAAGGTAACAAAAAAAAGATTCGCAAAAAGAATTTTATGTTGAGATTAAAAAGACAGAAATATCTTCAATTAATGGCTATACCTGGAATAATATGGATGCTGATTTTTAATTATATTCCAATGTACGGTATTATAATTGCTTTTAAAAAATTCAACATAGTCGAATCAATCTCATCAGCACCATGGGTTGGTTTCAAATATTTTATAGAAGTTTTTCAAGATGAACAATTTATGGTTGTTATGAAAAACACATTAGGAATTAGTTTTTACAAGTTAGCTATAGGGTTTTCATTGCCAATTTTATTTGCTTTGTTTTTAAATGAGTTAAAGTATGTTGGATTAAAAAAAATTGTACAAACTATATCTTATTTACCACATTTTTTATCCTGGGTTATTCTTGGTGGGATACTAATGACTTGGTTATCAGATGGAGGAGTAATTAATAATATTCTATTGACATTTCATATTATTAAAGTACCTACGGATTTTTTAGCAGAACCTAATTATTTCTGGGCAATAGCAGTTATATCTGATATTTGGAAAGAACTTGGTTGGTCTGCTATAATTTATCTTGCTGCTATAGCTAGTATTGATCAAGAGTTATATGAGGCCGCAACTATGGACGGCGCAGGAAGGTTTGTTAAAATGTTTAGAATCACTTTGCCATGTATTAAACCTACTATAGTGATTTTATTTATTCTTGCCGTATCAGGAATACTTAATGCAAATTTTGACCAAATATTAGTTTTAAATAATCAGTTGAATGCTAGTTCAAGTAACGTAATTGATTTATATGTTTATAGAATGGGTATAGTGTCAGGAAGGTTCTCCTATTCTGCTGCATTAGGATTATTTAAATCTATAATTGCATTTATATTGTTAGTAAGTGCAAATACTTTAAGTAAAAAATTAAATGAAACATCACTATTTTAGGGGGTGGAAAATGAACATGAAAATTTTAAACCGCAGAACAAAAGGCGAAGCAATATTCGATATAACCAATGTAATAATAATGATTATTATTTGTTTTTTAACTATATATCCAATTTGGTACGTGGTTGTAAATTCCTTAAATGACGGAATGGATGCTATGTTAGGAGGAATTTATTGGTGGCCAAGAAAATTTAGTCTATTAAATTACCAGTCTGTATTAGAGAATGCTGGTATAGTTAAAGCTCTTCAAATAACGGCATTAAAAACAATTATAGGTACAGCCGTACATGTGTTTTTCACATCAATGGTTGCCTATTCTTTATCTAAAAGTGAACTAATTGGAAGAAAACTTTATATGACTATAGGAATAATTACTATGTTTTTTAGTGGTGGGTTAATTCCTACCTTCTTACTTATAAGAAATTTGGGGATGCTTGACAAGTTTATAGTTTATATAATTCCGGTAGCTTTTAGCATGTTTGATTTAATAATATTTATATCTTTCTTTAAAACAATTCCTAGTAGTCTTGAAGAAGCTGCAAGGATTGATGGAGCCAATGACTTTTACATATTTCTAAAAGTTATTATTCCACTTTCAATGCCTGTTATAGCTACAATTGCATTATTTCATGGAGTGTACCAGTGGAATGATTACTTTGCAGGAATGATTTATATTAATGATTCTGCGCTTCAGCCCATTCAAACATATTTATATAAGGTAATAGCTCAATCGGGGGCTAATCAAATGATGCAAAGTAGTTCAGTTAGTGTATCTAAATCTACAGTAACATCTCAATCGATTAAATTTGCAACTATGGTAGTAACGACCTTCCCAATTGTATGTGTGTACCCATTCTTACAAAAGTATTTTGTAAAAGGAATGTTGCTTGGGTCAGTAAAAGGGTAGTAGTAAGTACATTTGAAAAAAATGTATTTATTAATATATGAGTTAAAAAATAATTTTTTTAGGGGGAAAGTATGAAAAAAACAAAATTATCTAAAATGATTAGCATGGCATTAACTTTAGTTATGAGTGCATCATTACTTGCTGGATGTGGCACTAAAACTACTGAAACTACAACAGTTAAAAAAACTGTAGATGCAACTAAACCAGGGTGGAAGCAAGATATAACACCAGTTACTTTAGATTGGTACATTAATTACAACTGGTTTCCAGCAAAATGGGGAGAAGATTTAACTTCAAAATATGTTACTAAAAAAACAGGAGTAAATTTTAACATCCAAGTTCCTGCAGGGGATGCAAATCAGAAGCTGAACACAATGATAGCTTCTGGATCATTACCAGATATTATTACTATGGGCTGGACTGAAGACGGATATAAGAAGCTTATAGAGGGAGGGCTTGTAGAACCACTTGATGAACTTGCTAAACAATATGATCCTTACTTTACAAAAATAGCAGATCCAGCAAAAGCTTCGTGGTATACACAAGCTGATGGACATTATTATGCATATCCTAATTCATCATCATCTCCAGCAGATTTTGAAAAATACAAGGAGGTAAAACCTTCGAATCAGACATTCTTGGTTAAAAAAGATATGTATGAGGCAATTGGAAAACCAGATATGAGAACACCAGAAGGTTTTTTAAATGCATTAAAGATGGCTAAAGAAAAATTCCCAAGTGTTAATGGAAAACCAATGATTCCGTTTGGATTACATGAATTCACAAATGCAGGAAATTACTCACTTGAGGGTTATTTACAAAATTTCTTAGCAATCCCATTTGAAAAAGATGGTAAGTTATATGATAAATTATCAGACCCAGACTATATAAAATGGTTAAAAACATTTAGAACTATGAATAAAGACGGTTTACTTGCAAAAGATGTATATATAGATAAGAGACCACAAATGGAAGAGAAAATTGCCCAAGGTAGATACTTCTCAATGCTTTATCAAAGAAGTGATATGGCAACTCAAGAGCAAATACTATATAATAAAGATCCGAATTCTGTATATATAGCTGTAGATGGGCCTTCTAATGCTGCATTAGATGCTCCTAAACTTTCAGGTAATGGTGTTTCGGGATGGACAGTTACTATGATATCAAAAACTTGTAAAGATAAAGCAAGAGCTATAAAAATGTTAGGTTATTTAATTAGTGAAGAAGGACAAAAGGATCTATATCTAGGTGAAAAAGGTGTAAGCTATGATTCAATTGATGGTAAAGATCAATTTAAACCCGAAGTATTAAAAATGCTTAATACTGATAGAGGTGCTTTTGATAAAAAATATGGTGCATCATTCACATTTTGGCAGCTTATGGATACTAACTTGAATCTTAAATGGGCTCCTGCCGCTGTAGAACCAGCAAAACAAATGGAAGATTGGACAAAAGGAAAAACATTTAATTATTCTCAGTTTGACAATACTGACCCTTTAAATGACTCAAATGAAGGTGTTAGTGCAACGAAAATTGCTGATTTATGGGGTACTGCACTTCCTAAACTTTTAATGGCTAAATCTGAGGCTGATTTCGATACTATTTTCGAACAGTTTAAAGCTAAGAGAAGCAAAGCAGGGTTTGACGCTTTAGTAAAATTCAGAGAGGTAAAAATAGCAGAAAATAAGAAAAAACTAAACATCAAATAAAAATATAAACAAGTTACATAAAACTCAGTGAAAGCTGGGTTTTTATGTATTAATAATTATAAAGGCACAGACAAACACATTTTATTTAGTGAAGGTTAATGTTTTTGTTAAATGACTAAAATATAAATGAAAGTAGGGATAATAATGCCGGTAAAATATAATTTTAATAAAAAAAATGAATTTATAATTGAAGACTATGATAAAGCTAAGACCTTTGCAAGCTTTCTACCAGGAATTGCTGGGCTTGATGGAATACCCATGTGGAGTTTTTATGTAAATAGAGGTCAAGCTATGGGGAGCTTTGGAGTTAAAGATAAGGATAACACTATAATGGAGTTTTTCCCAGCAAATGTAATGTATAAAAATATAGAGCTTCAAGGATTTAGAACTTTTATAAAATACCAAGGTAAAATTCACGAAATCTTCTCCTCTACGTCTCAAGATAAATATAAAAGAAGAATGATAATTGAAAAAAATATTATTAAAATTGAAGAGATAAATGAGATCCTAAATATGAAAATCTTAGTCACTTATTTTACTATGCCAAAGGAAAGTTTCGCAGCAATTGTACGGAAGGTTAATATAGAAAATTTAGATGGAATAGAAAAGGAAATTGAAATATTAGATGGGATTACGCAAATACTTCCAGCAGGCGTTAAAAATGATGAATATCAAGCTATGTCTAATCTTTCAAGAGCTTGGTTTGATGTATATAATTTAGAAAACAACGTGCCTTACTACAAGGTAAGAGCTACTACTGGAGATTCTGAAGAAATTGGAGAAATTAGTAAAGGTAACTTTTATCTGAGCTTTTCTTCACAAAGTAAGAAATTAGTTAAGCCAATTATAGATATGGATTTGATTTTTGGAAGCAATACATCACTTACATTTCCAGAAAAATTTATAGATTCACTCCATGAAATTTATAATCAAAAGCAAGTAGTAGAAAATAAAGCGTCTGGTGGATTTTCAGGTTTTATGGCAGTGCTAAAAGACAACTTTGAATTATGCACACTTATTGGACATAGTTCTAGTGTAGAACTTATTAACACAAAAATATCAGAATTTTCTTTTGAGTATATAGCTAAAAAGGAAAAAGAAGCAAGAGAAATAGTAGAGAAAATAGTAGAAGATACTTTAACTATTACATCAAACCATTTGTTTGATAAATACGTGGAGCAGTGTTATTTAGATAATATACTTAGAGGCGGATATCCTCTTACATTTAATAATAGCGATGAAAATCAGGTTTACCACGTTTATTCAAGAAAACATGGTGATTTAGAAAGAGAATATAATTTTTTCTCTATCGAACCTGCTTACTATTCTCAAGGTAATGGTAATTTTAGAGATATAAATCAAAATAGAAGAAATGATGTATATTTCAAACCAGAAACAGGGTCATTTAATGTAAAACAATTTATGAATTTAATTCAAGTAGATGGATATAACCCACTTTCAGTAAAAGGTTCAACTTTCAAATTAAAAGAGGGAGCTTTAGAAGGGATTATGGATCTTATAATAACCGATAAATCCGGAATCTCAAAAATAATTAAAGATAACTTTACTCCAGGAAGTCTTATCACATATATAGTAGATAACAAACTAGAATTAAAGGTTTCAAAGGAAAAATTATTAGAAAATATTATTAAAGTATCCAATCAAGACTTTGATGCAGCCTTTGCTGAAGGTTATTGGACGGACCATTTTACTTATAATATGGATTTAGTTGACTCTTATCTTGACATTTATCCTGATAAAATCGAAGAATTTATGTTTGAAGATTATAGCTATCGTTTTTTTGATAGTCCTGTTAGAATACTTAAGAGAAAAGAGAAGTATATAATTACAAAGGGGAATGTTCGTCAGTATGGAGCTATTGAAAAGGATGAAGAAAAATGTAAAAAATTAAGTATAAGTATTAATGATACCAATTGGTTGAAAACAAAAGGTGGACTAGGGGCAATATATCAAACCAGTCTATATGTAAAACTTATTTCTTTAGCACTAAATAAATTTGTTACTTTAGATCCGTATGGAATGGGAATTGAAATGGAAGCTGGTAAGCCAGGCTGGAACGATGCTATGAATGGGTTACCAGGAATATTTGGTTCTGGTATCAATGAAACTGCAGAATTAAAAAGAATTGTAGAGTTTATTATTGAAATATCATCAGAATTCAATAAAGAGGTAATGCTTCCTATAGAAATCGCAGAATTGCTTAAAGTAACCACAGTAACATTGGATAAATATTTACAGCAAAAATTAAATGATTTTAGCTACTGGGATAAGACCTCAACAAACAGAGAAAACTATAGAGATGAAATACGTTATGGAATTGTAGGTAAAGAAGAGAACTTTACTACAAAAGATATATTAGTAGTCTTTGAAAAGTTTAATAGAAAAATTGATGAAGGATTAGAACGCGCTTTAGTATATGGAAAAGGAATATATCCAACTTACATGTGTTACGAGGCAAAGAGTTATGAAATCCTTGATGGTAAGAGTAATCCTATAAATGGATATCAAAATGTAAAAGTTACAGAATTTGAAGTTAAATTACTTCCATTATTTCTTGAAGGTCCTACAAGAATATTAAAGGGAATGAAGGACAAAGATAAGGCTGAAAAACTATATAATGCAATTAAGGAAAGTAATATATATGATAATAAATTAAAAATGTATAAGACATCTGAACCTATTGACGCTATGTCAAATGAAATAGGAAGAGCAAGAGCATTTACTGCTGGATGGCTTGAAAGAGAATCTGTTTTCATGCATATGGAATATAAATACCTTTTAGCTCTTTTAAAATCAGGTTTATATAAACAGTATTATGAAGATATAACTACAACATTAGTTCCATTTTTAAACCCAGATGTTTATGGGAGAAGTATCCTTGAAAATTCATCTTTTATAGCCAGTTCAGTAAACCCAGATTCTTCTACACATGGACGTGGGTATGTAGCTAGGCTTAGTGGTTCAACTGCTGAAATGCTTAGTATTTGGTTTATAATGATGGTAGGGATAAAGGCATTCTCTTATAAACATAAGGAACTAATTCTATCTTTAAGGCCAATTTTACCAGGATGGTTATTTAACAAAGAAGGTAAAGTTACTTTTAAATTTTTAGGTAAAATAAACGTTTGTTATCATAATCCTAAAAAAATTAATACTTATGGATCTAATGGGGTTAAACCTTGTGAAATTAGAATAACTAAAGCCAATGGGAAAATTATTTTGATCAATGGAAGCGATATTTGTGGAGAAAATGCAAAAATCGTTAGAAATTGTGAAGTAAATTTAATAGATGTATTTCTACTATAATTTACGCAGGTTTATTGAATAATATCAGCAAGTTCTGATTATAAAAAGGGATATGAAGACTCAGTAAAAACTGGGTTTTTATGTAACTATCCAATTTGGATGTATATGTTATAATAAAATAAAATATAAATACTATGGATGTGCTTAATATGCGTTTTTATAAAAGTCTGTTAAAAATAAAATGGAACATAACTAAAAAACTCATGGTAGCAAATATAACTATACTTGCTATTCCATTAATACTAATTGCAGTTATTGGTTTTGGGAACATAAGAAATAAATTAGAAATAGGCAAATTACAAGAAAATGGGTATCTGTTGGACGGGCAAAAATTGGATATTGAACATAATATTGAAGCCATGAGCATTACAGCACAACTTGTAGTTTCTAACAAAAATCTGATGAATTTTATTGAAACTAATAGAGATATATCTAATGAAGAATATGTTAAATATAGTTTAGATACATTTTATGACATTCAAAATATACAATCCACAAATCCAGCAATTAATAGAATAAAATTTTATATTAAAGAAGATAAATATATACCTCAAATTTATCCTTACATATATCATGAGAATGAAATGGAAAACAAAAAAAATTTCAATCAAGTTATTACAAGTAAAGGAAAGGAGTATTGGGTAGCAAATAATGTTGAGGATACAAATACAGGTATAAATGGGAATTATCAAAATGTAGTATCCTTATATAGGTCTATAAATATTCCATCTGATAACCATATAGGAATTGTTGAAGTCAACATGAATACTAAGGATTTTTTTAGACCAGTTTTTCATAATACAGAAAATAATGATTATCAATTTATTGCAATAGATAAAGAGGGAACAGTAATTTGTAATGACGGATACTTAAAAGACAATAATATATCTACTGAGCTAATTAAGAAGAAATTTCATGAATCTAAAACTAACTATGAAAAAGGTGGCTTTATACTCAATGATCATAGCAAAAAATTAATGGTTTCATATGTATATATTGATTCTATCCATTGTTATCTTTTAAAAGTAGATTCTTTTGAAGCTGTGTTAAAATCCATTTCTACAAATAAAAATATATTCATATTTGGAACTATAATATTGCTAATATTATTATCAACTGTAATATACTTTATTAATTCATATATTCTAAAGAATTTGAGAACTATAATTAAGGAACTAAAGAAAATGAGAAAAGGAAATTTTGACATCCATCTGTCAATTGTAACAAACGATGAAATTGGAGAATTAGCTTATCATTTCAGTGAATTTTCAAATAAGATAAATGAGCTTGTCTCGGACATAATAAAAAAAGAGACAGTGGCAAAGGAAGCAGAATTAAGAGCTCTACAGAACCAGATAGATTCTCACTTTTTATATAATGTACTTGAGAATATAAAAATGATGGCAGAAATAGAAGAAAAATATGATATATCGGATGCTATTACAGCTCTTGGAAATATGATGAGATACAATATGAAATGGGATAACCAAATTGTAAATTTTAAAGATGAAATCGATTATATTAAAGATTACACTTCACTTATAAATATTCGATTTAATAATAAAATTCAGCTTATTTTAGATATTGATGATCATATTCTTACATTTAAAATCTTAAAAATGTCACTTCAACCAATAGTAGAGAATTGTATTAAACATGGTCTTAAAAAGAAAATATCAGAAGAAAATTCTATTGGAAAAATATATATAAGCATATATTTAGATGGAGATATAATCAGATGTGAAATTTTCGATAATGGTGTAGGCATGACAAATAAGGAACTTCAAATAATAAGAAATAATTTTGAAATCCCAGAAATAAACATTGAGGAACATTTAAAAAGTAATAATATTGAAAATTACACTTTGAAAACAATACATGGAATTGGTCTAAAGAATGTTTATGAGCGAATCAGACTATTTTTAGGAAATGAATATAAAATAACTATTTATAGCAAGGAAGGAGAATACACAAAGGTAATATTAAAATTACCCATTATAAGATGATTGGGGGTCAGGGTTTTGAGAAAAATATTGATTGCAGATGATGAGGAACTTATAAGAAAAGGACTTAAAGCAATGATTAAAAGGTATAGAGATGATTTTTATGATATCTATTTATGTTCAAATGGAAATCAAGCAAATGAAATATTAGATAATGAAAATATAGATATCTTAATAACTGATATAAGAATGCCAGAATCAGACGGAATTGAGCTTATAAATCATCTAAAAGATTTTCATAAAGAAACAGCAATCATTATTTTAAGTGGATACGATGATTTTAAATATGCTAAAGAAGCAATTCGTTGTGGTGCAAAGGATTACCTACTAAAGCCAGTAAATAGAGAAAAACTATATCTATGCATGGAGGATATTGAAAAAGAAATTAGTAAAAACGAGGAATATGCCCAGGGTTATTCTTCAAATCTCTTTAACTGCCTATTGCAATCTGAAACTTTATCTATGGAAATACTGAGTATAATAGAAAAGAATACTAATATGAAAATATTTAATGA
Organism: Clostridium lacusfryxellense; assembly: GCF_018861735.1. Taxonomy (GTDB): domain Bacteria; phylum Bacillota; class Clostridia; order Clostridiales; family Clostridiaceae; genus Clostridium_AD; species Clostridium_AD lacusfryxellense. The sequence continues at coordinate 56,295 of NZ_JAHLEB010000008.1, read as the reverse complement.
TTACTATATATGTATTTACAACATTACCATTTTAGATAAATCATTTATTAATGTAATAGAGGAAAATAAATATGGGAAACTCATATATTTCTTTAATGCAGAAGGTTGGCTTGTAGTAATTACAAAAGAAATTGATTTTGTTATAAACCTTCTAGGAATTAATGTAAAATCAAATTATGTTGTAGGAATAAGTAAAAATCATACATCTATTCAAACAATAAAAGAGGCTTACTTTCAATCAAATGAAACCTTTAGACATAGAATTTTATCGCCAAAAACAATTCTTCACTATGAACTTATTGAAAAAAGGAATAAAAAATTCACTATTGATGTAAATAAGATTAATTCAATAATAAACATGATAAGCTCTGGAAGAATTGATGAAATATTTAAAAACATAGATGAATTATTTAATGAAAAGTATGTTGATGAATTAAATGTGGAATATTTTATTGAACTTAGTAAATTATTAAAAAGAAAAATTTTCGAAATTGATAATACTTTTAAAATTTACAGCATTAACGGGTATCCTAGTATATATGAATACATTAGCCATTTAAAGGAATGTATATTTATTGTAGATCAACAGTTAGTAAATAGTCGTAATACTTCTGCGAACTTAGCTATAAAAAAAAGTGTAGAATATATAAATAAAAACTTTAGTAAAGATATAAATTTAACTATTATATCAAATGAAGTTAGTTTGAATTATACATATTTTTGTGAACAATTTAAGCTATATATAGGGGAAACCTTTATTAATTATTTAAAAAAAATAAGAGTTGAAAAAGCTATAGAATTATTACTTAATAATTCTGAATACAAAGTTTATGAAATTGCGAATATGGTAGGGTACAAGGATGCAAAGCAGTTTGCAAAGACATTTAGAAAAATAACAGGTCTATCACCAATAGAGTATAAACATAAATATGCTCTTTAAATATTATCATATTAAATATTGAAAGAGTAGTACTTTATTATGACTTATAGTCTGAACAATGTATTAGAAGATCACTATATATTTTAGGGATCTTTTAATTTATTTTAAATAACAATATCAAATTTTTATATTTTGTAATTAAACTAATTATATTAAAATAGGTCTCTAGGAATAAAAAAGAAGATGGATTATAAATAAATCCCATCTTCGTAGATATGTTTTTGTTGAATATTCTAATATTTCTTCTAATTACTTTGAATAGTTTCTGCTTTTGCAACTGCAGTTTCTAAGGACATACCAGTAAAATCCTGTGCACTTAAACAACGTCCGCTCTTCTTATCATCTACAAAAGCTCCAACTACTATTCCAGGAATAACGCTTTCTACTGAATTTGGCGCTTGCTTGCCTCCTAAATCAGTTCTACACCAACCTGGATCTGCTAAATTAAGCATAACTTCAGTTCCTTCAAGTTTAGACCCCAAATCCTTTGTAAACTTATCAAGTGCTGCCTTACTAGCTGAATATCCAGCCTGCTCTGGCTCATTATTGACTCCACTTGTTGTATTTATGACACGCCCAAAACCTCGCTGAATCATCTTTGGAATTAAACGATAACAAATAGTTGCCACTGCAATAAGGTTTATTTTAAAACTGGTATCAAAATCTTCAATTGGAGTTTTAAAATAATCTGTTCTGTAGATTTGTACTCCTGCATTATTGAAAATAATATCTACAACTGTTTTCTTAGCCTCGATTTCATCTAACATAGCAACTACTTGCTGGTGGTTAGAAAGCTCTGCTTGTACACTATATACATCAACACCAAATGCCTTTAACTCTTCTTCTACTATTTTTGTATGTTCTAAATTTCTACTATGAAGAATAAGATTGCAACCTTGCTTTGCCATAAAAATAGCTATCTGATAACCTATACCTCTATTTGCTCCTGTAATAAGTGCCCATTTCCCTTTTACATCTACCATAATATAACTTCCTTCCATATGTATATAATTATTTGAATCATCTTTTAATATAATATTATACGTCTATTGTTGCCTTGTCAATGATATGATATTATCATATATAAGAATATTAATATCGAAAGGAGGATATATGAATTCAGTAATTTATCCGATTGTTAATGAAGAAAATGGGTTGCCTTTAGTAGTTTTTGGAATAGGATCACAATCAAATCAATGTCATATTGTAAGAAATGAGGGCTACAACATTTGTCAAATTGTATTTTGCATAAAAGGTAAAGGCATTCTTAAAACGAACCAACAGGAATATGAAATTACAGAAGGAACTTATTTCTTTTTAAAACCTCATGAATATCATGAATACTATAAGATCACAGAATCTTGGGCAACGGATTGGATACTCTTCACAGGTGACAATATACAAAATACGTTAAGCAAACTCGGATTCACGAGCTCCACTATAGGTTACTATCAAAGCAATGGAAACATTAAAAATTTATATAATGATATAATGACAACGCAGAAAAGCAATGATTCCTTAAAAGGATTCATATCTTCACATTTATTATATAGACTTTTGATTGAATTATATAGATCTTCAAATAATGAAATAGGTTTAAATTGCCCTCAGGATACTGCTATAATAGTGCCTATTATAAATTATATTAATATGCACTTTTCAGAAGATATTTCGTTAGAAATCCTTGCAAAGTTAGTTAAGATTACTCCACAACATCTATGCAAAGTATTTAAAAAACGAGTATATATGCGCCCTTTTGAATATATTGCAAAAAGGAGAATTCAAGAATCTAAAAAACTGCTTATAAACGGAAATATGACTATTAAGGATATAGGGCAATCAGTGGGTTATAGAGATAGTAGTTATTTTTGTGCTATGTTTAAAAAGTATGTATTGATTTCACCCATGGAGTTTAGAGGTTCTAATTAAAAATGCACAACTAAAGAGATGCAATAAGGCATCTCTTTAGTTTTTTTTGTAACTATAGTAAGTAAAATTATAAAAACCAAATGCTCTTATATTCAGTCTAATTAGTATAGAGAAATAAGTTATAATAAGGTAATGTAAAAAAAATAATAATTATATTAGAGGCGGAGGGTTACAAAGTGGATACTAATTTAAAAATAAAATTAGCCCAAAAGGGAGACGACAATGCTTTTTATGAACTTATAAGTGAGCGAAAGAGTCAACTTTATAAAACAGCATTTGCTTATGTTAAAAACAAAGAAGAGGCTATGGATATTGTAAGTGATACAGTTTATAAGGCCTACATATCTATTAAAAAATTAAAGGAACCAAGCTTTTTTAATACCTGGTTAACTAGGATACTTATTAATACTTCTTTAGACTCAATTAAAAAAAGCAGTAAGGCAGCAGCCTTTGAGGAAAATATATGTGTAAATACTGGGATAATTGTAAAGGATGATGAGCAACTAATTGATCTTAATGTGGCGGTTGATAATTTAAATGGAGAATATAAAACAATTGTTATACTAAAGTATTTTCAGGATATGACTTTAATTGAAATTTCTAAGATACTTCAGTGTCCGCTTGGAACAGTAAAAACAAGACTTCATAAAGCACTAGGGGAACTTAGGCTAGATTTAAAGGAGGAACTGTTATGAATAAGGATAATATAAATAAAGATAGTATGGATCAATTAAAAAAAGAATACGATAATATAGAAGTTCCAACAGAAATCGATTTAGCTATTGAAAAAGGTATAAAGAAAGGAAAGGTTTATAAAAGAAAACATATGGTAAAAGTATTTGGGGCTGTGGCAGCAGGTTTAGTTTTAGCAGTTGGAATCACATCAAGTGTAAGAATTATAAGTGTTAATAAATCGCAACTTATTGTGAAAAATTCCAGCAGTACATTACCAGTTGTTGGGACGTCTAAAAACCTTGAAAAGTTATTAAAAACATACATTGGTCAGAATAGTGGAATTAAAAACGAAATGACAAGTGACGATAGCGTAGAATCGATGCCAGAGAATGGTGTAACAACAAAGAGTGAGGCCAGTAACTCTGTCGGTAAAAGCACATCAAGTAATTCTATAGCAGATCATTCAACAACAAACCTACAGGTTGAGGGGGTAGACGAAGAGGATTTAGTGAAAACAGATGGAGAATATATTTTTAAGGTGAATGCACAAAAGATTATAAACGTTATAAAAACAGGAACATATTCTAAAATGGATTCAATAAAGGATATTACCTTTGAAGAAAATTATAATATAAGTGGTATTTTTTTAAAGGGAAATACCTTAGTAGTTGTTGGAAATAGTTATCAAAATGTAGATAATGGTAAGGTTAATCCTGCTGATACTGAGCAAAGTAAAAGTTCATATATGATGGTCTCTAATGAAGTTACAAAGGTTATAAGTTTTGATATATCAGATAAAAAAAATATAAAGAAAGTAAGAGATATTGAAGTAGACGGTGTTTATAGCTCTGCTAGAATGATTGGACCGAGGGTATATATTGTTGCTAACAAATACTTAAATAATATAGGGAACATTAAAAATGATGAAAATGCAGGGAAGGCTTATTATAGTGATACTGCGGTAAGCAAAGAGAAGATAGCTATCGATTATAAAAGAATAAATTATCTTCCAGATTCCATCCAGCCAAACTATATAATGGTGGCATCTTATAATGTTGATGATAATAAGGAAAAGGTAAGTATTAACACCATTCTTGGTTCGGGAAACAATATATACTCATCAGATAAGAATTTATATATTGCCGGTAGCAAGTTGAATAGGGATAAAAATAATAATGGATCTACGAATACTATACTTTATAAATTTGCTTATGAGGAGAAAGGTGTAAAATTTGTGTCTAAAGGTGAAGTTCCAGGTACCATCACCAACCAGTTTTCTATGGATGAGCATAATGGCAACTTTAGAATTGCTACAACGCAATATAATAATTCAGCAGTTAGGCCGCTAGTCGATGGAAAAGTTACTATTCAAAGTGAAAAGCCTAGCACAAGTGTAAGTAACAAATCACAAAATCAAATGTCTAATAATCTTTATATACTAGGCAAAGATATGAAAGTAGTAGGAAAAATTCAAGGAATGGCGAGCGGAGAACAAATTTATTCGGTTAGATTTATTGGCGATAGGGCATATATGGTAACATTTATGTTGACTGACCCTTTGTTTGTTATAGATTTAAAGAATCCAACTAGCCCAAAGATTTTAGGAGAATTAAAAATACCGGGCTTTAGTAATTATTTGCATCCTTATGATGATACACACTTAATAGGATTTGGAATGGACACAACAGTAATAAATGAGGGTGGGGAGGATAGAGCCAAAACAAAAGGACTTAAAATTGCAATATTTGATGTGAGTAATGTATCAAAACCAGTGCAGCAGTTTGCGACAACAATAGGTGGTGCGGGTACCTATTCAGAGGTATTAAATAATCACAAGGCTTTACTTTTCTCCAAAGAAAAAAAACTATTGGCACTACCTGTTACTGAAAACAATTACGATGATAACACCAATAATTCTGGGCTTGGTTATCAAGGGGCTTACATTTATAATATTGATTTAGTGAATGGTATAAAGCTTAAAGGGAAAATAACACACATTGATGAAGAGAAAAACTCTAGCAAAAATAATTCGGAGGTTACCAATGATTCAATCTATAAAGTGTCAAATGGACGATATTTTGTAGATAGAATTTTGTATATAAAAGACACTATATATACACTCTCAAATGGATTAATAAAAGCAAGTGACATAAATAGTCTAAAGGAACAATCTAAGCTAAAGCTAAGGACTGTTGATTTACCAAAAGTCTATCCAGCAGATGGGGTTAGGGAGGTAACTCCATAACTAGTTTTTCTAATTTATAATCTCATCTTGAATAGTCAACTATACAAGATGAGATTAATTTTTAAAGTATTGACAACATAATACTTCGGTGCAAGAACTAAATTGGAGGACATTATGGATACAAACAAAGTTGAACAGATTGTTTTTAATTATATTGATGAGTTTAAGGTGTTATTTTTTCCCCAGCAGTGGAGTAATATATTTTTAGATTTTTATAAAAATGAAATATTAGCTTTATTATTTTTATATAGAAAAAAAGATGCTAATATGACGGAAATAGCCGAATATATAATGGCACCATTAAATACTGCTACAGGTGTTATTGCAAGGCTAGAAAAAAAGCTGATGGTAGAAAGAATAAGAAGTGAAATGGATGAAACTTCAAAGTGAAAACATAAAAGATATAACTGAAAGTTTTAGCCCAGTACCAATATTTCAAATTGAGCTCATGAAAAGCGAGGTTAGAAATTATAAGACTTTATTAAATATGGGAGAAAAAATATTTAAAGAAGAGTCTGCCGAAAAAGTACTATTTAAGGATAAGATTTTTGAGGTTGAGAAGTCAACTGCAGACCAGAGTTATTATTTAAATATAAATATGCCTTTCGTTTCAAAAGAAGAGTTGAATTTACTTCAAAACGGTGATGAAATTTGTATTTCAATTAAAAATGAAAAACGAAATTTTATGCTTCCACAAAAATTATATTCAAAGAAAGTTGTTAAGGCTAGTTATGAAGATGGAAGGCTCAGGATACAATTTAATTGATGTTAATGTTTAAGTAACAATTCAACTCTAAGAGAATATATTGATAAGGAACAGATCCATACTTTTAAAAAAAATGGGGTATTCCGTATGAATAAAAGGTACTTATCAATTTTTCTCGTTATACTTATGATTATTTTAAGTGGATGTAATGCAACAGATAAAAAGAACGTAACAACAAAATTACCGCCTATTGGAGCAAGAGTATATCAAAAAAACACTATATTGTTTCAGAAGAATGATGTATTGTTTAAAAAAGATGTATTTAAGGCGAAATTACAAAACACAAGCTATAAGGTTAAAAAACAAACAGTTGTTCAAACAACATTTAAACAAGGTGATAAGGGTAGCAGGGTGAAAGATATACAGATAAAACTTAATAATTTTGGATATAAACTTAATTCAGATGGTAATTTCGGTAAATTAACCTACAATGCAGTGATGGACTTTCAAATGAGAAATAAGCTGACTAGAAATGGTGTAGTAGATGTTTCGACACTTAAGAAAATGGAGTTAAAACCAACTTCAGCCACTATGTATAAACCCACTGTGATAAAAAAACCTACTACTACTTCTAACAGTAGTTTAGAGAAATATGTAAACACTAAAAACTTTTCAAGCGCTACATCTTATTTTATTTGGATTGATTTACCACGCCAAAAGGTAAATATATTTAAGGGTTCTAATAAAAAATGGCGTCTTGTTAAGTCAATGGTTTGTTCTTCTGGAAAATCAAGCACTCCTACAGTTAGAGGTAGTTTTAGAGTGGGAAGTAAAGGCGGTTATTTCATATCATCTGGTGGAGCTAGGTGTAAATACTATACTCAAATAAGTGGCAATTATTTATTTCATAGCGTGTTATATAATAGAAATGGAAGTTATGTTATAGATAATACTTTAGGAGTCCGTGTATCCCACGGATGTGTAAGATTAGCTTTAAGCAATGCTAAATTTATATATAATAATATTCCAGCTAGAACATTAATTTGGAGTAATTAAAAGCATATAACCACAGAATTATTTTTCTGTGGTTATATGCTTTTATTAGCATTTTATAGTTCAATATTAATTATTGTCCTACCTTTGTGTTTACCTTCAAGTATCATATCTATTTTTTCACTTAATCCGTCTAAAGACACTTCGTCTACATTAGTACCAAGATTATTAGGTTTCCAATCAGAGGATAATTTGTCCCAAATTATTAGTCTAATATCCATGGGGCACTTAACAGAATCAATTCCTAGCAATGAAACTCCTTTTAAAATAAAAGGGTAAACTGAACTTGAAAATTGATCGGACGCTACATTTCCACAACAAGTTACCGTGCCACCATAATTAGTTGATTTAATTGCTGTAGCTAGTATATTTCCACCTACTGTATCTATTACCCCGGCCCATCTACTTTTAAGAACTGCCCTTCCAGAATTGTCATCTAAATCATTTCTATCAACTATTTGTTTAGCACCAATTCCAAGGAGCATTTCTTTTTCAGATAATTTCCCGGTAGACGCAGTGACATCATAGCCAAGTTTACTTAAGATTGAAATTGCGATGCTACCTACTCCGCCTGTGGACCCAGTTACTAATATATCTCCATCGCTTGGCTTAACACCTGAATTTATTAATTTATAAATTGATAAGGCAGCAGTAAAACCTGCAGTACCATATATCATACTCTCTCTTAGTGAAAGCTTTTCAGGTAGCTTTACAACCCATTTAGAAGGAACTCTAATATATTCTGCATAACCTCCAGATGTACTCATTCCTAATGCATATCCTGTTACAAGTACTGTGCTGCCTATTGCAAATGAACTATTATTGTTTTCAACTACTATGCCTGCAGCGTCAATTCCTGGAGTATGTGGGTAATCTCTAGTTACGCCCTTATTGCCTGTAGCAGAAAGAGCATCTTTATAGTTAAGAGAAGAATATTTAACATTTATTAAGACATCACCGTCTGGTAAATCATTTATATGTCTAGTTACAACTTCTCTTTTAAATTCTTTGTTTTCTGTCTCTGAGACTAATATTGCTCTAAATTCATTATTATTCATTTTAAGGCTCCTTTTAAAATATATTTTATTATAAGACTAATTGTAGTGTAAATTTTAACTTATGCCAAATTATATTTTTATCAATTTATTTAGAGGTTATGCAATATTATTTTATTAATTTATTTTGATATAATAAGGAAGTTCCATCTAGTGAGAATACTTAATAGGGTGCACATAATATTGTGAGTTTTACTAATTTAATTGATTTTTAATAAGTGTATAATTGAATTAGAGGAATATTTAGAATGATCAGATTTAATTATTAAATTAGGTTTCGTTATTGGAGGGGTTAGATTGAAGATTGAAGAAATAAAGTTACTAGGTGAAAAGATAAAACAAAATATAAATAAAGTTATTATTGGAAAATCCGAGGTAATTGATGTTTTGTTAACCGCAATGATTGCAGGTGGACATGTACTTCTTGAGGATGTACCGGGAACAGGAAAAACAGTTATAGCGAAAACTTTGTCTAAATCCATAGGGGCAACATTCAAAAGAGTTCAATTTACACCAGATTTATTACCATCAGATTTAACAGGAATTAATTATTATAATCAAAAGCTTGGAGAGTTTACATTTAGAAGTGGTCCTATTTTCACAAATATTCTACTTGGAGATGAAATTAATAGGGCAACACCAAGAACCCAGTCAAGTTTACTTGAATGTATGGAAGAAAAACAGGTAACTATAGATGGAAAAACTCATATTTTAGATAAACCTTTTTTCGTAATTGCAACTCAAAATCCTGTTGAAACGCAAGGGACTTTCAATTTACCAGAGGCTCAACTAGATAGATTTCTAGTTAAACTAAGTATGGGATATCCAAGTATTGAAGAAGGAAAACAGATAATGCAGAGATTCATTATAAATAATCCACTAGAGGAATTAGAGGTAGTGTGTTCTAAGGAAGAACTTAATGATGCGTCTAGAAGTATTGGAAAGGTTTACGTAAGTGAGGATATTCAAGAGTATATCCTTAAAATCGTTGAGGGAACATTAAAACATGATTCAGTAGTTTTAGGAGTGAGTCCTAGAGGGAGTTTAGCTATTTTAAGGGCTTGTCAAGTATATGCGGCGTTAAAGGGTAATAGTTTTGTGTCACCTGAGGATGTAAAAATCTTATGCCCATATGTATTTAGTCACAGAATTATTATAAAAGATAATTTAAAGTTTAGAGGAGTTACTAATGATTCAATTATTGAGGAACTATTAACTACAATTGAAGTACCTACAGAAAAATGGGCTAACAGGCGATAGGAATGAGAATACTTATTGTGTTAATTATTGTACTTTTGTTTTATACTCTGCAGAGCCGTATATATTCAAATAACTGTTTTAAAAAGGTAACAACTGATGTTAAATTTATTAATAATGGGATTTTTGAGGGAGAAGATGCCCAATTAATTGAAGTTGTATCAAATAAAAAATTAATGCCGCTATGGTGGCTTACTGTAAAATATCAAGTTTCGAGAAATTTAATATTTATTAAAGAAATAAATGAGAATAGGGGAAACGATAACTATAGACAGGACTTTTTTTCTATTATGCCATATGAGAAGGTAACTAAAACCTTAAATATTAAGGGTGGAAAAAGAGGGTTTTATAGAATAGGTCAAATCGAGTTACATACGAGAGATTTGTTTGGAATAAATAAGATTATTGCCTCATATGAAAGTAGTGCTAATATTTATGTTTATCCTAAACTGATAATACCTTTGCAATTAAATGTTCAATTTAAAAGTTTAACTGGAGAAGTTTTAGCCAAAAGGAATATCGTGGAGGATCCTTTTCAATTAAGAGGAATTCGTGAGTATCATCCTTTTGACAGTATAAAGGCTGTAAATTGGACCGCAACCGCCAAAACTTCTGAGATTAAAGTTAATGAATACGATTTTACAGCTTCACAAGAAGTCATTATATTTTTGAATGTAGAAAAATACAATGAGTGGGATCCAGAAAATGTTGTTGAAGAGGGTATTAGACTTGCAGCATCAATTATTACCGAATATCTTAAGCAAGGCATGAAGGTGGGGCTCAGGGTTAATGGTTGTGACTCAATTACAGGGCAGCAAATAAATTTACCTCCTATATACGGAATAAATCAGAATTTGAATTTTTATGAAAGTTTAGCCAGATTAGATATTACTAAGGTATCGGCGCATTTAAGTACAACCCTTAAAGAAGAACAGGTAAAATATAACAAAGTTCCCTTATGGGTTGTAGTTTCACACTATTTTGGGTTAGATCTTCAAAATGAGATAAATGTTTTAAGGAAACAAAATTTTGATGTTAAATGGATTTTACCAAAACTAAAAAATGCAAAGGTTGAAATGGACGATCATAAAGACTTATTTGTGTGGGAAGTGGAAGAAATATGAAAGGTGAAATAAATATAGTACAAACAAGTAATAGCTTTATGTATTTAGTTAAAAGCAAAGCTTTAGGATATGAGTTTGCGGAGGACTGGATATTTTTCTGGACATTTTTTATACCTTTAGCATTAGCTTTAAACTATATATCAAAAGATACAACATTGATTTATAAAGGATTTACATATATAATACCAATTTTTGCAATGACCATAATTAGAAGAAATATACTAGGGTCTTTAAAATACTTATTAGCCAATATTTTTATAGTTTTATGCGTTTTCATAATTTCATTTACTCTAATAGAAAAAGTGATTTTTTTAGCCCCTATAATTATTTGCTCTTTTATTTCCATGAAAAAAAGAAGGATAGAAGTTATATCATTTTATAAAATTAGTAATTTAGTATGGTCAGAAATTTTATTTGTGATATGCTACTTTATTGCCATGAATTTTAAATTAACCTTTATGATGCAATTAATAAATTTAACGTCAATTAATGTATCCATAACCTCTATTTTGTATGTATGTATTAGTAGAATGGCAAGTTTTATGGAATGGGAAGGAGAATTTATTAAGAGTTATTCAAAGAGGATGAAGAGAGTAAAGTTAGGGTGCATAGCTTTTATTGCTGGAGTGATTGGATTTTTCATAATACTGGCAGATAAGGTTGGATTATATGCATTATTTGATTTTTTAACAAGTAAAATATTAGCTTATATTAATGCACCACGATCTGATAATCTTCAGCCAGAAAAGGTTAATCAACAGACAAATATAGATCCACCTAGCCTTAATAATTCACTAAAAGATCTAGGCACCACAAGTGACAGTAATAACTTGATTACAACTATAATGAATATATTAAAGTTCATCATTTTTGTAGTCATAATCTTAGTAGCAATATATTTATTATTTCAACTTTATATTAGCATAAAGAATTTCTATAAAGGTTTAGGCATTAAGAAACTATATAAAAAAGAAGAAAGAGAATTTGTTGTTTCTTTAGATGATGTAATTACTGGAATTAAAAAACGTGCAGAGGGGTTTAAAGTAAAACTAGAATTTCCTTTTAATATGTCCAACAGCAAAAAAATCAGAAAACTATATCATAAGTTAATAAAATCATATAAAATAAAAGGATTTTCAGCATATAGTTTTAATACACCATTTGAAATTGAAAGTAAGGTTAAAGAAGTTTTAAAAAAGAATATTAGTGAGGCTACAGTTATTTATGAAAAGGCGCGTTACAATGATGAAGAGTGTAGCAAGGAGGAGGTCGATAAAATGAAGAGCTTCATGAAATATTAAAAGTTCTTTTAATAATTAAATTTAAAATTACTATATAATATGGAGGGATAATAATATGAATGTTCTTACTTCAGTGCGTAGACGCGAAGATAGAGGTGTTATCAGTATTTTAGAAACCGTGGATGTTGATTCAGGTATAAGGATTGTAATGGGAGAATACGATAATTTGATTGAAGCGCCAAATTGGACTCCAGATGGAAAATCTTTGGTTTACAATAGCGAAGGGCATATATATATATTTGATATAGAAACGAAAGTAAGCAAGGAGATTTATTCAGGGATTGCTGTGGAGTGTAACAATGACCATATTCTATCAAGAGATGGCAAACGAATTTGGGTAAGTCATCAAACATTGGAGGATGGAGAATCTAGAATATATGGATTCAAAGTAACGGGCGGAGAGCCAACACTAGTTACACCTATGGCGCCTAGTTACTTGCATGGATGCTCACCTGATGGGGAAATACTAGCATTCTGCGGAGAAAGAAATGGACAATATGATATCTACACTATCCCATCAATTGGAGGAAATGAGACTCAACTTACAAATCTTCCTGGTTTAGATGACGGACCTGAGTATTCACCTTGTGGTAAGTATATTTGGTTTAATTCATCGAGAAGTGGTTTAATGCAGGTTTGGCGCATGGAAAAAGACGGATCCAATGCAACGCAGATGACTTTTAATGAATCAAACAGTTGGTTTCCACATGTATCTCCTGATGGAAAACGAGTAGCCTATATAACTTACAAGAAGGGGGATGTAGATCCTTGTGACCATCCAGCAAACAAAAATGTAGAAATTCGTTTGATGTCAAAGGGAAATGACGAATTCAAAATCGTAGCTAAATTGTTTGGAGGACAGGGAACCTTTAATGTGAATTCTTGGTCCCCCGACAACAAAACTATAGCTTTCGTTAGTTACAGGCTGAAAGTATAAAGAGAATTTAAAATGAAAGAAACTTAATGATATTAATTTTAAGAGGAGGAATAATTATGAACGTTAGATTTGGTATTATTGGACTGGGGGCAATAGCGGCAAGATTTGCATCAGTTTTAAACACTGTTGAGGGTGTAGAATTAGTTTCTAGCAGGCGGTAGTTTATTTGATGCAGGAGTATATCCTATTGAATTTACAACTGGCATTTTAGGCGAAAATCCAACTCAGGTTAATGGCTTTTGCAAAACAGGCAAAACTGGAGTGGATGAATTTGTTACTATGAATATGAGTTTTGATAGTGGAGCCTTAGCAACGCTCAGTTGTGGAATTATTGCAAACACAAACAGGGACGCAAATATATATGCAGCAAAGGGAAGAATTGTAGTGTATGACTTTTTAAGTACTAAGAAAGTAGAAATGTATGATAATGAGAATAAGTTAATTGATCATTTTGAAGAAGATTTTGAAGATGGCTTTATGTATGAAATTAAACATTTTGCGGATTTGTTTAGAAATCAACAAATAGAAAGTGATATTGTTCCATTAAAAGATACCGTTGCTTGTGCAGGGATTTTTGATGAATTAATGAATCAATGGGGGATGGATACTAAGTAATGGATTCATGTGATGCATAAACAAAGAGATAGCATCGCAACGGGTGCTATCTCTTTTTATTAAGTATTTTGCAAATCTCAAACGATTATGTCCAGTCATTAAAGAAGTTGTTTTTAAATTCTTTGATCTTTAATCCTTTCTTTTCAACCATGCTACCTAAAGCAATTAATGTAGCTCCAATAATAAGTAGATATACCCACCAAGGAATAAGAACCCAAAAGGATAAGGTACTGTTAATAAATAATGGCACAATCATTATTAATGATGTTATAAAATATGCTTTAATTTTTTTACTATAAGATGTTATCAGCATAATAATACCTATTGTTATTATTATAAGCGAACTTAATATTGATAGAATAAATGCAATTGATAACATATTTATGTTTAAAACTACTAATGTAAAAGTTTCTGATATTTTTCCGATTTTATTATTACTAAAAATCCAATATCTTGAGATAAGTGCCCATGCAATTAGGGGGACTATAGTAAATTCTAGACCTAAGGATATAGGTAATAAAATAACCACTTGTGTATAGGTTAAGAGTAATCTTATAACAAGAAAAAGTTTCAATGAAGTGGACGTTAGCTTTCTAATATTTAATAAAATCAAAACTAATGAACCTATTGTTGTTATTATAATATTAGCATAGCTACCATATGAAAATACTGAAAATATGGATAATATGATAATTGCAGCAATACATAAACTATCTAAGTGTTTTTTATCATCTATATCTTTAAAGTAAATTGAACTTAGTGCAGATAAAATGATAGCATATATAACACCTATTAATATTATAATAACCTGGTTATCGTTATATAGATTAAGAGTTTGATTAGATATTAAATATATACTAACGCCAGTAGCGAGTGAAAATATTAGTAGACTTTTATTTTGCTTAGTTTTTATAGTGGTTAATATCATGGATATTCCTATTATAAGAATAAAGATCAGTGAAATTCTTGAGTGATTACATAGCATAGCGGAACTAATTATAAATAATGAGGAAACAAATACAATGAATTTATTATCTTCGCGTTTTAGCACACTAAGGCCAAGATATAATAACATTATTGCAATAATAGAAATGATTTGCCATAGCTGACTATAATTGTTTACAACATTAAAGACTATAAAAACCCCTATAATTAAATTGAAACCATAAGATATTAAATTGAATTTCTTATAAATATCTAATGCCTGAAACACTGCTAATGAAATTATCATAAGGACCATAGTTTCAATATAACTTACAGAGATTAATCCACATATTAGTAATATTATTGTTGATATTTTGCCATATCCTAATTTAATACCTGGGTAACTCTGTTTAATGATAAGTTTAACTGACGATAAGAAGGTAGAGGTTATACATAATATCAAAATCGCTTGAAAGTTCGTTATGTCATTTATTAAAACAAATGGAGTCCGCGATATAAGTATATATGTATATACTGGCAATAACAGTTCATAAATTTGTTTTAAATCAACTGTACCTATTTTTATTTGTTGCACATTACGGTATATAATCCACCCAGTTATTATGATGCCAATTATACCTAATGAAAACAACATACTATTAGATATTGAAGATATATTGAAAGTAATAAAGGATAGTAAAATTGCCGTAAATGCAGTTTTGTTATCTATTTTAAGTTTATCTTTGAAATGGAACATCATATATAATAATATAGCGGATAATACTAAAAGCGAAATGTTAAAATTATTTATAATTACTATGTATATACTTAAGATAAATACATATATCATTGAAAATATACCGATATACTTATCACTTAGAACTATAGAAGTTATAAGCAGTGTAGGTGCTAATAATATTATTGCAATGACATAAGGGATGCTTATTAGACTGTTATACTGAATTATGGTGACAATAAACAAAGCATAGCTAATAACTCTTAAATATTGCTTAGTATAAAGTTTATATAACACGCTGCTAATCTTTATGTAACAACATAATGTTATCATGTTGCACAACACTGCGGATAAAAACAGACCTTCAAATTCTACTTTAAAGCTACTTATAAGTAGCAATAGAGATAATTCAGCTGTTATATATACACCCCATATGTAAAATCTACCTTTATATTTATTAATACTTAAAAAGTTTACAAAACACGATATTAATGAAACAAGGGATAATGCCATTAAACTTTTAGAATCGCCTATAGCAGTACCGTTATTCCACATTAACGAGTATATAAAAGTTATGCCAACTATTGGTATATATAAAGTTGTCAAAACCCACAGAGCGTAACCAGTCTTTTTTAATGATAAACGTTTATCTGCTATATAACTTCCCGTCCATAATATGCCTCCCATAAACACCATTACAATAACTCTACCAACTAACTCCATATTGTTCCAATTAGTTGTAGCAAATATAAGTCCAGATAAGAATAAAAATAAGACTCCAATGTTTAGTAAGATTGATGATTTTCTTTCTATAATATCTTGTTCACTACAAACCATTTTTGAGCGTTTTGAAGAAGCTGTTTTCTTGATAAAAGTTACATTTTTTCTAGGGGTTTCCTGAAGTTGTGGTAATTCAATTTCTTCATAGTAAAAATCATTACTAACTTTTGACATTTTATTATAAGTATCAATATCAATAAAATCATTTAACTGCATTTCAAGCAGATCATCATCGAATATCTTTTTTCTTTCGAATAAGTACATTTTATAACCTTCCTTCATTTTATTATATAATTTAGCATATATTTAATAATTATTATAAATTATACCATGTTAAATAAATATAAAATAGAAGGATAATATTAGGTTAACGTAGAATTAAGAAAAACATGAAAAAAGTTTTAGGGGGCTATTAATTTGGATATTGTTAAAATAAAAGGACTAACTAAAAAATTTGGAGATTTTGTCGCGGTTGATGAGATAGATCTTTCCATAGTGGAAGGAGAAATTTATGGTTTACTTGGACCTAATGGAGCAGGTAAAAGCACAATAATAAATATGATTTGTGGGTTAATTACGACTACAAAAGGTACTATAGAAATTCTTGGAAAAGATAATAAGAAGGATTCAAGTTTAACTAAAAGAAGCATTGGAGTAGTTCCTCAAGATATAGCGGTATATGAAGATTTAACTTGTTTAGAAAATGTAAAATTTTTTGCTAGTCTTTATGGAATTCGTGGGCAGCAGTTAAAGAAAAAGGCTTTTGATGCTTTAGAATTTGTTGGACTTAGTGACAAGGCTAAGAGTTACCCTGCTAGCTTCTCTGGAGGAATGAAAAGAAGACTTAATATAGCATGTGCAATTGCTCACACGCCTAAACTTTTAATAATGGATGAGCCTACAGTTGGTATAGATCCACAATCAAGAAATCACATACTCGAAGCTGTAAAGAAATTAAATGAAAAAGGATGTACTATTATTTATACAACTCATTACATGGAAGAAGTAGAAGCAATTTCAACGATGATAAGCATTATTGATCATGGCAAAGTTATTGTAACAGGCAATAAGGAAGAACTCAAAGCTATTGTCACAGATAAAAATACCGTTGAGGTTACAGTTTTGGATGGAACACTAATAAAAGAAGAAGAGTTAATGAAAATAAATGGAGTAATCAGCGCTGATGTTAATGAAAATGTAGTTAAAATTAATAGCTCAAAAGATATTAATAATTTGGATAAGATAATTATATATTTCACCGATAATGAAATCCCTATTAAAAACATAGAAAATAAAGTGCCGGATCTTGAGACTGTATTTTTAACGTTAACCGGCAGAAAATTAAGGGATTAGAGGTGATGAAATGAATATTATTTCTATAATTATTAAGGAAGTAAAACAAAGTTTTAGAGATAGAAAATCAATGGCAATGATGATATTATTCCCAATAGCTTTGATAGTTGTAATAAGTGCGGCATTTAGTTCAAGTTTTAGTAGTTCTATTGATATTGGTACACCTAAGGTGTTATATAGCATTGAAGGAAGTGGATCTACTTCTGATAATTTCAGGACCAGTTTTATTGAGAAAGGGAAAGATTTCAAAATAGAATTTACAAAAATGAAGGATATAAATTCCGCTAAGAAAAAACTCATTTCTAAAGAATACGATGCAATAGTTCAAATGAAAAGTGATAATGAAATAGAATTTTATAAAAGTAATGGAGAAAGCCTAAGAGCTGGTGTAGTTGAAAGTATTCTGTCCACATATGTACAGGAATTTAATGTAGTTATGGATATTAGTAAGGTAAATCCAAAAATAATAGGGAGTCTTTTAAGTGATAGCAAAAATGACTATTCTACAATAACTTCTGTTAATAAATCATCTCAGCCATCATCTTTAGATTATTATACAATTGCAGAAATAGCTCTAATAATTATGTATGCAGGATTGGCTGGGTTATATGGAATTGCAAGCGAGAAAAATTCAAAGACTAGGGATAGAATTTTAATAAGTCCCGTTAGAAAATATGAGTTTCTTATTGGAAAAACAATAGGGGGAGTAGCGGGTACAATTCTCCAGATTGCTATAGTAATTTTATTTAGCAAATATGTCCTTAAATCAAATTGGGGTAATGATATTTTTACTGTGTTACTTATTTTTATTTCCCAGATAATAATGGCAATAAGCATAGGTGTTGGCTTAGGATTTATATTTAAAAATGAAAATGTTGCAAATGGTATTATAAATTTTATGATACCTGTTATGGTATTCCTAGGAGGAAGCTATATGCCTGTAGATGGTTTTGGAAGCAAGACATTCCAAGCAATAACTTATTTATCACCTGTGAGGTGGGTTAATAGATCAATATTTGATGTGATTTACAATAGTAATTATAGCAAGGTACCATTCGCAATTTTGATTAATCTAAGCATAGCAGTAATATTTCTTGCTATATCATCCTTGTTATTTAGAAAGGAGAATGTATAATATGAGAAATTTACTTTTGCTTACGCTTAATACATTAAAAATTACCTTTAGAAAAAAATCGGCTATAATAGTATACTTAATACTTCCAGTTGTAATTGTCATATTTGTTATGACCGCTTATTCTTCAATGGATTCAAAGCTTAGAGTAGGAATAAATAATGAAAATAAAAGTGGAGTAATAGCTAAAGATTTTGTTGCTGCATTAAAGTCGCAAGATAAATTCAAAATTCAAGAAGTAAAAGCTGATGAGATAAATAATTTAGTCGCAGAGGAGAAAGTTGATTGTGTAATTACATTGCCTGCTGGCTTTGATGAAAGCACTTTTAAGTCTGAAATTAGTAAGGTACAAATTACTTCAATTAAAGGTCAAGAAGCTACAGCCTGGGTTCAAAACTACGTAAATTATTACGTCAAAAGTCTCACAATGCTAGGAAAGGCATCTGGTGGGGATAAAGAAACTTTCAATAAATTATATGATGGGTTTAAGGTTCAAACTCTTACTGTTCATAAAAATGTAGTTAAGGATGAATCACTAGATAAGTTAAAGACTGTTCAAAGTATAGGATTTTTAATAATGCTAATGCTTCAAGGTGCAACCACAACCTCAGGTCTTATATTGAAGGAAAAGAAAGAAAAAACCTACTATAGAATATTTACGAGTCCAGTTAACACCAAAATATATATTGGCGCAAATATACTTGCAAACATGTGTATAATGGTAGCACAATCAATTTTAGTAATATTTGCATCTAAGTATGTATTAAAATTGACTACTGGAGTTCCTGATTTGCAACTTCTTGTAATACTCACTTTGTTTGGACTTGTAAGCGTAACTCTTGGAATATTATTAGTTGCTTTTTCAACTACAACAAGTCAAGTGGGGGCTATGGCTACCTTAATTATAACACCAACATGTATGCTATCAGGCTGTTTTTGGCCAATTGAACTTATGCCAAAAACTATGCAACATATAGCTAACTTTTTACCCCAAACCTGGGCATTAGGAGCAATTAGAGAGATACAAAACGGAAAATCGTTTTTTTATGTTATGCCTAAGCTTGGAATACTTGTATCATTTGCACTAGTATTTTTTATAATTGGTATGTATAAAATGAAAAGTGGTAAAAGTGTGAAAAATTATGTATAATGTTTCACTTTAGCTGAATTTTATTTTATATGATGTTGGAGATAAACCACTGACTTTTTTAAACATCCTGCTAAAATACAAGGGGTTTACGTATCCTACTAGATTGGAAACTTCTCCTATACTTAGTGGTGAGGAACAAAGTAAATCCCTAGCAATAGCAATGCGAATACTGGTAATATATTTGAGCGGTGACATTCCAGTCACCTGTTTAAATTTATGTATAAATCTATAGGTACTTAAGTTACATTTGTCTGCATAAAAACTAATTAAAAAGTTTTCTCTATAATTTGAATGCATTAGGTGAATTACTGATTGGAGATTATCATCTGCAATTATTTCTTCACCTTTATTTATGTTAGCTAAAATTCTACAGAATTTTCCTAGTAATTCATAAAAATAGGCTACAGCAATATAATTATAAGCTGGATTTTTAACTTGAAGTTCATGCAATATTAATTCGAATAAATCGATACAGTTATTGCTTTGACCTACATAATAATAAGAATCTCTAAGTAAACCTAGTTCGGCAAGATATTTAGAGGCACCATATCCGGAGAAGTGAATCCAATATACCTCAGTTAAGTCTTCAAAGAAATATGAATAATATTGTGGTTCATTGGGTTTAAACAAAATAAAGTTACCCTCAGGTATAACGTTTTCATTGCCTGGAATGGTACAAACATATCTTCCTTTGATAATATATATAATTTGATAATCAGTTCTACCCTTGCTTCTAGTGACAGATAAATTTTTAGATATAAACTTTTGATAACCACAGCTGCTTATACCTATGTGGTTTTTTGTGTCTTCTATTCCAAAATCATTAATTAAGTGCTTCGCTAAATGCTCTGACATGCCCCTAATATTTATCATAGATCCACCTTCCAATAGCAATTTTGTGCATATATATAGCAAGTATATGTATTCATTTAATTATACTATGATTGTATAATTAAGTTATATAAATTGCAAATTATACTAAAGTTAATCAAAAAAATTAAGGGGGAAACTAAAATGTTTTTAATGAAATATTCACTTGCTAAAAAAATATTACCGCTAGTTTTAGCGACTACTGTGCTTTATTCAAGCATAATAAGTGTATCAGCAACGCAAGTAAAAAAAGAAAATCCATTAAGTAAGCCCGTGAATTGCGTGAAAACCTCAAAACAATTAGAGTATCTTGACAGAGGAATTGTGGCAACGGCTACATCAGAAGGAATATTTCTTAGTTGGAGACTTTTAGGGAATGAGGTTTCCGGTTTTTCTAAAACTGGTTTAACCGGTGCAAATTTTAATGTTTATCGCAATGGAGTAAAAATTACTACAGTAGAGGATAGCACAAACTTTTTGGACAAGGATGGAAAAGCTACATCTAAGTATTATGTGTCTGCAGTAGTTAATAAAAAAGAGGTAGACCAAAGTTCAACTATAACTCCTTGGACTAATCAATATTATGATTTGAAATTAAAGAAACCAGCTGATGGGGTAACTCCTCCAGGAAAAATATGGCCGAACGGAGAACCCTATACATATTCTGCAAATGATATGAGTGTTGGAGATGTTGATGGAGATGGACAATATGAATACTTTGTTAAATGGGATCCATCAAATTCAAAAGATGTGTCACAAGTCGGCTATACTGGAAACGTTTATATAGATTGTTATAAATTCGATGGTACATTACTTTATAGACTTGACCTTGGTAAAAATATAAGAGCAGGCGCTCACTATACTCAATTCTTAGTTTATGATTTTGATGGAGACGGGAAGTCTGAAACAATGCTTAAAACGGCTCCTGGTACAAAAATTATAAGGTATGATAGAGCAGGAAAAGTTACATCTGAAAAGTATATAACAATGCCTAAAGATGATATTGCTGCAGGTTACACAAATAAAGATGATTATCGCACAAGTGGTGCTAGTTATGTGGAATATCTTGTGAAAATGTTTATGAATTGGGATAAACATGAAGAGGTACTAAACGGCAATTGGCCAAAGACTATTGAAGAATGTTTTGGATTGCCAGCAAAATATAGTTACCCGCTGTCGCGCGCAGATGCAAAGGAACTAGTAGATTATTATGTTGATGTATTTGCACATAAGGCACCTAAAGATACAAGTGCAACAAGAAATCTACTTAGACAATTCGAAGGTTTTATTATAGAAGGACCAGAATATTTAACTGTATTTAATGGTCAAACAGGCAAAGAAATGGAAACTATTGACTATAAACCAGGTAGAACTGATGATGGTCTTATGTGGGGCGATCATGCAATGGGAAGAATAGAGCCTGCAAATCGTGTTGACCGTATGCTTGCGGGAGTTTCATATTTGGATGGTAAAAACCCCTATGCAGTATTTGCCAGGGGATATTACACAAGAGCAACTTTAATATCATATAAATGGGATGGTAAACATCTTAAGGAAAACTGGTTTGTTGATAGTGGTTTTCCTGTAATGAGTAACCCTTTTAATGATGGTCCTCATGGAATGCCAGGGAGAAATCCAGAATATGCATCGATTACAACTCAAGGCGCTCACACTATGACCACCGCGGATGTTGATGGTGACGGATGTGATGAAATAATTTACGGATCAGCAACAATAGACAATGATGGTAAATTGTTATACGTATCTTCAGGTCTAATGCCACAGGGGAGTGCAGCACCAGGTACAATAGCAAGCCTTGGTCATGGTGATTCAATACATGTTGCGGATATTGATCCCGGTAGACCAGGACTTGAAATATATATGTGCCATGAAGGTGGGCCATACGCTCCATATGGATATGCACTACGTGACGCTGCAACAGGTAAAGTGATTTATGGTGCATATACAGGCAAAGACACAGGGCGATGTATGATAGGTGATGTTGATCCAACAAAGCCAGGACTAGAAACTTGGGCTGTAGGATTATGGACAGCTGATGGTACTAAAATAAGTGATAATACCCCAGGAACAAATGCAAATATAAAATGGGCTGCAGATATGACAACACAAATAGTAAGTGGTGATAGGGAAACAACACCTACTATTCAGAAATGGGACTATATTACAAATAAAAACATCACGGTTCTTACAGCTGATGGTACAAGAACTAACAATTATACAAAGGGTAACCCTAGCTTAGTAGCTGATATAATGGGTGATTGGAGAGAAGAACTACTTGTGAGGACAACAGATAGCTCGGCTATTCGTATATTCATGAGTACAGAGGTTACAAATCATAAATTATACACACTAATGCATGATACTCAATATAGAACTGATGTATCTAGGCAAAACGATGGTTATAATCAACCTGCATATACAAGTTTTTATCTAGCTTCTGATACTGATTGGTCAAAGGTTTCAATTCCCAAGTTTACGGCTCCAAATAAGTAATTATTAATAAGATTTGCAGAAAGAGTGATATTATATTTATCACTCTTTCTGCTTTTTAATTTTGTTGATCCTCTAAATTATATATATGGGAATATCAAGGTTAACACACACAAATTGATTGACAAGATATATATCAGGTGATATTATTGACACGGCGCTTATAAGATGGTATTATGAAGTTAATACATATAGGAATGGTATGTATTGCGATTTGATAAAAATATAAGTTCTAAAATAAAATAAATAATCTTAAAGGAGCAAAAAAAATGAACACTATTATACACGTAATTTTAAATATTATTATAATGCTTGCTTTGGTATATGGAATAGTATGGATGCAGAAAAAACATCTCTCATTTACTAAGAGAGTTTTAACAGCTCTAGTTGTAGGTATTTTATACGGAGCGGTGCTCCAGATAGCTTATGGAGTTACAAGTCCTGTAGTTATTGAGGCTAACAATTGGTTTAGTGTCATTGGAACTGGTTATGTGAGAATTCTAAAAATGATAGTTATACCACTAATATTTGTATCAATTTCAACAGCGATTATTAATCAAAACTCTAAAAACTTAGGAAAGAAAGCAGGAACTATAATAGCTGTTCTTGTTATAACGGCAGCAATGTCAGCAGCTATAGGAGCTTTTACTGCAGGGGCATTTGGACTTAATGCTAATGGAATACAAGCTGGAGAAGCTCAGGTTAAACAAGGGAAAGAACTTGATGCATCACTAACAGAATTTAAAGCAACTACTGTGCAAGATCAGATAGTTGAAATTATACCAACCAATCCTTTCTTTTCATTAACAGGACAAGGAAGCTCTGCAACTTTATCAGTAGTTTTCTTTGCAGGATTTCTTGGAATAGCAACTGTTGCAATTAAAAAGAAGAAGCCGGAATCGGCAGAAACCTTTATTAAATTCTTAAATGCTCTTCATGATGTGGTTATGAAAATGGTAACGGTAATACTCGAATTAACTCCATATGGAGTATTAGCTCTTATGACTAAGATGGTTTCTACAAGTAATTTTGCAGAAATAGCAAAACTGATGCAATTCGTTTTAGCTTCATATGTAGCAATATTAATTATGTTTGTAGTACATTTCATTATACTTGCAGTTAGTGGGTTAAACCCATTAACGTATTTAAAGAAGTCGGCAGCAGTATTAATCTTTGCTTTTACTTCAAGAACAAGTGCAGGTACAATTCCTATAAATGTTGAGACACAAACAGATAAATTAGGTGTTTCAAGAGGAATAGCAAATCTTTCAGCTTCATTAGGTACAAGTATTGGACAAAATGGTTGTGCAGGAATATATCCAGCGATGCTTGCTGTTATGATAGCACCAACTGTTGGAATAGATCCAATGGCACCAGCATTTTTAGTTAAACTTATAATAGTTACTGCAATAAGCTCATTTGGTATAGCTGGAGTAGGCGGTGGTGCAACATTTGCAGCCCTTACTGTATTATCAGCTATGGGTCTTCCAGTAGGACTTGCAGGTCTTTTAATAGCTATAGAACCACTAATTGACATGGCTAGAACAGCACTTAATGTTAGTGATTCTATGGTAGCAGGATTAGTTTCAAGTAAAAAAATGAATGAATTAGATATAAATGTGTATAACAGTAAGGAAATTGCTTAAAAAAGTGGATAACTTTTAAAAAATGAATATTAGGGACACCATCAAATGATTACAAAATCATTTGATGGTGTCTTTTTTTTATAGGAAACGGTATGTGGAAAATAGTAGATACATATTAGTTTAAATATAATATTAGTATGGATTTCTGCGGGAGTGGCACCAAATAAGAAGAGTAGAAACATTGAAATTTAATTAGTATTATCAGTTAAGATTTGGTAAAATAAATATATAATATAAATTATTTTAGTGGAGAACTAAAAAGGCAACAAACACCTTTAGTTATCCTGATATTAATGAGAAAGGGGAAATTATAAATGGCTGATCAAAGACTTAATAAACTTGCAAAGTTACTTGTTAATTATTCTACCAAGGTTAAACCGGGCGATTTTGTATTTGTATCTTGTGATGAGGTTGCAAGACCTTGGATGGTAGAGGTAGTTAAAGAAGCTGTTAAGGCAGGTGCTCATGTTGAAACTTTATTAACTTCACAAGATGTTTTGGAAATGATACTTAAATATAGTAGTGAGAAGCAACTTCTTAGTGAAAATATTCTTTTTAAAACTATGCTTGAAAAGGCAGATGTTTGGATATCTGCCTGGGGAGGCAGAAACACAAAAACTAATTCAAGAATAGATGCCGAAAAATTTAAAATGTCTTCTCAAGGGGCAGCAAGTTGGAGGAAAATATATTCAGAGAAAATGGGTAATGGCTCCTTAAGATGGTGTGGTACACAATTTCCTACATATGCAGATGCTCAGGAAGCTTCAATGAGTTTAAGTGATTACGAGGACTTTGTTTACGGTGCTGGGCAACTTAATTCTGAGGATCCAGTAGCGCAGTGGAAAAGAATAAGTGCCGAGCAAGAAAAAGGGGTTAAATACCTAGATACTAAAAAAGAATTACGATTTATTTCTGAGGGAACGGATATTAAAGTAAATATATCAGGAAGGAAATGGATTAATTGCGATGGACAAGTAAATTTCCCAGATGGAGAGATATTTACATCACCTGTAGAAGATGGTATAGATGGAGTAATTACCTTTAGTTTTCCAGGAATATATATGGGAAAAGAAATTCAGGGAATAGTTTTGGAGGTTGAAAAAGGGAAGGTAGTTAAAGCAACTGCGCAGAAGGGTGAAGACCTACTTAAAGCGCTTATTGAAACTGATGAAGGAGCATGCAGATTTGGTGAGGTGGCTATAGGTACTAATTATGGAATTAAGGATTTTACAAGAAATATGTTATTTGATGAGAAGATTGGTGGCACTGTGCATATGGCAATTGGAGATTCAATGCCTGAGGCAGGGGGGCTAAACAGATCTACTATTCATTGGGATATGCTTTGCGATATGAGAAATGGCGGAAAGATTTATGCAGACGGTGAATTATTCTATGAGAATGGAAGATTTATTCAATCTGTAATAGAAAAATAATCTATAAAATAATAAGCTAAGGAGGAATTGTTTAATGGGTATTTTGACAAGGAAATATATAGCTTATGTTGGAACATATACAAATGAAAATGACAGTGATGGCATATACACATATAATCTTGATATGAAAACAGGAAACCTGGAGCATATCTATGTAACTTCAAAAGTTGATAATCCAAGCTATTTGCATATAAGTTCTGATAATAAATTTCTATACGCGGCCTTAGAAAATGAAGTTTATAATGGTCAGGTTGGCGGAGCTGTTGCAGCTTATATTATAAATCAAGGTACAGGCAAAATAGATTTAATGAATGTTGAGATAACAAAAGGAAAGTCACCTTGTAATGTATGCACAACAAGCGATAACAATTATGTTTTTGTAGCTAATTATGAGGGTGGCAGCGTATCGGTATTTCCGGTAAATGATGATGGAAGTCTAAAAGAATTATCAATAGTGTTAAAACATGAAGGGGTAGGACCAAATAAAATAAGGCAGTCGAAACCTCACGTGCATTATGTTACATTAACCCCAGATGGGAAATATCTATGTGTGGTAGATTTAGGAATAGATAGTGTGAAATTTTATGATCACGACCGTAAATTGGGCAGTTTTACACTTAATGAGAAATTATCATTAAAAATGAAATCCGGTTGTGGGCCAAGACATATGGAGTTTAATTCAAATGGACAAAATGCATATATCGTTACCGAACTTAGCTCTGAGATTGCTGTAGCATTATATTCAAAAGAGAATCAAACTTTTGAAGTAGTTCAGTATATTTCGACATTGCCTAAGGATTATGAAGGAGAAAATACCTGTGGGGCTATTCATATTTCACTAAATGGCAATTTTCTTTATGCATCTAATCGAGGGCATGATAGCTTAGCTATATTTAAAATAGATAGGGTTTCAGGTAAGCTAGAATTATTAGGTCATTCATCTAGCTATGGAGAATATCCACGGGATTTTGTAATTGAACCTACAGGTAATTTCCTTTTCGCTTGTAATCAGAATTCTAACTCTATCGTAACTTTTAAAATAGATTTGAATTCAGGGAAACTAGAAGCACTAAAAAAGAGTGTTAAAGTTCCTAGCCCTGTTTGTATAAAATTTATAAGCCTAGAAAGCAATTATGAATAATAACATATTATCTTTAAAATTAAAAATACTTTATATTGTTGAGTTTGGAGCTATTGCATGTTTTTCTCCATTCTTAACATATTATTTTCAACTTAGGGGGTTAAGCTATACGCAAATAGGCATTGCATATGCGGTATCTTCTATAACTGGAGTAATAACTCAACCAATATGGGGTGTAATAACTGACAAATATTTAAACAAAAGAACGACAATGATAATTACAATGGTATTAAGTTCAGTTTCAATTTATAATTTTGTTTTTGCTAAAAACTTTTATTATATTTTATTTAGTATAGCTTTACTTTTAAGTTTTCAGAGTTCACTTATATCTGTGTCAGATGCTTATACTTATGAAATTATGGACCATCATAGAGAGATACAATATGGAAGAATAAGACTAATGGGTTCACTTGGTTTTGCAATTATAGCCTTATTTTTGGGGATATTAATAAAATACTTTGGTATAAATAGCGCTTTCTTTTTATATTCTATAATTATGTTTACGGGAGCTATGATTGTATGCAGTATAGATTACAAAGATAAAACTACTCCTCAAAAAATTGATTTAGCTGATATCACAAGTTTAATAAAGGATAGAAAATTCTTTGTTTTTATAGTTGCTATTGTATTCGCAAATATTGCTAATGGAAGCAACGGTAGCTATATTTCTTTGCTTATACAAGAGACTGGGGGAGACGTTTCGCAGCTTGGATTATTATGGTTTATTCTTGCCATAAGCGAATTACCTATATTTTTCTTTGGAAAAAACCTTTTAAAAAAGCATGGTGAGCTTAATGTATTTATTGTTGGAATGTTACTTTTTACTTTGCGATATTTTTTAGACTCAATATGTACATCTTATGTTTATGTAATAATGATTCAAGTAATGCAAGGTATCACTTTTCCACTATTTTTTATGGCAGCACTGGAATATTTGAATATTATTACTCCAAGAAAAATGAAAACGTCTTCCATGACTTTTTTTGGAGCGGCATGTGGACTTGGAGCATTTATAGGGAATATAGGCTGCGGATTATTGTTAGAGCATATAAGTATATTTGCTATATACAGGATTATTTCGCTTATGTGTTTAATATGTATAGGATTTGTGGTAGTGCTTAAGAAGGTAAATGCAGACCATTTAATTAAGAATGCTGAAAATTGGAATTAATATAATATGGTATAAAAGATGATATTAAACAGGAGTAAAGACAGAAGTACATGCATAATCTAAATTATGCATGTACTTCTGTTTTCAATTTTGGAGACTAAAAAATTTAAGTAATATAACATTATTACCTTAAAGAGTTGATAAAGGAAAGTAAGCATGATAGAATAAAAAACAAATATTCTGAAATTTAGATTATAATTGGATTAATATATAGATAGAGTGCTTAAATATTAATAATAAATAAGATAAGGATATTGTTAATCTATCCTCATCCATAATAGGAGATTAAATATGAAAAATAAAGATATGAAAATTGTTGTATCAGGAGACATATGTGTAAATTTCGTTCAAAGAATAACGTATCCTCAGAGTGATAAAGGTCTTAATTGGAAAACTCAGTTAAACATGTTTACTAATTCAAAACCAGGCGGAGCATTACTTCTAGCAAAACTTGTATCACTAGCAACAGAATCATCAGTTATTTCACCACAGATGAAAGATATAGAATCAATTAGGCAAGGAGATTTCCTAAGCTCCACTGCAGAAGTCGAACTTTTTCCTTTATTTGATGGTAAAAATAACAACGGGAAAGTATATAGGATAAGCCGTCTTATGGGATTTACAGGACCCCAGTCTGGGGAGTCTAGGTTACTTCCTATTATAAATGATGATGAAAAGGCTGATATTATTATATTGGATGATGAAAATAATGGGTTTA
Organism: Clostridium lacusfryxellense; assembly: GCF_018861735.1. Classification (GTDB taxonomy): domain Bacteria; phylum Bacillota; class Clostridia; order Clostridiales; family Clostridiaceae; genus Clostridium_AD; species Clostridium_AD lacusfryxellense. The sequence goes on along the minus strand of NZ_JAHLEB010000008.1, from coordinate 26,893 downwards.
ATTCTAACGAAGAGTTTTGGCCTAAAGCATTAAAGACTGAGGGAACATCACCAATAATCTTGTATAAAATGAATAATCCTATTGATACTAGTGCTCTATGGAAACATCTTCAAAAATTTCACAATGAAAAGACAATAGTGATTATAAATGTTGATGATTTACGATCTAAGGGAGTTAATATTAGTAAGAGTCTATCTTGGGAGAGGACAGCACAAGATTTTGTTTGGCAAATAAATAATAATCCGAGTCTTAATTTTCTTTCAAATTGTCATCACCTTATAGTTCCTATTGGGCTTGAAGGAGCTATCTATTATAAGACTGAAGGTAAACCTGAAACTAGATTGTATTTCCTTCCATATGAATTCGAAGGAGGTTTTATTAAAGACACTCAAGGTAAAATGTATGGCCTTACGTCTGCATTTGTTGCAGGCCTTGCAAGCTTTATTGTAACAGGCAGGCAAGAAAATGAAGAGTTATCAGAATCAATAAGCACAGGGATACGTCAAGGCACTATTTCGGCTCAAAAATATTTTATACAGGCATTTGGTATAAATGTCGAAGATTGTCCATTTCCAAGCCCTTCTATATTTGTTGAAAAGGAAGATGATTTTATCCTTAGGGAGAATGTCCAGGATGTGCTAGTGCCATCATCTCCTAACCTGAATTGCCGTGCTTGTTGGTACATTTTAAAGGATAAAAGTTCTACTAATTTAGAAGAGATAGCTTATAATATTGTTAAAAATGGAGTAGACAGTGCGCTCAAATTTATACCAATAGCACAGTTTGGAAAGCTGACAACAGTAGATAAGGCGGAAATAGAAAGTTATAGGAGTATTAAAAATCTTATGCTCGAGTATATATCAACTAAAAATACAGTTAGACCTCTTTGCATTGCAGTATTTGGAACTCCTGGATCTGGAAAATCTTTTGGTATCCTTGAAGTAGCTAATAGTATTGCATCAAATGTAATTGAAAAAATAGATTTTAATTTATCTCAGTTCCGTACTCCGCTAGATTTAGTAAATGCTTTTCATAAGGTACGAGATATCGCACTTGGAGATAAAATTCCACTAGTATTTTTCGATGAATTTGATTCTGCTCTAGAAGGTAAACTAGGCTGGTTAAAGTATTTCTTAGCACCGATGCAAGATGGCTTATTTAGGGAAGGTGATTCGATTCATCCTATTGGAAAAGCTATTTTTGCATTTGCTGGAGGAACAAGCAGTACTTTTAAAGGATTTTGTGGAGAAGATATTGAGGGAGAAAAAGAACAAAAACAGTTTTCACTAGAATTTAAGGGTGCAAAAGGTCCTGACTTTATAAGTCGTTTAAGAGGTTATGTAAATATTCTTGGACCAAATCAAACCGATGATAAAAGAGATCAGCTATTTATAATTCGAAGATCAATGTTGCTACGTTCGTTACTTGAACGTAAAGTACCACATCTTATAAATGATAGTGGTGAGACTCAGATTGATAATGGTGTATTAAGAGCGCTTCTTAAAATCCCAAGATATAAACATGAATCAAGGTCTATGGAAGCTATACTTGAGATGAGTATGTTAAATAATGCCAGGAAATGGGAGCAATCGCATTTGCCTTCCAAAGAACAGCTGAAACTGCATGTAGATGAAGATCAGTTTTTACGCCATTTAATGCATGATGCATTTTATAGTGAAAAAATTGAAAGCCTTGCTATAGCAATTTATGAAAAGTGTGGACTAATTAATGAAGAAGAAGGCGGTATGATAGGGAACAGTATAGTGCCATGGCAAGATCTGAGCGAAGAGTCTAAAAACTCTAATCGAAATGGAGCTAGAAGTATTCCTAACTCCTTACTGGAAATTAATTATGATGTTGTCTCCGTTAAGGATAAACCAGAATATAATGAATTTACAATTAAAGAATTAGATATTTTAGCCGAAAAGGAACATATGAGGTTATACCGCCTTAGAAAAAAGAGTGGTTGGAAGTATGGTGAAACTAAAGACGCGGCTAAAAAAACTGATCCAGCACTTGTACCTTGGTGCAAATTGCTCGAGGAGAAGAAAACAAAGGTATATCAGATGGTTAAAATTTGGCCAGAAATACTCTCGAAGTCAAACTTTAAGATAGAGAGACTGAATTATTTGTGCCAATGTGAGATGAAGTTAAATTAGGTTTTTATAAAGAATATTATATATAACTATATAAATAGTTATAAAAAAACACTTTGAGAAATTATATTTTCTCAAAGTGTTTTTTTTACTTTAAAGTTGCTTGTAAATATTATCTATAATTGACAAAACAGGACAAGAAGACTAGTATAGTATTAAACGTATACACCGCAAAATCAGTTAATTTTGATATTAGCGAAGCCTATAAAGTTAATGCAATATCTTGATAACAATAATAATAGAACAATCTTAAATTTGTTGAAAGAAGGTAATTTATTTGTTAGATATTAATTTTTTATTAGATTTGGCTATTATTTTAATTAGCACAAAAGTATTAGGTCTTTTAACTAAAAAAATTCAGATGCCACAGGTTGTGGGTGCTTTAATTGCAGGATTAATACTTGGACCAACAATTTTGAATGTAGTTCATGAAACAGCGTTTATTGATAAAATGGCTGAACTTGGTGTTATAGGGTTGATGTTTATTGCAGGATTAGAAACAGATGTTAAAGAAATGAAAAAGTGCGGCAAATCATCCTTTGTTATTGCACTTTTGGGAGTTCTAATACCTTTAGGTGGTGGTTTTCTTGTTGCTATTGCTTTTTCAGACACACCATTAAGTGCAATGTCTCAAATTGAATTATTGAAGAATATTTTCATCGGTGTCATTCTTACAGCAACTTCAGTAAGTATTACAGTTGAGACTTTAAGGGAAATGGGGAAACTAAAAACGCCAACAGGTACAGCTATTTTGGGTGCTGCAGTTATTGATGATATTATCGGAATAATTCTATTTACAATTATTTTAGGTTTTGCAGATCCATCTATTGGTGTAATGAGTATCCTAATTAGAATTCTCTTGTTTTTTGTATTTGCAATCATTATAGCAATTGTGTTTAATTATGTATTCAAGCACCTCAGTGATAAATATGTGCAAAAGAGAAGAGTGCCGATATATGGAATGGTTTTTTGCTTGATGTTATCCTATGTATCAGAAAAATTCTTTGGCATAACAGATATAACAGGTGCTTATTTGGCTGGTATTATTATCTCAAATGTCAATCAATCCGATTATATATTAGGTAAGTTTGAAGTGTTATCTTATATGCTTCTATCACCTATATTTTTTGCAAGCATAGGGATAAAGACACATATTACTGGTATTTCAAGTAATCTTTTAATATTCACAACACTTTTACTATTGGTAGCAATTTTATCAAAGATTATTGGGTGCGGATTAGGAGCCAAACTAACTGGTTTTACCAATGAAAATTCTTTGAAAATTGGTATTGGAATGATTTCTAGAGGCGAAGTTGCTCTTATAGTAGCAGGAAAAGGTGCTGTAGCGGGGCTTATGAGTAAAGTATTTTTTGTTCCGGTGGTTATTGTAGTCATAGTAACTACACTTTTAACACCTATGCTATTAAAACTTGTTTATAAAAGGGATACCATCAGTAATATAGAAAAATACTCTTCATAAATTGTGCCAATAAAAAAAACACTTTGAGAAATTATGGTATTTTCTCAAAGTGTTTTGACTTGGTTATTTAATCATTATATTAGTATATTTTATTGACTTTATATCCCTCATTATTTAATGCTGTTATGATTCCGTTAACATGATCATGGCCATTTGTTTCTACGGTAATTTCAAGTTGTACTTGCATAAAGCGATCACTAGTTTTGAATTGATTATGATCGAGCTTTATTACATTGGCATTTGCATTTGATAGAATTGTTGATACCTTAACTAGTTCTCCGGGTTTATCTGAGAGTTCTATGCTAAAGCAGAATAGTCTACCTCTAGATACCAAACCTCTATTTATCATGGAGGATATTGTAACAACGTCAATATTTCCGCCACTTAATATACATGCTACTTTTTTACCTTTTTCTTTTATTTTCTTAAGTCCTGCAAATGATAATGCCCCAGAAGCTTCTGCGATAAGCTTATGTTTTTCAAGTAGTAGTAGAAAAGATTCCATTATATCAAAATCTGAAACTGTTACTATCTCATCCACATAATTTCTGATAATCTCAAAGGTGAGATCTCCAGGTTTTTTTACAGCCACACCATCAGCTATAGTACGAACCGTTTTAAGGTTTACAATCCCATTATTGTCTAGAGATTCTTTCATTGCTTTTGCACCCTCGGGCTCAACACCTATTATTTTAATGTTATGATTCAAGGCTTTTGCTGCAAGAGCAATTCCTGCAATTAAGCCACCACCACCAACAGGAACAAGTATACAATCTATATCATCGATTTCTTCTAAAATTTCTGAGGCGATGGTACCTTGACCATACATTACATCTAAATCATCGAAAGGATGTACAAAAACATAATTATGTTCTTTTTCCAGTTTTTTTGCTTCTGCATAAGCTTCATCATAACAGTCTCCGATTAAAATTACAGTTGCACCATAGCTTTTTGTTGCCTCAACCTTAATAAGCGGTGTTGTTTTAGGCATTACAATTGTGGCTGCAATACCAAGTTTCTGCGCTGAATATGCAACTCCTTGTGCATGGTTTCCTGCTGAAGATGCAATTACACCTCGATCTCTCTCAGAAGGTGTTAAGGTGCAAAGCTTGTTATATGCTCCACGGATTTTAAAGGCCCCAGTAATCTGCAAATTTTCAGGTTTAATATAAACTTCATTCCCACATTCGCTTGAGAAAACATCACTGTATATAAGGGCTGTTTTTTTAGAAATACCTTTTAAATTTAATTGTGCCTTCTGAATTTCGCGAAGGTGAATTTTTAATTCTCGATTTGATGATAAATTTGTATATACCTTTTCCATATTTAAAGCCTCCAATTTAATAATAAAGTTCTTTTTATACAAAAAAAACTCGTCATTGAAAATAAATTCAAGGACGAGTGTAAGTCGCGGTACCACCTTAATTGTATCTTAATAAAAAGATACCTCTCTTTCGGTTCATAAAACCTAAGCTTTTTATCGGGGCTCTCCGGCTTATCCTACTTTATTCGGAAAAGCAGCTCAGGAGTGATTTGAATTTTACACTTAGTATCGACTCTCAGCAATATCGATTCTCTGTAACTTAAGCTTATAAAATAACAATCTCCATCTTCGCAATAATAATATAGTTAATTTAAGGAGAATCTTAACATTAAAAAATATTAATGTCAATGGAAAGGCTAGTAAAGTCGATATAATTTGAAATATGATAACGGTAACTTGCATAATACATCTTTGAATAATCAAAAAGATAGATAAAGTGAATAAATTAGTATTGCATCCTGCATTGATTTTTAGTATTATGATTCTTATACAAGATTTGTGTAGACAAGACAAGGGGGAAAATAATGAAAAAAACAATATTAAAAGTATTAATAGTAGCAATGGTTACAATTGGATTAGTTGGGTGTGGAAATACGAGTAAAAATACAAGTGATAATACAGATAAAAAATTCAGCAAAAAATATGTTATTTCAACAGATGCAACATATGCTCCTTTTGAGTATGAAAAAGATGGTAAATATATTGGTATTGACATTGATTTATTAGCTGCTATAGCAAAATCAGAAGGATTTGAATATGAATTAAAGCCAATGGATTTCAAAGGAATAATTCCAGCACTTCAAGCAAATCAAATTGATGGTGCTATTGCAGGTATGGGAATTACAGATGATCGTAAAAAGGTTTTAGATATGTCAGAGGGTTACTTTGAATCTGGACTTTCAGCAGTTGCTAAAGAGGGTAACGATAAAATAAAATCAATAGAAGATTTTAAGGGTAAGATTTTTGCTGTTAAAAAAGGAACACTTGGAGCTTCGTATGCTGAAGAAAATAAAGCTAAATTAGGAATAACAGTTAAGTATTTTAATAACACAGCTTCTATGATGCAAGAAGTTAAGAATGGTAATGCGGATATTACTTTTGAGGATTACCCTGTAATTGCATACATGATTTCAGTAGATCCAAAATCTAATTTAAAAATTGTTGGTGAGAAAATAACAAAACAAAATTACGGTTTTGCAGTTAAAAAAGGAAGCAATACAGAACTATTAACTGCTTTCAATGATGGTCTAAAAAAATTAAAAGCAAATGGTGAGTATGACAAAATAATAGCAAAATATATTAAAAAATAAAATTATAATATAGATTGAAAGGGGGTAAGACCTTTGGAAATATTAACACTACTAAAACAAAGCCTTCCTTCTCTTTTATCCGGGGCATATGTAACATTACAAATAACTGCAATATCATTAGTAATCGCTACTATAATTGGTTTATCTTTTGGGATGATGTCAATAAGCAAGAATAAAATTTTGAAAATTGTGGCTACTATCTATGTTGATATATTAAGAGGAACACCTCTTATAGTGCAAGCAATATTTATTTATTTCGCAATTCCAGCTGCCTTTGATTTAAAGATACCGGTATTTGTAGCAGGTGTACTTTGTATTAGTTTAAATGCGGGTGCATATATGGTAGAAATTTTTAGAGCAGGTATTATGGCTGTGGATAAGGGACAAATGGAAGCAGCTAGAAGTTTAGGATTGCCTTATGGTAAAACTATGAAACTAGTTATATTGCCACAGGCGATAAGGAATATGATTCCGGCGATTATTAATCAATTCATTATTTCATTAAAAGATACTTCACTTTTATCTGTAATTGGAATTAGAGAGCTCACGCAGAGTGGTGAAATAATTATTGCAACAAATTATCGCGTATTTGAAACTTGGAGTTTCATTGCAATCTTTTACTTTATTATGATTATGACACTAACTTACGCAGCTAGGTACGTGGAAAGGAGATTGCAAAGATGAGTGCAGAGATGATAGAAGTTAAAGGATTAAGAAAGGTGTTTAATGATTTAGAGGTTTTAAAAGGTATAGACTTTACTATAAGTAAAGGAGAAGTTGTTTGCTTAATAGGACCTTCGGGATCAGGAAAAAGTACGGTGCTTAGATGCCTTAATAGGCTTGAAGAGATTGATGGAGGCGCGGTTTTTGTTGATGGAGAAGATATTTCTCACAGTAAATTAGATGTAAATAAGCTTAGAGAAAAATTGGGCATGGTATTTCAATCATTTAATTTGTTTCCACATCTTACTGTAACTGAGAATATTACTTTATCACCATTACAAATAAAGAAATTAACTAAAGCAGAAGCACAAAAACAAGCTTATAGTCTTTTAGATAAAGTAGGATTGAGAGAAAAAGCTGATGTTTACCCAGATAAATTGTCTGGTGGACAAAAACAAAGAGTGGCTATAGCTAGAGCACTAGCTATGGGACCAGAAATAATGTTATTTGATGAACCTACTTCCGCACTTGATCCTGAAATGGTTGGAGAAGTTCTTCAGGTTATGAAGGACCTAGCAAGAGAAGGCATGACTATGATTGTAGTAACTCATGAAATGGGATTTGCAAGAGAAGTAGCAAATAGAGTATTATTCATGTCAGATGGATACCTCGTTGAAGAAGGAAAACCAGAAGAAATTTTTAGCAATCCTAAAAATGTAAGAACTAAAGAATTTTTAAGTAAGGTACTATAATAAAAAGTAGGTCATCTGATTAATTAGATGACCTACTTTTTTAACTTATTATAAACTTAATTGAGAGAGCATAGAATCTCCATTCTTATCAAGTAATACAGTGATAGAGCCAGCATAGTCTTCTATATTAATTAAATAGTTTGTTATTATTCCTTTATTTAAAATAGTTTTGCAACCTACTGTTAATAAATAAGATTGATCGTCTATAGTTATAAATCGTTTATTTCCGTCCATGTTGTTCATTTCTAACATTTTACCCTCCTAATTATACTGTACAATTTTTTAAATTTATAAATTAGCTCTTATACTTATAAATATTGCCCAAAATTATAGTTATATACCAAATAAAATATATTATGTACAAAGTATAGTTTTTTTTAATACCTGCCTTTATATTTGTTGGTATAGGTTAGATTATATTGTCGAATGCTATGATACATTTTATTTGTTTTATATGATATAATTTGTATAAAATAATGCTATTATCAATAAAAAAGATTAACAACAAAATAATTAGGAAGGAAGAGGTTTTAATATGAAAACTACAATCATGGCTATTGCTTTAGAAGGAAGAAATAGGTTTGCTCCAAATTTACAAGAAATTCTAACAAAACACGGTTGCATAATTAGCATGAGATTAGGTCTACATGAAGCATCAAAAGATTTGTGTGCAGATAGAGGGCTCATAATATTGCAACTAAGTGGGGAAGAAAAAGAGATATCAAATTTAAAGGAAGACTTAAGTAAAATTGAAGATATCAAAATAAACACAATGTGTATATAGACACCTAAACTTAAATCAACATTATCCTTCGATACCAGAGGCACTCGGCAACGGGTGCTGTTTTTGAATAGAAATTCAGAAGCATTGTAAATTCTTAGTTAATATGCTAAAATATTAATGTTTAATGAATGGAGTTGTAAAAAAATGTATACGTATAGAATAGTCGAAGACGCTGAAGAAAAAGAACTTATATACAAGTTAAGATATGATATTTATTGTGAGGAGAAAAGATGGTTAGACTCATCTGAATATTCAAAATGTTTAGAAAAAGATAAGTATGATGAAACTTCCCTTCACTTTGGTGCTTTTGATATTAATAATATATTGGTAGGAAGCGTTAGACTTATTTTCCCGGAGAGTAATATGAAGATTCCAATAGAAGAAAGTTTTCAAATTGCCTCAGACTTTAATCAAAAGAGGTTGGAAGTTTCTAGATTAGTTATTCCGAAAGATAAAAGAGGTTATAATATTTCGATGGGATTAATTCGAACAATTTTTGAATGGGCAATTAAAAATGGAATGACACACGCTTATTCAATAATTGAAAATGATTTTATGGTTTATATAAATAGAAAGGGTTACCCTTTTAAACCTATAAAAGAGGGCAAGGATTATTTCGGAGGGTATACAATTCCAACTTGTTTAATATTAAATGATGTGGAAGATTATTTTGTAAAAAATAAAGTAATAAAGTAATAATTATGATAAAGTATGAGCAAGACTAAAAGGGGGAATAAACATGTTGTATGAACAATTCACGTTAAGAAACATAGACTATATACCAAACGAATTACAAAATAAAATACGTAATACAACTATTTTAATAGCAGGTTGTGGAATCGGAAGTTCATTTGCGGAAGTAGCGGTTAGATTAGGATTTGAAAATATAATTTTAGCAGATGGGGATATAGTTAATGATCATAATTTAAATCGTCAATGTTTCACTGCAGATGATATTGGAAAGCTTAAAGTAAAAGCATTAGCAGAAAGGCTTAAAGCAATTAATCCATCAGTTAAAGTTAAACAGTTTGATAAATTTATATCTGAAAAAAATGTAACTGAAATTGTTAATGAAGCAGATATAGTCTTTGACACAATTGATTTTTTGGATTTGACGGGAATTGTAGCGTTGCATGATGAGTGTAAAAAACAAAGAAAGCATATAATTTCAGCTTTGGCTATTGGATGGGGTGCAGGATGTATTTACTTTGATCCAGATTCAATCTGTACATTCAGACAAATATTTTCATTACCTGCTGAAGGTCCAGTTGATAATTACCAATACGCCGAAACTTTTTCAAAAGTTATCGATAGGCTTCAGGACCAGTTGGATCCAAGTGTATTAAATGCAGTAGGTAAAGCCCTAGTATTAATGGATGATGGCAAGCCGTGTCCAGCTTCACAGGTTTCCCCTGGAGCGTATGCGGTCGGTTCTTTTGCTGGTGCACTTGTTGTACGTATTCTTTCAGGGTTACCGGTATTACATGCACCTGATTTAATGATGGTTGATATGCAAAAATCTTTAACAAGTAATGGAATAAATTTGCTTTAATAAGTAAGAGAATATAAGTACTTGAGGTAAAAGGGCCAAATATATATTTATATAATAAATTAGTTTCTTGTCAGTTACATATAATTAATCTAAAAATAACGTGAAGACAATTTTCAATAATTATCTTTACGTTTTTTTGAATTCAATAGTATACTTATATAATATAAATTATTTTTATGAAAAACTAAAGATTAGGTGTAATAAGTACGATAATTAATTATATTATAAAAAGATACAGTTTAGAATTAATTATATTTGCCCAAAAAGTATTCGGGTAGTTATATTATCAATAATAAATAAATACTACTGGAGGAGAATACATAATGGTTGTTTTAACAACTTTATATCTTTTGTGCGGGATAACATATCTAATATTAGGTATATTTACATTTTTTAATGATTCAAAGAATAAATTAAACAAATTATTTACTATAAGTTGTATGAATTTAGCCTATTGGGCATTCATGACCGCTTTAATGAATGGATCTAATGATGCAAAAACTGCAAGTGATTTCTATCTATATTCTACATATTCGTGGACAACTTTTTATTGCTTATTTTTACATTATGTTATCATATTAACAGATAAAGAACACATAATAGAAAAGCGATTTGCATATTTAATTATTTATTTTCCTGCTTTACTGGCATTATATTTGTATGTTTTTCAACCTGAAACATCGCAAAATTTTGTGAGAACAAATTTAGGGTGGGTTTATATTGCTTCAACAGATAAAGGATTTATGTGGACAAATTTTTACAACCTATATTATTTTACTTATATGATAACAGTAATATTTTTTCTCGTTACATGGTGGAAAAATTCAAAAATTATAAGGGAAAGAAAACAGGCAAAACTTATATTAATTACCATATTAATAACAATAATATTAGGTGGAACTACGGATATTCTGATTCCAATATTTACAAGACCATTTATGCCTTCAGTTGGTATTATTTTAATTGGAATACCCATTATTGGAATATGGTATTCTATAAAAAAATATAAACTAATGGACCTTAATCCTGAAAATTTCGCTTTAGAGGTTTTGAAAATAATGAGTGAGGGATTAATTATTGCTAATCATGAAGGTATTATAAAAAACATTAACAATGGTGCCCTTAAATTATTAGGTTTTAAAAAAAATCAAATTAAGGATAAATTGATAAGTGATTTGTTCTCGGAGACTATAGATTTATCAAAACTAACAAATTGTAGTAGTTTGGAAATTGAAATTGTGCAAAGTAACAATAATAAATTACCGGTTCTTCTATCTTCATCAATTTTAGAAGATGAATGGGGAGATTCATTAGGAATTGTGTGTATATTTCAGGATATTTCAGAAATTAAGTTAGTCGAAAAAAAATTAGTAAAGTCTTATGATGAGCTTGAGATAAAAGTTAAGGAAAGAACTAGTGAGCTAAGTAATTCTAATAAAGAGTTAGAGCAACAAATAAATGTTCGTATAGTAATGGAAGAAAAAATTAAAAAACTAGCTTATTACGATTATTTAACAGGTCTACCAAATAGAAGATTATTCATTGATAGATTAAATCAGTGTATCTTTGACGCATTTAGCAATGGGAAAGCACTAGGGGTGCTATTTCTTGATTTGGATTCTTTTAAAAGGATAAACGACACAATGGGACATTCTAATGGCGATGAACTTTTGAGAATGGTTTCAAAGAGGTTGGTTGATATATTAAGGGAAAGTGATACTGTTTGCAGAGTTGGCGGTGACGAGTTTCTTATCTTAATTCCGAATATAGAAACCGAATTTCACGTTAAAAGAGTTGCAGAAAAAATTCTTAATATGTTTGATGAATCATTCAAAATAGATAACAATGATTTGTATATGACTACTAGTATTGGTGGCGCCATTTATCCTATAGATGGAAATGACGTAGAGACATTAATAAAAAATGCTGATATTGCAATGTATAGTGCAAAAGAAAAAGGTAGAAATAAATTTGAGCTATGTACAACACTTATTAAAAATAGTTTGGTTGAAGAAATGAAGTTAACGAAAGATTTATATAGAGCTATAGAGAGAAATGAATTAGAACTATACTATCAACCTCAAGTAAATATATTATCAGGTCAAATTATTGGGTTAGAAGCATTAATAAGATGGAATAACTCAGAACTCGGTATGGTGAATCCAGGAAGTTTTATACACATTGCTGAAAAAACAGGTTTGATATTGCCGATTGGTGAATGGGTAATTAAACGCGCTTGTAGTCAAAACAAAGAATGGCAAGATAGAGGTATTTTAAATGTTCCAATAGCGGTTAATCTATCGGTAAATCAGTTTCAAAATATAAGAATAATTGAAGATATTGTTAAAATATTAAATGAAACGGGTTTAGATCCAAAAGATTTAGAACTTGAAATAACAGAAAATATAATTATGAAGGAAACAGAGTATATCATCGAATCATTAAAACAAATAAAACAACTTGGGGTAAAAATTGCAATAGATGATTTTGGAACGGAATATTCTTCTCTAAACTATATTAAACAATTACCAGTGGATAAAATAAAAATAGATATGTCATTTGTTAAAGGAATAAACATAGACAAGAAAGATGAAGCAATTATTAGGGTTATAATTTCATTAGCTAAAAATCTAGGATTAAAAGTAATTGCAGAAGGTGTGGAAACAAAAGAACAATTAGATTTCCTAAGAGATGAAATGTGTGATGAAATACAAGGTTATTATTACTACAAACCAATGCCGGCGAGTCGAATAGAAGAATTAATGTTAAAAAAATAGGCTGTTTGATATTCCCTCGGACTTATAGTTCGGGGGAATATCAATTTTTAGATATGTTAATTAGCTCTATTTTATAATTCCCATCAGGTGATCCAACATCAACTATAGATCCTATTGTTTTTCCGAATAATACTTTTCCTATTGGTGATTCAATACTGTACTTGCCTTTTAATATATCTACTTGTAATGTTGTAACAAGCTCTATTTCTTCTATGTCATCACTTCCTTCAAATTTTATTGTTAGCTTATTACCTATATTTGCACCTTTAGTATTATCAATAATATCATCTATAATCTGGGCAGATCTAATCATTTTTATTAAATAACCCATTCTTCTGAAGTTTTCGTACATACTTGTTTTAGCAGCTTTATATTCAGCATTTTCACTTCTATCACCATGGGCTGCAGCTATCATCTTTTCATGAGCAATTTCCATTGTTAATGGACCTTTACGATAATCAAATTCCTTTTGAAGTTCCTCAACATCTTTTTTAGTGAGTTTATTATTCATTTTGGCACCTTCTTTAATATATAGTTTAGCACAAGTGAGATAGATTCGCTTTAATAAGTAATATTTCCAAGGAAATTTTTATTTGAGTATAAAAATTATAGAATATCTGTGATATAATTATTTAAGGATATTAATAAAATATTCTCAAGATATCTATATGGGGGTATGGCGCAGTTGGGAGCGCGCTTGGATGGCATTCAAGAGGTCGGGGGTTCGAGTCCCCCTATCTCCACCATAATAATTAGTAGTTTTCAAAACAATATAGAATTAGGAAAGAGAAAATCAATAAAAGTATGAATTCATTTCTAATGATAAATCATACTTTTTTTAATTGTAACATATATTTACATTGAAACTGTATTTGAAATCGAATACAATTAAATGTAGAATTCAAAATGGTTATGGGAGGTATGAAATGTGATTGAAAATACGATACTTGAGCTAATTGAAACTGAAGACAAAAAAAATCCATTAACTGATAATGATATTGCAAAGAGAGTAAATACAACTAGAGCATACATAACTCAATTTAGAAAAGAAAATAATGTACCTAATTCAAACCAAAGAAGAGAAGAGATATTGCGAGATGATATTATAAGAATTATTACTAATGATAAATTAATATCAGATAATATGTTAAGTAAAAGACTTTTGGATATTGGATATGACGTTTCTAGGTACTCTGCCACTCAAATAAGAAGGCAACTTGATTTAGATGTGACGCACGAAGTTGATAATGATGAAAATGCAGTGGAAAGTATAATAAAAGTTGTAGAAAATGTTACTGATACTAATTTAAGTAATGGGGAAAATTTGAACAAGAAAGATATAAATAATAATTTAAGGGAAATTATAGGATACCATGGATCACTCAGGAATCAAATAAGGCAAGCGGAAGCAGCAATTTTATATCCACCACATGGGCTCCATACACTAATACTTGGTCCTTCTGGGGTAGGGAAAAGTTTTTTTGCAGAAGCTATGTATAAATTTGCAATTAATTCCTCTAATTTTAATAATAACGCACCATTCATAGTATTCAATTGTGCAGATTATGCGGAGAATCCCCAATTACTTCTATCTCAATTATTTGGATATGTAAAAGGTGCTTTTACTGGCGCAAATTCTGATAAAATTGGGGTAGTAGAAAAGGCTAATGGTGGTATATTATTTTTAGATGAAGTGCATAGATTACCTAATGAAGGGCAAGAAATCTTATTTCATTTACTCGACAAGGGTAATTATAGGAGACTAGGTGAAACCGAAAATAGTAGAACAGCCAATGTTATGATTACTGCTGCTACGACAGAGGATCCAGAATCATCATTGTTGTTAACCTTTCGTCGAAGAATACCAATGATAATTGATCTACCGTCTATTAATGACAGGCCAATTAGCGAAAGATACATATTGATTGAAAATTTCTTTTCGCAGGAAGCACAGAGGGTTGGAAAAGAGATTACTATTAGGTTTTATGTTATTAGGTCTTTGCTTTTATATAATTGTCCTGGTAATATAGGGCAATTAAGAAGTGATATACAGGTGGCATGTGCGAAAGGGTTTTTGAATTCATTAAGTAATAATTTAGCTGTGGTTATTGAAATAACAGACTTACCTGATCATGTACCTTTGGGAATATTAAGTGTTGCAAGCAGGAATTCAATAACAGACGATATATGCAATGATGATTTAGTTGTTAATCCTGGAATTGTAAGCACACATAAGCTAAAAGATGACAGGTATATATTGCCTGATGAAATATATAGTAATATACAAGAAAAATATTATCATCTTGAAAAACAGGGACTTAAAAAAGAGGAAATAAATAAGATTATATGGAATAAAATGAAGTTTGATTTAAATAGATTTGCTAAAAATATAGAGTCAAATACATTTTTTTCTAAAGAAGAATTAAAGAATATAGTTGATGAAAAAGTATTGAGGGTTGTTGAAAATGTAACTAACATAGCTAAAAGTTATATAAAGAATTTAAAGGAAAATTTTTATTATTGTATAGCAGTGCATCTTAATTCTACTTATGATCGTATAAAAAAAGGAAAGATAATTATAAATTCTCAATTAGAATATATTAAAAATGAATATCATAATGAATACAGAGTTGCTAAAATACTTACTGAAGAGATAAATAACAGTTTAGATATAGAGTTACCAGAAGATGAAGTTGGTTTTATAGCTATGTATTTAAAAACCTTTTCTACTATAGACCAAGAGATAAGTAGAGTTAATGTAATTGTATTAAGTCATGGTCACGTAGCTTGTGGAATGGCCGATGTATCAAATAAGCTATTAGGAACAAACCTCGCTATAGGAATTGAAATGTCCCTTGATGAGAGTCCTCAAACACTACTTAAAAAAACAATAGAAACAGTAAAAAAAGTGCATGAAGGTAAAGGGTGTTTGTTACTCGTGGATATGGGGTCATTAGTCACTTTTGGCGAGATTATTACTAAACAGACAGGAATTCCTACAAGGATAATTGGTAGAGTGGACACAGTAATGGTTCTCGAAGCGGTTAGGCGTGCACTGATAACAAGTGATCTGGACGAAATAGCTGATGCTTTAGATGGAGATAAATCCTATGTCGGTCAGGTAAAGGGAACTAAAAAGTATTTAAAGACAATAATTACGGTATGTATAACAGGTGAGGGAACAGCACTTAAAATCAAGACATATCTTGAAGATATAATGGATTGCTCGAGTGAAAATATAAATATAATTCCAATTGGAATTATGAACAGAGATAGTGCACAAGATAAAATCCGTAAGCTTAGTGAAGATCATAATATAATTGCAATAGTTGGGACTATAAATCCAGATATTTTACAGATTCCATTCATTTCATTTCAGGATATTTTAAAAGAAGATGGCAAACGATTGTTAAAGAATCTAATGGGAATAAAGGTAATTAGTCCATTAGCAAATGTAATAGATGAAGAACTCATACAAATTCGGGATGATCTATTTTTAAAAGTTGATGTAATTGATGAGATGTCCAAGCTCTTAAAAGTGACAGGTAATGTTAATGAAAATTATGCAATGAGTATATATAAAAGAGAAATGATGGGTGGGACAATAATTGTAGGTAATGTTGCAATACCACATGGATTACCGGAATGCGTTGTAAAATCTTCATTAGCTATTTTTAAACTCAAACATTCTATAACTTGGGAGAATGATATTGAAACAAATTTAATAATTATGATAGCAATCAAAGAAAATGATAAGGAGATAATTTTGAAATTATTTGATTTATTCTCTAAAGGAGAAATAATTGGAAAAATAGGTCAAGCAAAATCGGCGAAAGAGATTGCTAATTTATTTTTAGAAGAATAATATATTAATAAAATATATTAGAAGGTAGAAGCGTAGAGGCTTTTATCTTCTTTTTTTTATTGAAAATGTAACCCATTATTTTTTCAACAGGTTTCTGGCACGACAATTGCTTTAATAATTACATATAGGAAAGTTAGTAAGTAAGGTTATCTTTTTTATAAAAAACAATCTATTACTTTTTCAACAGGTTTCTGGCACGATAATTGCTTTAATAATTATGTAGAAAGAGTAAGTACAAAAGAAAATCATTAAAAATTAAACCCAAAAGGGGGAAGTGTAATGGCAGAAAGTATTAATGAATATTTAAACAAGGATTTAATAATAAGCAATCTTGAAGCAAAAACAACGGACGATATTTTTTATGCTTTGTCCGAAATGTTGTTAAAAGCTAACTATGTAAAGGATTCCTTTTATGATGGCTTAGTGAAAAGAGAAAGTAAATTTCCAACTGGTTTAACACTCGGGGAATACAATGTAGCAATACCTCATACTGATGCAATTCATGTAATTAAGCCAGCTATAGCGATTGCAACATTAAAGCATCCAGTAACATTTAATAATATGGATGGGGATGGTCAAGTCGAAGTCAATGTTGTATTTGCAATGGTTCTAAATGAACCTCACAGTCAGATAATGATGTTGCAGCAACTAATGCTTTTAATTCAAAATGAAGATATTTTAAAGAGCTTGAATGAAGCAAAAGATAGCGAAGAAGTGTATGCTATAGTATCAAAATTCGATTGTGTTTAATATAAAAATAATTTAACGGAGGTAATATTATGAATAAGCAAAAAGTAGTATTGGTTGCATGCGGTACTGGAATAGCAACTTCAACAGTTGTGTGTAAAAAGGTAGAGGATTTAATACTAGCTAATAATATAAATGCAAGAGTTATTCAATGTAAAATTTCGGAGGTTCCTGGTTATGAAGATAGTGCAGATCTTTTAGTTACAACAACAATTGCATCAAGAACATATAAAATCCCTGTAATTAAGGCAATAAATTATTTAACTAACATAAATACACAAAAGGTAGATCAAGCTATTATAGATGCTCTAAAAGAATAGGATTTGAGCTAATATATAAATCCGGTTATTTACAAAGTTTTTTAAAAATAAATTTAAATATAAGGGGGAAAATTCATGTTACTAAAAGTTGTTCAATACATCTTAGGTTTAGGACCGACAGTAATATTACCACTTACAATTACAATCATGGGAATTTGTTTTAAATTAGGATTTAAGAAATCGTTTAAATCAGGTATTACAATCGGAGTTGGTTTCGTAGGTATTAATTTAGTTATAGGACTACTTACTGAAAATTTAGGAGCAGCTACATCAATGATGGTAACCAGATATGGATTACATTTAAGTGTATTAGATGTTGGTTGGCCAGCAGCAGCTGCAATTAGTTGGGCTTCTCCAATAGCAGCGGTAATGATACCAATAGCAATGCTTGTAAACGTTATATTATTATTTTTAAAATTTACAAATGTAGTTAATATAGATATATGGAATTATTGGCACTTTACAGCAGCAGGAGCAACAGTACTGGTTTTAACAAACGGAAATTGGGGACTTGCAATACTCGCAGCAGTAATATATGAAATTGCAGTTCTTAAAATTGCTGATTGGACAGCACCTATGGTTGAAGAATTTTTCGGACTTGAAGGAGTATCATTACCAACAGGTTCAACTGCAGCTTGTGGTCTTATAGGTATCCCAGTTGCAAAAGTAGTAGGAATGATTCCTGGAGTAAAGAATTTGAAAGCAGATCCAGAATCCATTCAAAAAAGGTTTGGTGTTTTTGGAGAACCTATGATGATGGGTTTAGTACTTGGTGTATTAATTGGATTTCTAGCTGGATACGATATTGGAAAATGTGTTCAATTAGGTATTATTATGGCCGGTGTAATGTTCTTAATGCCTCGTATGGTTAAAATATTAATGGAAGGTTTAATTCCAATCTCAGAAGGAGTTAGAGAATTTTTACAGAAAACTAACTTTGGTAAAGATAGAAAATTAACAATAGGACTAGACGCAGCTGTTGCAGTTGGACATCCAGCAGTTATAGCAACTGCACTTGTATTAGTTCCTATTACATTATTCTTAGCTGTTGTATTGCCTGGTAATAAGGTTCTACCTTTTGGAGATTTAACTACAATATGTTTTTATGTTGCATTTATAGTAGGATCAACAAAGGGCAATATTATTCATTCAGTTATATCTGGAACTGTAGTTATGGCACTTGCATTACTCATGGCAACAAACATTGCTGGGTTCCACACTCAAATTGCACAAATGGCGCAGTTTAAAATGCCAGCTGGAACAACTATGATTTCAAGTTTAGATTTAGGTGGTAACTTCTTAAATTGGATAATAGTCAAAGTATTCCAAGTATTCACAGGTGGATTTATATTTTAATTAGGTAATATATGAAAACTTAAAGAGTGCTAACCGGCACTCTTTATCATTTATAAATAAATTCATATTTAAGGAAACATTTAGGTTTATAATTAATTTTATTAATAATTTTAATAGGAGGCTATATTATGAAAATTATAACAATTATTGGAGCTGGACAGATGGCATGTGCCTTATCATTTCCTGCAACTGAAAATGGTAACAAGGTAAGGGTAGTTGGTACTCCACTTGATAGAGAAGTCGTTGAAACAGCAAAATCTACAGGTTTTCATACTTTATTAAAACGTCAATTACCTAAAACAGGTATTGAGTACTTTCAAATAGAGGATGTAGATAAAGCATTAGATGGTGCTGATGTTGTTATTTGTGGAGTAAGTAGTTTTGGTGTTGACTGGTTTGCAGAAAACATATTGCATATCATACCTGAAAATGTTCCTCTTCTTTCAATAACAAAAGGAATGATTGATTTAGAAGACGGTACTATGATTACTTATCCACAATACTTTCAAAGCAAACTTGTTTCAAATAAAAAACTATCCATTAATGCTATAGGCGGTCCATGCACTAGTTATGAACTTGCTGACAAAGATAATTCTGTTGTATCCTTTTGTGGAGATAACATAGAAACCCTTAGAATGCTTAAGAGTTTATTCGAAGCTCCTTACTATCATATCAGTTTATCTACAGATGTTGTAGGCGTTGAGTGTGCAGTAGCACTTAAAAACGGATATGCACTAGGCGTATCATTAGCTATAGGCCTTGCTATTGGAGCCGATGGATCAGGGCATGAACATTATAATTCTCAGGCTGGACTGTTTGGACAAAGCGTAAAGGAAATGAAACATCTACTTGAAATAGTTGGTGGTGGAGAAGAAAATATTATATTATCTGCTGGTGATCTTTATGTAACTGTATTTGGTGGACGTACACGTAAAGTCGGAACTCTACTTGGACAAGGGCTTTCAATCGAAGAATCTATCAAAAAATTAGAAGGAGTAACGCTAGAATCAATAGTTATCGCTACTCGTACAGCACGTGGCGTGCGTGCCCTTGCAAAAAGAGGAATTGTAAAACTTAGCGATTTCCCACTATTAATGCATGTTGATAATATTATTAATGGCGGGGCTGCTGCTGTTGATATTCCTTGGAAGGCTTTCGAAACAGAAACAATAATATAAAAAGTTAGGTAATGGCGGTATATAATAAATGTAATCCAAGGAGGATGAGCTTATGAAAGATTTATCAACCCTAAGTGCGGAAGAAATGACTGGTCTTGATTACATGTGTACATGTGGTAAGAATCATAGTGTAGGAATAGAAACTATAAAAGTTGGACAAGGTGTTATAGTTGAACTATCAACAGTAATTAAGAGTTATGAAGGCAAAAAAGTATTTATTATTGAAGACACACATACCTACAAGGTAGCGGGAAAACAAGTTGAAGAGTTATTAAAAGATAAATTTAATGTTAGTAAGTATGTATTTAATGAGGAACATTTACATCCTAATGAACTTGCTCTTGGGAAATTATTACTTGAAATACCTGGCGATACATCACTTATAATTGCAGTAGGATCAGGTACAATTAATGATATTTCAAGGTTTATGAGCTGTAAGCTACATATTCCTTATGTTATTGTGGGAACAGCTCCTTCAATGGATGGTTATGCATCAGTAGTTTCTCCACTAATTCGCGATAGTGTTAAAGTTACTTATGATGGAGTATATCCACTAGCAATTATTTGCGACAGTGATATTATGAAGGATGCACCTATGCTAATGATTCAAGCGGGTCTTGGAGATATTCTAGGTAAATATACGGCCCTTGCAGATTGGCATATTGCAAAAATTTTAAATGGAGAATATTTTTGTGCTGAAGTTGAGAAATTAGTTCTTACATCACTTAAGAAATGTGAGGAAGCTGCAGCTGGGGTAACAAGTAGAGATCCTAAAACAGTAGAAAACATAACTGATGCACTAATTTTATCTGGAGTCGCAATTGGAATGGTTGGAGCTTCAAGACCTGCATCTGGCGGAGAGCACTATATATCCCATTGTTATGAAATGATGGCTTTGAACAGTGGTGAGAATGGAGAATGGCTCCATGGTAATACAGTAGGTGTAGGTGTAGGAGTTGTAGCTTATGCATTTAAATATGCTAAAGATTTAGATATTAACGAAATACTTAAAAAAGGCGATTACGTGCATCTTGATAAAAATAAATGGATACAAAATATAACAGATGTATTTACTGTAAGTGCAAAAAATATTATTGAATTTAAGCAAGATGCTATTAATTTTAATGAAGCAGAAAGAAAAGTAAGTATGAATAAAATAGTGTCAAACTGGGACGCTATAAAAAAAGTTTGTGATGTTAATGTTCCAGAGCCTGAGGAAATAATTAAGACATTGAAAAAAGCAGGTGCAGTTTGGAATCCGAGTGAGGTAGGACTAAGTAAAGAACTCTTTAGAAAAAGTTTTATTGCTGCAAAGGATATGCGTAATAGATATGGTATTATGCAACTTCTTGAAGATATAGGAATGCTTGACGCGGCCGCTGATTATATAACAAATATTTATTATAAATAAATTAGAGGCTACTCTAAAACTATGTATAAAAGGAGATGTTATAGGTATGGGTAGAACAATTGATACAAAAGAGACTTCAATAGATATTTTAAAAGGAGTAAAATGCTTTATTCTTGATCTTGATGGAACTGTTTATTTAGGTGATAAAATATTAGATGGTTCTATTAAATTTTTAGAAGAGCTAGAAAAAAACAATATAGCATTTAAATTCTTCACAAATAACTCATCTAAAAATGCAGAAGTTTATATAAATAGAATTAAAAAAATGGGATATAACTTAAGTGATGATAAAATGCTTATTTCTAATTTTGTAATTATTAATTATCTAAAAGAAAATATGCCAAATAAAAAAGTATTTGTTTTAGGAACTGAGTATTTAAAAGCTGATTTTAGGGCTGCAAATATTAATGTTGTTACCGAGGACGCTGATGTTGTTGTGGTTGGTTTTGATACATCTCTTGTATATGAAAATGTTTCTAAAGCTTGTGAATATATAAGAAATGGAGCAACATTCCTAGGTGTAAATCCTGACTTTAATTGTCCAACTGAAGATGGATTCATTCCAGATTGCGGATCAATATGTTCTATGATCACAGCATCTACTGGAGTGGTTCCAGAATACTTTGGTAAACCCTCACATCATACATTAAAATATGTAATCGAAAATACTGGATTTAAAGAGGAAGAAATTGCTTTTGTAGGAGACAGACTTTATACAGATATAGCTATTAGTAATGGTAACGATTCTGTGAGTATCCTTGTTTTATCAGGTGAAGCAAAAATGGAGGATTTAGTTGATTCTGAAATACAACCTACTCTTATTTTTAATTCATTAGGCGGAGTGAAAGACGTATTAGAGGAAATATATAAATAATAAGATTAATTATAAAACAGGTCTTATACTTTGAAGATTAGAGTATAGGCCTGTTTTTATGCGCTAAAAAAGTATATATTACGTATAATGCATTGAAGCGAGCTTTAGAACTTCTTATTTTATTTTAATTAAGATGCGTAAGGAAAACATATGTTTGAGCGATAGCGAGTTTATGTTTTTAGCAGATTAAATTAAAAAAAATTAGTAGTTCTTAGCGAAGCGACTGCATTAATAGTAATATATACTTTTTTTCTTTTTATCTATCAAATAACTTTTGGAAAATTCCTCTTTTTCTACGTGAATCTTCCACAGCAGCGGTTATAGCTCTTTGTCTTTCAAGAGATTCATTTAGAGTATTAACCAATTGAATATCGTGCTCTTTAATGGTTTCGGGTAATGATAACACAATTTTATTTTTCTCTTGTTCCTGTTTAAATAGGACTTGTGTATTTTCTAATAATTTATTAATATTATATATTTGTCCATCTTTTACATTCAATTGTTCCTTAATAAAATCTATATTATTTTTAAGGATTTCAATCATATCTTCTTTTAATAGTGTAACTGAAGTTGCTGCAACTTCTGCCTGGGCTTCAGAATTTTGATTATATTTTAGACTTTGTTTAATTGCTTCGAGACCTTTATCATCTACACAGGTTTTACCATTATGGAATATTAAAAAAGGTTTTATTTCAGGTAATTTCATTTTAGCATAAGCTGTTACTTTACTTACGTTTAATTGTTTAGCAATTTTAAATGCATCATAAATCATTGTATGCGCCTCCTAATTATATATAGATAGTATTCTCCATATATTACCAAATACCTTTTAAAAATAAATTATATTTGGTAAAATTAATTAGAATTTTATTAAATTTAATAAAAATATGAATAAAGTTTAACTAAGAGGCTAATAATGGTTTGAAATCGGTAATTTTAGGAGTTAAGTATTAGTTAATGTTAATTAAATTTAAGGCGCAGAGAAAATTTAATTTCTACTTTAGTTATAAATCAGTATTATTCCTATCATTACTAAGAAGAAGACCCCATACAAGAATAGGTAAAAACGACAGAATTAAATATAATGTACCAAATTTATTTCCTACGATACCAAGTTCAGCTGATAAAACAAGCAGAACCATGGTGTAACTAACTTTGTAGGTATGAAAATTGCTAGATAACCTGTTTAAAAACTTATTTTTTTTCATTTGGAATACCTCCATCTTTATTATTTTTTATAGTGTTGAATTACAAGAGTTTAAAACTCCTTATTATTATAAATACGGATTGAAATCATTAGAGAAATTAAAAGAAAAATTAAACCTACCATTAAAGCTAAAGAATTTTGTGTTAGACTAGAAGTGTTATTAATAAAATAATTAAGTTTATGAACTAAAATATTATCCGGATTAGAAGTAATGTAGTCAAAAGCTAAAGATGGTACAAAAAAAATTGCCATAAAGATTATAAAAGTAAATATCTTCATTTTAGCATCGCCAAATTTAAAATACACAGGAAAAAATATAGAACTAAATATACATATAAACGATAGAACTAAAACAATATCCAATAATGAAATTGATCTAGTAAACATTGGTAGTCCAATAATCTTGCCTATAAACCCAATTAATATAGAATAGATAATGCCAAAAGCTCCAAATACAAATGTTGATATATATTTTGAAAAAACAATATCATCTCTTTTAATCGGTAAACTAATTAATACAATTTGACTTTTGTTTTTATCATCATAAGTTACAGCAGTAGTTATGAATAGATAGGTAGTTACCGTTGGCGATAGTACATATAAAGCAAGTCCACTCGGGCCCATGGAAGATAAAGTGAGTGCCGCAAAAATAGTGTAAAGAAGAGAATATACCAACATCTTTTTCTGAATAAGAATATCCTTTATTATTAAATTCATCATTAAATATTCCCCCTAACTGTATACACCATAATATCTTCAAGAGAAGCTTTTTCAATAACACCTTTACCTTTAAATATTTGCCTTGCACGAGTAATATTTTTAGTAAGAGCCTCAAATCCAAAATCAGTTTCTTTTATACTTACAAATTCGCCTCTTATGTCATTGTCTAAAAGGTCTTTACTTCCTTTAACTATTCCATAATTCTCTACAATTTCATCTTTAGTTTGCGAGAAAACTAATTTACCTTTATTTATAAATGTAATATAATCTGCTATTTTTTCAAGATCTGTAGTTACGTGAGTTGAAAAGAATATACTTACATTTTCATCTTGAATTATACTGTACAAAATATCTAGTAGCTCACTGCGAAAGACGGGGTCGAGTCCTGAGGTAGGTTCATCCATAATAATTAGCTCTGCATTATGAGAAAGGGCAAGCGCTAGAGAAAGTTTCATTTTCATTCCTTTTGATAAGTTTTTGATTTTATTTTTTTTAGGAAGTTCAAATTCTTTTATATATTTTTCAAAGAAGGTGTCATTCCAGGCAGTGTAAAAAGGTTTAATGATATTTTTCATCTCTATAATATTCAATTCCTCATAGAAATAATTTTCGTCATAAACAAAACCTATTTTCTGTTTAATTTCTTTATTGTGTTTTAAATGGTCTAGTCCAAAAACATTTATTTCCCCACTGTTTTTCTTAATAAGATTCATTATAAGTTTTATAGTAGTACTCTTTCCTGAACCATTCGGACCTATAAATCCCATTACAGAACCTCTTGGAACATTAAAACTTAGATTATCTAAAGTGAAATCCTTATACGACTTTGTTAAATTTTTTATTTCTAAAATATTATCCATATTTTTGCCTCCTTGAATAGTTCATAAAATATAATAATCATAGATTATTAACTAGTTTTACTTAGTGATGTTAATTTTCTTCGTTGTATAATAACGTAAGCATATTTTGTAATTCTCCTAAGCTTAAATTCAACAGTTTGCACTCAGAGGTTACTTCAGTTAGTTTTTCTTCTATAGCTGCTAATCGTTTTTCTCTAATTAAATCTTTGTTTTGGCCAGAAACATAGGACCCTTTTCCAGGAACTGTTTCTATAAAACCTTCTCTTTCAAGTTCTTCATAAGCTCTTTTAGTTGTTATAACACTTATCTGAAGCTCTTTTGCTAAAAGTCTTATAGACGGTAGGGTATCTCCTGCTGAAAGCTCCTCTCTCATAATGGAGGTTTTAATTTGTGTTACTATTTGCTCATAAATTGGATCCTGTGATGAATTAGATATTATAATATTCATGGTTAACTCCTTTGTACATAGTGTATATATACTATATACTCAGTATATGCGTTTTAGCATTTAATGTCAACAAAATCTAGAAAAGCTAAAAATATGAAATTATAAAAATAGGAAAAGATTATTACTGTTGAAAATTAAGCAGTATAAAACACAAAGCCTGTTAACGTTTGGTTAACAGACTTTGAAGTATTTAATATTGAAACCCTCAGGAGATAATTTAACTGATTTTCTTTTTAATCCTTATATAGTAGCCTAGAGATTTTACTATAAAATATCCAAATTCAACTATTCCTAATGAAAACACTATAAGTAATAGCCAGTTTACTGTAAAACCTTTTAAATACATTTTTAGGTTTAAAATTATTAGGGATAAATATATTATAGTTACGGGAGTAAATAAAATGCAATAAAACATACAGTGATTTCTTGCATGTTTAATTATATGGTTAGTATCTGAGTATAAGGCTGGTTTTTGCCAAGTATACTCTTTACACCACAATGTATGTTTTGTGAAAATTGAAGAAGATGTAAATATCATTTTCCAATCGTTAGACTCATGAATTTCGAAATAGCTTTCATTTACTTTAACTTGAAAGTCTAAAGAATATTTTATGTTTCTTGAATTACCTTTCTTAAAGTAAAAAGTATTACCTGATCCATTCATCCTATAAAGGTTATAACCCTTGATTTCCATGTTCTCTAGCCATTCCTCTATTTTATCAGGAGAATAAATCCAACCAAGTTTAACTTTTTTAATAGCTTTTCCATCTTTAATTAACTTTCTTTCACTTATATAATCTATTATTTCGTCTTTTAGTAGCGTAAAGCTTAAATTAGTCCCTAAAGTGTTTTCTGTATTAAGTTTTCTATCTGATTTAGAGAGTTTTATCATTATATAAATTAATGATATTAGAATTAGTAAGATTACTATCATTGATAGTTTAGCACCTGGCATAAAAGTATTATTTAGTGCAGTGTCATTAAAATTAAAAAGTAGCTGTGAATGATACTATATAAGTGTACCACTTGAAGCTATTTCGATATCGAATTAGTTTACCATCTAACATTAAATTCCTGTAAAATGGTAGTAACTATCTTACAGGGGGGAT
>NZ_JAHLEB010000007.1 GCF_018861735.1 Clostridium lacusfryxellense | reverse complement strand
CTCAGTTCCAATGTGGCCGATCACCCTCTCAGGTCGGCTACGCATCGTTGCCTTGGTGGGCCTTTACCTCACCAACTAGCTAATGCGCCGCGGGTCCATCTCAAAGTGAAATTTCCGAAGAAATTCCTTTGATGTTAAGATCATGCGATCTAAACATATTATGCGGTATTAATCTCCCTTTCGGGAGGCTATTCCCCTCTTTGAGGCAGGTTACCCACGTGTTACTCACCCGTCCGCCGCTAATTGATCCCGAAGGATCGCATCGCTCGACTTGCATGTGTTAGGCACGCCGCCAGCGTTCGTCCTGAGCCAGGATCAAACTCTCAATTTAAAAGTTTACACTTTTTAGTTGAAATAATTAATCTGAGACAACTGTTAAGTTGTTACTCAAGCTCATTACATACTTTTTAGTCTTAAGACTAAATTTTACTTTATACTAAAGTAATTGACTGGTTTAACAAAATATTATTTTGCTAAGTTTACCTATTTCTCTGTTTAATTTTCAAAGACCAATTATTGCTATATGCTCGTCACTAAGTGACTACTTTTAATATTTTATCAGTTAATATTGTACATGTCAACCATTTTATTTTCTTTTAGATGCATTACCATTTCTTTCATCAAAGTAAAAGAAGCCAATACTCTATTATGTATTAGCTTCTTTTTTAAAACATTATTTCATTACTTTTATAGACCTAATATAGCAACAACTTTTTCCTTATCAAACCCAACCATTTCATTCCCGTTTATATCGATTACTGGAACTGATCTGTAGCCTTTTTTTATAAGCGCTTTTTTTGCGTCTACATTTTCAGATATATTATGCTCTATATATTCTATATTATTTTCTTCAAAAAACTCCTTAGCCAAATGACAAAACCCGCATGAATTACTTGTGTAAATCTCAACCTTATTCATAAATTACCTCTCCTTTATTCTAAATACTATAATTCAATTGTATGCAATTGAACTTATTTCCATAGTAGCATCATTTTTTCCCAAAGTCAAATATTAAATAACAATTTTTATATCAATTATTAACTAGTATGCCTCCAAATTTACTAATATATTAATATTTTTCTTTGTTTTATATTTACATGTAGTTTATATAATATTATGATAGTCTTAACACATTGAGTCAGTGATAAAATAATTTTTAATTATTTTATATTTTAATGACTAAAAGCTAAATACTAGGAGGTTCCAAATAATGATTAACTTATTACAAATAATAAACAAAGCTAAAACAGAACATACATTAAGCAAAGAAGAAATCATCTCTATTTTGAGTTGTAATAATATAAATGAAGAACTATTTAACGCAGCTGATGAGGTTAGGAAGAAGTATGTAAGTGATGAAGTTCATCTTAGAGGCCTTATTGAGTTCACTAACATCTGTAAAAACAATTGTCTTTACTGTGGCCTAAGACGAGATAATAAGAATTTAGTTAAATATAGGTTAACACAGGAACAAATTTTTGACTTTGCAACTAAAGCTAAATCTTTTGGTTATAAAACTATAGTGCTTCAAGGCGGAGAAGATGATTATTACACCAAAGATATAATGATCAATATAATAAAAAGTATAAAATCTTTAGGTTTAGCTCTAACTTTGAGTATAGGTGAAAAAACTTATGAAGAATATAAAGCATTTAGAGAAGCTGGCGCTGATAGATACCTTCTTAGAATTGAAACAACAGATAAAAAACTATATGAATATTTAGACCCAGGAATGAGTCATGAAACAAGACTAAAATGTTTGAAAAACTTAAAAGAACTAGGATATGAAGTTGGTTCAGGCGTTATGGTTGGGCTCCCAAATCAAACTATAGAATCATATGCAGATGATATTTTATATTTCAAAGAAATAAATGCTGATATGTTAGGTATAGGACCCTTTATTCCTAATGAAGACACCCCACTTGCAGGTTCTAAGGGGAAAGAACTTACTATGGCACTTAAGGTTATGGCTATAACGCGTTTACTGCTACCTGACATAAACATACCTGCAACCACGGCAATGGAGTCTCTAAACAAAAACGGACGCCTAATGGCCCTTCAAAGCGGTGCTAATGTAGTTATGCCAAATGTTACTGAAGGTGATTACAGAAAACATTATGCACTGTATCCTGGAAAAATTTGCACCGGGGACACTCCAGCTCATTGTCGCGGATGTATAACAGGTAAAATTAATAGTATTGGTAGAACAGTTTCAGAAAGTTATGGATTTAGAGGAAATAAAAACACTAATAATTAGAAAATATAAAAAAAGAGCCCTTAAGGCTCTTTTTTTAACGGAATGTTTGTTTAGCTTCTTTAATTGGTTTATTATTAACGGCTTCCCCTTGTGCATCTTTAATTCCTGGTTTATTGTGTTTTTTATTTAAATCATGCTGAATATTCATCTTTGTAGCTTTATTTGGCATTAAAACTCCCCCTTTCTAGAATTAGATTATCCTAGAAAGCTTCTTTTTATTCTATACTTTAATATTTAAATTTTGCATATTACAATATAAACCTCTGAACGATTTCATCTAATTTAACAACAATTTTTTCGAAATTTTCAGCAGTATTTGATATTTCTTCCATTGCACTTGTTTGCTCTTCCATAGATGCAGATATTTCTTGAGTTGATGCTGCTGATTCTTCTGATATCGCAGACATTCCCTCTATAGATTGTAATACTTTATCTTTATCTTCATCTAAATTATTGATATTAGATCCCAATGTATCAATTTGTGTTATCATATTAATTATAGAAATCTCTATTATATTAAAAGATTTTTGTGATAAATCCATAGATAAGTTTGCATCTTTATTTATATCTACTCCCTTATTTATATTCAACGTTACCTTACTTATTTCCCCTTGAATTTCACCAATCATACTTGTAATTTCATTTGTAGCTTCGGCTGTTTTCTCTGCAAGTTTCCTTACTTCCTCAGCTACTACTGCAAATCCTCTTCCGGCATCACCTGCCCTAGCTGCCTCTATTGCTGCATTTAACGCCAAAAGATTTGTTTGTTCTGCTACTGACCGAATAGTATTAATAATTTTTCCGATTGAATTTGATTTATTTTGAAGTAAAGATATATTTTCAACTACTTCTTCATTTGATTTATTACTCTCTCTGAATCTTTCGGTAAGTTGCTTCATAGATTTCATACCATCAGCATTTACTATTTTAGTCTCATTCGAATAATTTTTTAATAAATCAGAACTATTTACCGCAATATTAATTTTATTACCAAAGTTTGACAATTGACTTGAACCACTTTGTGCGTCATGTACTTGATTAGTTGCTCCTTTTGCTAACTCTTCAATTGCTACAGATACAGCCTCTATAGATTGAACAGTCTCATTTGTAGATACAGTCATAGTTTTTGAGTATTGAAGAACTTCTTGAGAATTATTCTTCAAATCAACAATTATTTGCCTTAATGTACCTCTTAAATTAGTAACGGATTTTGCAATTATTCCAGTCTCATCTTTATACTTTAAAATTTTCTCGTAATCTTTATCTTGAGACAAATCAAGTTTAGCTGTCTTATCAATAAGCCTACTTATCATTAAAATAGGATTTGATATTTTTTTACTGAAATAAAAAGCAATTATTACTGATATACCAATAACCCCAGCAACTAAAATAATAAAACTAATAATACTTTTTATAAAGTAATCACTCAAAACTACTTTTTGGCTTCCAATAAATTTATCTATATCATCCACATAATTTCCTGTACCAACAACCCAATTAAATTCTTTGAAGGCCTTACTATATGCTCTCTTTGGGGATGCAACTTTCTCTCCTTCTTTAGCAAACCAATAATCTGTATACCCACCCTCATCTTTTAATCCATTTTGAATAATTTCTTTAATCATGCCTTTCCCTTTTACGTCTTTTAAATCATATCTACTTTTACCTTCTGCTGGTCCACCAAGAAGTACAACATTTACTCCCTCAACTGTATCTATCCAAAAATAACCACCATCACCGTATTTCATAGTACGTGTTAAATCTGCGCCAAGTATCTTCGCTTGTTCTAGTGTCATTTCTCCCGCCTGATATTTTTTATTAACCCCTTCGAGCATTGCTAAAACACTTTCTACTTGGTTTTTAATTTTCACATCATATTCTTTCCTAACTGTGGTATCAATTGTTGTAATAGTATTATTACTCAATACCGACATTCTATATGTTGCCATGCCCCCAATCAATATCGCGGTTAATAATACAAGTAAAACATTCAAAGTTATTATTTTAGCACTTATTTTTTTCATATTAAATCACTCCATTCTATTAAATACTTTTTTATGGGGAAAAATTAATTATACGTTTACATAATTATCGTCATTAATTTACTAAGCTTGAGCTATATTTTATATATACTCTTATTGATAAAAAAAACTGAAAGGAACTACTTAGCTTTTAATCTAAATAGTTCCCTTCCATCTTTTAATATATTATTTTTATTTATAGCTTTTTATATAAATTAATCTCTGGCTGACTTTCTTTAAGATCTGCAAATTGTGGAACAATAGTCGTGAAATGGATAGATTGGTTATGAATATTAATAACTTCTTGGCTTTCCCACTCTTCTATAAATGATAAAACCTTAGAATTATTAGCATCTTGATATAAATTATATGATATATTGCCTTTTTCTTTCCTGCTTTCATTAATAAGTTTTTCTGCCAAAGATTTAAATTCCTCTATTTTATTCTGCTTTATTAAATTTTTTGCTACTATAGTAATCATTTATTATCTCCTTTATTTATATTATTTTATATTCCTTAATATTTTTACAAAGCTGCTATAATATTGTAAACTCCATCTTCGTTATTACTTTGAGCTATAAACTTAGCATGTTTTTTTACATCCTCAGGCGCATTCTTCATTGCATAACTATAATGCGCTGCTTTAAACATAGTCAAATCGTTATAATAATCCCCAAAGACCATTGTGTTTTTTTGATCTATTCTAAATTTCTCTTGGAGTATTTTTATTGCACTTCCTTTGCTTATACCTTTATTCATTATATCTATGAATTTACCTCCAGATACAACAAATTCAAGTTTTTCATCCAATTTTTCTTTCAAATAATTTACTATAGCCGAACTAACGCCGCCTGCCATATAGTAGGTAATTTTATATATAGGACTTTCTAATTGACTAAAAGATTTAAGTATTACCACTGGCACATCAACACATGTAAGTTCATTAAAAATAACCTTTGATGGATTCACTACAAATGCCTCATTTTCTCCAGCCAAGAATACTTCTTCACCTAGTTGTGGATTTAAACTTATTACGTGTTCTATTTCTTCTTTAGCAATGTTATTTGAATACAGAGTTTTTCCTTTGTTATTGTATTTAATAAGGGCACCATTATGAGCGATAAATATCATATCTGTGTTTACCTTTTTAAAATTTATGCTAAGCTGAGAGTAGAACCTTCCACTTGCTGCTGCAAATTTTATATTCTTATCATTTAAAGAATGTATTAAATCATATATTTTATCATTTATATTTCCCTTATCATTTAATAAGGTACCATCCATATCTGTTGCAATAAGTTTTATTATAAGTGGTTCCCCCTTTTGTAGCGTTTAATATGTCCTATTAACCCCTATTTTTTAATTGTAAAAATGAGCTATTAAAGAACTAATGTCCATTAACAGCTCATATTTAGCTTAAATTTTTAATAAAAGTATCCTCTTATTATATCATTACCTTGCATATATTGTTTGTAAATTCTACAGGATCATTAATTGGTAGTCCTTCAATAAGTAAAGCCTGATTATATAGTATATTAGTATATAAATCTAACTTATCCTTATCGACTTCAAAAGAATTTTTAAGTGTTTTAAACATATCATGTGTTATATTTATTTCTAAAACCTTATCTGCTTTAACATTTTCATTATTAGGCATAGAGTTTAATGTTTTTTCCATCTCTATTGTA
Source organism: Clostridium lacusfryxellense (assembly GCF_018861735.1). Taxonomy (GTDB): domain Bacteria; phylum Bacillota; class Clostridia; order Clostridiales; family Clostridiaceae; genus Clostridium_AD; species Clostridium_AD lacusfryxellense. The sequence goes on along the minus strand of NZ_JAHLEB010000007.1, from coordinate 130,563 downwards.
AGATCACCATCATTAGACAAACAAACCGGATAGTTTTTAAGTCTCTTGGATGCTCTAACATCCTTAACTTTACCTGATAAAACAGTTTTCATATATTCAAATAATTCTTTATTATCTTTGTCTTCATCACTAGAAGGTTTTTCTTTTTCATCTACTTCTATTCCTAAGTCACCACTTGATACAGATTTAAATTCCTTTTCTTTATACTTCATTATCATTCTTATAGCAAATTCGTCTACCTCATCTGTAAAGTATAAAATTTCGAATCCTTTATCTGATACCATTTCTATTTGTGGTAATTTCTCAATTCTTTCGTTTGAATCTCCTGCTGCATAATATATATATTTTTGCTCCTCTGGCATTCTAGAAACATATTCATCTAAAGTAACATTCTTTTTCTCTTTTGACGAATAAAACAATAATAAATCTTGTAAAGTATCTTTATTCACGCCATAATCAGTATAAATTCCGTACTTTAATTGTCTTCCAAAAGCCTTGTAAAACTCTTCATACTTATCTCTTTCATTTTTAAGTAAACTATCTAACTCATTTTTTATTTTAGTTTTAATATTTTTAGCTATAAGTTTAAGTTGTCTATCATGTTGTAATACTTCTCTAGAAATATTAAGTGATAAGTCTTCAGAATCAACTATACCTTTTACAAAACTAAAATAATCTGGCAATAAATCTGAACATTTATTCATAATTAAAACTCCGCTTGAATATAACTCTAATCCTTTTTCATATTCCTTTGTATAGAAATCATATGGAGTCTTTTCTGGAATGTACAAAATTGAATTATAACTTATAGCACCATCTACACTAATATGGATATGTCTTGCTGGTTTGTCAAAACCATAGTGCTTTTCAGAATAGAAATTATTATAATCTTCATCAGTAAGTTCACTTTTATTTTTTCTCCATATAGGAACCATACTATTAACAGTTTTTTCAACTATAGTGTCTTCGTAATCAGTTTCACTACCTTCTTTAAGGTTAGACTCACTTACATCCATTTTAATTGGATATCTAATAAAATCTGAGTATTTCTTTATAATAGACTTTAATCCATTTTCCTCAAGATATTCATCAAAATTATTATCCTCTGTATTTTCTTTTATTTTTAGGATAATATCTGTACCAACAGAATTTTTCTCACTTGCCTCTATTGTATAACCCTCAGCACCATTTGATTCCCACTTGTAAGCTTCATCACTACCAAAAACTTTACTATTAACTGTAATAGTATCAGCTACCATAAATGCAGAATAGAACCCTACTCCAAATTGACCAATTATATCATAACCATCTTTTATTTCATTTTCTTTTTTAAAGGCTAAAGATCCACTTTTAGCTATAACTCCAAGGTTATCACTAAGCTCCTCCTCGGTCATTCCTATTCCTGTATCAGAAATTATTACTGTTCTATTGTCCTTATCAATAGCTATTTTTATAAAGTAGTTAGCTTTATCAAAATTTAATGAATCATCCGCCAATGTTTTATAATAAATTTTATCGATAGCATCACTTGCATTTGAAATAAGTTCTCTTAAAAAAATATCTCTATGAGTATATATAGAATTTACCATCATATCGAGAATTCTTTTAGACTCCGTTTTAAACTGCTTTTTTTCCAATTAAAATTTCCCCTTCCTATCAATTCCTATTTTATTATCTTGTTAGCACTCTATGCTATTGAGTGCTAAATATAGTTATAAAATACACCTTTTTTCGTTATTTGTCAATGCATGTAGTATATTTTTACTATTTATCTTGATTCCGTTCAAGCTTACAATAATCTTATTTTGCTGCTATAAGTAAGTCTTTCTCTATTATATGACTAACCAACCATTCATTTAAAAACGTTAATATATTCATTATAGCTTCATCTTGATTTTCATCAATTTTATTTAGATTAACTTCTTCTAATTTTTCAATAAAAAATGCATGATCAATTTTTTGAGTAAATAATCTTTTATAATTTATACTAACCATATATTCTTCTTCAGCCTTAAAATGATAAATAGTATATTCTTTTAGTTCCTCAATAACTCCAATAATTTTATCGTATTTATCCAAGTCATATTGATCTATAAGTAATTGATAAGCTCGTTCCCCTATTTCAAAAAGCTTTTCATGCTCCTGATCAATTTTAGGATTATTTGTTTTATATTTCTCTTTCATTTCAAACATTAATTCAATTCCTCCCCTAAATTAATTTAAAAATATTATGTAAATTACAGCTTGTCCTAATAATTAATCATCATATTCTATTTATATTTTACTTTGTTTTAATTTAATTTACAAGAATAATCTCCATAATATTCTATTGCCTTCAAGTTAGTATTTATTATCACTTTTATTCTGTTTTCTCTTTCAACGATTCTCTTTTTTTTCTGTATTCAATAATAGGAGCATCTCCTTGAATAAGATTTTCATTCATTGCTAGTTCAGATTTTATTGGAATTTGTGTTAATACAATTTTTCTGTCTTGATGAAGGATATATTTATTACTAAAAGTGCTCATTCCATTAACTAATTGTTTCAATATAGGAATTTTCATAAATTTCTGATAAAATCTAATATAAATTTGAGTATGCTGGTCATCAATAGGTACAAATATTGCTACAATTCTAATATCCTTACTAATAATATTTTGCCAAATATTTGGCATTTGAAACTGAAGACTAAAAAGAAGCTCATAGTTTTTAATTTCATTTTGTTTAAGAGGTCTAATTTTTCCATCATCGACCACGTTATTAACATAAAAGGTCATTAACTCATCTTTCCATTTAACAACCGGTCCATTTACTAAAGTTTTATTTCCCCTACCTATGGAGGAAGCATGAACAAAAGGTAAATGAACAACATCTAATTGATTTTCAATAGCTCTTGTGTAATGAACAGGCCACATCTCTGAAAAGCCTCCATAAGAGAAGCCCTCCCGTAGCTCTTTAAAAAAAGGTATTTCTGGCAGTTCATCTTTATTATCTCCATACCATAGCCAAATTAGGCCATATTTTTCTTTTACCTTATAAGATTGAACTTTATATCTTTCTGGTACATGACTGTTTTTTCCATTAGCCGGTATTAAAGTTACCTTTCCAGAAGAGTCATATGCAAATCCATGGAAGGGGCAAGTCATCTTGTCATGAATCACTGTTCCAGAACTCAAAGATGCCCCTCTATGGCAACATTTATCAAAAATACAATTAACGTCACCATTTTCACTTCTCCAAAAGGCTAGCTTTTCACCCATTCTTGTTACACCAATTGGCTTTTTACTTTTCAACTCTTTTGAATCCAAAATACCATACCATTGATTTCTAATCATATCAAGCATCCTTCCTTATTTTAAGAATTTATTGTTTTCACTTGAAAATATTAAACTCTATTTTTCAGCCAGAACTTTTCCCAGTTTCCATTGCTCTTATTAAATGCTAAGAAAATATATAAACAACTAATCATGCTTCCTAAAGTTAGCACAAGCAAAACCCAAATTAAAGATTTAGCAACATTATTTTCTCTATATACTATCCACGAACATACTATAATAAATTCAATATAAATATCTACTAATGATATTTGTCCCCAGGGCATCCCTAACAAGATTTTACCCTCCTGAGTAAAATCTCCAATAGTAAATCCGTATATAAGCATTCCCATCATTACCAAAAACCCAATAAAAGAAAATATTTTTCCGATTTTCATAAAATCAATCCTACTTTCATTATATTTTATTATTAATGTTATTAACCATTTTTTTTAGGAAACCAAGGTATAAATTTACTTGTAACTTTGGCGTATTTCTGAAATTCCTTGTTATCCTTATAATGTTTTTCAAGCATCGGAACTCCAGAAACATATAGCAGTAGCAATGTTATAATTATAGGACTAACTATCCCCGTTATACCGCTTTTTGATGATAAAGTAATTATAAATATTCCCCACCACATTGTAGCCTCTCCAAAATAATTTGGATGCCTTGTGTATTTCCAAAGTCCCCTTTTCATTATATGTCCTTTATTCTTTTTATCTGCAATAAAGTTTTTTAACTGTTTATCTCCCAAAGCTTCAAAAATAAAACCAACAATCCAAATCAAAATACCTACGTATTCTAATATGCCTAAACTTCCTTTAGCTGTAGCGTTATTCATTATAATTGGATATGCTATTATAAGCATAATTGCTCCCTGTAACATGAACACTCGTAAAAATGCCTTTGGCATTACCCATCTACCCCAACTTCTCCTAAATGCTACATATCTAAAATCTTCGGGCTTTCCTAAATTTCTTTTTAATATGTGATAAAACAATCTTATTCCCCAGACGAAAACTAAAGCTGTAACTATAATAGCTCTTAAATTATAATTTCCTCCAGCAAATAATGTATATACTGATATCAAAACAAATCCAAGACCCCATCCCATATCAACTATTGAATTGTTTTTTATGGTTTGAGCAATAATAAAAAAGATGCTCATGTATATAAAAACGAGTATTGTACTTTGCATGTAAATATTCATAATAACCCCTCCTAAATTTATATGATAAACATTAAGAACTTATAAAAGATACAGCTACCGCTCCAATTCCAGCGCTTAAACCAACAATAGGTGAAATTTCAGTGATATATTCTGGTTCTTTCCCTAAAATTGCTGTTAATTTTAAGCTCAATTCGTTAGCTTTGATCAGAGCACTTGCATGTACAATGTTATAAGATACTATTTTGTTATTTTCATTTGCTTTACTAACTATCGCAAGTATTTTCTTAGTATTTGATTTTGCGTTAAAAGTTTTACCAAATGCAATTCCTTTTCCATCTGCGTTTATTGATATTATTGGTTTTAAATTTAATACCCTTCCAATAAACCCTTTCATTGGTGAAACCCGTCCACCCCGTACCATGTATTTAAAAGTATTAACACTAACATATATTCTTGCTTTTTTTATCTTATTTTCTATTATCTCTACAACTTCCTCATGATTTTTCCCGGATTCTAATTCTTTTGCTGCTTCTAATACCATTAACCCTTCTGCACCAGAATTTAATTTGGAATTAATTACTGTTATTTTTTTGCCTTCTTCTATAAACTTTTCTGCAGCATTTTTAACAACATTAAACGTTCCACTCATTTCCTTAGATACTATTATTGTAATTACTGATTCATAATGGCTAGTTAAAAAAGAAAATACATTTTGTACATTTTTTATTGTTGGTTGCGAACTTGTTGGATACTCTTTTAAATTGTCAATAAGCGAATAAAACTTATCCGGTTTTATAGTAAGTTTGTCCAAATATGTGCTACCTTCAATAATTAAATTCAATGGTAAAACATGAATCTGATATTTTTCTATGAGTTCTTGTGGTAAATCAGCAATTGAATCTGTAAGTATAGCCGTTTTATTAATTCTGTTATGCACAACTTCATATTGTTTCTTCATGTCGTCGACCTTTTGCTGAACTATTTCACCTTTTCCTCTTAGTAGATGGAATAATTCATCTGGTTTATTTGTGTGTATGTGTATTCTAACTTTGCTTTTATTCCCTGCTACAATTAAAGAATCTCCTAAATGTTTTAGTGAATTCTTTATTTCATTAGTATCTATATTCTCATTTGAAATTAAAGCTTCTGTACAATATCTATAAGTTATATTTGGTGTAAAATTAAAAATTTCTTCTTCAAATACTATTTCCTCTTCATTTTGACTTAATTTTGTAATGTTTTTATCCTTAAGGAAATAAACAACTCCCTGGAGAAAACTCACAAAACCACTTGCACCAGAATCTACCACAGATGATTTTTTCAATATTTCAAGAATATTTGGTGTGTTTGCAAGTGAGTTCTTAGCATCCTCTAAGGTTTTAATTATTATTGCTTCAAAACTCTCAGTTACATCTTTCAACTTGTAAACGGCTTCCGCCCATTCTCTTATAACAGTTATCATAGTCCCTTCAATAGGATTTAATATAGCTTTATATGCATAAGGTACAGCATTTTTTAATGTTTCTGCAAAATTTACCATAGTTAGAGGTTCTTTATCGCTAATTTCTTCATTAATTCCATTTAAAAATTGAGCAAAAATTATTCCTGAATTACCTCTTGCCCCAATTAATGCTGCATCTGCCATAGAATTAATTGTGTCTTTAATAGATTTGTGAATCTTCGTGTCCTCAACAATTGCATTCATTGTAGATACAAGATTGCTGCCGGTATCTCCATCTGGAATAGGAAAAACATTCATTTTATTTAAAATATTTTTTTGTTTCCTAACTTGCACTACACCTGATAAAAATGCGTAATATAATACTTCTCCTGTTATATTATTAATATTAATTCCAATCTCCCCCTAAATAATACTATTTATCTACAAATAATTGTTATTAATAATATAATAGCATATTTTTTGACTAAATGTGCATATAAATAAATATATTTATTTTTTAATATGCACATTTAAATATATTAAATATTATATAAATTAAGACGCAAATAATATATTTAGTTAGTAATCATGAATATTCATAAAATAATTTATGATATTAATATAATTCTTGACAATCATTAACTTAAGATGTATTATTTAAAACAATATCAATGAGCAGAAATAGTAAATAAGGGAATTTAGTTTAAGCGAATCCGGATTAGTGTAAGCTGGGTACTGTAGCCGTTATTGAATGGGTCTGTGAGATGTGGTGCGAAGTAGTAGTAGCATTTACCGGGTGGTCTACCGTTACATGGACAGGGCAATCGAGAAATCCGTGCCTGACAAAGATAATTATTTAGGTGGTATAACGAAATTTTACATTTCGTCCTTTCATAGGATGAGGTGTTTTTATTTTTTTGTGACTAAATAACTAATATGGGTGGCACCGCGGTCACTTCGCCCCATTATAGGTCCGAAGTGTTTTTTGTTATACAAAAAAATAAAGAGGTGGTAATAAAATGGTTAATTTAACTCAAAAGGAATTTGACAATAAAAAATCTTTGAAAGTAATTTTTCCTATGTTTATTAAAATTAATGGTGATGAACTTACCCCAGTAAATATTTACTACAAACTCAAGGGAAAGTATAAATTTTTATTGGAAAGTGCTATATCAGCTAAAGAAGAATCAAGGTACTCCTTTATGGGAAGCAATCCCTATATGATATTAAGCAGCAAAGGTGAAAATGTAACTATAACAAAAGAAAATGAAATTAAAGAAGTAAAAGGTAAAGTTTTAGACTATGCCCAGGGTCATTTGATTAAAGAATATGATAATCTAGACTTAGAACTACCTTTTATCGGAGGAGCATTGGGATATATTGGGTATGATGTAATAAGACAGTATGAAAATTTGCCAGACAACAACCCTGATGAATTAAATTTACCAGAGACATGTCTGCTTTTTTATAAAGATTTTATATGTATTGATCATCTTAAAAATACAGTAATGCTAATTCACAATGTATTCCCAGAAGATAATGATGATTATAATTCTGTTTTTAATAAACTAACTGATATGAAATTAATAATTAATGAGACGCACGTAAATCATGAATTAATTGAAATTTCACGCAATAACGAAGTAACTTCCAATTATTCTAAACAGGATTTTTGTGATCTTGTACGTAAATCAAAAAATTATATAACTTCTGGGGATATTTTTCAAGTAGTTTTATCTCAAAGGCTTAAAATCAAAAATAATATAGATCCGTTTGAGGTATATAGAAGATTACGTCGCAGCAACCCATCACCTTATATGTTTTATATAGATTTCGAAAGCTTTAAGGTTGCCGGAGCATCTCCTGAAAGCTTAGTTAAAGTTAAAGGAACCCAGGTAATAACAAACCCTATTGCTGGCACCAGGGCACGAGGTCAGACTTCAAAGGATGACCAAAGGCTTAAAGAAGAATTATTAAAAGATGAAAAAGAACTTGCAGAACATTTAATGCTGGTGGATCTTGGCAGAAACGATATAGGTAAGATTAGTGAATTTGGCTCTGTAAAACTAGACAAATTTATGGAAGTCGAATTATTTTCTCATGTAATGCACATCTGTTCAAAAGTATCAGGCACTCTAAAGACTGGATTAAATTGTTTTGATGCACTTAAATCTTGTTTACCTGTAGGAACAGTCTCTGGGGCACCTAAAATAAGAGCTATGGAAATAATTGATGAATTAGAGAATACTCGTCGTGGTATATACTCAGGTGCCATTGGTTATTTTTCTTACAATGGTGATATGGATACTTGTATAGCAATAAGAACAATAGTATTCAAAGATGATTTTGCTTATGTTCAAGGTGGAGCAGGAATAGTTTATGACTCAGTCCCAGAAGATGAATACACAGAAACCCTAAATAAAACTATGGCACTAAGGGAGGTATTATAATGATTTTAATAGTTGATAATTACGATTCCTTTACTTATAATCTATATCAATATGTTGGGGAATTATATAAAGACGTAAAGGTTCTAAGAAATGATAACTTTACTATTGAGGAATTAAAAAAACTACCTCTGAAAGGAATCATTATTTCACCAGGTCCAGGGCGACCAGAAAATGCAGGTTTAAGTATTAAAGTTATAAAAGCTTTTGAAGGCAAACTTCCAATTATGGGTATATGTTTAGGTCATCAAGCTATAGGTCAGGCTTACGGTGGCAAAGTTATAAGTGCACCTGAAATTAAACATGGAAAGACATCTATCATCACCCACAATGGTAAAGGCCTATTTAAAGATTTAGAAAACAATTTAAAAATAATGCGTTATCACTCTCTAATTGTAGAAAAAAATACACTGCCAGAAGATTTAGAAATTACGGCACAAACAGATGATGGATTAATAATGGCAATAAAACATAAAAAATACCAGACATATGGTCTTCAATTTCATCCTGAATCAATATTTACTCAAAGTGGTAAAAGTATAATAAAAAATTTTGTGGAGGTGATTTGTAATGTTAAAAATGGTGATTAATAAAATTATTTTAAATCATGATTTAACAGAGAATGAAGCCTATTCATTTATGAATGGCATAATGAAGGGTGAAGCAACTCAGGCTCAAATTGGAGGTTTCCTTGTTGGTTTAAGAATGAAGGGTGAGACCATAGAAGAAATAACTGGTTGTGCTAAAGCTATGAGAGATAATGCAAAACGTGTAAATTTAATTAGCGATTATGCTATTGACACCTGTGGAACTGGCGGTGACGGTGGTAAAACTTTTAATATATCTACAGTTGCCGCAATTATAGCATCATCTGCTGGAGTAAAAGTAGCCAAACATGGTAATCGAGCTGTTTCTAGTCAAAGTGGAAGCGCAGATGTTTTAACCCAGCTTGGAATAAATATAAATATAGATCCAAGTGATGCCGCCAGAATAATCGAAGAAAAAGGTATGGCTTTTCTATTTGCTCAAAGCTACCATACCGCTATGAAAAATGCAGCAGCACCTAGGCACGAAATTGGAACTAGAACTATATTCAATATTTTAGGGCCATTAACCAATCCTGCATTTGTACGTGGCCAAACACTTGGAATTTTTAGCAAAGACCTAACTAATCCAATAGCTCAGGTCTTAGGAAGGCTTGGATCAGAGAGAGCCCTTGTGGTTCATGGTGAAGATGGACTAGATGAAATAACCACTACAGGTTTTACCTATATCAGCGAATTAAAGGATGGTCTTGTTACTGATTATAAAATATATCCTGAAGAATTCGGCATTCAAAGATCTAGTCTTAAATATATAAGTGGTGGAACTGCTAAGGATAATGCAGGTATTATCCTTAATATCTTACAAGGAAAAAAGGGACCTCAGAGAGATATTGTATTATTAAATACAGCTGCAGCATTATATATAGGAAAAAAATGTTCAACTATAAAAGATGGAGTAATATTGGCGGGAGAATTAATTGATTCAGGGAAAGCCTTAGGTCAGCTCGAGGAGCTTAGATTATCATGAATATACTAGATGAGATAGTTAAAAATAAACTACTTCAAATTCAAATAGAAAAGATTCAGAATCCCTTGCAAACTTTTATTAATATAAAACCTAGTATAATAAGAGATTTTGCTGCAGCACTTAATGAAAATAGACTTGCAATTATAGCTGAAGTAAAAAAGGCGTCTCCATCAAAAGGACTTATTGATCCAAATTTTGATCCAGCTAAAACCGCATTAACCTATCAAAAATATGGTGTTGATGCTATTTCAGTACTAACTGAGAAAGAATATTTCTTAGGAGATGATAAAAATATACGATTAGTAAAAGAAAAAACAGCTAAACCCATATTAAGAAAAGATTTTATTATAGATAAGTATCAAATTTATCAATCTGTTGCCCTTGGCGCCGATGCTATTTTGTTAATTGCAGCGATTCTTAAAGATAAACTAAAATCTTATTACGAGCTTGCAACATCCTTAGGACTTCATTGCCTAGTGGAGGTTCATGATAGAGCTGAAATAGAACTTTCCTTAGAATGTGGCTCCAAAATAATAGGTATAAATAATAGAGATTTGAATGATTTTAGCGTTGATATCCATACTACAGAGAAATTGATGAAATACATCCCAACAGGCAAAATCGTAGTATCTGAAAGTGGAATAAGTTCAATTAGTGATCTTAAATATTTAAAATCAATTGGAGCAAACGCAGTACTTATTGGTGAATCTTTTATGAGAAACCCAGGAAGTGTAAAAGAATTTTTGGAGGTTTGCCATGACTAAAATTAAGATTTGTGGGATTAGCAGACAATTAGACATAGAATATCTTAATGACTTACAACCAGAATACGCGGGCTTTGTATTTGCTAAAAGCAAACGACAAGTAGACAAGGATCACGCCTACAACTTAATAAATAATCTTCATAGTGACATAAAGAAAGTTGGAGTTTTTGTTGATGAAAACCCAGATATAGTGCTAGAAATCGCAAAAAGTTTAGGACTTCAAGTTCTCCAGTTTCATGGCTATGAAACCCAAGAATATATAAATAAGTTTAAGGGCTATGAAATTTGGAAAGCACTTAAAATTAATAGTATTAAAAGTATCTCTGAGATAGAAAAATATGATTACGAAAAATTCCTTTTAGATAATACCACCTCTGGTTCCGGCGAAAGCTTTGATTGGAACCTTGTTTATAAAAAAATTGATGGAAGGTTTATCATGCTTGCAGGTGGATTAACTAGTGAAAATGTAGGTCAAGGAATTTTAAAGCTAAATCCTTATGGCGTGGATGTATCTAGCGGAGTAGAAACAAACGGATATAAAGATTATGCAAAAATAAAGGAATTTATTAAGAAAGTGAGGGATTTATAATGAAAGGTAGATTTGGAAAATTTGGTGGACAATACGCACCTGAAACAGTAATGAGCGCAGTTATAATACTTGAGGAGGAATATGAAAAAGCTAAAGTCGACCCTGAGTTTATATCAAAATATAACTATTACCTTAAAAACTACTCAGGTAGAGAAACCCCGTTATACTTTGCTGAGCATCTTACAAAAAAATTAGGTGGAGCAAAAATATATTTAAAAAGAGAAGATTTAAACCATACAGGAGCTCATAAAATTAATAATGCATTGGGACAGATATTACTTGCTATAAGAATGGGCAAGAAAAGAATAATAGCAGAAACCGGAGCAGGACAACATGGCGTTGCAACCGCTACAGTAGCTGCAATGTTCGGACTTGAGTGTGAGGTATTTATGGGAGAGGAAGATATACAAAGGCAATCTCTAAATGTTTTTAAGATGAAAATGCTTGGGGCTAAGGTTACCTCTGTTACCACAGGTACTGGAACATTAAAAGATGCCGTTAATGAAGCTTTGAAAAATTGGGTAAGTAACGTGGAAGATACGTTTTATGTTATCGGATCATCAGTAGGATTACATCCATATCCAACCATGGTTAGGGATTTTCAAAGGGTTATAGGAGATGAAGCCAGAAAGCAGATACTTCTTGCCGAAAATAGATTACCAGATTATATAATAGCATGTGTTGGTGGTGGAAGTAACGCTATTGGAATATTCTATCCTTTCATTGAAGATAAATCTGTAAAGCTCGTTGGTGTTGAGGCTGCAGGAAAGGGATTAAATACTGAGCAACATGCTGCAACTATAACTAAAGGTGATGTTGGTATAATTCATGGGATGAAGACCTACGTGCTTCAAGATGAAGATGGACAAATAATGCCTGTATATTCAATATCGGCAGGTCTTGATTATCCTGGCATAGGACCTGAGCATGCTTACCTACATGACATAAATAGGGCTCAATATGTATGTGCTACAGATGATGAATCTGTTAATGCCTTTATGGAGCTAACAAAGGTTGAAGGCATAATTCCTGCTATAGAAAGCGCTCATGCAGTTGCCTATGCTATGAAACTAGCGAAAGCATTACCTAAGGATAAAATAATAATTATTAATCTTTCAGGACGTGGCGACAAGGACATAAATACAATTGCTCAAATAATGGGGGTAAAACTATGAATAGAATAGTCGAGAAGTTTAATTATCTTAAATCGAAAAATGAAAAGGCATTTATACCTTTTGTAACAGGCGGAGATCCAGATTTAGATACCACCGTAGAGTTAGTTTTAACCCTTGAAAAAGCCGGGGCTGATATAATAGAAATAGGTATCCCCTACTCTGATCCTATGGCTGATGGGCCAGTAATACAAGCATCTTCTACAAGGGCTTTAGCTAATGGAACTAAAATAAATTCTATTATGGAAAAGGTTCAAAGGATAAGAGAAAAAACGCAGATTCCCCTAGTATATTTACTCTATTATAATTCAATATTTAAATATGGTGATGTTAAATTTTTCGAGAAGTGCAAGGAAGTTGGCGTTGACGGATTAATAATTCCGGACCTTCCACTTGAGGAGAGGGCTGAGATAATAGAAATTGCAGACAAATATGACATCTGCATAATTCCACTTGTAGCTCCAACATCAAAAGGTAGAATTAAAGCAATAACTAATCAAGGAAAAGGTTTTGTGTATTGCGTTTCTATAAATGGAGTAACAGGCACAAGACAAAAATTAAATACAGACATTGATAAATATATGAATTTAATAAAAAGCTACACGGATATGCCTAGAGGTCTTGGTTTTGGAATTTCAAATGCTGAGATGGCAAAAGCGTATGCTCCTTACTGTGAAGCCATTATCGTTGGAAGCGCAATAATAAAACTAGTAGCCGAAGGTGGACACCAACAAGAAATACTAAAAAGAGTATACGATTTTGCACTTGGTATTAAAAATGCAATAAATTAATTAAAAGCTGTTGAGAAATCAACAGCTTTTAATATATGTACTTATAGTAATGATTACAATAATGTTATACTACACGTTTAAGTTGTTAGTTTGTGCATATATTTCTAAAATATTATCAACTATTTCATCCAAAGAACTAATATTCATAACCTCATGGTCACAATACTTTTTATATAACGGACCCCTCTCATCAAACAATCTATAAACATTAGCTGGATCCTTTGCAAGTAAAGGGCGTCCCTCCACATCTATATCTTCCACTATGTTTTGAATTGGGCGGTTTATGTAAATAATCAAACCATTTTTCTTAAGGCTCAAGATATTTTCATACATCTTAATTACTCCACCACCAGTTGAAATAACTACAGATTTTTTTTTTGATAATTCTCTAACTGCAATAGATTCTATATCTCTAAAACTGACCTCACCATTTTTAAATATTTGAGTAATAGTAAGCTTATTACTAGATTCAATAAAATCATCTACATCTATGAATTCCATCTCTGTTTTTTGTGCAAGTATTTTACCAATCTCACTTTTACCACAACCAGGCATTCCAATTAACACTATATTTTTCATCCTCTAATTTTCTACTCCCTTTTCTAACTCATCATAAATTTCATCAATTATTCCCTTAGGAATTTTAATATCATTCCAGATTTCCTGAGCAGCAATTGCCTGACCAACAAGCATATAGAGGCCATTTACTGCCTTTAGGCCTTCCTCCTGCGCATATTTCAAAAATAGAGTTCTTTTAGGGTTGTAAATCATGTCCACGGCACTTTCAAATCTGCCTATAAGTTTCTTTTCAATTGGAGAGTTATTAACATTAGGGTACATACCAAGTGGTGTACAGTTCACTAATAACCCCTCCCCTTGAATCTCTTTTATATCATCATAAGATATCACTCTACAAGAATTAAATTTATTATTTTCTTTAAGCTTTAAAACATTTCTTGTGACTACCGTAATTTCAGAAATTCCACTATTTAATAAATACTGCACCATTGTAACTGCCACTCCACCATTACCCAATATTGTTGCCCTTTTATTTTTTACTTTGATATCGTACTTATCGAAAAGCATACCAATACCAAAATAATCTGTATTATACCCAATAACTTTACCATCTATAAATTTCAGTGTATTTACCGCGCCTATATTTTTTGCTTCAACGCTAATCTCATCAATAAACTCCATAATTTTAATTTTATAAGGAATGGTTACATTAATACCTCTTGGTTTGATAACCTTAAAAGCGTCCATAACAACATTAAGATCTTTACTTTCTAATTCGAACAAATGATAATAACCCTTCATTCCTAATTTATTAAAGATCATTGAATGTATTTGTGGAGAAACACTATGTGTTAATTTTTCTCCAAGTAGACCATATAATTCTGACATTAATTCACCTCATTTTTTATCTTTAAATTAATAAAAATTATTTTACATATGAAATATCACGACTATAATTGCCTAATATCTTGAAATAGCCGCTATTCTTTTTAATTAGGTCAATTACGGTTATAATCTTTTTCTCATTTATATTACCCTCAAAATCTATATAAAAGAAATATTCCCATGGCTTATCCTTTATTGGTCTCGATTCAATTTTTAAAAGATTTATATTATTATCTGCAAAGTGTTTTAACACATGGCATAATGAACCTGCCTTGTGGGTAGTAGATAAAACCAAACTAATCTTGTTACTATGTTCATTAGACTCCATCTGCTTGCCAATGACAACAAACCTAGTCATGTTTGTTGTGTTTGAATTTACATCCTTTTGTAAAATTTCAAGGTCGTATATTTCTGCAGCCTTTGTACTCCCTATTGCAGCCAAAGTTTTGTCCTGTCTATCTTTAACCAACTCCGCACATTCTGCAGTACTTTGATATGGGGTCAACTTCCATTCTTTATATCCTTTTAAAAATTCCATACTTTGTTTTAATCCCTGGGAGTGAGAATAAACCTCTTTGATATCATCTAAGGTCGAACCTCTTATTCCCATTAAATTTTGACTTATTTTGAGATATTTTTCACCAGTTATATAAAAATTGTATTTATTAAGAAGATCATAAACCTCAGATATCGCACCTGTAGAAGAATTTTCTATTGGAATAACACCATAATTTATTTTTCCATAACTTAGTTCTAGAAATATATCTTCAAACTCGCTAATTGCCTTTTGGCTTACCTTTTCACCGAAATACTCATTTAGTGCTTGTTCGCTGAATGAACCTGTAACACCATAAAATCCAACAGTTTGCATTTTTGTATTAATTAAAACTTTCTCCATATTTAAACTTTTGTTCTGAAAACCTCTACTTATTTCCATAACAGATTTGAAGAATTCTTCTACCTCAAGCAAAATATCTTTATTTTTAACTAGATCTATATTCTTTTTTATAACGGCTTCTTCTCTTTGACTATTTAAAACTACAACATTATTTTTCTTTTTATATTCTGCTACCTTTACAACTATATCCATACGTTTTTCAAATAGTAAAACAAGACTTGCATCAATTTCATCAATTTGATTTCTCAAATAATCTATATCAAAATTATCTAAATCACTCATTAAAACACCCCCTTATCATCTTCTTTGAAGTCGATATATTGTTAAAGAAAATCTAAAATACTCATTGCAGCGCAAGCTTCAATTACTGGTAACGCTCTTAATACTATACATGGGTCATGCCTACCCGTAACCGACATCTCTGAATTTTCACCTGTTGCCATATTAATAGTACTTTGATTTTTTGCAATAGATGGTGTTGGTTTCATTGCAACCCTAAAAACTATTGGCATTCCATTTGAGATACCACCGTTAATTCCGCCGTTATTATTAGTTTTTGTTAATACCCTTGAATTATCTATGTATGGAACATCATTAGCTTTACTTCCACTGAGTTTTGTTATTTCAAATCCCATACCAAATTCTACACCCTTTACTGCGGGAACAGAAAACAGTAATTGAGCTAAATTACTTTCTATTGAATCAAAGAACGGCTCACCTAGTCCACAAGGCACATTTAATATAGTAGCTTCAATTATACCTCCAACAGAATCCATTTCTTCCTTTGCTTTTATAATAGTTTTTTTCATTTCTGCAGCTTTTAAATCATCAAGAACAGGAAAATCTTTTCTTAAAACATCTGCTAGCATCTGTACTTTTAAATTAACACTATCATAATAACTGTCAAAGGCATTTCCAATACTTAAAATATGACTTCCTACTACAATTCCCTGGTCAAAGAGAATTTGTTTCGCTACTGCCCCTGCAAAAACAAGAGGTGCTGTAATTCTACCTGAAAAATGTCCTCCACCTCTATAGTCGTTAAAACCTGAATATTTAACTTTTCCTGTGAAATCTGCATGACCCGGGCGAGCTAAATCCTTTAGCTTATCATAATCCTTTGAATGTTGATTTTCATTGAAGATAACAGCGCAAAGAGGTGTTCCTGTGGTAAATCCGTTAAAATATCCACTTAGAATTTCGACCTTATCCCCTTCTTTTCTTTTAGTTGAAAATTCATCACGTCCTGGTGCTCGTCTTTGCATTTCACCATTAATAAAATCCATATCGAGCTTAATGCCTGGTGGCAATCCATCAATAGTTATACCTATTCCTCTTCCATGAGACTCACCAAAAATTGAATACTTAACTTTTTTACCCCATTGTCCGCTCATTTACTTTACCTCCTAAGCTCTTAAAATCTTCATAAAACTCTGGGTATGACTTCTTAACTGCTCCACTATCCTCAATTATAAGCTCTTCGGTGCACCTAATTGATGCAATTGCCATAGCCATAGCTATTCTATGATCATTCCAACTACTTACAACTCCACCCTTAAGCCATGGTTTACCATGAATTATAAGCGAATCCTCTCTTTCGATAACATCTGCTCCAATTTTATTTAGCTCTGTTGCCATAGCTTTTAATCTATCGGATTCTTTAATCCTAACTCTAGACGCATTTATAATTTCAGTTGTTCCATCACTTAATGCAGCAAGCACTGCAACTATTGGTACAAGGTCAGGGCATTGAGATGCATCAATTATAGTACCTTTTAAATCCGATTTTGACGCTCTTAACTTACCGTCTTTTATAATTATATCTCCACCCATGTTTTTAATTATATCAATTATTACTCTATCTCCTTGAAGTGATTCCATATTTAAATCACTGCATTCAACTTCCCCACCTAAAACACCAGCGGCTAGATAAAAAGCTGCTTGAGAAAAATCTCCTTCAACTCTGTAATCTGTTTTTTTATAATGTTGATTACCTTCTATTTTAAATTCACTATAATTATTGTTTTGTACCTTTATTCCGAATTTAGAAAGTACATCTAAAGTTAAATCTATGTAACCAATAGATTCCATTTGCGTAGTAATTTTAATTGTTGAGTCTCCATCTAATAAAGGCAATGCATAAATAAGACCAGTTACAAACTGAGAACTTACATCTCCTCTAAGTTCAAAAATACCAGATTTAAGTCCACCATCAATTTCTAGAGGAAGATTACCATTACTTGTAGTATATTTTATATTTTTTCTATCAAATATCTCATAATAAGGTTTAAGTGTTCTCTGTACTAGTTTAGATTTACCCTTAAAAATTACTTTTTCACCAGTAATCATCGCTATAGGAATTAAAAAACGTAATGTTGAACCACTTTCATTGCATTGTAGAACATTGCTATCAGTTTCTTCATTAATTAGTCGAGGTTTACCTTTTCCACATACCTTGAGGCCACTTGGTAATTGTTTAATATCAACTCCAAGTTTTTCCATTATTTCACAAGTGGCTATTATATCCTCTGACATACTTATATTATCAATAGCGCACTCACCAATACTTAATCCTGCAGCTATAACTGCTCTATGGGATAATGATTTTGAAGGTGGAATTTTAACTCTTCCATTTAAAGAAAAAGGTTGAATTGTAACTGACTTCATGGCTAAACACCTCACTTTTATATAGTAGTTTTTTTAAGAATTTTTTGCATATAATCATTTATCTTATCTTCATTAATTTTTTCAATAAAGCTATTTCCAATTGACTTTATTAATATGAAATTCATAGCTTCACCAATATTTTTTTTATCATGCCTTATAGCTCTAATTATATCTTCACTTTTTATTTCAGGCAACCTCCAAGGCAAATTATACCTTTTTAAAATATCTTTTATAGCAATTGATGTCCCAATTTCAGTTTTCCCTAGTTCTTCTCCAAGTTTTGTTATTGCGTACATCCCCATAGCTACAGCTTCTCCATGAGAATATTTAGTAAAATTGAAGAATTGTTCAATTGCATGACCAATTGTATGACCATAATTTAATAACATTCGCTCTCCGGTATCCTTCTCATCAACTTCAACAATATTAGCCTTGATAGTGCAACAAGTATAAATAATCCTATCTATCTCTTTTAATAGATCTTCTTTGTTTTCATAATTCATTAATTTATAAAATAGTTCCTTATCCTTAATAGCTCCATATTTTATAACTTCACCCATTCCGTCGTTAAAAAACTTATCGTTTAATGTCCTAAGTAACATTGGATCAATAAAAACTGCCTTTGGCATATAAAAACTACCCACAAGATTCTTTCCACGCGGAAGATCTACTGCAACCTTACCACCTACACTACTATCCACCTGTGCAAGGAGTGTAGTCGGAATTTGTATAAGTGATATTCCCCTTAGGAAAGTGGATGCTGCAAATCCAGCCATATCCCCTACTACGCCACCGCCTAGAGCAATTATCATATCGCCTCTATTAATCTTATAATCTAGGAGTTTATCATATACCTCTAAAAGAGTTCCAAATGACTTGCTCTCTTCACCTGCTTTAACAACTATTTTAAAAGATTCAAAACCAACTTCTTTTAATGAAGCAATAACCTTTGCTCCGTATAATTCATTAACATTTGCATCTGTTATTACAGCTATTTTCTTACCATTATAAATATTCTTAACTCCTTCTCCAATATCTTTAAGCAATCCATTCTTAATATATATTGGATAATTTCCGCTTGTTGCTTTAACTTCTATGTTATACACCCTTACCAATCTCCTTCCTCTTCTTAGTTGCATCCTCAAATCTTTCCTTTAGAAAACCTTCATCATTATTAATTATTGCTGTTTTTATTTCCTTTATATTTCTTTCAAAGTCTTCTATCTTACTAATTATATTTTCTTTGTTATTGAGAAGTAATTCCGGCCATAATTCAACATTAACTGTAGCAACTCTAGTAGTATCCTTAAATCCTCCTCCAATAAACTGAGATATTCCATCTATTGAATTATTACAATCTATTAATGAAACTGCTATAACATGTGGTAGCTGGCTTGTGTAAGCTATTATGTCGTCATGCTCTTTAGGAGTAAGATGAACTACTCTTTTGCAACCCATACCCCTAGCTATCTCTGTTACTAGATTTATATTTTCTTCCTTATTCCCATTTATCGGAGTTAAAATATAATTAGCATTTTTAAACATATCTTTTGATGCAGCCTTTAGGCCTGATTCTTCTTTTCCTGCCATAGGGTGCCCACCAATAAAATCTAAATCTTTTCTTAGTACAGGCATGATATCATGTATTAACTTACTCTTAATTCCAGCAGTGTCTGTGATAATTGCCCCACTTTTAAATAAATTCATATTATTCTTTACAAAATTTATAGTCTTTTGAGGATAAACTGCAATTATAACAATATCTGAACTCCTAAGGGGTATTTCTGGATTTGTATATCCTTTATCAATAATATTCATTTTTTCCGCAGCTCTCAAAGTATTTTTGTCAATGTCAATCGCCCAAATGTTTTTAGGCTTTAATTCTCTTAGTGCCATAGCAAATGAACCTCCTATAAGCCCGAGCCCTACAATTGTAATATTAAAGTCTGTACAATCCAAATTTACCACCTCCTAAATTATTCTATTTTGTGTATTCGCAATTACTCTTATTGAATCCATAAGTGCCTCAAATTTTTCTGGTTTTAAAGATTGAGGTCCATCACTTAAAGCATTAGCAGGATCGTAATGCACTTCAATTTCAAGACCATCTGCACCAACTGCTATAGCAGCTTTTGCTAATGGCTCTACTAACCACCATTTACCAGCAGCATGACTTGGATCTACTATAACGGGTAAATGACTTAGTCTTTTAAGAACAGGAATTGAACTTAAATCTAAAGTATTTCTTGTGAAAGTTTCAAACGTTCTAATTCCTCTTTCACATAGAACTACATTCTCATTGCCCTCAGACATTATGTACTCTGCAGACATAAGAAGCTCCTCGATTGTAGCACTCATACCCCTTTTTAAAAGTATTGTCTTATTGCATCTTCCCACTTCCTTTAAAAGATCGAAGTTTTGCATGTTTCTAGCACCAATCTGTAAAACATCTGCATATCCAGTTATTTTTTCAACTAGTTCAACACTCATGACTTCAGTTACTATTGGAAGTCCCGTTATCTTCTTTGCTTCTAATAATATTCTTAATCCTTCCTCCTCCATTCCTTGGAAGCTATACGGAGAGGTCCTTGGTTTATAAGCTCCTCCTCTTAGGAAATTTGCACCTGCTTTTTTTACATCCTTTGCAATATGTATTAATTGTTCTTCACTTTCAACAGCGCAAGGTCCGGCTATTATAGCTAGTTGTTTTCCTCCTATTGTTCTGTCATCTACCTTTATTATTGAATCATCTGGATGAAAAAGTCTATTACCTCTTTTGTAAGGAGCTTGAACTCTCATAACCTTATCAACACACTGCTCTGCTTCAATTTGGCTTTCGTTTATTGTACTTGTGTCCCCAACAAGACCTAGAACACAATGATTTTCCCCTTTAGAAACATGAACTATGCAACCTAATCCCTCCAATTTTTTCTTAATAGCCAAAATTTGATCTCTGCTTGCATTTGATTTCATTACTATTACCATATATTATTCCTCCTAAGTTTTAAATGAAACTTACTTTTGACAATGCATTTAACAAATCATTCGTTTATCTGATAACTTTCCAATAAAAAATTATAAAAAAAGGAAGACCCTTTATAATGGGTCTTCCCTAAAAAAAGAAGGGCCCTTATAATGAGTCCTCCTTGCGTACAGACTTAGTTCACTTTCTATAAATTAGCATAAGGCAAAATTATAGTTTTATTGTTAAACTCATTATTCAATGAAATCATATATATTTTTTTGCACAAAAAGTAACTAACGCTAAAATAACGATAGCCCCAGCTAAGATAAAAATATACTTTTTTAGTGATTTCCTTCATAATGATATTTTTCATAATAATACCTCACATACCTCAAATTAGTCTCTGTAATTTTTTAATATTAAATAATTATAACATGCTTGTGAAAATTGTCAAGGACTCACTTTTCGAAATATTCTTATAATATAGGATAACTTCCTTATGCTATTCCTCTGATAAACTCCATAATTCTTGTTTTGATGTTGAAACAGCCATTGCTCCTGCACCAATTGATTCCATTATATCCTTCTTAGTTTGAATAAGTCCACCTGCTATAATCGGAACTCTCACTTGGGTTCCCATACTTTTAATAATTTTACTTGCAAGCCCTGGCATAATTTCTACAGCATCTGGGAGTACTGAATGTATATTTCTCATTCCTGTTTCAAGTGACAGAGAATCTACAGCAAATATTCTCTGTATAACGCAGAACCCTAACTTTTTCCCGTTTTTTATATTTGTTGCTCTTGTAGTTATGATTCCATCTGGTTGTCCACATTCCTTTATAAAAAGAAGTCCTGTATGATCTCCTTTTAATCCTTCTATTAAATCAACATGTACAAACACTATCTTTCCAGCCTTTTTAAGACTCTCACATATCTGCTTTAGATTTATTATGCTACCATATAAAACAAATACAATAAGTACTTTACTTGAAATTACTTTTTCTAAATCATTATCACTTCGTATTGCTGCTATAACCGGGTTTTCAATTAATAATTCTTCTAGTTGCTCCATTGCTATATCCTCCAAAATTTTATTTTAGTCTACACAAATTAAGATAAAACTATAAATCAACATAAAAAAATCAATACAAATTAAGTCTACTTTAACTTGAATTACAATTCTCTTCCATTAAAAGAAATCTTAATTACATAATATTATCATAGTCTTATTTTTCATTCAAGCCAAATTATATTATTATCTTATTAGCAGAAAATTATGAAATGTTTTATATTTGGACTTGTACTTACCTTTTTATTATGTTATTATGTAATTAATAAGTAAAGGCGGAGAAAAGAGAGCCTTGACTAGTTGGTATCTATATACCTATTAGTCAAGGCTCTCTTTTTATTTGCACTTAGGAGGTAAATTAATGTATGATGTAACAATTGTTGGTGCTGGTGTTATTGGCTGTTCGATAGCCAGAGAACTATCTAAATATAATTTAAATACATGCGTAATTGAAAGATCTAGTGATGTTGCTTCTGGTACTACAAAAGCAAATAGTGCAATAGTACATGGTGGTTATGATGCTAAACCAAGTACTATGAAGGGTAAATTAAATGCTAAGGGCAATGCAATGTTTACGGATCTTGCAAAGGAATTAGACTTCCCTTTTAAGAGAAATGGATCATTGGTATTGTGTTTTGATAAAAAAAACATGGTAGATCTTGAAAATTTAATAACTCAAGGAAAAGAAAATGGAGTACCTGATTTAGTTATTCTAAGTGGTGATCAGGTTAGAGAAATGGAACCTAACGTTACTGAAAACTGCGTTGCTGCGCTTTATTCTCCAACCGGTGGAATCGTTTGCCCATATGAGATGACTATTGCTCTAGCTGAGAACGCTAATAATAATGGTGTGGAATTTAAATTTGAAACTGAAGTAAAAAATATAGAAAAAAATTCAGATTATTATATTATAAAAACAAACAAAGATGACATTGAAACAAAGATGGTAATAAATGCAGCAGGTTTATTTTCAGGTGATATCAATAACATGGTGAGCGAAAACAAAATCAATATAAATCCAAGGCGTGGAGAATACGTTTTATTTGACAGAGTTGCTGGCGATCTAATAAAAAAGACTATCTTTCAACTTCCAACGAAACTTGGAAAAGGAGTTCTAGTAACCCCTACTGTTGATGGTAATCTATTAATTGGACCAAATGCTATTGATCTTGAAGACAAAACTAATCTTGATACAACTCGCGAGGGAATTGATGATATCGTTTTAAAGGCTCAACAAAGCATCCAATTGCAATTTCCTATGAATATGGTTATAACTTCTTTCTCAGGTAATAGATCAACAAGTGACACAGATGATTTTATAATTGAAGAAGCAAAAGATGCTAAAAACTTCATTAATGCTGCTGGAATTGCATCTCCAGGATTAAGTAGTGCTCCAAGTATTGCTACAATGGTAGTAGATATGATAAAAGAAAGATTAATCCCTTCAGATAATGCAAAGTTTAACCCTATAAGAAAAGGCATAAGAAAATTTAGAGAAATGTCAAATGACGAGCGAAGAGAAATAATAAAAGAAATACCTGAATATGGAACAGTTATTTGTAGATGTGAAACTGTAACAGAAGGTGAAATTATAGATTCTATAAGAAGACCTCTTGGAGCAAGAACACTTGATGGTGTTAAACTTAGGACAAGAGCTGGAATGGGTAGATGTCAATCAGGTTTCTGCCAAACAAAAGTTTTGGACATTTTAGCAAAAGAACTTAATATACCTCGCTCTGAAGTTACAAAATCAGGTGGTAAATCTATTTTACTAACTGGCAAAAATAAACAATCTTTATAATAATGGAATTTAAAGTTTAGAGAGGATGGGATATATATGTTAGACTATGATTTAATTATAATTGGTGGTGGTCCAGCAGGACTTGCAGCTGCAGTTTCCGCAAAGGAACAAGGAATAGATAGCATTTTAATTTTAGAAAGAGATAATCAATTAGGCGGTATTTTAAACCAATGTATTCATAATGGTTTTGGTCTTCACACTTTTAAAGAAGAACTTACTGGCCCAGAGTACTCACAACGATTTATTGACAAGGTTAATGATCTTGGCATTGAATATAAGCTAGATACCATGGTGCTTGATGTAAATGATAATAAACAAGTTACTGCAGTAAATTCAGCAGATGGAATTTTAGAACTTAAAGCAAAAGCAATTATACTTGCAATGGGATGCAGAGAAAGACCAAGAGGAGCACTTAACATACCAGGTTCAAGATGTGCAGGTATTTATACAGCTGGAACCGCTCAAAAATATGTTAATGTTGAAGGCTTAATGCCTGGTAAAGAAGTAGTTATACTTGGTTCTGGAGATATCGGCCTTATAATGGCAAGGAGAATGACACTTGAAGGCGCAAATGTGAAGGCATGCGTAGAGTTGATGCCACATTCAAGTGGACTTAAAAGAAATATTGTACAGTGTTTAGATGATTTCGACATTCCGTTAAAATTAAGCACAACTATAATCAATATTCACGGACACGCTAGACTTGAAGGAGTTACTATAGCTAAGGTTGATAATAATAGGAAACCAATAAATGGCACTGAGGAATATATCGCATGTGATACACTACTCTTATCTGTTGGCCTCCTACCTGAAAATGAACTATCTAGGAAAGCAAATGTTAATCTTTCAAAAGTCACTGGTGGTCCTTTAGTTGATGAACGCATGCAGACAAGTATTCCTGGAATATTTACCTGTGGTAATGTTCTTCACGTTCATGATTTAGTAGATAATGTAACCACTGAGAGTTATACAGCTGGTAAAAATGCTGCGGACAGCATAAAGGGAATATTCCACTCCGGAAAAACTGTTGAAGTTTTTGCAACTGATGGAGTTAGATATACAGTACCAACTACTATAAACCCTGAAAATATTGGGAACGGAATAGATGTTAGATTTAGAGTAGGAGAAGTTCATAAAGCTGCATATATATCTGTTTATTTTGATGATACTCGTGAAATGCATATAAAGAAGAAAATACTAACCCCTGGTGAGATGGAAAGTATTAAACTTACTAAAGCAATTTTTGATAAATATAGTGAATGCACTAAAATTACTATAAAAGTAGAAAAGGAGTAGAGATTATGAGCATAAGAGAATTAACATGCATAGGGTGCCCCGTAGGTTGTGCTCTTGAAGTAGAGCTTGATGGTGATAATGTACTAAAAGTAACTGGAAACGCTTGTAAGATTGGTGAAAACTACGGTAAAAAAGAATGCACTAATCCAACAAGAGTAGTTACTTCATCTGTAATAGTTACAGGTGGTGATATTACTACTCTTCCAGTCAAAACCGAGTCAGATATTCCTAAAAATGTTATTTATGATTGCGTAAAAGCATTAAAAGGTGTTATAGTTAAAGCGCCTATACTTATCGGTGATGTAGTACTCAAAAATGTACTCGGCACTGGAGTAGATATTATAGCAACTAAAAATGTAAAAAAAGTAGACTAATATTCTATGAAGGAATTATTTAGATAAATTTCACGATATTATTTAATATATATATAATATCGTGTTTTTATAAATTTTGAGTAAACGGTTACTAATAAACTAATAAGGAGTGTATTAATTATGCCACAGTATGTAATTGCACTAGATCAAGGAACTACAAGTTCAAGATGTATCTTATTTAATAAAGAAGGATTAATCGCCAGTGTAGCTCAAAAGGAATTCACTCAAATATTCCCAAAACCAGGTTGGGTTGAACATGATCCTATGGAAATATGGGCAACACAATTAGGTGTAACGCAAGAAGCAATGGCAAAAATTGGGGCAACAGCTCAAGATATATCCGCAATTGGAATCACAAATCAAAGAGAAACTACAGTTGTATGGAATAAGCATACTGGAGTTCCTGTATACAATGCTATTGTGTGGCAATGTAGAAGAACAGCAGATACATGTGATAAATTAAAAGCTGAAGGCTTTGATAAAGTAGTACAAGCTAAAACTGGGCTTATACTTGATGCATATTTTTCTGGAACAAAAGTAAAATGGATACTTGATAATGTAGCTGGTGCTAGAGAAGAGGCTGAAAAAGGCAATTTATTATTTGGTACTATTGATACATGGTTAATTTGGAAATTAACAAAAGGAGCTGTTCATGTAACTGATTATACTAATGCTTCTAGAACAATGTTATATAATATACATGAATTAAAATGGGATGATGAAATACTTGACACTTTAGATATTCCTAAATCTATGCTTGCAGAAGTTAAACCATCAAGTTGTGTATATGGTTATACTGATCCTTCAATATTCGGATCACAAATAGCATTAGCAGGAGCTGCTGGAGATCAACAAGCTGCGCTGTTTGGTCAAGCTTGTTTTCAAGCAGGAACAGCTAAAAACACTTATGGTACTGGTTGCTTCTTATTGATGAATACTGGTGAGAAAGCCGTGGATTCGCATAATGGTTTACTTACAACTATAGCTTATGGCATTAATGGTAAAGTTAATTATGCTCTTGAAGGAAGTGTATTTGTTGCTGGAGCTGCAATTCAATGGTTGAGGGATGAATTAAGAATGATTAAAAGCGCTCCTGATTCAGAAGAGTATGCTACTGATGTTGATAGTACAGATGGTGTATATATGGTACCAGCCTTCGTTGGACTTGGCGCACCTTATTGGGATCCATATGCTAGAGGAACAATAGTTGGATTAACTCGTGGAACTAAGAAGGAGCACTTTATAAGGGCAGCACTTGAATCAATCGCATACCAGACAAATGATGTCTTAAAAGCTATGCAAGAAGATTCAGGCATCATACTTAAAGCTTTAAAAGTTGATGGTGGAGCATGTGCTAATAACTTCTTAATGCAGTTCCAATCAGATATATTAGATGTTCAAGTTGATAGACCTGAAGTTATTGAAACAACAGCATTAGGTGCTGCTTACCTTGCAGGACTTGCAGTTGGATATTGGAAAGATCAAGAAGAGATTTCAAAAAACTGGGCCTTATCAAGATCATTTAACCCAAACATGGAAGAAGAAAATAGAACTAACCTTCTAAAAGGATGGCATAAAGCAGTTGGAAGATCTAGAGATTGGGAAAAATAAGCACAAGAATATTTAGGGGGTAAAATAATATGTTACAATACTATGCAGAATTTTTCGGAACAGCATTACTCATTCTACTTGGTGATGGTGTAGTTGCAAATGTACTACTATCCAAAACTAAAGGACATGATTCAGGTTTAATAGTTATAGCATTTGGTTGGGCATTTGCAGTTGGTATTCCAGCTTACATCTTTGGAACAGCAAGTGGAGCATCATTTAATCCCGCACTTACTCTAGCTCTAGCTGCAATCGGTAAATTATCATGGTCAGTTGTCCCTGGTTATATATTAGCTGAGATGCTAGGAGGAATCCTAGGTGGGATTCTAGTTTGGTTAATGTATTATCCTCATTGGGCTGTTACAGACGACAAAGCAGCCAAACTTGCTATATTCTGTACTGGACCTGCAATAAAACACACACCTTCAAATTTTCTATCTGAATTTATTGGTACATTTGTATTAGTATTTTCATTACTAGGAGTTGCTCAAACAAAGTCAGCTCCTGGATTCGGTCCACTTATTGCTGCATTTGTGATTTTAGTAATAGGCTTAAGCCTCGGTGGTACAACTGGCTATGCTATAAATCCTGCAAGAGATCTTGGACCAAGAATAGCCCATGCGATATTACCAATAGCCGGTAAAGGCGATTCTGATTGGGGATATGCATGGATACCAGTAATTGCCCCAATTTGTGGTGGTATTTGTGGTGCATTCGCTGTAGTTGCAATGTTTGGCTAAATCTAATTAAAACAAAAACATCCAATTATAATATTGGATGTTTTTTTGATATCTTAGATTGTTCTATTTTGTGTTTGTGCAATTACTCTTAAGTCATTTACAAGAGACTCAAACTTCTCTGGTAATAACGATTGAGGTCCATCACTAAATGCATTAGCAGGATCATTGTGCACTTCAATTTCAAGACCATCTGCACCTACAGCTATTGCAGCCTTTGCAAGTGGTTCTACAAGCCACCATTTACCAGCAGCATGACTTGGATCCACTATTACAGGCAAATGACTAAGTTTCTTAAGTACTGGAATAGCACTTAAGTCTAGAGTATTTCTAGTAAAAGTTTCAAAGGTCCTAATCCCTCTTTCACATAAAACTACATTTTGATTACCTCCAGCCATTATATATTCTGCAGACATTAGAAGTTCTTCAATTGTTGCACTCATACCTCTTTTTAAAAGTATTGTCTTATTACATCTTCCAACTTCCTTTAAAAGATCAAAGTTTTGCATATTTCTAGCTCCAATTTGCAATACATCAGCATAACCACATATTTTATCAACAAGTTCTACGCTCATAACTTCAGTTACTACTGGGAGTCCTGTTAATTTCTTTGCTTCTAGTAATATTCTAAGTCCTTCTTCTTCCATTCCTTGAAAGCTGTATGGAGAAGTTCTAGGTTTGTACGCGCCCCCTCTTAGGAAGTTAGCACCTGCCCTTTTTACGTCTTTAGCAATAGTTATAAGCTGCTCTTCACTTTCAACTGCGCAAGGCCCAGCAATTATTGCAAGCTCTTTGCCACCAATTGTTTGATTATCTACCTTTATTATTGAATTATTAGGATGAAAAAGTCTATTTGCTCTTTTGTAAGGTGCTTGAACCCTTACAACCTTATCAACACACTCTTCTGCCTCAAACTGACTTATGTTTATCATGCTTGTATCTCCAACAAGTCCAAATATACAACAGTTCTCACCCTGAGTAATATGAACTGCACAACCTAACCTTTCTATTTTTTTCTTAAGTATATTAACTTGTTCTTGTTTTGCATTAGTTTTCATTACGATTACCATATAAAATTCCTCCTAAATATTTTTTTCTTGCTTTAATAAAATAAAGTGCTCTTATTATTTACTACCCACTCATAAATTTAATTTTTTTGTAAAATAATTAAATATAAAAAATTATAAAAAAAAGGAAGCCTCATTATAATGAGTCTTCCTTGTGCGTATCTAGTTTACCTTTACAAAACAAGATAAACCGGTATCCTAATGTTATTCTTTAACTCATTATTTAAAGAATTCTTATATATTTTTTTGCACAAATAGTAGCCCATGCTAAAATAACGATAGCTAAAGCTAAAATAGAAAAAATATACATTTTTAGAAATTCCCTTAATAATGTTGTTATTCATTAGAATACCTCCCTAAATTTGAATTGTAATTACTTAAATTTTCTTAATATTAAGATATTATAACATACACAAACTATTTGTCAATCTATAGCATTAAATTATTTATCTACTCTCTTTGGTTTTTTATTACCTATCTTTTCTCGTCTCTTTTCAAGTTCAGCTACTACATCCTCTATTTCTATACCCTTTGCTACCATAAGTACCAATGTATGATAAAATAAATCTGATATTTCCCCAACAGTTTCCTTATTGTCACTGTTTTTGCTACTAATTATTACTTCAGCACTTTCTTCTCCTACTTTTTTTAGAATTTTATCAATACCTTCTTCAAATAGATAACTAGTATATGAACCCTCTGTAGGGTTTTCTTTTCTTTCCTGGATTACTTTATAAAGCTGCTCTACTATATTGTTTTCACTCATTTTACAGTTCCCCTTTTCTATTAAATTATAATATATCTCGGTAAAAACAACTTTTATTTCCAGTATGGCAAGCTGCTCCCACTTGCTCTACTTGCAATAGAATTGTGTCTCCATCACAGTCAAAACTTATTTTTTTAACATATTGAAAATGTCCTGAGGTTTCTCCTTTATTCCATAATTTTTTCCTCGACCTACTCCAAAACCAAGTTGTTTTAGTTTCCAAAGTTTTTTTAAAAGATTCCTCATTCATGTATGCCAGCATCAAAACCTCTCCCGTGCACTCTTCTTGTACTATGGCAGGAATTAATCCATTGTTAAATTGAATTTCTTTTATGTAATCCACTTATTTCACCACATTTCTTTATTTATTCTAATACTATTATAACCTAATTTCTACACCTTCATGTTTAAGATACTCTTTTACTTGTTTAATCGATAGTTCTTTATAATGAAATAAAGAAGCCGCAAGTGCTGCATCTGCACCACTTTTTTCAAAAACTTCAGAAAAATCCTCTAATTTTCCACATCCACCTGATGCTATTACAGGTATATTAACAATGTCCGTAATTGCATTTATAAACTCTATATCATACCCTTGTTTTGTTCCATCTGCATCCATACTTGTTAAGAGTATTTCACCTGCGCCAAGTTCCTCAACTTTTTTTGCCCACTTAACTGCATCAAGGCCTGTATTTATTCTTCCACCATTTATAACTACATGCCACCCTAAACCGTCATCATTCTTTTTTCCATCTATAGCAACTACTACACATTGGCTTCCATATTTCTTCGATGCCTCTGTAATGAGATCAGGATTTCTAATAGCAGCAGAGTTTACAGATATCTTATCTGCTCCAGCTCTAAGAATTTCTTTGAAATCCTCTATAGTTTTAACTCCTCCACCTACAGTCAGAGGAATAAACACCTTTTCTGCAGTCCTTTTTATAACATCAATCATTGTTTTTCTACCATCATGGGTTGCAGTTATGTCTAGAAAAACAATTTCATCTGCGCCCTCTTTATTATAAAACTCTGCTATTTCTACGGGGTCTCCTACATCAGTCAGATTTATAAAATTTATTCCTTTCATTACCCGTCCCATTGTTACATCAAGGCAAGGAATGATTCTTTTAGTAAGCATTCTTCTAACCCCTCCCCTCTAGAATCGCTCTCTCAAGGGAAATATTTCCACTGTAAAGTGCTTTCCCTATAATTGCTCCATATATATTCATTTTCTTAAGCTTTTTTATATCTTCGATGCATTTCATACCACCAGATGCAATAATGTCACAAGTAACCTCATCATTCATTTTCCCAGTTGCTTCAAAATTAGGTCCAGTCAATGTTCCATCACGACTTATATCTGTGAAAATTATAGTTTTTATACCTATACTCTCCATTTGTTTTGCAAAATCTATATATTCCACTTTACTGCTTTTTTGCCAACCTTCTACTGCTACAAATCCATCCCTAGCGTCAATTCCGATAGCAATTCTATCTCCAAATTTTTTAACTGCTTCTTTTACTAGTGACGGATTGTTTAATGCTGCAGTGCCAAGTATTACTCTACTTAAGCCCTTATTAATTAACATTTCTATAGTTTCTATGTTTCTAATTCCGCCGCCGAGTTGAATAGGAATCTTTAAATCCCTTATAATTTTATTTATACTATTTAAATTTTCAATGGATCCATTTAATGCTCCATCTAGATCTACCATATGTAAATATTCTGCTCCCTTGTCCATAAAACTTAATGCAGTTTGTAGTGGATCTTCCCCTACAACTTTCGCTGACGTAAATTCACCTTGAAAAAGTCTAACACATTGTCCACCCTTTAAATCTATTGCTGGAAATATCTTCATTATATTACCTCCACAAAGTTTTTAAGTAATTTTTGACCAAACTCGCCACTTTTCTCTGGATGAAACTGCATTCCAAATATATTACCACGACTTACAATCGCAGGTATCTTCTTCTCATAAGTACTATATGCATTTATAATGCCATCTTCACAATTTACCGCGTAATAAGAGTGAACAAAATATACATATTGATTTTCTTCTATTCCACTTAGGAGTGGTGAAGGAGTTTCGAAAGATAGACTATTCCAACCCATATGTGGAATTTTTATAGATCCTTCGAGTTTTATAATGTTTCCTTTTAATAATCCTAATCCCTGGCATTTTTCAACCTCATCGCTTTCTTCAAAGAAAAGCTGCATGCCTAGACATATGCCAAGTATTGGTTTACCCTCCTTAGCTGCTTCTTTAATTACCTTATCTAATCCTGAATTCTTCATATTTTCCATTGCATCTGGAAATGCACCTACACCAGGAACAATAATACTTCTACACTTTGATATCTCCTGCGCAGACGACGATATTATGGACTTAATATTCATAGAATTAAGTGCATTTTGAACACTATTTAGATTTCCAACACCATAATCAACTATCCCTATCATTGTTTTCCTCCTTATAAAGTTCCTTTTGTAGATAATACTCCTTTTATCCTTTTATCATAAGTTAAAGCCTCACTTAATGCTTTTCCTAAAGCTTTGAATAAAGCCTCCACCATATGATGATTGTTTTTTCCGTAAATTACTCTTGCATGCAGTGTTATTCCACCGTTAGTTGCAACTGCCCTAAAGAACTCTTCTACCATTTCCGAGTCAAACCCACCAATTTTATCTACAGTAAACTCTGCATCGAATACAAGATACGCTCTACCACTTAAATCTAGCGACACTGTTGCTAGTGACTCATCCATAGGTACAAAACTTGTACCATACCGTTTTATCCCTTCTTTGCCCTTTAGTGCCTCTTTAATAGCTAATCCGATTACTATTCCTACATCTTCAATTGTATGATGAGAATCCACAAATAAATCACCTACAGCCTTAACTTGTAAATCGAGCAGTCCATGTTTTGTAAAAAGATTTAACATATGATCAAAGAAACCTATACCTGTATCTCCCTGATAATTTCCAGATCCATCTAAATCTATATTAACCTCAATATTTGTTTCATTACTTTCTCTTAAAATTTTAGCTTTCCTCTCTATCATATATCTCTCTCCTTTTGTTTTGGACTCATTAAATCATTATCCTTTTAACTAATTTAAGATTATTTATTTAAATTAAATTAGTTAATAAAGAATCATTTTCTTGTCTACTTCCAATAGTTATTCTCAAACAATTTTTTAATGGGCCTGTTGAAAAGCTTCGAACATTTATGCTTTCTTCTATAAGTCTTTTTTTAACTTTTATTGCATTTGGAACCTCTACTAATATAAAATTTGCTTCTGCTTTATATAGCCTTAACCCATCTATATTGCTTAGTTTTTCCCATAAATATGATCGTTCGACAATTATGTTTTTTACATTGTTATTTATTATTTCAGGATTCTTTAAAATAACAGAAGTTATGCTTTGTGTTATAGCATTTACATTATAAGGCGGTTTTACTTTTTTTAGTTCTAACATTAATACATTATTAGTAATCATAAATCCAATTCTAATAGCTGCAAGTCCAATTTTTGAACAAGTTCTAAGTACAATCAAATTATCGTATGTATCTATCTTATCTAATATACTCTGTCCATAAAATTCAAAGTATGCCTCATCAATAACCACAATACATTTACATCCTTCTATAATACTAATAATATCTTCTCTTTTAATAATATTGCCTGTAGGATTATTTGGGTTAGATAAAAATACAATTTTAACCTTTTCCCTATTAGCCATAGAAATAAAACCTTGTACATCTAATTCTAATTCGTCGCTTAGTGGGAATTCAATTGGAATTCCTCCTGCAACTTTAGTATATAAACCATACATTGAAAAATCTGGACTTTGCATAGCTACCTTCTCCCCAGTATTTAAAAATGTATGTGCAATTATTTGTATGCACTCATCTGAGCCATTTCCAGCCATCACATTTGTTTTATTCACATTTGCATATAACGAATAAAGCTCACATACCTCTAATGCATCTGCATCTGGATATCTATTATAAATAGAATTTTCTATTACCTTGCCTATTTCACGCCTAACCGCTTCTCCTAAATTATCAAAACTTTCATTTGCATTTAGCCTAACTTTATAATCAGTTTTACCTGCGTTATATGATTCAAAATCACTTAAGTCTTTTCTAAAAAAATCTTGTATCATTATTTAAACCTCACTTTAATAGAATTCCCGTGTGCAGTAAGCCCTTCAACTTCTGTTAGCGTTACTACCTCTTTTTTAACTTCTTGAAGTGCTTCTTTAGTGTAATATATATAACTTGATTTTTTAATAAAATCATCTACTGATAACGGCGAAAAGAATTTTGCAGTTCCACTAGTTGGAAGAACATGATTTGGGCCTGCTACATAATCACCTAAAGGTTCTGGTGCATATTCACCTAAAAATATTGAACCTGCATTTTTTATATCTCCAAGATAATTAAATGGTTCACGTACCATAAGTTCAAGATGTTCTGGCGCAATTTTATTTGCAAGTTCTATCGACTCACTCATGTTTTGAGTTATTAAAATAACTCCATATTTTTCTAAAGATTCTTTAATAATATTGCGTCTGCTCATATCTTTTATCTGAATTTCTAGCTGACTCACTACTTTACTTGCAAGTTCCCTTGAAGTTGTTATAAGCATAGATGACGCAAGAACATCATGTTCTGCCTGAGACATTAAATCCGCAGCAATGAATTTTTCATTTGCAAGTTCATCTGCAATAATTAGAATTTCACTTGGTCCTGCTATCATATCTATGGCAACAAACCCAAATACACTTTTTTTTGCAATAGCAACGTATATATTTCCAGGACCAACTATTTTGTCTACTTTATTAATTTTTTCTGTTCCATATGCAAGTCCCGCAATTGCCTGAGCACCACCAACTTTATAAATTTTATCTACTCCTGCTATATCAGCTGCAACAAGAATATGAGGATTAATACTTCCGTCTTTTAGAGGTGGTGTTACCATTACTAGGTTCTCAACTCCTGCTACTTTTGCTGGAATTGCATTCATAATAACTGAGCTCGGATAAGACGCTGTACCTCCAGGAACATATATTCCAACGCTTTCAAGTCCTCTTACAGTCTGGCCTAAAATCACACCCTTTTCTTTAGTCATCATCCAAGCGTTCCGTTTTTGTTTTTCATGAAATTCTAAAACATTTTTTTTCGCAAGGGTTATTGCATCCAGAAAATCCTGATCTACCATTTTATAAGCATTTTCAATTTCAGCATCTGTAACTATAATATTTTCAGTGGTAACATATTCACTATCAAACCTTTGAGTATACTCTATTATAGCATCGTCGCCCCTAGTTTTTACATCTGCTAGAATTTTGTCAACAACTATACTTACATCCTTTTCTACCTCTTCTGAACGTTTTTTTAAAAATTCTATATATTCTTTTCCCTCATTACTATTTGCCTCTGTAATTTTTATCAAAGCGTCGTCACCTCATTCTCATCAACGTATTTTTGAACCTTAAGTATTAATTTGCTTATCTTTTCTTTTTTCATCTTCATACTTGCTCTATTTACTATCATTCTTGCACTTATATCGCATATTTTTTCTATTATAATTAATCCATTTTCTTTTAAAGTGTCTCCTGTTTCTACCAAATCTACAATTGCATCAGATAACTCCAGTATTGGAGCAAGTTCTACAGATCCATCAAGTTTAATAATTTCAACATCTTCATTATTTTTTTTAAAATATTCCTTTGCAACTGATGGATATT
Organism: Clostridium lacusfryxellense; assembly: GCF_018861735.1. Taxonomy (GTDB): domain Bacteria; phylum Bacillota; class Clostridia; order Clostridiales; family Clostridiaceae; genus Clostridium_AD; species Clostridium_AD lacusfryxellense. The sequence goes on along the minus strand of NZ_JAHLEB010000007.1, from coordinate 94,884 downwards.
TAGTAGCAATCTTTTTACGGTTATACCCATCATAACTTTTAAAACTTGGTAATGCTGCCACAGCAAACATACATTTTCCAACCTTCAAATCAACTACTTCATAAAACTCTTTATTCTGTTCCATTAAAGTATCCTTACCAACAATTCCAATATCTGCTGCTCCATGCTCTACATAAGTCAAAACATCTGTGGATTTAACTAGTACAAATTCTATATCATTTTTCTCATCTTTAAGAATTAATTTTCTCCCTTTGTTTCTAAGCTGCGTACAATCGATCCCAATCTCCTCAAACATTGAAATAGCATACTTTTCTAATCGTCCTTTTGTTAATGCTATTCTTATCGCCTTCATTATAATTCCCCCAAACTTCTAATAAATTCCTCTGTGCTGGTCTTAAAGCTATTTTTATTTAAAATATCTATTATTTCAACTTCATCATTTACAACCATACAAATCATTTTGTTTATTTTCTTTTGCTCAGCATAAATAAATGCCTTTTCCTTTTCTTCAAATAAACTTAACTCGCAAGTAATTCCTTTTGCTCTAATTGAAGCCGCAAATTGATATACACTTCCCACTAATGAATCTTCATAATGTATGAGTACTTTTTCAGTTTCCTTGTCATTAGAATTCCCTTGTTTTTCAAGAACAGATAGTATATTGTCCACATCTATTGCGAATCCAACTGCTGGCATAGATGCACCAAATTTTGAAATTAGATTATCGTATCTGCCTCCACTTATAATTGTTGTTCCAACTTCACTACTATATCCTCTAAAGGTTATCCCTGTGTAATAATCAATATGCTGTACCATCCCTAAGTCAATAGAAATATATTCTCCAAGGCCTACACTTTCTATTCTTTGATAAATCTTTTCTATAGTATCTATTGCACTAAGTGCTCTTTTATTTTGAGTTAACGTTCTTGCCTTTTCAAGTATTTCAATACCTCCAAATAGCTCTGGCAATTTTTTTAGTGCCTCTACATTTTTTATTCCAAGAAGGTCTTCCTTTTCCTGTATAAACTCTCGAAGTGTTCCAAAATTCTTACTTTCTACAAGTCCTCTTAATTTTTCTGTTTCACCTTCCGTAAGCTCAATATCTTCAATAAGACCTTTAAAAAACTCAGCCTGGCCAATTTCTAGTTCGAATTTTTGTACCCCTACATCAATAAGAGCTTTAATTGCAGTTATTATTACTTCTGCATCCGCCTTAGGACTTTCACTTCCTATTATTTCAATTCCAGACTGGGTCATCTCACTGACCTTTCCATTCCAGTTTTCATTTATTCTAAATATATTCCCGCTATAACAAATTCTAAGTGGAAACGTCGAATCTCGAAGCTTTGTCGCAGTAATTCTCGCTATAGGCATTGTCATATCTGGTCTTAAGACTAATATTCTTCCTGCATTATCAAAAAGCTTATACATTTTTTCTTGCTCGATAGACACGTCATCGCCCTGAAAAACATCGTAAAATTCTAGGGTTGGTGACAACACTTCTAAATACCCTGCATCTATATTTAATTTCCTAAGTTTATCTATAATCTTAATTTTATTATTACAATCTTCAAAAAGTATATCTCTTGAACCTTCCGGTATATGTCTTTTCCAATTATTCAAAATTTCACTCCTCCAATTTTGCTTTATTACTTTAACGCTTTACCACTGTGTATTGATAATGTAATAAAATATTACCATTTTTTTTTAAGAAAGTCAATAGCTAAACTCTATTTTGATTACTTAATTATCAGACAATTATATCATGCAATCAAGTGCACCTTCCACATAAAAAAACTTTAGTTAAATATACTAAGAATATTGAAATTTAAAAATTATTATGCTATTATTCTTGAAGTAATAATTATTGTATTTAAATGTTCATTAAAAAGGAGATGTTACGGTGTGACAAAAAGTGTTTTTGTAAAATTGAAAAATATTTGTAAAAGTTTTGATCAAGATGAGGCTATTATTAAGAACTTAGACCTCGATATTAAAAAGGGTGAGTTCTTAACACTACTTGGACCAAGTGGTTGCGGAAAAACCACTACCTTAAGAATGATTGCAGGTTTTGAATTACCCACAAGTGGCGAAATTATAATTGACGGAGAAAATATTACGCAGCAGCCACCTTACCTCAGATGTGTTAACACTGTATTTCAAAACTATGCCTTATTTCCTCATATGAATATCTTTGATAATATAGCTTTTGGCCTTAAAATGAAAAAGATTCCAAAAAAAGCTATCAAAGATAAAGTAAATGAGATGTTAAAAATGGTACAACTTGTAGGTTATGAAAATAGAATGCCCTCTCAACTTAGTGGCGGCCAAATGCAACGTGTTGCTATAGCAAGAGCTGTTATTAACAGTCCAAAGGTTCTTCTTTTAGATGAGCCATTAGGAGCGCTTGATTTAAAACTTCGCAAACAAATGCAATTAGAACTTAAACACCTTCAGAAAATTCTAGGTATAACCTTTGTATTTGTAACCCATGATCAGGAAGAGGCTTTAACAATGTCTGACCGAATTGTTGTTATGAACAAAGGATTTATTGAGCAAATTGGAACTCCTGAGGAACTTTATGAACACCCTAAAACTAGATTTGTTGCTGATTTTCTAGGTGAAACAAACATCTTAGAAGGAAAAGTAATTAAGATAAAAGAAAATGAGGTTTTACTAAATATAGGACAAGAAGACATAATCAGAATACCCAATATGGGCTATACGCTTGGGGATAAATTTATTGTCTCTGTAAGACCAGAACGAATTAGAATAAAAGACCATGCCCAAGAAGGAGATGTTTGGCTTACATGCAAATTCAAGGAAAGAATTTATGTAGGTTCTATTATTAAAGTTGTTATGCTTCTAGATAATGGCAAAGAAATTATTGTAAATGAACCCATAGAACAAAGCTTTGTATTCAAGGATGAAATAAAAGAATATTTTATTACCTGGAATTCAAATCATACCATAGTTATTAAAGCATAGTTTTAAAAGAATTAAATGAGAATGGAGCAGATAAATGAAAATTAATAGATCAAAAAATCTTTTCACAAAATATTTAACATCAGTCATTAAGTACTTAACAACAATATTTCCTGCTCTGCTATGGATGGTTTTCTTTTTCGTTTTACCACTTATATTTATAGTTGTAGTTAGTTTTTCTACTAGAGGAGATGTTGGAAATATAGTATATAAATTCACTCTATCAAACTATATAAAGCTTTTAGATCCTCTGTATATTAACATTTTTATTAAATCTATTTTAATTGCTATATATACTACTGCGTTATGTTTAATAATAGGATATCCATTTGCATTTATAATAGCTACATCACCTAAGAAATATAAACCACTATTGCTTTTGCTTATAATACTTCCATTTTGGACAAATTCTTTAGTTAGAACCTATGCAATGATAGTATTACTTAGAACGGAAGGAATAATAAATACTTTACTATTACACATGAACATAATAAATCAACCACTTCATTTAATGTATAACAATATTGCTGTTATGATTGGTATGTTGTATATGATGTTTCCATTTATGGTACTTCCTCTTTATACTTCCCTTGAAAAACTAGATAAGAGGATATTAGATGCTGCATCAGATTTAGGGGCAGGGCCAGTTAATAAATTTTTAAAGATTACACTTCCACTTACAAAAGGCGGAATTATATCAGGTTGTATTCTAGTTTTTATTCCTACTCTAGGGCTTTTCTTTGTAACTGACCTTATGGGTGGAAGTAAAGTCATTCTTATGAGCAACCTAATTAAAAATCAGTTCCTAACCGCAAGAGATTGGCCCTTCGGTAGCGCAATATCCGTTGTTTTAATAATTGTTATGCTTTCTGTTATTACCTTTAACTCACGGGCATCTGGAACTAAGGGGATGTTATAAATATGAAAACAAAAAAAACAACTTTAATAAGATTTATATATTTACTTTTAATATTCATGTTTTTATATATACCAATAATGGTACTAATCACATTTTCTTTTAATCAATCAAAATTAAATGTAGTATGGACAGGCTTCACATTTAAATGGTATCAAAGCCTTCTTCACAATGCTGGAATTTTGGAAGCTGTGAAAAACTCTTTCATTATCGCTATAATTAGCACGATTATTTCTGTAATTATAGGTACATTAGCTGCTGTCGGAATGTATAGATATAAATTCAGGGGAAAAAGAATAGTTGATACAATTTTATATGTGCCACTAGTTATACCTGAGATAGTTATGGGTATATCGCTTCTTGCCTTCTTTTCAATTGTAAAGATTCCACTAGGAAAAATTTCATTAATCATTGCTCATGTAACCTTTAGCATAGCATACGTTGTTGCAGTAGTTAAAACTAGGCTTGATGGCTTTGATAAATCTGTTGAAGAGGTAGCAATGGACCTTGGAGCATCTCCATTAAAAACCTTTTTTTACGTAACACTTCCAATTATTATGCCTGGTGTTATAGCAGGAGCACTGCTTGCCTTTACATTATCACTTGACGATGTAATAATTAGTTTTTTTGTAGCAGGGCCTTCAAGCGTAACTTTGCCACTTAAAGTATTTTCAATGGTAAAATTCGGCGTTACACCAGAAATCAACGCTCTTTCAACCCTTATAATACTTTTAACTATTATAGTATTGTCTTTTGCACTTTTAATTCGAAATGTAAATATAAATTCAAAGAAAATTACAGCTATACTGACATCAATTTTCCTTGTGATTGCAAGTATCGGTGGCGGTATATTCACTTATACTAAAAACAATGCTAGCCCAAAGGAAGTTTTAAATGTTTTCAATTGGTCTGAATATCTACCTCAATCTGTTATAGAGAAGTTTGAAAAAACCTATAATATTAAAGTAAATTACAGTACTTTTTCTTCTAACGAGGAGATGCTGGCAAAACTTATGGCAGGTGGTGGAAATTATGACCTAACAGTTGCTAGTGATTTTATGGTAGAGGTATTAAGTAAACAAGGGCTAATAACTCAAATAAATAAAGATAATCTAACAAATTTAAGTAATATAGGCCCACAGTACTTAAACCTACCCTTTGACAGAGGTAATAGGTACAGTACACCCTATATGTGGCTTGCAGGTATAATATCCTATGATAGTTCAAAGATCCCTGAGGGTACAATAAAGGGTTATAAGGACTTATGGAAACCAGAACTTAAAAGCTCTTTAACAGTCCTCGATGACGAAAGAGTTATAATTGGTATGACGCTTAAGATGCTTGGATATCCATTAAACGAAACTAGTCCAGAAGCTCTTTTAAAAGCAAAAGAAGCACTAAAAAAGCTTCAACCTAACATTAAATCTTATGATAGTGATAGTCCTAAAACCAGCCTTATAAACGGAGAGGCAAAAGCAATATTTGCTTGGGGGGCAGAGGGAAGTCTTGCTAGTCGTGAAAATCTAAATATAAAATATGTAGTTCCAAGTGAAGGTTTATTCCTTCAACAAGACAACTTTGTAATTCCAAAAGCTGCAAAAAATATAAAGTCAGCAGAACTCTTTATGAATTTTATAATGGATCCAGAAATAAGTGCTGAAATTTCACGAAGTTTCCCTTATGGAAATCCCAATACCTCTGCTTACAAATATATAGATAAAAAAATATTAGATGATAAAGCTGTATATCCACCAGAAGAAGCTGTAAAAAAAGGTGAATACTTAAGGGATATAGGAAAATCAGTAACAGACCTCGACAAAATATGGACCGAGATCAAATAAAAACTTTAATTAATCATTGACATTTAGTAGAATTGTGTATAGTATTTAGTATGAATATGAAAACTTCTAACCGTTTATAATAATTGGTTAGGAGTTTTTTGAAGTTTAATAAATTAAGAAGGCAAATAAATGTATTTGCCATGGAGGTAAAAATGGGTAAAAATCAAAGCGTTAAGGGTAATTTTATTTACAACAATATAGAGAAATTAGATAAGAACTTTATGTATAAAAATCTCGAGAGAAGCAATTGCTATAATTGTGAATTTTCAGGATCAAATTTTAATTTTGTAAATTTTAGAGGTGCACATTTTAAATCATGTGTTTTCTTTGAATGTACCTTTATGTGGGCTGAATTCATTGGCACAAACCTAAAGGGTAGTGACTTTGAAAATGCTAAATTTGAAAATACACTATTTGATTCTGTTAATTTAGAAGGTGTTGATTTTAAAGATGCGGAATTTATAAACACTATATTTTTGTCTACCGACATTACAAAGGCTATAAATCTTAGCGTTAATACTCCTGGCATTAAAATTTATGATGAAATGCCTGTATTAGAAATTAGTGATGAGCTTAGGACCTCTGTCTTAAATGTAATGAAAAACAAATTTGTAAAATCTGCTAGAGTTCTAGATACAAAAGATGGTGGTATTAATGTTATAAATTTAATGATATTACTAACACATTTCGACGAAGAAACTTTAATCAAGGGTTTAAATATCATAGAAACTGATTTAAATTGTGATTTTCACACATTAAGTTATATAGTAAAATATCTTAAAAACAACATGTAATTAACTATTAAAATGACATTTGATGAAGTTAGGAGTACATAAGATGAATGGGCGAGCACACCAAAAGATAGCAATGCTATCATATGCAATTGTAGCTACAATACCTACAATTAATTCACTGATGATTTTCAACAATAAATATATACATATTCCAATGGGAATAAGCATTATAGGCCTTGGTACTGCAGCTCTTTCAGGCTTGCTTGTGGATGCAGATAGTCATAGCAGTAAAATAAACCACATAAATCCACTTACAGGTACTAGCAATAAAGCAATAAATTCTATAGAAAATGTATTAAAACTACTATTAAGGTTATTGTTAGGGATTGGATCCTGCGCACTAATTTTATGGAATTCAAAAACTATTATAAGCTCGTTATCAAGAATTAAATATCTCAGTGAGTATGCTTATATATATACATATGCTGAGATATTTACATATTTTACATCCTTTGTTTTTTTAATCATAGGGATAATATCTGAAAGAACATATAAAAAAATCCCTATAATAGGGCTAATTTATAAAAAACTGTCTTTCTCAATAAATAAAAGCTCAAATAATTTCAAAAGAATAGCTATATTCTTAACATATGTTTGCTCAAGTGTTATATTAGCAATTTATAACGTTGTTAATCAAAATGATATTTATGTGTACCTAATTTGCGTCTTACTAATATGTATTGCTACCTTCCCCCACAGATCTTTTTTACATTCAGTAGAAGGTGTGATTGTTTTTACTATTTCTGCATCATATGTGTTTAGTAAATTAGGTTATGAATATCTAACAGGATGTTTTTTTGTTGGATATATCAGTCATATATATTGGGCTGATATATTTACTAAGGAGGGAGTTCCGGTGCTTTCTCTACCGAGGTTTATTGCAAAGGCACTAAGAAAATTAGGAATGCATAATAAATTTATTATAACATTAGAGAAAATAGGTAAGATTAAACTTAAATTGCCACCACACATTACCACTGGCTCTGAACTTGGAAATTTATTTGAAGTAATCTACATTATACTATTATTAATTGTAGTGGTAATTGGTTTTATAGTTTATGGAGGAGAATTCAGAGTTATTTAGTAAAAATCTAAACATTTTAAACATAAACTCTAATTTTGGTATACAATTAAAGATATACAAATGAAAGTAGGAGATGAGAAATTTTATGAATTTTGTTGCTGATTTACATACTCACACTATAGTAAGTGGACACGCATATAGCACTTTACTAGAAAATGCTAAATATGCCAGTGATATAAAGCTTAAAATATTAGGAGTTACAGATCATGGTCCCAATATGCCAGGCGCCCCTGATCCTTGGTATTTTGGTAATTTTCAAGTTTTACCAAGAAAATTGTTTGGAGTTAAAATGCTTTATGGCTGTGAAGCTAATATAATTGATTATGAAGGTAATCTAGATATCGAAATAGAAAGGCAAAAGCTTCTCGACATCATGATAGTAAGTTTGCACGAGCCACTAATGGAAGGCGGAAATGATATAAACTTAAATACAACTACTATTTTAAAAGCTATGGATAATCCTTCTGTAAATATTTTAGGCCATATAGGCAATCCAAGATTTCCTATAAATGCTGAAGTTATAGTAAAGAAAGCAAAAGAAAAAAATATACTTATAGAAATAAACAATAGCTCTTTTCTAACTTCAAGAAAAGGCAGTGATGTAAATTGCACTAAAATTGCAAAACTTTGTAAAGAACATGGAGTGAAAATCATTGTAAACAGTGATGCCCATTTCTGTTATTCTATAGGGAATTTTGCTGTTGTTGAAGAAATGCTTAAAGATATAAATATGCCTGAAGACCTTATTATTAATACAAATGAAGATAGCTTAATCTCATTTCTAAAAGAGAAAGGCAAGAATATATAATAAATTTACTAGCTTCTTAATAATTTAATAGTTTAAAGCCCACATTGAATATCAGTTCAATGTGGGCTTTAAACATAATGTATATACATAAATAATTAATTATAATTTTTAGATTACCTTTTCTCTTCATTCTCTTTATATTGTTCTTCTTCCAAGTCCTCAAGTGCATCTTCCATAGCCATTCCCACATCACCTACAGATTTAACATCTGCTTTTAAAAGCGTTTCCTTAATTTCATCTCTCTTAGTGTTTATCTCTTCATCAATATTATTATTTGCATTATTAATTATAATATTTTTGATTTCATCTGTGCATTTTCGAGCGACTAACCCTGCAATTATTCCTCCGATTGCAACTCCTAAAACGGCATAAACCATAACACTGTTGCTATAATTTCCCATTTGTTTTCTTTTTTTACTTTTAATATTTTTTGATATTTTATCTAAATAAGTCATGTTCACCCTCCAAATATAATAATTTTTTTACGATCTTTATTTTATTCTTTCCATCTTACCATAAAAAAATTCTATTTCCATACTTATTATTAATACTATAAATAAGAATAAACAAGGAAATATATACACAAACTAAACTAAAATGAGGTGTTTTAATGAATAAAAAGCTTAGCCTTATAATGTTTAGTTGCGAATATGACAAAGCTTTGGCTGGATTAATACTTGCTAATTCAGCTAAGGAATTAGGAATGGAAGTATCAATGTTTTTCGCCTTTTGGGGACTACTTTTATTAAGGGACCCAGATAAAAATTCAAATGAAGGTAAGTCGTCACTTGAGAAGCTCATGGGTGTTATGGCACCTAAAGGACCGGATGAACTCCCCCTATCTAATATGAATTTTAGTGGTTTCGGAAAAAAGATGCTTGAAGCTATGATGAAGGAAGATGGAACACCAACTCTTTCAAAATTCTTAGATGGCGCTGTTAAAAAAGGTGTCAAATTTTACGGATGTAAACTATCAATGGATGTTATGGGTTTTAAAAAAGAAGAACTTATATCCGAGTTAGAAGTAATTGAGGCTAAAGATTATCTAAAGGATGCTCTTGAATCGGATATACAATTATTTATTTAACTGTATATTAAAAAATAAACTGGCACTTATAGATTATCACTCAATGTGATTGTCTATTGATACCAGTTTCTACTAATGATTTATATTATTTTGTTTTACCGCCCTCAATTACAAGGTTTTCTTCATAGTCTTTACCATATACAGGAGTTAATGTTGCCTCATACGCTTTGTGAATAAAATTCTCTTTGCCAAGAGTTACAAGTTCAGTATTAACCCAATCTAGAAGTTCTTTATTCCCCTTAGAAACAGCAGGCGCAATTGTATCTTCACCACCAAGAGATGCAACACCAACAGTATAACCTGGATTTTCTTTAGCCCATGCAATAACTTCTGTATTATCATTTACAATAGCATCTCCACGTTTATCTTTTAATGCCTGAAATATTTCTGAATATTGTTCATATTTTACAAGCTCTATATCAGGGTAATTTTTTGTAAGGAATGTTTCTGCAGTTGTTCCCTTTGCTATTATAACTTTTTTACCTTTTAGTTGATCCACTGAAGTAATTTTAGCGCTATCTGGTGATACAATACCTAAAGATACTTTCATGTACGGATTTGTAAAATCAACCTTTTCAGCTCTTTCAGCTGTTACAGTGAAATTAGCCATTATTATATCAACCTTTTTAGATTCAAGGTAAGCTACTCTACTTGCTGCATCAACTAAAACAAATTCGACCTTAGATTCATCACCTAAAAGATCTTTTGCAAACCTTTTAGCAATAACTACATCAAATCCTTGATTTTTTCCATTTGAATCTACGTATCCGAATGGAGCTTTATCACTAAACACACCAATTTTTATAGTCCCACGTTTCTTAATTTGTGAAATAGAGTTAGCTTCAGCGCTAGATGAATCATCTTTCTTAGAACCACTACTACAACCTACTAGACCTCCAATTACAATAGTTATAACAACTAAAGCTGACATAATCTTTTTAATATTTCCCATAATTCATCGTCTCCTAATTTATAATTATTATTAATACTGAAATATATTTAGAAAGTGCTTTGCACGCTCTGTCTTTGGACTATTAAAAAACTCATCTGGTCCGGACGTTTCACATATTTTCCCTTCATCCATAAATATTATTCTGTCTGCAACAGAATGAGCAAATCCCATTTCATGAGTAACAATTACCATTGTCATTCCCTGCTTTGCAAGTCCTAGAATAACATCCAAAACTTCTCTAACCACTTCAGGATCAAGAGATGCAGTAACCTCATCGAAAAGCATTATTTCTGGATTCATACACAAAGCTCGTACAATTGCTATTCTCTGCTTTTGACCACCAGAAAGTTGGCGTGGATAAGCATCCTTGCGGCCTAGGAGTCCTACTCTATCTAAAAGCTCTTCCGCCTGAGCAAGAGCTTCCGTTTTATCCCTTTTCTGGACCTTTAATGGGCCAAGAAGAATATTTTCTATAACTGTCATATGAGGGAATAAATCATAATTTTGAAAAACCATGCCTATTTTTTCTCGAATTTCTTGCCAATCAACATTTTTTTGTATAAGGCTTTTGTCCTTGAACTTAATATCTCCACTTTGAATCTTTTCAAGTCCATTAAGACATCTTAAAAGTGTGCTTTTCCCGCAGCCTGAAGGCCCTAGAATAACTAGAACTTCCCCTTTATGTAGGCTGAGGCTAACTCCTTTTAGTACTTCCTTATTATCAAATTCTTTATGAATATCCTGTATGTCAAGCAGGAGATTTTTGTTATTTGCATCCATTATAATCACTCCTAAGAATTCCATTTAGTTTCTAATTTTTTTGATATTCGCGATAGCGGATAACATATTATAAAGTACAATATAAATATAAATGCATAAACCCAAAACGATGCAGTAGGAAATTCAAAACGTGAACTTTCTATAATCTGTTGTCCCACCTTAACTACCTCTATAACACCTATTAAAACTACAAGTGAAGTAGTCTTAATCATCCTTGTAGCTAAATTTATAGTTCCTGGAAGCATTCTTCTTATTGCTTGAGGAAGAAGAACATACCTATAAAGCCCGTAATAGCTAAGCCCTAGAGCCTTACCTGATTCAATTTGATGTTTGGGAAGTGATTGTAATGCCCCACGTACAATATCTCCCATTTCTGCGGCACCCCAAAGGCTAAAAACAATAATTGAAATAACTTTTCCACTAATATCAACGTTTAGAGCCGTAGTTACACCAAAATAAAAAATAAAAAGCCAAACTAGAGTAGGTATCACTCTGAATAATTCCAAATAAACTCGATTGATAAAAAGTATTGGTTTATATTTTGTTGTTCTACTTAACCCAATAATTATACCTAATAATGATGCTATAATAATTGAAATAAATGCTATTTCAACTGTTACAAATAAACCCTCAAATAGTCTATAAAAGTTTCTTCCCTGAAAAATAGCTCTAATTCCCAAACTCTGCATATCGCACCTTCCTTTCCAGCCAAGACAATGCAAATGACAGAGGTAAAAGTAAGACAAGATAAACAACTACTAACATGGCTAATGATTCGAATGTTTTATAGTACATCCCTATCAAGTCTTTTGTTACATTCATAACATCTAATATCGATATAGCGCCAAGTATTGATGTTTCTTTTAATAAAAATATACAGTTTGCACCTAAAGATGGCAAACTAACAGAAAAAGCCTGAGGAATTATTACATATCTAGCTAGTTGGAACTTTGATAACCCAATGCTTAGACCAGATTCAATTTGCGATTTACTCACAGCTTCTATTCCACTTCTAAATGCTTCTGCCATATAACTTCCGCCTAAAAAAGATAATCCTATTATTGCGCAAGAATTTGCACTCATCTTTAATCCTAGTTTTGGAAGTCCATAATACAGAAAAAATATTTGCACTAGTAATGGAGTATTTCTTGAAAGTTCAATATATGCCTTAACAATAATATCCATAGCTTTTACTTTGAAGTATAATATCACGCTACATAAAAGCCCAATAAGAAATGATATAAGTATCCCCCCAAAAGCTAATTTCAAGGTGATCCATATGGCCTTTTCATATAGAGGTAAACTACTTACTATAAATTCCCAGTCAATACTCATTTTATCATCACCTTTTCATTACATTTTCTTTAATTGCCGTTAATGTCCACACCTATTTTACATAAATTTCACTGTATATTAACACATTTCGCGGTAAATTCATCCCTACAATTCCTCTAGGTTTAATTATATTGTACTTATATTTATTAAATCTGTCAATAATATTTTACATTTTTATTGAAACATATATGCAAATTAACTTAATAAAAACCACTATAAATTTAGTGGTTTTCGTTTTGGTAAATTTAATAATATTGAAAGTATACCGCAAACTATCATTAGATAGGAATATATTGAAAAAGGAACAATCTTCATAGGCGATATCTTCCCGATTGTTGCAGCCAATAATATTTGTGCTGCATAGGGACTTATCCCTTGAAAAGCAGATGAAAATATATCTAAAATACTTGCTGTTTTTACTTTACTAACTCCATATTCATCTGACAAATCCTTTGCAAGTGGTCCTGCTGTAATAATAGATATTGTATTATTTGTTGTAGTTATATCTATTAAACTTACAAGAACTGCTATGCCCATTTCAGCTCCCTTCTTTGTTTTTACTTTAGATGTTATTTTTTCTAATAAAAACTCAATTCCACCATAGTAGTGCATTAAACCAACTAATCCTCCTACCATAATAGAAATTAGTGCTAAATCTTCCATTGAAGCCATACCACTTTGTAATGTTGTTAACATATCGACTATACCAAAACTCCCCATTGAAACACCTATTAATGCTCCCGCACCTATACCTATTGCTAAAACAACCATAACATTCAATCCAATTGCCGCACTAACAATAATCGATATATAAGGAATTATTCTAATCAATGAATATTCATGTGATTGGAGCTCCACATTTCCACCTGATAGAAAAGTTAATATTATTACAGTAATAATAAAAGCAGGTAATACAATTAATCCGTTTGACTTAAACTTATCTCTCATTTCTACCCCTTGTGTTCTTGTAGCTGCAATTGTCGTATCTGAAATAAAAGATAAATTATCACCAAACATTGCTCCTCCAACAACTGTACCTAAAACCAAAGGTAAACCCATACCAGTTTGCGACGCTATTCCAACACCAATTGGTGCGAGCGCAGTTACAGTCCCCATTGATGTACCCATAGAAAAGGATAAAATTGATCCAACTATAAATAGCCCTGGTAGTAACATATTAGATGGCAAGATACTTAACCCCATATTTACTATTGATGTTACAGCTCCCATTGCATCTGCAATAGAATAAAAAGCGCCAGCTAATATAAATATAATTACCATTAACATAATAGTAGGTTCTCCTGCAGCTTTTGCAAATATATCAATTTTGTCAGATAATGATGTCTTTGCACCTCTTTTATCAAGTAATAAAGAAAAAGCCGCAGCCAATACGAATGCTAATAATAAAGGCATACTAGAGAAACTCCCAGTTAATATACCAGCACCCATAAAAAATATTAAGAAAAATACTAAAGGTAATAACCCAACGAAACTTGTTTTCTTTTTCACTTCATTTTCCTCCTATGTGTAATAATTATCGACACTTGCAAATTTCTTTGCATAGCATTTATCATTTTATCATTTAATTTCATTAAGTTCGATCTATTTCGATATTTATTAAATAAGACATCAAAATAGTGGTATATTAAACCTATAGTTTTTTATCGAAGGAATAGGTGACGAATATGAAATCAAAATCATTCAAAATTATGGCAATAACGATTGCAATTATCTCAGGAATAATTATTGCAACAGTAGTAAATTCTATTATAAAAAAAAATACAATAACAAACAATCTTATTGCAGCAAAAGCTAAAACACAAGCAATAACTAATAAAAATGAAGAACTAAAAAAACAACAAATAAACGAAAAAGAACTAAAAAAGCAGGAAGAATTAAACGAAAAAAATAAATCTTTAGAAAAAAAATGGAAAACTGGATATGATCAATTTTTTAGGAAAGAGTATAATAATGCTATTCAAACTGAAAGGCAAGTAATACAAGAAGATCCTACTTTTTATAAAGCATATGCTGTTGAAGGAATAGCATTAGCTTATAGTGGTAATTTTGAAAAAGGAATAGAGCAAATTGATTTATCATTAAACCTCAATCCAAATTATGGTTATGCTAGATTTAACAAAGCATTGGCTAATGAATTATACAATCATTATGACGAAGCTATCATATGGTATAATAAAGCATTAGAAATTGAAAAATTCGAATGGAGTTATTATGGTATTGCTAGTATATATGGAAGAAAAGGCGATGTAGCAAACACTGTAAAGTACTTGAAACTTGCAATAGAAATAAATCCAGGTGTTAGGAATACTGCAAGAAATGAAGCCGATTTTGATAATGTACGACAAAGCCCAGAATTCAACAAGCTAATAAATAGTATAGAAAATTAACGAAATAAAAACATCCAATATAGCTATATTGGATGTTTTTATAATGATATTTGCCTAGCATTTATCTAGTTAAAAAATAGAGAATTTTAAGATGAATGCTGCAAATACAATTGATACCATTGAAAGTAACTTAATTAGTATATTTATTGAAGGGCCTGAGGTATCCTTGAATGGATCTCCTACAGTATCACCAATAACTGCAGCTTTATGACAATCTGATCCCTTTCCGCCTAGGTTTCCAGCTTCAATATGCTTTTTAGCATTATCCCAAGCTCCACCAGAATTTGCCATCATAACAGCAAGTACAAAACCTGTTACAGTTGCTCCTGCAAGTAAACCAGCTACACCATTTACGCCTAAGAGCAAACCTACTGTTATTGGTATAATAATAGCGAGTAATGCAGGAAGAATCATTTCCTTTTGGGCTGATTTTGTGCATATATCAACACATTGAGCATAATCAGCTTCTGCTTTTCCCTCCATAAGTCCCACTATCTCTTTAAATTGTCTTCTAACTTCTACCACTATAAGTTGTGCTGCTTTTCCTACAGCATCCATGGTAAGTGCTGCAAATACAAAAGGCACCATTCCACCTATAAATAACCCTATAAGTACCTGAGGGTTTAATATTGATAAATTAAAAACAAAATCTAAATTTTCTTTTTTCACTATAATCTCAACCTGATCTCTATATGCTGCAATTAGCGCAAGAGCTGTTAAAGCTGCGGAACCTATAGCAAACCCTTTACCTGTAGCTGCAGTAGTATTCCCTAAAGAATCAAGAGCATCTGTACGATCACGCACTATCGGCTCTTGATGAGTCATTTCTGCAATCCCACCAGCATTGTCTGCCACAGGACCATAAGCATCAGTAGCTAATGTTATACCTAATGTACTAAGCATACCTACCGCAGCAATACCTACGCCGTATAAACCCATATTGTAATCTGCTGCTCCTCCAGCAAAATAAAAACTAGCCGCTATAGCTATAGCTACTATTATAACAGGAAGGAAAGTCGACATCATTCCTAGTGATAACCCACCTATAATAACTGTGGCTGCACCAGTAGTTGTTGTTTGAGCTAATTTTTTAGTAGGCTTATACGTGTCGGACGTAAAGTACTCTGTACAAAATCCGATTAAGTTACCTGCTATAAGTCCACTTAATATTGCAAAATAAACTCCTATTCGCTCCATTCCAAGTACATTCCAAACTAAGAAGAATGATAGCACTGCAATTATTGCAGAACTGACGTATACACCACGTCTAAGCGCAGCTAAAAGTGCCTTTTGCTCAGCTTTCTCCCCTGCTTTAACAAAGAAGGTTCCAATAATTGATGCAACTACTCCTATGGCTGCTATAGTCATAGGAATCGCAACTCCAGAAACTCCAAGACCAGCTGCAACTGCAAGTGCGGCAGTGGATACTATAGATCCAACATATGACTCATAAAGATCTGCACCCATACCTGCTACGTCTCCAACATTGTCTCCAACATTATCAGCTATAACTGCAGGATTTCTTGGATCATCTTCCGGAATTCCGGCTTCTACCTTACCAACAAGATCTGCACCTACGTCTGCAGCTTTAGTGAATATACCACCACCAACACGTGCAAATAAAGCCATAGAACTTGCTCCCATTCCAAAAGTAATCATTGCGCTTGTTATATTTTGAATTCTTAATGCGGGTTCTAAATTTCTATAGAAGAAATCAAGTAAAAAATACCATATACTAATATCAAGAAGTCCAAGGCCTACAACTGTAAGACCCATTACTGCACCACTAGAAAAAGCAACATTTAATGCACTGTTTAGACTTTTTGAAGCTGCATGCGTTGTTCTAACATTTGCACGCGTTGCAATCTTCATACCTATAAATCCTGAGAGACCTGAGAAGAAACCCCCACTTATAAATGCAAAAGGTACAAATGGGGTAAGAAATCCAAACCCTACCAGTATCCCTAGTATTATAAACATAGCTACAAAGAAAAAAGCCACTCCAGTGTACTGCCTTTTTAGATAAGCATCTGCACCCTTTCTAATATCATTAGCAATTTTTTTCATTTGATCGGTTCCTTCGTCTTCTTTTAATACTTTAGATGCAAGATATCCAGCAAAAGCAAGGGCTAATATGGAACAAATTGGGGCCAAAATCAATAAACTCATAATAACTACCTCCTAAATATTTTTAGTATAAAATTATCTTGTCATTAATAATACTTCTATAAATAGTAAATAATTCCTTCTATTTTATATAATAAAATATTATTATTTTATTATATATTTTTTATGGTATTTAAAGCAAAAATACCCTAGCATTTTTGCTAGAGCATTTTACTATATCCACTAAAGGACTACCATTAAAATAGGTATCACTATTAGAGTACCTATTGTTGTAATTGCAATCATCAATGAAGCAAAATTATAGTCGGAATCATAAGCTTTTGCAATTATTGCAGAGTTAGCCATTACAGGCATAGCCGCTTGTATAACAAAAACTGAGCGCATAAGATTCGGTATGGGGAACATGGGCACAATTAATAACACTAACGCTGGAGATATTAAAAATCTACCTATTAATACCCAAATTATATCCAAGCTAAACTTTACTGATTTTAAATTTATTAAATAAATTGAAAAAACTCTAAAAGCCTTCTTATTTCCATCCCTAGTTATTTCATATACACCTATTGTCCAGAAAAAAGCACTATTAGCTATATAATAAAGCAGAACATATGGCACACTTTTCTCACCGAATAAAGCCATATTAACTGGAATACCCATAAATATAGTGTTTGAATTAAAAAACATAGAAACAAATAGTCCACGTCTATCACTCTTAACCTTTAATATCTTAGCAAATATTTTTGCAATAATAAAAGAACACCCTATTGTTAAAAAAGGAACTATTAAACCGCTTGAATCAGCTATAAGTTTCTGCAAAAAACATATAAACTCTCCTCTGTTATTTCATACCTCTTCTATACTCCATTGGAGCACAGCCTTTTAAGTGTTTAAATACTCTATTAAATGTTTTAACACTATTAAACCCCGATTTATATGCAACCTCAGTAATGGAATCCATTTCCTCCATTAGATGCCATTCTGCTTTTGTTATCCTAAAATTATTCAAATAATCTACAAACGTTACTCCTGTATTCTCCTTGAAAAATCTTGTGAAATAATATAAGCTAAATCCAGCTACCTTCGAAATTTCCTCTAAGTTAATATTTGTTTGATAATACTTGTCCACATGTTCAAATACTTTATCTAGTTTTTGTAGTTTTTCCATATGATGACTCTCTACATCAGATGAATACTCACCTTTAGGCATGTATCTAATTAATATTCCAGCTAAATCATAAAGTCTAGCTTTCATTATAAGTTTATACCCATCTCGTGCTTCACTATTTTCTCTTATGAGTAGTTGAATTTGCTTTTCCATAAGATTATGGATTTCAGTACTTGGCGTAAGATATTTAGAATGAGTAAACATAGGTCTTATAACTCTGCTGTCCTTAGACCCCGAAAGAAAGGTATCATAAATTGACATTCTAAATTGTATTACCGCCCTTTTGCTGGGCCGCATCTCTTTTAAAAAGAAATGCACCTCTCCAGGACCTATTATTAAAATATCTCTTACTTTAAGGTGATATAAATCATTGCCTATACCTACTTTTACGCTACCTTCTACAAGATATATTATTTCGATATCTTCATGCCAATGATGGGGTGTACTCTCATAACCATCATTTAAAAATAATCTAAAGGGAAAATCGGGTTCCAATACAGTTTTTTCAAAGCTACCCTGCATACATTCCTCCAAAAGCTTATTAAACTCATAAGCCTTTCATCCAATTCAAAGTTAATAATTAAATTATTACAGGTTAATTCTAACTCTTTTGTTACCAGATTCATAGATAGAACATATCATCTTTTGAGTTTTTATTGCTTCATCACCAGTTATATCCGGTTGTAGCCCAGCACTAATGGATGCATAATAATTTTTTATCTGTTTAGTGTGACTTGTTCCCCAATATCCCATTGCTCCATTTCCATAATCAAATGTATCCTCTGGGTCATTGTCCGCAATTAGTTCTCTACCATCTTTAAATTTTATATCAGCTCTATCCCCAACCATATTTACCATACCTTTTTCACAATGAAGTTCGATTTTTACTGGTGCATCATAAGTATAGTAATTAATAGCATGAAACGCAGTTAACACTCCGTTCTTATATTTAATAACACCCTCCGCAGAGTCCTCAACTTGTATAATTTCATGATCCCTATTACTTATATTTGCATCTATATAATCGATGTCACTATCAACAAACCACCTCATATGATCCATTGTATGAATAGCTTGATCTATTATAACTCCGCCACCCTCCTTATCCCATGTACCCTTCCAATCACTGTGACTATAATATTCATCTGTTCGTTTCCATGTAACTTCAATCTTTCCTCCTAATATCTTTCCTAGTTCTCCTGATTTCAGTGTCTTTTTTATAAGTCGAGATCCAGGATTATACCTGTTTTGAAATATAACTCCAAGTGTTACCTTATTATTCTTTGCAGTTTCAATCATCTCTTCTGCATCAGATAGTTTTATAGACATAGGTTTTTCCGTTAATATATGTTTACCAAGCTTTGCAACATATATCGCAACCTGTGCATGAAGGAAATGTGGAAGACATATATGCACCACATCTATATCTTCCTTTGAAAGCATTTCTTTATAATCAACATAGTAACTACAATCATACTGATTTGCCTTATCCTTTGCTCTGTCCTCTTTTATATCACAAACTGAGACAATTTTTGCATTTTCAACTTCTTTTATAGATTGGGCATGCATTGGAAATATATTGCCACACCCAATAATAGCTACTTTTAGTATTTTCATAATTAATCTCTCCTAAATAAAACTATATTAATTTTTCAAGATGATCTATTCCAAGTTGTAATCCCTCTTTGACTTTTTCTTCACTGCCTTCAAAAAGCGGATCTTCATGTTCAATACTTACTACACCCTCGTATCCAATTTCTTTTAGCTCATTGAGTAGCATCTCCCAATTAACCTGACCAAGTCCAGGCATTCTATATCTCCAATATCCAAAATCTTCACTTGAGACATTTAGCAGTTTGTTAAATATTCCATAAGCCTTTAAATTTTCCTCAAAAACTTCAGCATCCTTTGCATGTACATGGAATATTCTATCTTTAAATTCCTTTATTGGGGTTATATAGTCAATTAGCATTGCATGTAAATGAGAAGGATCGTAATTTAATCCAAAATTCTTATTAGGTACTCTTTTAAACATTTCTCTCCAAAGCTCTGGAGTAAATGAAATAGTTCCTGGTAACCCTTTTATTTGCCATCCATTCATTTGACAATTTTCAATTACCACCTTTATGTCCTTATCCTCTGCATATTTTACTAAACCTTTAAATACAACTT
Organism: Clostridium lacusfryxellense; assembly: GCF_018861735.1. Classification (GTDB taxonomy): domain Bacteria; phylum Bacillota; class Clostridia; order Clostridiales; family Clostridiaceae; genus Clostridium_AD; species Clostridium_AD lacusfryxellense. The sequence continues at coordinate 74,427 of NZ_JAHLEB010000007.1, read as the reverse complement.
CAAACTCATCAAAATTTTCCTCTAAAGATTTATCTATATTCCTTCCAATAAATGTTCCAACGGTAGAAACTCCTAGTAAAACTGCAGCATCAACACATTTTTTAAAATGATTATTTATAAATTCCCTTTTTTTAGGGTCCCTATCTAAATTATTATCATAATAGGCAATCGAGGATATTGTAAGCCCATATTCCTTGAAATATAATTTTATTTCTTCGGCTTCTTCCTTTGTGAAATTAGCTACATCTATCTCACTTCCAGAATAATCACGAGCATTAGTCCTTGGCCAACAAGAAAGTTCTAAAGCTTTAAATCCATGTTCACTTGCCCATTTTGCTTTTTCTTTTAATGGAATACCACCAAGGCACCCTGTTAAAAATCCTATATACATATTAAAACACCATCCTTTTAATTTTTTATATTAATTTTTTTAAGTTTTTATACCCTATTTCAACACTTTTTATACTTGGTTTGTTGAAAAATTCCTGTTCAACAATAAGCCATTTAGTCCCTTGTTTTTCAGCCTCAACTATTATAGCTTTAATATCCATTATTCCATTTCCAACTTCAGTTGAACGTTTTTCACCATCTATTATTTCCATATCTTTTATATGAATAAGATCGCAACGTCCAACATATTTTTTAATATATTCTACTGGGTTTAGCCCAGCATACTGAACCCAATAGGTATCAATTTCAGCTTTTACAAGTATAGAATTCGTTCTCTTATATAATATATCTAATCCGTATTCTCCATCAAATTTTTGAAATTCATGGCCATGATTATGATAACCAAACATTATTCCCTTTTCACTACACTTTAAGGCGAATTCGTTAAGTTTTTCTGCCATCTTCTCAAAATCTTCCTTAGTGTTATATGTAGCATAAGGACATATTATATACTGGTTTCCAATTTCTAAACTATATTTTATTACATCATCAATATTATCTTCTAATTCATCTAAACTAACATGACTTCCACATGCTTTTAGACCTAACTCATCAAGTAATTCCTTAAGTCTTGTACTAGTTAATCCTCCATAACCTGCAAATTCTACTCCCTCATAGCCTATTTTTGCAACTTTTCTTAATGATAATTCAAAGTTTTTCTCAGTCTCATCTTTAATACTATAAAGCTGAAGAGCTATAGATAAACTCATAATTTGTGCCTCCTTTATTATTAGTTAAAGTATACTGGTTTTCCCGTTTTTGATGACTCATATATTGCCTCTAATATTTGCGTAACTACTAAAGCCTCTTCAGGTTTTACTACTGGCTCTTTATCGTTTAAAATACAATCAATCCACTGCCTAGCTTCTGTATCTGCTGGATCTTCAGAAATACCTTCATTAAATGCCACTCCAGAAGATTCAAAATCTACTTTAGTTTCATAAAGTCTACTTAGGTTTTCTCCATTTATCCTAAGACCATCCTTCATATCAGCCCCACCTTCTGTTCCACACAGACTTGTCTGAGCTTCTCCCACCTCTAGGCTATTTAATGCCCAACTTGATTCCACAACAATTGTAGCCCCATTTTCCATAGTGATAAAACCAAAAGCTGAGTCCTCAACATTGAACTTACTTGGATCCCAAGGTCCCCATGCATTAGCAGCATTTTCTTTTTTGCTAAGCTTATGGTATACATTTCCTACAACATACTTAGGCTTGTAATTATCTAACATCCAAAGAGTTAAATCTAAAGCATGTGTTCCAATATCTATTAATGGTCCTCCACCCTGTTCGAATTCATTTAGAAAAACTCCCCAAGTTGGAACTGCTCTTCTTCTTATTGCATGTGCTTTAGCAAAATATATATCTCCTAAGTCTCCATTTACGCAAATACTTTTAAGGTATTTAGAATCCGCTCTAAATCGATTTTGATAACCTATAGTGAGTTTTTTACCAGTTTTTTTTGCCGCATCAAGCATTTTTCTTGCTTCTCCTGATGTTTTTGCCATTGGTTTCTCACACATAACATGTTTACCTGCCTCAAGCACATCTACTGTTATAAAGCTATGTGATCTATTAGGTGTACACACATGAACAACATCAATACTTTCATCTTTTAATAGTTCCTTATAATCCGTATAAACCTTTGACCCTATGATTCCATATTTTTTTGCAGCATCTTCTGCTTTATCTATCTGTAGGTCACAAAAAGCTACCATTTCTATTTCATTAATTTTTGCAAGACTTGGCATATGTTTACCATTTGCTATTCCACCGCACCCTATTATTGCAACCTTTAGTTTCTTTTCCATAAAATCGCTCCTTTTCTAAAATATATTTGCTTTCATAAACTGTTTAACGTTTACAACCTTATTTTATAACACTTTCCTTTGAATTACTCCCCATGAATTGCTCAATGCTTCTCATATATTGCTTTTTTCATGAATAAATTCCTTTTATATACTTAATTTATTTTATTATGTAATCTCTTGCGTTGACATTATATAAGATATCATGTTTAATATATGGAAAGAGAAAATGTGGAGGTAAATAATATGAGAGAATTTGAATTGAAACAAGGAAGAGGCACTGTTAAATTTTCCATTGATGAAAAAGATATCATTGGTGTAATTGATAATAAACCTTCGACAAGTTCTAAAACTGAGGAAGAAATAATAAAAAATGCATTAAAGCACCCTATATCAAGTGGCCTGTTAAAAGAAATAGTACAAGTTGATGAAACTATTTGTATAGTTATACCGGACATTACTAGAATTTGGCAAAAACCATATTTATATCTACCTATTATCGTTGATGAACTTTTGGAAGTTGGAATAAAACCTAAAAACATATTGTTTATTAGCGCTACTGGCTCCCATAGAAATCAAACGGAAGATGAATATAAGCAATTGCTTGGAGATAAACTATATGGAAAATATAAAATAATTGATCATGATTGTAATGACATAGATAACTTAGTTTATGTAGGCACGACAAGCTACGGTACGCCAGTAAGTATTAATAAAAAAGCTATGGATTGTGACCATATTATAATTACTGGAGGCATAGTATATCATTTCTTAGTTGGTTGGTCTGGAGGAAAAAAATCAATCTTACCTGGAATTGCAGCTTATAATACAATAATGAAAAATCATGGTCTTGCACTTAATGAAAATTTAGGGGAAGGTACCCGATCTGAAATCAAATGTGGAAATATTACAAATAACCCTGTCCATTTAGATATGGCAGAGGCCACTGCTATGGTAAATCCATCATTTATGTTCAATGTTATTATGGCAAGTAACGGTGATATATCAGCTGCTGTTGCAGGTAATTACCTAAAAGCACATGAACAAGGAAGAAAATATGTTGATAACTTTGATAGCTCAGATATAACAGAAAAAGCTGATTTAGTAATAGCAACCGCAGGTGGTTTTCCCAAAGATATAAATTTTTATCAATCATCTAAACTTATATTAAACGCAAGAGAAGCTGTAAAAAAAGGTGGTACATTAATAGCATTAACGGAATGTAGTGAAGGACTTGGTGGTGATGATGATGTTAGATCTATTCTTGCAAACTTTGATAGTTTAATTGACAGAGAAAAATCATTAAGAGAACGTTATACTATATCCAAACATGTAGGGTGTCTTGCTTGTGAAACTGCTCAAACTCTTAATCTAATTCTTGTCTCAAACTTAGATCCTAAATTTCTTGAAAATACTGGTGTTAAAATAGTTAAAACAATAGATGAAGCTCTAAATTTAACTTACGCCGAAAAAGGTAAAAATTTAAAAACATACATAATGCCTCATGGCGCAAACACTTTACCTAAACTCCCACCTATAGATAAATAAATCAATAATTTATAAAAAAGGATTGGATAATAAAAAAAGCTCTTGATGTTAATCAAGAGCTTTTGCTGAATTCTTTTCTTTTTCACTTAGTACTTCATTCATACTACCTGTTCTATATCCTAATAAATCAAGGGTTACATATTTAAATCCGAAACTTTTTAATTCATTTGCAACCTTATCCATAAGTTCAATGTCAAAAAATTTATTTCTTTCCTGGGCATTAACCTCAACTCTTGCTATATCTCCATGATGTCTTACCCGTATTTGTCTAAATCCTAAATCCATTAAAAACTGTTCTGCTCTTTCAACCATACTTAACTTTTCAACTGTTATCTCATTACCATAAGGGAATCTTGAAGATAAACATGCAAAAGCAGGTTTGTTCCAAGTCGGTAGTCCTAAATTCTTAGATAATTCTCTTATATTATCTTTTGTAAGCCCAGCATCCTTTAAAGGACTAATAACTTTTAATTCATTAGCTGCCTTCATACCTGGTCTAAAATCGGAAACATCATCGGCATTTGATCCATCCAAAACTGCGTTAATATTATTATCATCAGCAACTTTTCTTACTTTTGAAAAAAGTTCCTTTTTACAGAAATAACATCTATCAATAGGGTTTTTAGCAAACCCTTCAATTTCTAATTCCTCAGAAATTATAACTATGTGTTTTGCTCCAATGTCTCCAATATATTTAACAGCTTCTTTAAATTCTCTTTCTGGATATGTTGTTGATTTTGCAGTAATTGCTATAACTTTATCACCTAGCACATCAGCTGCTACCTTTAAAAGAAATGTACTATCAACCCCACCTGAATATGCTATTGCTACACTTCCTAATCTCTTAATGTTATTCTTTAGGTTTTGAAACTTTAAATCTAAATCCATATTTCATCCTCCTCATCTTAAAACACTATAGCTGTTTATTATAAAAATATTCCGACATATTCAATGTACCATAATATTTAACTTTTGCATATAATAAAGTGCTTAAAATATTAAGATATTGACACACCCTCCTAATAGACTTATAATCTTGTTAATAAAAAATATTATTCATATTGGTTAAGGGGGAATTGTAATGACTAACAAACGTTATTCAAACTTTATAACAAATTGTGTTCATGCCGGAAATGATATTGACAAAGAAACAGGGGCTATACGAAGACCAATTACAATGGCAAATAGCTATAGGTTACCTAATGATGCATCCACACTTGATTGGAGTGGTACTGATGAACTTATTTACACTAGAACAACATCAGCAAATCAAATATATTTGCAGGAGAAACTCGCAGTTCTAGAGGGAGGAGAAGATTGTGTGGTACTTGCTACAGGTGTAGCTGCATTATCTGGAGTTTTTTTTACTTTTCTAACCTCAGATTCACATATAATTTGTACAAATGTTTCTTATGTTGCTGTTTATAGACTACTTAATGAATATTTTCCTGATAAATATGGTATAGAAGTTACATTAGTAGATACATCAAATTTACAAGAAATAAAGGATGCTATAAGACCAAACACCAAACTTATACATATAGAAACTCCTGGAAATCCTACTACTAGAATAAGTGATATAGAAGAAATATCGAAAATAGCAAAAGCCGCAGGCATACTTTTAAGTGTTGATAGTACTTTTGCAACACCTTATCTTCAAAGGCCTTTATCCCTTGGAGCTGATTTAGTTATTCATAGCCTAACAAAATACATTAATGGACATGGGGATGCTATGGGCGGCGCTGTAATAGGAAATAAAGTATTAATAGACAAAATCAAACGTCAAGCTATGGTAAATATGGGTGGGTCTATAAGTCCATTCAATGCTTGGCTAATAATGAGAGGTGCTGTTACATTACCTCTTAGGATGGAACAGCACAGTAAAAGTGCTTTAAGAATAGCTGAATTTTTAGAAGCTAGTCCATCAGTAAGTTTTGTTGCCTATCCAGGACTAAAAAGCCATCCACAACATGAACTAGCAAAAAAACAGATGAGTGCATTCTCAGGAGTGATATCCTTTGGTCTTAAAGCTGACGTTAAAACACATAACAAATTTGTAAATTCTTTAGAACTTATAATTTCTGCTGTATCTATTGGTCACGATGAAAGTCTTATAGTTTATACAGGTCCAACAGATGAGAGAAATCATTTCTATCCAAATGAATTTAAAAATGGACATCTAAGATTTAGTGTTGGCCTTGAGGCATCAGATGATATAATTTCCGATATAGAACAAGCACTTAAAAAATGTAAATTATAGTATATATACTACTTACATTACACCCACAAATTAAAAAAACTAGTAATCTTCATTATTGAAGATTACTAGTTTTTTTCATGATTAAAGCTACTTCACTTCACTATGCATGTAATAATCCATTACACCTTTTACCATTGGCGTAACAAAGTGACTTCCGTGTTTATCTTTTACATCTTCAATTAACATGGATACTACTATTTTAGGATTAGCTGTATCCATACATACAAACCACCCATTTTCTTTTCCTGTTGTATCGCTGTCATCTTTTTTAAGCTCTGCTGTTCCCGTTTTACCTGCAAGAGCTACCCCATCAATTTTCACATCATGTGCAGTACCATTTGGGTCCTCAATAACTGCAGTTAGATCATTTTTTATAATGTTTATATTATCCTTAGATATTACACTTTCTTTCCATACCTTAGATGTTACCTTTTCATTAAAGAACTCTAAAGTTGGTGACATAATAGTTCCATCGTTAACCACTGCGCTATAAGAAAGTGCAAGTTGGAGTGGACTCATTAGGACTTCTCCTTGACCATACCCAGTATCTGCAAGTGCCGAGTCGTTTTTAATTTTGTTACCATTTGCTATTTGTGAATTTGCTATAGGATAACCTATTGGAAGCTTTTCACCTATTCCAAATTTATTACTTCCTTTTATAAATTCCTCAGCGCCAATATTAATTGCTGACTTTGCAAAGTATATATTATCAGAATACACAAATGCACTGTTTAAATTCACTGAGCTTACCTTATCATTAACTCTAGTAACCATATGTGGTCCCCATGAGCCATCCAGTTGCCATTTTTTTCCTGTTATACCTACAAGTTCATCAGGTTTTATCTTCCCATTATCTAATCCAATTGCAGCTGTTATTAATTTAAATGTAGATCCCGGTGAATAAGCAGCACTAAATCTATTTTTAAATGGTTCCTTAGCACTTTCATTTTTCCATGCTAAAAGTTGAGCATTAGATTTATATGTGGTATAAGCATTTGAATCAAATGACGGTGAACTTACTAAAGCCAATACTTCTCCAGTTTTTGGATTTATTGCAGCAGAGGCTCCTGGCTCTTTTTTCATTCCTTCATATATTTTCTTCTGCAAATCAGTATTTACTGATAATTTTATATTTTCACCAGCTTTGGATTCTTTTTTAAGAATTACAACTTTACTATCATCCTTTACTTTGGATATATATATTGTTGCTCCATTTTCTCCCTTAAGTCTATCTTCATTAACCTGCTCTAGCCCTTTTGCACCTATTAAACTCACAGAGCTATACCCCTTGTTAGCGTTCTTTTTTAGTTCTTCTGCAGTTATTGGTCTAATGTAACCTATAAGTGCCCCAAATGCTTCTCCACCTGGATAAACCCTTCCTGTAGTTGGTACTACATTTACACCTATAAGTTTATCAAGTCCATCTTTTTTTGCTGTTTCACTACTTAATATATTAACAATCGGTACAAGTTGCTCAGGATTTGAATTAGCTTTTAGTTTATCTTCTATTAAAGAAACATCAATATCTAATATCTTTGCCATTTCAGATATGTTAGTTTCCTTATTTGCATTAAACCTACTAGGGTGAATACCAACGGTATTCATCGTGCCATTTATTGCAAGTCCTTTTCCATCTCTATCGATAATTTCCCCTCGTACAGCTAAGTCTGGAGTTATCCTAACCTTGTCACCAGTTTCCATACTAGGGAATATCATTTTCTCATCCCAAACTATTGTCCACTGCTTTTTATTATCAATTTTTTCCTTTACCATAGATGCTTTATATCCAGGCATCGTTAATTTTCCCGCAGTTGTATCCATATCTATAGAAAATGGTATGTTAATATTTTTTTTGTTTCCTTCCTTAATTTGATCCTCATTTTCAACTTTAATTGATATGTTTTTTGCTTCTATTCCACTATAAATGGCAGTGTATTTATCCACAAATTGCTTTTGTGTAACTGTTTTTTTAGTTTCCGATGAAAGCAAGTTATACATACTTTTATAGTCCTGCTTTACCCAGTTATTCTTATATGTATTGAATGTTTTAGTTGCACTCTCACCTTTTGTAAAAATGTTAAACATAAATACCCCTAATATTACTAATATAATGCCTAATATAACAAACAAAATTATCTTCAGATTCTTTTTTGACATTTTTTTATCACCTCCTACTTATTATAACACTTGGAACGTTTACTTAAATAGTGTAAATTATGTTTTTTATTTTAATTGTTAATTACGTTATCGCACAAGTAAAGGCCTATGCAAAATGCATAGGCCTTTTAAAAATAGTTAAGTATTATTCTGCCATTCTTCTTTGTTCTTCTTTTTCTTCTTGTTTTTTTAGTTTGTATTCATAAGCAAGGTAAAGTTCTTCTATTTTAGTATTAAAAAACTTAGGAGATATCTTAACCTGTGTTATATTGCCAAGTTTATTTAAATCACCGAAGAATTTTTTAATTATATTCTCTATTACCTCTACATTGCTATATTTTACTTTATCAATTATAGCATCACACTCATCATTGAAGATCCTTAGTACTAGTTTCACCATATCTTCTGACTTATCATCCACTATTTGACTATCTTCTTTTAAATTTCCATTAATAACCCATTGCTTAAATTCTATAGCTTCTTTAGATTTAATCATTCCCATTTGCTTTTCTCTAATATCTTCAAGCATTTTAGAGGATTTTTCAGTGTCCAATAAATTGTATTTAGGTTTAGAAATTCCAAAACTTTGCATTAAAACTTCAGCATCTAAGTTTATTACTTGAGTCTTCAAACTATCTACAGATGTTTTTAAGTTATTGTATTGAACATTAAGTTCATCAATAGATTTAGTTTTAGTATCAATTAAGGTTTCAAATTCATTAGATTTATCATTAAGTTCATTAGATTTTAATCCAATTAAATCTTCGTATTCCTTACTTTTATTTTCTTTAAACTCGTCATACTCTGCTGATTTATCTTCGAGCTCTTTTCTTTTTTGTTCAATTAAATTATCATATTCACTTAATTTTTCTTCAAATTCTTTTGATTGATATTTTGCTTGGTTATTATATTCCAATTTGAGTTCTTCTATATCTTTTGTTTTAGTCTCAATTAAATTATTATATCCTTCAAGTTCAATTTCAAGTTCTTTAGTTCTAGATAATATTTGGCTCATCCCCATTTGTGATGGAGTTAGTTTTATATACTTCAAATTTTTATTAGCCTCAATTAAATTTTCAATCTCAGTTTTATATTGCTTTGCGTTTAGTGCATCCTTAATAGACGTAAGTATTGCCATTGTAAACCCTCCTTATTTCTTTAACAATCTACATTATAACACAAAATACCTTTTTTTAAATATACAAACTTTCCCTTAAGACTCATATTTTTGTAAATTTATTGTTTCATAATTGTAAACAATAATATTTTTATAAAAAAACAGACCTTAAAGACTAACATCTTTAAGGTCTATTGGGATTAAATTTTAAATTTATTCACCAAATTTTCTAAGCTATTTGAAATAGTCTTTAATTCTTCACTAGTAGTTGAAATTTTCTCCATACTCTCAGATTGTAAATCCATTGATGCAGAAACCTCTTGCGTTGCAGCGGCAGCTTCCTCCGAAACCGCCGAAATACATTCAATAAAACGTATAACTTCATTTTTATCCTCAGCAATTTTCAACACATTCTCAGTAAGCTGCGTAATTTTAATCAATGCATTATCTATTGATTCCTCGATTAAAGAGAACGCTTTATCAGTGTCAACAATTGCAACATCTACCTCACTTACTAATCCTTCGCCTACCCTCATACTTGTTTTAGAATTCATAATTTCCTTTTGAATTTCATTAACCACCATCCCAATTTCTTTAGTTGAAGATGCGGTTTGTTCCGCTAGCTTTCTTACTTCATCTGCCACTACGGCAAATCCCTTGCCAGCTTCCCCTGCCCTTGCAGCTTCAATGGCTGCATTTAGTGCAAGTAGATTAGTTTGAGCTGCTATTGCCTCAATTGCACTTACTATCTTGCCAATAGATTCTGATTTTGTTGAAAGAATTTCAATATTACTTGAGACCTCCATTGTTGCTGAGTTGTTTTGAACAAGCTTAACTTTTAACACCTTAAATGTGTCCTTGCTTGATTTATTAATTCCTTTAACTTCCTGTGAAAACACTTTTGCCTTTATAGCGCTATCAACAGTAATGTCAATTTCGCTTGACAAACCATTTAACTTTTCTACACTTTCCTGTGCATCTTTAGCTTGTGAATTACACCCATTTGCAAGTTCCTCAACAGTTTGAGTAACCCCTTGTATAGAAATAACTGTTTCCCCTGTAGATATTGATAGTCCTTGTGCAAAATTTAAAACATCATTTGAATCACTCTTAATGAGTTTGACAATGTTTCTAAGTTCGGACCTTAAATTAAGAGCAGATTTAGCAATTTCTCCAGTTTCGTCTTTGTAATTTTTTAATACTTCAAATCTGTTTTCAATAGATAAATCAAAATTCGCTGTCTTATCTACTAGTTCTTTTACTAGAAGTATTGGTTTAGTTATCTTTTTACTAAAGTAATATGCAACAGTAGAAGACAAAACTATTAAGATTAATATTATTCCTAAAAGTATACCCACTCCTTGAATAAAATCATCTTGAAGTTCCTTCTTGTTTGCCTCAATGGTGATATTTATATCATTAACATAATTACCAGTGCTAATTATCCATTTAAATGGTATAAATTCGAGACTATATCCCCTCTTTGGAAGCGGATTTGTTTGTGAAACCTTTGGGAACGAATAATCAGAATATCCTCCATTTTCTTTCATTCCTTGAGCTATAATATCTTTTATATATAACTTACCACTTGCATCTTTACTATCAAGACGATTTTTACCTTCTTCAGATGTACCATTTGATACAACATTAATCCCCTCTTCAGTGTCTACTGTAAAAAAACCATCTTGCCCATATTTAAGGCCTCTTAATAATGTTTTTGCTTCAAACTTACCTTCTTCAATTGTACTTTGACCATTCTCAACCTTTTGGTTTACTGAACTTAGCAACCCTATTACTGTTTCAACCTGATATTTTATTTGAAGATCAAAATTACTTCTCATAGTTTTTTCTAACTTAGCAGTTATTTTAGAATTAGTATTGTAATTTTGAAACGCAACAAATGACCCAATTATTAGTGCAGTACAAACTACAATTGAGATAGCAATTAAAACTATTTTAGTACTAATCTTTTTCATTTGATTTTATGCCCCCCTGGTTTACCTTTTATAAAAACCTGTAGATACTTTATACATTAGAATTTACGTTGTACGTCGCAAACGTTTTCTTAATATAATATATCATAAACTTTTTTGCTATTCTATGTAATTTCTTGTCAACTCCAATTTAAACTATATATGTTTTTATTTAATAATGTTACTAAATATTGTAGTGTACTAATAAAAAAATAAAACATTAACCACAATAAAAATTGTGGTTAATGTTTTAGAGAATTTTAAATAGCATGACAACTATTTCTGATAATAAGTTGTGTTTTCAACTCAATTCTACTAACTTTTGAGTTATTACTTTCAATTAAGTTAAGTAACATCTTTGAAGCATGCTCTCCAAGTAAATACATATTTTGATCAACTGTTGTAATCTTTGGTTCAACCATGTTTGAAATGCAAATATTGTCAAAACCTATTATAGAAACATCCCTAGGTACATTTAGATTAATTATTTTACAAGCATTCAAAACTCCAAGAGCCATTAAATCATTGCAAGCAAAAACAGCTATTGGTCCCTTTAGTTTAGATAATTCTATACTCAATATATTCATTGTACCTTCAACGGTTTCATTACTATTGCCTTCACCGATATCTATAATTTTCTTTTGGTTTGTTAAATTATGCTCGTCCATGAATTTATTATAAACATCTTCTTTTATATCATATGAATAACTTTCCTTGCCTCTTACAAAAACTATATTCTTATGTCCAAGTTCTAAAAGATATGACATAACTTGTCTTGCACCACCAGCTTCATCGTTAAGCACGAAATTACAATTTATGTTATTATTGTATCCATTTATTGATACAAGTGGTACATCTTTTCCCACGGTCTCATAAAAACCATTTTTCATATTTTCTGTTTTCGGATCAATAAGTATAATTCCGTCTACCTGCCTGCCCATTAGAGATTTTATATATTTTACTTCTTCGCTAGCATTCTCATCCGTATCACATAAATAAATAGAATAACCTTTTATTCTAAGTTCATATTCAATAGCTTTAATTACAGTTGGAAAAAAAAGATTGTTTATACTCGGAACTATTATTCCTATTGTTTTTGTATTTTGACTAATTAAAGATCTAGCGAGCAAATTAGGACTGAAATTTAATTTACTTACTGCTTTTTCAACTCTAATTCTAGTTTCCTCTTTAACAGGGTAATTTTCGTTTAGAACTCTAGATACAGTACTCATAGAAACATTTGCTTCCTTTGCAACATCCCTTATATTAACTCTCATTATGTCCTCCCCAAAATCAAAGTGTTTATATCAATGAATATGATTCGAATATTAATTTAAATTAAGTTTATCTTCGCTATTTTTAATTTTCTCTAAACCTTTCTTTTTTATAATGAAAACTGTAAGTACTGTAATTACCCCTACTATTAAAACATATATAAATGTATAAATTGTAGCTCCATTAGCAGCTGCGATACCAAGTTTTGAGCATACTATATACATTGATATCATAAGAAATACAACTACTCCACTAGCTTCATAACGAAACTTCCAAGGTTCTACATTAACTACATTTTTCATTTTCATTACATATGGAGTTTCTCGTGGCTTAATTTTACCTATTATAAGCATAAGTAGACAACTTACTACAAATAATATTGCTAGCTGATAAAGGAAATTAAGATCGGGTTTTATCACTAGTTGCAATATACCATAAGTCCCTACGAAAAATACTAATGATATCTTTGCTGCAATTGCTGGAACTCTTTTTGTAACATATCCAATGAACACTACAGCAAATATAGGAACATTAAAATATCCATTTATTGTTTGTAAATATTGAAATAACCCTTGTGGTACATACATTATAAATGGTCCTATAAACATTGATACTATTGCTATTATTATACCAAAGTATTTAGCTTTAGAAACAACTTCTTCATCGCTTTTACCTTTTCCAAAAATTGGTCCATATACATTCAAAGCAAATAATGTTGAAGCGCTATTTAAAACTCCAGTAAATGTACTTAATACTGCACCAAACATTGCTGCTGCAAAGAATCCTGTTAATGGTTTAGGAAGCACTACATTAACAAGTTTAGAATACATAAGGTCAGGGTTTATTGCCGACCCTCCAAATATTTGAAAAGCTATTATTCCAGGTATTATTACAATTAGTGGCGTCATTACTTTTAAAAACCCTGCAAAGATTACTCCCTTTTGGCCTTCTTTAAGATTTTTAGCAGCTAGAGCTCTTTGTATAATAGATTGGTCAGTTCCCCAATAATAAAGATTAACTAATATCAATCCTGTAAACGCTGCTCCAAAAGGAACCGGATCAGTTGATGAACCAACTGCATTAAACTTTTCTGGTGAAGTCATAATAAAATTTGATACTCCTGTAGAAAAGTTACCTTTGCCAAGATATAAAAATCCAAAGAAAGGTACCATGAGTCCTCCAATGGCAAGTGCAATACCATTTAATGTATCAGCTATTGCCATTGCTTTGAGTCCTCCTATTATTGCGTAGAAAAAACCAATTATGCCTATAACCCATACAGTAATCCAAATGCTTGCCTCATAACTTATTCCAAAAGCGTTTTGCAAATCAAATATTTGACTTAGTGCAATAGCTCCTGAATAAAGAGTAGTTGGCAATAAATTTAATATGTATAACAATAAAAACAATATTGAAACTGTTTTTTTAACACCAGAATCAAACCTGTCTTCAAGGAAATCTGGTACAGTTGTTATTCCTTGTTTCAAATACTTTGGTAATAAAAACATAGCAACAACAACAAGAACAAGTCCTGATGTAACTTCATATGCCATGTTACTCATATTCCCACTGTAAGATTGTGCGCTCATACCAACAAAATTTGCAGCACTCAAATTTGCAAGTAAAAGTGATGATCCAATAACTCCCGCAGTTAAACTACGTCCTCCTAGGAAATACGAATCCTTAGATACCTTTTTTTTGTTGTTCCCTTTTAATTTAAAATAAGTATATACTGCAACTAAAATTGTAAAAAATAAAAATGAACCAATAATTAAGACTTGCATATTACATCTCCATATCTTAGTTTATTAAATAGAAAAGCTTTTCAAATAAAGTTATAGAAAACCTTTTCTATTTTCCTAAATTTAATACGTACTTTTATAGTACGCTTGTCAATAAATTATTTTACTAAAATAATTTATTTTTAGTAAAGAAAACCTTTTCTGTGTCTATGGTAACATATACATTTCATTATTACAATGTCAATTTTTAGATGCCATTAAAAAAACGCCCTATACTATATACAGTTTTTCTGCAATAGTAAAAGGCGTTTATCTTATTCTACTTTTTTATTTCAAATTCATTAATAATTCTCCGGCCTTTACTTGCTGACCTTCTTTAACATTAATAGACTCAACCTTGCCTGTTATTGAAGCTATTACCCTAGTCTCCATCTTCATAGCCTCAACTACCATTATAGGTTGATTTTCGACTACTTCATCCCCTTCTGAAACAAGGATAGACAAAACAGTTCCAGGTATAGGTGATCCAACCTCAAGTGGATTTGATGAATCAGCCATTTCTGAGGATTGGAAAGCTAAAGCAACTTTATTATTTCTATCTTTTATTTTTATTTCACGCCTATTCCCATCTACCTCAAAAATAAGAACTTTGTTACCTTCTAAATCCAGTTTACTAATGTGTAGTAATTTTATCATATGAGATTTTCCATCAGCAATCTCAACTTCGCAAGTTTCGCCCTCATTGAGACCATGGAAATAAATATCGCTTCCGATCCTACTTAAATCTCCAAATTCCTTAATATATTTTATATATCCATCAAATACATCAGGGTATAATGCATAACTAAGTATATCTTTTTTACCTGGAGTGATATCAAACTTCTCTATTAAGTGTTTTTCTATCTTCGCGAAATCCTCATCTGGAAGTAGTTCACCAGGTCTACATGTAATTGGCTCCTCACCTTTTAGCACTAATTTTTGAAGTCTTTCTGGGAATCCACCCATTGGTTGACCCATCATCCCTTTAAAATATGATACAACTGAATCCGGGAAAGACATTTTTGTTGCTTTATCATATATATTTTCTGGTGTAAGGTCATTTTGGACCATAAATATTGCAAAATCCCCAACCATCTTAGATGATGGAGTTACCTTTACAATATCCCCTACCATATCATTTACCTCTTTATACATTTCTTTAATTTCATTAAATTTATGTGCAAGTCCAAAACTCTCAACCTGAGGTTTAAGATTAGAGTATTGACCTCCTGGAATTTCATATCTATAAATTTCAGCAGAACCAGAATTTAGGTCAGATTTAAATCCTTCATAAACAGGTCTTACCGCATCCCAGTAATCTGAAATACCCTGAATTCCTTTGAGGTCTAAACCTGTGTCTCTATCAGTATTTTTAAGTGCTGCAACAACCGAGTTTAAAGCGGGTTGACTAGTGAGCCCTGACATACTGTTAAATGCTGTATCTACAATATCTACCCCTGCTTGCGCCGCCATTAGAACTGTAGCAACCCCATTTCCTGTAGTATCATGAGTATGCAGATGAATAGGCATTCCTACTTCCTGCTTTAAAGCATTAATTAATTTAAAAGCAGCGTGAGGTTTAAGCAGCGCTGACATATCTTTTATTCCTAAAATATGAGCTCCTGTTTTTTCAATTTCCTTAGCAAGCTTAATATAATAATCTAAATTGTATTTATCTTTTTTATCATTTAAGATATCCCCGGTATAGCAGATACAAGCCTCTGCCACTTTACCGCTTTTAATAACCTCTTCTATTGAAATTTCCATTCCTTTTAACCAGTTTAGAGAATCAAATATTCTAAACACATCAATACCAGAACTTGCTGACTCTTTAATAAATTCACGAATTATATTATCAGGATAATTTTTATACCCTACTGCATTTGCTCCACGTATAAGCATCTGAAAAAGCACATTAGGAATTTTCTTTCGAAGTTCTGTGAGTCTTTCCCATGGGGATTCATTTAAATACCTATATGCTACATCAAAAGTAGCTCCACCCCACATCTCAAGAGAAAATAAATCTGCTCCATAAACTGAGGTAGCAGTTGCTATCTTTAACATATCCTTTGTTCTCACTCTAGTTGCCATTAATGATTGATGAGCATCTCTCATAGTAGTATCAGTTAACAATAATTTGTTTTGTCCTTTGATCCATTTTAAAAGTCCCTCTGTTCCCTGCGTATCTAAAATCTGTTTTGTACCACTAAGTTCACCTGGCATTATAATTTTAGGTACTACTGGAACATCGTAAAGCTTTTTAACGCCATTAGTTTCATTTACCATTTTTTCACCAATAAACTTCAGAACTCTACTTTCTTCATCTGCCTGAGGATTAATAGATATCAATTCAGGATTATCCTCAATAAAACTTGTATTACACTCGCCCTTTAAAAAAGTAGGATGATTTAGTACATTGATTAGGAAGCCTATGTTAGTCTTTACTCCTGTAATTCTGGTTTCTTCAACAGCCCTTATAGACTTCTTTATAGCATCATGGAATGTTCTAGACCATGATATATTTTTTACGAGTAAACTATCATAGTAAGGACTAATTATTGCTCCCGCAAACCCATTACCACCATCAAGCCTTATTCCAAAACCAGATCCTGTTCTATATTCTTCTATTTTCCCAGTATCAGGTGCAAAGTTATTAGATGGATCCTCTGTTGTTATACGACACTGAATAGAATAACCATTAACCTTAACATCTTCTTGGGAGTTAATTCCTATCTCAGGAGAATTTAATGCGTAATCTTCTGCTATAAGTATTTGACTTTGTACTATATCAATGCCTGTTACCATTTCCGTAACAGTATGTTCAACTTGAATTCTAGGGTTCATTTCTATAAAATAATGATTCCCATTAGTATCTACTAAAAACTCCAATGTTCCAGCACTTCTATAATTTACTGATTTAGCTATTTTTAAAGCATCATTACAGATACTATTTCTTATTTCTTCTGATATAGAAAAAGCAGGAGTATATTCGACTACCTTTTGATGCCTTCTTTGGATAGAGCAATCACGCTCATGTAAATGAACAATATTACCAAATTTATCTCCGAGAACCTGTACTTCAATATGTTTTGCCTTTTCAAGATATTTTTCTATATAAAGATAGTCAATACCAAATGCTTTCTTTGCTTCACTTTTAGCACTTCTATAAGCAGAAGGTAATTCGTCTTCCGTTCGAACAATTCTCATACCTCGTCCGCCGCCGCCAGCAACCGCCTTTATCATAACTGGGTATCCACATTTTCCAGCGAGTATCTTTGCTTCCTCAACTGTTTCAACTTCTTTTTTATCTCCAGGTATAGTTGGAACTCCAACTGAATTTGCAACAATTTTAGATTTAATTTTATCACCAAGACTATCCATCATTTCAGCTGTTGGTCCAATAAATTCTATACCGGCCTTAGCACACTTTTTCGCAAATTCAGGATTTTCCGATAAAAATCCGTATCCAGGATGAATAGCATCTACACCCTTTTTAAGTGCAATACTGATTATCTCTTCAATATTTAAATATGCCTCAACAGGACTTCTGTTTTTCCCGATTAGATATGCTTCATCTGCCTTAGTTTTGAACAATGAATATTTATCCTCATTTGAATAAATTGCTACTGTACGAATTCCAAGTTCGTTACAAGCTCTAAAAACTCTTATAGCGATTTCTCCTCTATTTGCTACTAATACTCTCTTAAATTTTTTCAATTTTGTTACCTCCTTATTTATCCTTTAATCCGTAATATATAATTTATAAATCATTTAATTATAGCTTAATCATTATTCATTAGAATACATGATTTTAAGTGAAAATGCAATGAAATAAATATGGCATTACTTATTTATTTTCGACTTATATAAATCAAAATATAAATTAAGTATATTAAAGTTTAAATAGTTAAAACTATTTAGATCATCAGTTTACTAAAGTGTAATTAGATTCTGTTAAATAAAATACTTAAGATTGGAGAAGTGTATATGGATAATAAAATGGCATCAACTAAAAACAATAAAAAAGAAGATAAAAACTTCAAGAAAAAAAATATTAAACACGGCCATGAAGAAAGTGCTAGAGTAGTTTTTGAACACATGGAAAAAAAGGATTAAATAAACAAAAGAGAGTTAAAAGGCAGGTTACTGCTCTTAAACTCTCTTTTGTTATCAACCATATAACTTATTGACACAACTATCTGTGTTATTATAGGCTTTTTTATGTAATTTTATTAATGATCAACGTAGCTTTTTTAAATTTATGTTACAGGCTCACCATAAATTGGGACTACTCTTGTCCACCCCTTCATTTTTCCATATTTAAGATATTTATCGTAATACGCTAACTCTACATCAAGGAGACTGGTCCATAACTTACGCAGTGACTCATTCCTAATAGTCTCAATGATTGCTCTAAGGTGTGCATCTAAGGCTGATAATTGCCAACTCAAAATTATTCGGTACATAAACTTATCCGTAATCATTTCAGGATCTATTGGCGTCGTTACTGGTAGTGCCGATCTGTTAGGAAGCGGAATATTAAGCTTTAGAGCTAAGTCCTCTAGCTTTTTAACCTGCTTGTTATAAACATATGACCCATGTTGAAGTATTACCTTAAACTCAGTATCATGAGCAAAACTTGAGAATACACCAATGAGTTCAATTTGTTCATATCGCATAACAATATGATCCCAAATATGAAATGCTTCCGACGTGGAAAGCGCTTCTTTTTCTTGTAGAATAGCTGTCTTATATGTAGGATAAGCTTCTTCCCAGCCCTTCAATTTACCAAACTTATAAAGTATATCAAAGTCCTGAAAATGAGTTTTTAAATCTTGTATGATAATACCTCTTAAATTATCATTAGTACTACTTGATCGAACTGCATGACTAAGAGACATCAGCTGCGCTACAAGGTCATGGTATATCTTTTTATAGATATAATCATCTGTTACATCATTAAGACGGGTTGCAAACTTAACGTCAACAGGTGGTCTATTTGGCATAATTATACGAAATTTTTCACCTAATTTTTCTAGATTATTTATTTGATTTTCAAAATTTTTCTGAAATTCATTTAAAACTACTTCCCAACTTACATCATGAACAAAGTTCTTAAATAATTGAACTGTTTGAGTACTTACATATCTTGCTCTTAGAAGACCATATATATTATATGCCTCCTGAATATCTATAACGTCATCTCTCTTCGTAACTTTCTTTATTAATGAAATTATATCCAATACCTTCACCCCTCAATTGTATATTGTTATTAGTATGCGTAAAACAACTTATAACTATACTTTGAGGGATGAAATATTTACAACTTACTATGCTTTTGGTCTATTGTTGCAGCAACTTCATTATGATTTCGTGCTACTTCATCTATTAGCCTATCATTTACCAATAATAACTGGCTCTCTTGATCCACAATCTTCTTTTCCAAATCCAAATTTGTCTTATTGATCTCCGTCTCTAGCTCCTTTGATTTAGTGATATTTACAAAAGTGATCACCACACCATCGTTCTCACCATTTAACGTGTGGTAAGGCATAATGCACGAGTTAAACCAACTCCCATTACGAGACATAATCTGTTTTTCAATAGTAGTCAGCGTACGTTGCACCTCCAGAGCGTCCTCTGTCAGTTCAGGATAAATAAGGTCTGACGCGATATCAGTAATTGGCCTCCCTACGTCACTTAGAATAAGTCTAGATACTACAGTCATCTGGCTTGTAAAGTGCTTAACTAGCAATGTGTTATCTAAAAACAATGTAGCAATTTTAGTGCTGTCCATTAAATTCATCATATCGCTGGTGACAAGTGACAGATCATCTAACTTGGTTTGCAGTTCGAAATTTATAGTCTTCAGCTCTTCATTTGATGACTGTACTTCTTCCTTAGTTGTGGTAAGTTCCTCATTTGTCGACTGCAGCTCTTCATTGCATGACTGTAATTCCTCATTGCTGGATTTGAATTTCTCTTGTGATATCTGCATTTCTGCACCAGCAACTTGCCACATTTGGCGAGTTTGGAGTAGTTCCCTCTCAAGTTCCTCCTCACGCGTGTTACCTTCCGAAATCATTCCAATTGTGCTTATTGGTCCAGCTGTGTTTACTAATCCTGTTGCATTAGTGCTGGTAACATCGGTAAAGATGATCATTACCATTCCACGCAATGCCTCTGGATCTTTGAGAGGATTGACAGAAATATCAACCACCAGCGTTCCACCTTCGTTTAGCACAACAATATTCTTGGAAGTAACCGTCTCTCCCTGCCTAACAGCCTTGTAGAAGGCGTCATTCAGTTTATAGTTTATCCCTTCACGGGCCATGGCAAAAATATTCCAATTAACCTTACCTGCAGCTGGTTCTAGGTATTTACCTGTCCTACCAGTAATGTATAGGATATCGCCTTTACCGTTGACTAGTACTGTGGCCGGTGAATAACATTGCAAAATCAGTTTATCCGCAAGTGACTGCATATTTTGAACATCATCCGACGGATGGTTCACTTCTGGTTGATACGGAGCAAAGGAGTTTGGAAATTCTATAGGCTCCGTCTGAATTAATGGTCTAAGTCTCTGGTAAATTCGCGATTTAAGATCAAGTGGTTTAAATAGATTAGTAAAATTACCCACAGACTCTGCACTTCCTAAAAACAAAAATCCGCCACTATTAAGACTGTAGTGAAAAAGAGGAATAAGTTTTTTTTGAATTTCTGGGGTTAGGTATATAAGAAGGTTCCGGCAAATCATTACATCAACTTTTGTAAATGGTGGATCCTTGATCATGTTTTGCTGAGCGAAAATAATCATGTCCCGAATTTCTGTAGAAACCTGATAACCACGATCCACCTTGGCGAAATATTTGTTTAAACGCTCCGCGGACATATCTTTTGCGATATTACCAGTGAAAATCCCCTCCCGTGCTTTATCAATAGCCTCATTGTCCAGATCAGTAGCAAAAATTTGCACAGAAAAATTCTGGGTAGGTTTTAATTGCTCCATTACCTCTTTGAAGACTATCGCCAAGGAGTAAGCCTCTTCGCCAGTGGAACAGCCAGATATCCAAACCCTCACTGTATCAGTGGCCGAACGATTATTTAAGAGTGCTGGTATAACTTTCTCCCTTAGTAATTCCCACTCTATGGGTTCTCTAAAGAAATTAGTAACACCAATTAAAAATTCTTTAAATAATAAATTTAATTCCTGAGGATTAGCTTTCAAAAAATCGACATATGTTGATATATCGTCAATTTGATGGATACTCATACACCTCTCAATCCTACGTTGTATGGTGTGTTTTTTATATGAAGAAAAATCATGTCCTGTATGTGTTCGTAACATGACTATAATCTTGTCAATGTAGTTCATGAATTTAACTGCGCTCTCTTTGTCAGCCATAATCACCTGAGGCTTATCCTCAATGTATGAAATAATCTTTGAGGGCATTATATCTACCGTAGATATAATGTCTGCTAAACCTTCCCTTATAGCACTGGAAGGCATGTCCCCAAATTTAGCTGAAGACGGTTCCTGGATAAAAACGATTCCTCCATTTTCCTTAATTTCTCTAAGTCCAGCTGTACCATCCTTTCCCATTCCTGAAAGTATGATTCCAATACTCCTCTCCTGCTTATCCTTTGCTAGGGAAGAAAAAAAGAAATCTATTGGCAGACGCAGATTATGGGGCTCAATAAAGTCGGAAATATGTATCAGATTATTTTTAATAGACATGTTCTTGTCTGGGGGAATTACGTAGACCACATTTGGCTCAATAGATACATTCTCATATGCCTGTATAACTTTCATAGTTGTAGCATTTTGAAGTAGATTCACCAAAATAGTCTTACTATTCTTCTCCATGTGTTGAACTATAACGAAGGCCAATCCACTATCTCTAGGCACACTTCCGAGGAAAATAGACAGTGCATCTAGTCCTCCTGCAGAGGCTCCAATTCCAACTATTGAAAAGTCTAATTTTATTGTATCTATTTTAAGAGCATTACCTCCAGAGTTTATATTCTTTTTATTTTTATCTATCTTATTATTCTCTTTCATTATATTCCTCCATTCGCAAATTAAAAACACGCCATTTATCTTCCCATTATAACAAAGTATTCGTAACTAGGATATAATAGTTTATAAATTCCCATGTTGTTTATAGCAACATTCCATTTTAAAGGCATTTTAGAGGGTATAGTTTATTATTTCATATAATTGAGTTTCTAATTTAAAGAATAGATATCTGAAAATTCAATATGAACTCTCTCAATTCTGTCCTGTGATTCAACCTCAAACACCCCATATTTATCATTTTCTATTGGCAATGTCATCACTGGAAGTATAATTATAAACTCTGTTCCTTTTCCGTATTCACTAGTTACAGAAATTTGGCCCCCGTGTAATTCCACTAATGATTTTACAATAGAAAGCCCAATACCACTGCCCTCTTGCTTACGCGTTAGTGACCTATCTACCTGCCTAAACCTATCAAAAATAATATCTAACTTATCATTTGGAATACCTATTCCTGTATCTTTTATTGATATTATAATATTTTCTCCTTTATCATACATGTTTACTGTCATACTCCCACCCGGTTTTGTAAACTTTATTGAATTGGAAAGTAGATTTAATATTACTCTTTCAATCTTTTCTGGATCGCAGGATATTATACACTCCTCAATATCAGTATCAAAAATCAATTCAATTGATTTAGTTTTAATATATTCGGATACTGACAAAGCAACACTCTCAACAATATTTACTATATTACAATTTTGTAGATTTAATTCATAAAATCCAGCATCAAGTTTTGTAATATCAATCATATTATTAACTAGTCTTAATTGTCTATAACAATTCTGTTTCATTATGTTATTATACTTTTTAGTTTTTATTTCTTTATCTTTAATATCTTCGCGACCTGTAAATGTATCCAAAAGTTGAAGTGCAGATAAAATTACATTTAACGGTGTTTTCAGTTCATGAGAAAGGTTCGTGAAAAACTCTGTTTTTAAATTCTCAGATAAAATTGTTTCATTCAATAATTTCTTATTTGTTATATCTACAAGAGATAAGACTACTCCTTTAATTAAATTCTGTGTTGTACGGTCTGGCACACATTTCAACAAATACCAGTTTCCATTTTTACTTTGAGTTTCTTTCTCATACATCATGCCACTGCTTAATACTTCACTTGCACCAATGTTTAGATCGTCATTAATCAGATTACTTACTATATGATTTAGTGGCCTCCCAATATCCTTTCCCTTAAGGTTTATCTCTTTAGTAATACTCGGCGTAAACTTTCTAATGCATAAATTTTCATCAAGAAAAACTGTACCTATATCAGTACTATTAAGGTAATTTTTCATGTCATTATATAGATCAGCCAATTCTTCATTCTTTTGTTGATACTGGCTGTTAATTTTTATAAGTTCATTATTTACTGATTTAATTTCTTCGTTTGTGCTTAGAATCTCTTCATTATAAACAAGTTGCTCCTCATTTGATGTTTGGAGGCATTCCTTTGTATACTGCAACTCCTCTTCAAGTTGTAATATTTTTTCATTTAACTTTTTTTCTATATCATCTTTTTCTATAATATCTTTTCCTATAAATTCATTTGCATCAACATTCTCGTTATTATAATCTAAATATATACTTGGCATTATATTTTTCATAATGCATATCTCCTTTTATTAGTTATTTAAATAGTGAGTTTAATCATATTTTTATCAATACATTACTCACTATATTTACATTTATTATATTTATATTTCTACAAATATCCATAATTTCCTTCATTTATTGTTTATCAATTGCTAAAAATCGTTCGCAACTTTCGGCAAACTCCGCACATAATACATTTATACCTTGTAAATTCATCAAAATAAAAAAGATAGCAAGACCTTATCTTAAGGTTTTACTATCTTTTCAGTTATGAAATCTCAATTTAATTGTAATTAGCTATCATCGCTAACACGTTCATTATACATAAAACGCTTATATTCTTTCTAACAACCCCAAATCCTCAATAAATGCCTTAACCATATCATCCCTTGTTGCCCATGATGTTACAAGCCTTATAGCAGAATTTCCTTCATCAATTTTTTGCCATACAATAAATGAATACTTTTCTTCAAGTTTTTCAATTATTTTGTTTGGAATTATTGGAAATATTTGATTTGTATATGAATCTATTAAAAACTTATGCCCACAGTTAGTTATCCCTATTTTTAACATCTCCGCCATACCATTGGCATGTTTTGCTAATTCAAAGTAAATATCATCTTTAAATAACTCCAAAAATTGTATTCCGATTACCCTACCCTTTGCAAGTAACCCACCCTTTTGCTTTATATGATACCTAAAATCTTCCTTAAGAGAATCATTACATAACACAAGAGCTTCTCCCATTAGTGCACCATTTTTAGTTCCACCTATGTAGAAAGCGTCAGTAAGTTTTGGTAGATCCGAAATTTCTATATCATTTTCTTTTGAACACAGTGCAGATCCTAGCCTAGCTCCATCCATATATAAAATTATTTCGTTTTTGTTGCAGAAATCACTTAAATCTTTTAATTCTTGTTTCTTATATATAGTTCCTATTTCTGTCGGATTGGATATGTAAACCATTTTAGGTTTTACCATGTGCTCGTCATTATGCTCGTCTAATGCCATTTTTATGTGTTTAGGTTTAAGTTTTCCGTCATCAACTAACATAGAAATAACTTTATGTCCTGTTGCTTCTATTGCACCAGTTTCATGAACTAGTACATGTCCTGTGTTTGCTGAAATAACAGCCTCATGTGGTCTTAAAAAAGCAGAAATTGAAGTAAGATTTGTTTGAGTTCCACCGCAAAACATATGTATATCAACATCATCACATTCTAGTTTTCCCTTTAACAGTTTGATTGCTTTCTCGCAATACTTGTCTTCTCCATACCCATCTTCTTGCTCCATATTTGTTTCCATTAATGCTTTTAAAATACTAGGGTGAGCACCTTCACTATAATCATTTTTAAAACTATACATTTGTTATTCCCCTTTCGATATCTTATGTTATTCTTATCTCAAATTGCTATATTTGAAATTGCTAAAATCAATTTTTTATACTTTAAGATTTCTATATCTATTATATGTGGCCATTATTTCTTGCCTTCTAGGCATAGCTAAGTTTCCACTTCCACCTTTTAAATTATCTATGGACTTTAACCCATCCTTATTCAACTTACAAAATATATTATCCACCATTTTATCAAAACCTAATCCCTTACTCATAATGTTAACTTCTGCCCATTTCATAATTAAGCCAATTGCATTTACTTGTTCATTATCTACTATCTGCTCTACTGCCCTTAAATCTATATCCTCTCGATTTATACTTAATGTACTAAGGCACGTTGCTTTTATTTTAATACCCTTATCCCCTTGAGTAATTGTTCCTGCTTTTATTATTCTGTTAAATGTAATATTTATAGTTAACGCCCTTTCAGAAACTCTTTTAGTAATATGACCAAGGCTTAAATCTATAGCCTCTTTTGTAACGTCCATTGCCCTATAATTATCCAATTGAACCACACAATCCGCTATATCAAAAAAATCCCCTGAACTTCCTACAACCATAATTGTTGAAATACATTTTTGCTTATATAAAGGTCCCGCAATTTCAATAAATGGCGTTATTGGCTCCTTTTCTTTAGATACTAGTCTCTGCATTAAGTCATCACGCATCATGAAATTAGTAGCTGAAGTATCCTCATCTATTAATAAAACCTTTGCTCCGCTTTCTAAACCTTCTATAATACTTGCTGCTTGTGATGTACTACCACTTGCATTTTGAGTAGAAAACTGAGTAGTACCTTGACCACTAGGTAAGTTACTTATAAATAGGGATATATCCGTTTTAGTTATACTTCTACTATCTTCTGCCCTTACTTTTAAAGCTGTCCCATCTGTTATAACTAATTCTCTACCATCACCTTCAATATGATTATAAACCCCAAGCTCTAGTGCCCTTAGTAGTGTAGATTTACCGTGATATCCTCCACCTACAATAAGAGTTATTCCTTTTTTAATACCCATACCTCTTATTATTCCTTTGCTTTTTGTATTAAACTCTACTTCTAATTCTTTAGGTGATATAAAGGCTTTGCCAAGAGTCAATGCCTTGGAAGATATGCCACTCTCGCGAGGCAACATTGATCCATTAGCTACAAATGCAACTAGTCCACGACTATCCAGATGTGTTCTTATAGCTTCTTGATCTTCAACAAGTCTTACTCTACTTATCAATTTTTCACTATTAATGTTTTTATATAATAAAGTTTTCTCTATTATACTGGGTATAACATTATATAAAATTTTCTCAAGCTCTTTTGATAAAACACTTCTTCCTCTTGCTGGGAACCCAACATAAAATCTAGCTTCTATTTTATTCTCATCTATTATTATTGAAGTCCTCTCTAATATCTCTTGTGGGCATTTACTTATCGCTATAAGACCACTTTTTCCAGATCCAAAAACTTTTTGTGAGCATTTATTAATATTTAAGTAAAATTCTCTTGTTAAATAATCGCTTACTGCTATATTTTTGTTTTTATTATCAAAAATTTCCTTTGGGAATTTAGATATATTCTGATTTACTACTATTCTAATTCTAGACGGAGCTGCAAAAGGGTCGCCTTGAACATGATCTATGCAAAGCACATAATCACCGAAATCATATTCACCTTCTAATTCTTTATATAATCTATAACTTTTCCCATCAATTCTATCTAGATCTTTTTTTAATGTTTCAGAATTCTTCATGTAACTCTCCTCTTATATTTCATAAAATATTTCAAGATACAAAATATTTCAATTTATTAATGATATAATAAACATTATATCAAAATAAGTACAAATTATAAACTAATTATACATAGATCCTTAACAATAAAGCAAAAGGTTTTAATATTATTATTTGCGGACAGTATGATAGCTTTTCCACTAATACTAATGGACAGTATAATTATGAAAATTGTATTAATAATAATTATATTATTTAAATTTTATTATTTCATTTTTAAAATTAAAACTAGTAAGATATTGCCTTCTAGTTATGTATCTAGACAAATAGAAAACGAAATATAAAAATGCCGGCTAAGATGATTAATATTCATATTAGCCGGCATTTATTATGATTTAGATTTCATATTCTAGTATTTCTTCTATAATATCACTAAACTTTATAGTTCTATACTTTGTAAAATTAAGCCATTTATCTGCAAAAGTTTCATTAACTCCATCTTTATAATCATTCTTGTAGTCTAATAAATCTTTTTCTGAGGTTAAGTTGATACCAAACCCTTTTTCATTAATTAAGGCTATAGAATCATAAGAATAGTCTTTAACTGATATAACATCAATTAACTTGCCCGCTCTTATTTTAGCAACAAGTCTTGCATTTAAGGCTATTACATCAAAGTTTTCTGTAAAGTCATAACTTTGTCCAAGGAAAGGTATGATCTCTCCAACTTTATATTGAGTCGACTTTAATATTTTTTTCTTAATGTCTAACGCTTTAATATCAAAATAATATTCGTCAAAACAATTTATTGGGAGATTAATTCCATCTTTGTTAAAGCTAGTTGCAACCACTTCATCCGCCTCTACAACGCCTGAAATAATTCCACCACCACTTACATCATAACCATCTACTATTACAAATCTACCAGTGTTTTGGTTATCGGAAAATTTATCAAAACATATCTTTTCCTTTGTCTTTATAGTAACTTCTGCAACGTCATTAGTTTTTGCTTCAAGCGCATTTTCATAAGTTGCTAAAGTACTCGCATCTATAACCTTATCAAATGATATAATTTCGCATTCCACTTCTTGGGTTACAAGCTTAATCTTATATTTTTTACCTTTTACAAAATTATTTTTTCCCATCCAAAATATGTTCGTTTTAAAGAGGTCAGAAGTAATAGGAGCATTTGATTTGTGGGAAATTATCTCTCCTCGTTTATTAAAAAACTCATCTTCAAAAGTAATTCCGACTGACATTCCTGCAGATAATATATCAACCCTGTCTTTTTCTACAAAAGCTTCTATACTCTTAACTTTTGTAGTTCTGTTTGATGGTGAAATAAGAATTTCATCTCCAATCTTAAGGCTACCTGCTTCTATTCTTCCTGCAATTATTCTCCTATCATCAAACTTATATACGTCTTGAATAGGGAATCTTAAAGGTTTTGCTTCAAGTCCCTCTTCTTGAGAGAATAAATCTAATGCTTCAAGCACTGTTGGTCCCGTATACCATGATAATTTTTCAGATTTTGAAGTCAAGTTCTCACCATAAAATGCTGAAATAGGAATATAACTCATAGGGTGTACATTTAAATTCTTTAAAAAATCGTCCATTTGTTTTTTTATAATATTAAACTTTTCTTGACTATAGTTTATAAGATCCATTTTATTAACTACAACACAAACCTGTTTAATTCCAAGGAGCGATAATATATAACCATGTCTTTTAGATTGTTCTTGAATTCCTTCTTTAGCATCAATTATAAGCAATGCTGCTTCAGCACTAGCTGCACCTGTTATCATGTTTTTAAGAAATTCTATATGTCCTGGTGCATCTATAATTACATAATCTCTTTTGTCAGTGTGAAATTGAAGAGATGTTGTATCTATTGTAATTCCTTGTTTTTGTTCTTCTTCAAAAGCATCTAATAAATATGCATATTCAAAAGGTTTACCAGTTTCTTTAGCAATTTTTTTAACTTTTTCAATTGCGCCTTCTGGTAGTGATTTTGTATCATACAATAATCTTCCAATTACTGTAGATTTACCGTGATCTACGTGTCCTACTGCAACTATTCTTAATTGTTCTCTTGTATTTTCCATTAGTATGACCTCCCTTACATATATCCATCTTTACGAAGCTTTTGCATAGCATATGAATCTTCTTGATCCTGAGCTCTTCCTGCTCTCTCACCAGTAGTTGTGTGTTTTAATTCTTCAATTATGTCATCTATTGTTGTAGCATTAGACTTTATCTTACCAGTACACTCAGCACAGCCAAGACTTCTATATCTTTCTCCATCCTTTGCGAAATATAAATCTATAAGTGGTATATTTTCTCTTTGTATATAAGACCATATATCTATTTCATTCCAATGAAGTATAGGATGAACCCTAATATGATTTCCCTTTGGAAAGTCAGTTTTAAATTGATCCCAAAGTTCTGGTGCTTGATTAGTGTAATCCCATTCGGAATCCTTATTTCTTTCACTAAATACTCTTTCTTTAGAGCGGGAACCTTCCTCATCACTTCTAATTCCTAGAATTAATCCGTCAAATTCATATTTCGTAACCACTTGTTGAAGGCCATCTGTTTTTAGAGCTTTACAACAAACAAGTCTTCCTTTATCTGGTCCCATACCTGCGTCGATTGCTTCCTGATTTGTATGAACTATAAGGTCAATATTAAACTCTTTAGCAATCATATCTCTATATTCAATCATTGCTGGTATTTTATGTTTAGTATCCACATGAATAAAAGGGAAAGGACAATGTCCAAAAAAGGCTTTCTTAGCAAGCCACAATAATACTGTTGAGTCTTTTCCAATCGACCATAACATTCCTAGTTTACCTAATTTTTTATATGATTCTCTTAGTATGAAAATACTTTCTGCTTCTAATGTATCTAAATGATTCATAATTCTACCTCCTAATATTTATTAGCTTCTGTTTCATTTGTTGTAATAATTATCTCTTCACCTTTTGGTTTATGTATATGCCAATGAAGGAGATTCTTTTCTTTTTTTGTATTTAAATAAGTTCCTTTTCCTCCAATGTCAACTCCAAGATAATAATTTATGGCAGAGGCTGGGCACTCTTTAACACATGCGCAACATCCCCAGCACTCCTCGGGATATTTTATATATGCTTTTGAGTTTTCTTTCTTATATATAAGATTCCCAGGGCAGACATTGAGGCATTTTCCACAACCTACACATTTTTGCGGGATTATTTTAATGCTCATAAACTTCATCTCTCTTTATTAAATTTCTAAGTACAACCTTTACTTTCCCATCCTTATAAATTGAATTTACATATTTAAGCATATTTTCATCCTTCTCTGGGAAATCTGCATTCTCGCCATAACATTTCCAGCGGGTTTCTGTCCTATTTAAAAGATGAACTATTAAAACTTTGCAAACATATAATCTATCAATAACTTCAAATATTTGAAGTAAATCCCTCATATCGTTTGCGTGAAGATCCTTGGATAGAGTTAAGAGTTCCTCTATTTTTACACTTGCAATGTATAATCTTTTAGAATTATATACATAGTTTTTAGATATACCACCTGCATATTCGTCCATTACCTTTTGCATAGCTTCTTCAATTTCATTTACAGAAAACATTCCGCAAACATCTTCAAGCAAAGTTTCTAAAAATAAAACTTTAGAGTTAATTTCATCTTCTTTTAACAACTCATTTTTCTTGTTTTTTATAAACTCAGTTGCAGCAACAGCTGCAATTTCACCTTCAACAAAACAACCAGTTACATATTTTTTAGGACTTCCACCTGCTACATCCCCAGCTGCATATAAGCCTGAAATACTAGTAGCTCGGTTAACATCTACCCAATATCCACTAGCTGCGTGACCTCCAACTATATAAGGTTCTGTACCTTCTATTTCCAGATTTTCAGTGCTAGGACCAATTCCATTTTCAATCCATTTTAAGGTTTGGGCTGGTGCCATATTAAGATACGCCTTATAAAGTTCCTCTTCAACGACCTTTGATATACCCTTAGTATTTAAATAACAAGGCCCTAACCCTTTCCGATTTTCCTCAACAGTTGCAAATAAACGCGTTGTCGTTAGTGGCTTTCCATAATTTCTTACGTAATTTTCATTATTACCATTAACTTGCTTTGCACCTATTCCTTGAGCTACAGTACCAGTTGGTGCAATAGTATCCTTACACCTGAGTGCTATGAACCTCATTTCAAAAGAAGTCATCTCAGCCCCCGCTCTTATACCCATAGCATAACCTGCACCTGTGTTAAATGGAGAATACCACATCTTATGTTTAGAAAAGCCAGAATTATTTGGTTTATATAGGCCTGACGCTCCACCCGTTGTACAAATAACAGCTTTAGAATAAATTACATAAAAAATGTTTTCTTCTACATGGAATCCATAAACACCGATAACAACCTTATCTTTAATAATGTAATCTATTATATTTACCTTGTTTAAAACCTGTATATTTCTCTTAGATTCTACCTCATTTGCAAGAAGGGGTTTTATGTTTTCTCCATTTATCTTAATACTTCTTTTGCCACGAGTAACATACTTTCCGCCAGAATCTTTTAAAATAGTAAGGCCTAATTTTTCCATGTTTCTGGTAACTTTATTTAAATTTTTAGCTATAGAGTATACTAAGTCTTCCCTTATAATTCCTTCCGCTTCCTTTTTTACGTAGTCAACAAAGTCTTCTGGAGTATACCCTTCATTAATATATGCATTGATTGCATTAACTCCTGCAGCTAAACATCCACTTCTTTTTATATTAGCTTTATCTACAACTATAATATTCATGTCTTCATGCTGGCTTAGAGTTAATGCAGCATAACATCCAGAAGTGCCGCCACCGACAACTAATATATCAGTTTCTAATATTTTTGTTTCTAGCTTCATTATACCCTCCTAGCTATAGCCTTAAATAATCTAATATTTTATCTACACATTGATCTATTGTTTGATCCTTTGTATTCACAATAATCTCTGGATTTTCAGGTTTTTCATAAGGGGATGTTATTCCTGTAAATTCCTTAATTTCGCCAAGTCTAGCTTTTTTATATAAGTTTTTAGGATCCCTTTTCTCACATTCCTCTATTGGGCAATCTACAAATACTTCAATAAAATCTTCTCCTAAGGTCTCCCTTGCCATTTGACGATTTACTTTCAGAGGGGATATGAAACAAGCTATAGTTATTAGGCCTGCATCTACAAATAATTTGCCAATTTCACTAATTCGCCTTATATTCTCATTTCTATCTTCCAGAGAAAATCCAAGATCTGAATTAATGCCAAGGCGAATATTATCACCATCAAGTAGATAAGTTGCCGCGCCTCTCTGATTTAATCTTATATCTAAGGCATTTGCAACTGTTGACTTTCCAGAACCTGATAACCCAGTAAACCACAAAAGCTTAGCCTTTTGCTTAAGTAATATTTCCCTTTTTTCTCTACTTACGGATGTATCATGCCATGTTAGATTTTTAATACTCATACGCTTTCACCTCCATAGTTTTTTAACTAAACTCTATCAAGACCCCATTTATGTCTCATATTTTTCTCAAGCCTTTCAAAAACAAGTTTATCCACTAATAAACCAAGAACTATTATTACTATCATTACAGCTACAACTTGGCTAATATCTGCTAAATCTCTACCAACCATAAGCACCTGTCCAAGCCCCTTTGTAGAAGAAAGCATTTCACCAGCCATTAGAGCTCTCCAGGCAAAAGACCAACCTTGCTTAAGTCCGCTAACTATATCTGGGAGTGCCGCCGGCAATATTACATGAGTATAAATTTTACTACCCTTTGCTCCCATAGTTCTTGAAGCTCTTATATATAAGGGATTAACATTTTTTATTGCATATTTAACTGACATAGCAACGGCAAATGTTGAACCAATTGCAATTACAAAAATAATCGAACCCTCACTAAGTCCAAACCAAAGAATAGCAAACGGCAACCAACAAATACTAGGTAAAGTCTGAAGTCCTAAAATTAGTGGTCCTAAATTTTCTTCTAAATATTTAAATCTAGCAATTATAAGTCCAAGAGAAACTCCTATTATTACTGAAATAAAATAACCCACTATAATTCGTTTTAAACTTGCAATAATTGCTATTCCTATTGTATTGTCTTCAATTAGAACTGCCAAAGTCTTAAAAACATCTATAGGTGAAGGTAAAATATATGGTCTCCAAATTCTTAAAATATCAACACCTAATTTATAAATCCCTTCCCATATCAGTATCAGAAGAATATAGAACAGGATTTTCTTCAATATTCCAATCACCGTCGTACTCTGCTTTTGCAACTTTCTCCACCTCCTCTTTTAATGCTTTCATTATTTTGGAAGTATAATAAGTAATATCACAACTTTCCATTTGTCTTGGCCTTGAAAGTTCTATAGCAAATTCCTGTTTTATACGTCCTGGGTTCGCTGCCATAACTACAACTCTATTTGCTAAATAAACTGCTTCTTCTGCATCATGCGTAATAAACACAATTGTTTTTTTAGTATTTACCCATATACGCTGAAGTTCTTGCCGTAACATCATTTTAGTCTGACTATCAAGTGCCGCAAAAGGTTCGTCCATTAGAAGTATTTCAGAATCAAGAGATAGTGCCCTCGCTAGTGCAACTCTCTGCTTCATACCACCTGAAAGCTCATACACGTAGGAATCTTGAAACTTTGATAAATGTACCATTTTTAAATAATGAATTGCTTTCTCGTATCTAACTTCCTTTGAAATACCAGCCATCTTCATTCCAAATTCTACATTATCAATAACCTTAAGCCAAGGAAATAATGCAGCCTCCTGAAACATAACTGTTCTATCCGGTCCTGGCCCAGTTATCTCATTACCGTTAAGTACAACCACGCCTTTAGTTGCCTTTTCAAGTCCTGCTAAAATATTTAGCAAAGTAGATTTACCACAACCAGAAGGGCCTAATATACATACGAAGTCACCTTTTTTTATTTCTATATTAAAATTTTCAAGTGTGCTTGTCTTTTTATGTTTTGAAATAAACTCCTTACTTACGTCCTTAACTATAAGGCCCACATTTATCACCTCTAATTTTATTTATACTAATATTTTATTTGCTCTAATCCCTTTTCTTTTAAAACCTTATTTAAAATAGCAAGATTAAATAAATCCTTAGTATCTGGCTTTATTTTTAAAAACTTTTCATCTAGTGAAAATTTAACAAAATCTAAAACTGAGTCTTTTTCTGGATTATTTGTAATTGTTAATCTTTTAAATGAATTATCTAAAATTTCTTTCGATAATCCTTTTTTAGTTAATTCAGTAATTTGTTTATTAACTATAACTTTAGCTTCTTCTGGATTTTTATTAATATAGTCTGTTACTTCTACATGGTTTCTTATAAATTTTTCAACAATTTCTGGATTATATTTTAAAAATTCAGTTCTAACAACTACTACAGCAGTGGTATAGTTTCCTTCTCTAAATAAATCTTTATAATCTAAAATAATATTTGCTTTTGCTTCTTCTATTAACCTTGAACCCCAAGGTTCTGGTACTAAAGCTGCATCTATATCTCCCTTTTGCATTAGAGATAGAATATCTGCATTTGAGGCTTGCCTTACTTCAACAGTTCCACCCTTTGTTGTATCCTTTAACCCATTCTTAGACATTAAATGTCTAAGCGTCAAATCCTGAGTGTTTCCAAACTGTGGAACTGCAATTTTCCTGCCGCTTAAATCTTTCATATCCTTAATAATCAATCCTTTTTTAGATACAAATATTGCTCCTGCATCTGTTGCCCCTGCAATAATTTGAATATCACCTTTAGATTTTGCATATCCATTAATTGCTGGCCCAGGTCCTATATAAGCTATATCAATAGCCTCTGCAAAAAGTGCCTCTACTTCTGCTGGTCCTGCATTAAATAATTTCCATTCTATTTTTTTTGATGTTCCTAAAGCCTTTTGAAAACTTCCTTGTTCGCGACCTACAAGAGCTTGAGAATGGGTTATGCTTGGGAAGTACCCTACTCTAACATTATCACTTTTTACTTTTTTAGAGGAGCATCCTGCCAATACCACCATTAATGAAAGGCCTACCAATAGTGTTGACGAAAATTTAAAGACCCTTTGATTCTTCATCTTGTCCTCCTCTATTTAATATTAGTATAATATTCAATAAACATCCTGTTATAATAAAAATGATATCAATTCTTAATATCTTTAATATTGTCCTTATAGGGTTTACATACTTATCCTATAGGTTAGGTGTATGTTATCATTAGTTTAATAAATTGTCAACATAAAACATAATATTTATTAAATCGATAACTCATTTACATACTTCTTAATGTATAAACACAAACTACACTAACTATATTATAGAAAATAATTATGTAGATGTTATGAAGGAAATATAGATGTTATATAAAAATAAGAAATCCTAAATTTGATATATAGTTTTCATAACTACGTATTGTATTATAGACATTCATGTGATATATTGTTAATATACATTAAGTAAATTAATTAAATCAATTTTTTTTACTTATAATTTAGAATTTAGTTTTATGGAGGTATAGTATTATGAAGATAAAAGATAATTATGTTTTTTTAGCATATGGTGATTCTATTACAAAGGGCATTATTTACGATGATGAAAAATCTAAATATGCAATTTTAAAAGAGAACTTTACGAGCATCATTGAAAATAAAATAAAAGGTCCAGTATATAATGCAGGTAAATTTGGTAGTACTATAATAAGGGGTGCACGTAAGATGTACAATGATGTTATAAAAAAGTCCCCTGACATAGTATTAATTGAATTTGGCGGTAATGACTGTGACTATAATTGGAATGACATCGCTAAAAATCCTGACATGGAATACAAACCAAACACAGATATAATAACTTTTCGCGAAACACTACTCGCTATGATAGATACATTAAAAAGCAACCATATATTGCCCGTACTTATGACACTACCACCACTTGATCCTTTAAAATATTTTAAATGGATTTCAAAAGAAGATAATACTAACGAGATGAATATTCTACATTGGTTAGGTACAAAGGAAACTCTTTTCAATTGGCATAATTCCTATAGTAAAACTATAACGCAAGTAGCTATTGAAACTAATACCGTACTTATAGATGTAAGATCAGAATTTCTAAAGTATAACAATTACAGTAAATTTTTATGTAGGGATGGAATCCATCCAAACATTGAAGGACAATCATTAATTGCAAATACAATATTAAATTTTATAAAAGAAAACTATAACTTTTTATTACAAAAATAAAATATCATATTATTTAATAGAAGGGAGTTGAAATTAAATTTCAACTCCCTTCTATTTTTATATATAAAAATATGATAACTATACTCAGCTATGTATGAATATAAATAAAATATACTCACTACCAATTATATCTTTAGTTGAATTATATCTACTTTCTTGTAGAATAATTAATTATAGTGTGTAAATTGGTAATTTTGAATTATAAAAAAATGAAACTTGCATATTTACAGAATCGTGGTACAATTTATATAATCGTTTATATAATAAAAAGGGGGTAATATTGTGAATAATAGCATTGGTTATCCTGAAAAGCAAGGATTGTACGATCCTGCTTTTGAAAAAGATAATTGTGGTGTTGGCTTTGTAGCAAATATCAGAGGTGAAAAAACTAACGGAATTATAAAAAAGGGATTAAAGGTTCTTGTGAACTTAACACATAGAGGTGCAGTTGGAGCAGATCCTAAAACCGGAGATGGTGCAGGTATTCTTGTACAAATTCCTGATGAATTTTTTAGAATTAGTTGCGACAACTTAGGACTAGAACTTCCAAGAGCAGGTAAATATGCAGTAGGAATGGTATTCCTTCCAAAAGAACCTGCGCTAAGGTTTCAATGCGAAGGCATACTTGAAAGAATTGCAGAAGAAGAAGGCCAGAAAATATTAGGTTGGAGATCCGTTCCCATCGATAATAGAAATATTGGTGATACAGCAAAAGGAACTGAACCAATTATAAGACAGATTTTTCTAGGGTCAACTTTTAAAGATGATGATCTAACAGACGATGAACTTCAAGAAGAGTTTGAAAGAAGACTTTATGTTATAAGAAAAAGAGCAGAAAAAGAAGTAGTCAAATTAGTTGATAGAAGCACAGAATATTTCTATATCTGTAGTCTTTCTAGTAGGACCATTGTATACAAAGGACTATTACTTGCAGAACAAATAAAAGGCTTCTATGTAGATTTACAAGACATAAATTTCAAAAGTGCACTCTGCCTTGTTCATCAGAGATATAGTACAAATACATTTCCAACTTGGGATTTAGCCCAGCCATTTAGATATTTAGCTCATAATGGTGAGATAAATACAATTAGAGGAAATAGAAACTGGATGAATGCCCGCGAAGGAGTTCTAAAATCTAAAGTATATGGAGAAAATTTAAAGAAATTGTTTCCTATTATAAGTCCTAATGGAAGTGACTCAGCTTCCCTTGACAATATAACAGAACTCTTAAAGATGGATGGTAGATCTCTTCCTCATAGCATGATGATGTTAATTCCTGAAGTTTGGATGACGAATGATGGTATGGAAGATTATAAGAAAGCTTTTTATGAGTACCATGCTTCTTTAATTGAACCTTGGGACGGGCCTGCAGTTGTTGCATTTACAGATGGTATTAGAATAGGTGCCACCTTAGATAGAAATGGACTTAGGCCTGCAAGATATGTAATAACAAAAGATGGTTTTGCTGTTCTTGCGTCTGAAGCTGGTGTACTTAAGTTTAAACCAGAGGATATCGAGAAAAAAGGTAAACTTCAACCAGGAAAGATGTTTTTAATTGATACAAATGAAGGAAGAATAATTAAAGACGAAGAAGTTAAAAAG
The DNA here is from genome assembly GCF_018861735.1 of Clostridium lacusfryxellense. Taxonomy (GTDB): domain Bacteria; phylum Bacillota; class Clostridia; order Clostridiales; family Clostridiaceae; genus Clostridium_AD; species Clostridium_AD lacusfryxellense. Next base: position 36,344 of record NZ_JAHLEB010000007.1, on the reverse strand, counting down.
AAAATCTGCACAAATAAACCTTATGGTGAAATGATTTCAAAAAATAAACTTTACCTAGAAGATTTTGATGCAGTAATTGACGAAGTTAAAATAGATAAAGAAATATTAAAAGAAAGGCAGCAAGCCTTTGGATATACACTAGAAGATTTGAAAATTATTTTGGCTCCGATGGCAAAAGATGGTAAGGAACCAATTGGTTCTATGGGAAACGATACACCTCTTGCTGTATTGTCAAATGAACCACAGCTTCTATTTGCTTATTTCAAGCAACTTTTTGCTCAAGTTACTAATCCACCAATAGACCCAATTAGAGAAAAAATGGTTATGTCTTTAATGAACTTTGTGGGTTCTCAAGATAATGTTTTAAATCAAGAACTTAACGATAATCCATTTATAGAAATAAGTAGTCCTATCTTGACTAATTTAGAACTAGCTAAAATTAAAAATTTGAAAGATAACGCATTTAAAACCACAACAATTCCAATAACTTTTAAAGCAGACACTGGAATTGAAGGTTTTAAAGATGCCCTTGATAAACTTTGTGCTCGTGCATCTGCAAGGATTGAAGAAGGCTACAACATCATTGTTCTAAGTGATAAATCAGTTGATTCTTATGACGCTGCGATTCCAAGTTTACTTGCATTATCAGCTGTTCAGCAGCATTTAACTAGAGAAAAAACCAGAACTTCTGTATCTATCATTGTAGAAACTGGAGAAGCAAGAGAAACCATGCATTTTGCCTTATTAATTGGTTATGGTGCCACAGGTGTTAATCCTTATCTTGCACTTAAGTCTATTGATAATATTATTAGCGAAGGTGATTTAGAAAATCTATCTAAAGAAAAAGCACACGAAAACTATATAAATGCAATTTCCCAAGGACTTCTTAAAATATTATCAAAAATGGGAATTTCAACTATACAAAGTTATCATGGAGCTCAGATTTTTGATGCAGTTGGACTAAGCTCCGAGTTACTTGAAAAACATTTTGGTGGAACTCCTTCAAGAATTGGTGGAATTGGTTTAGATACAATTGCAAAAGAAGTATTAATTAGACATAAAAATGCTTTCAACAAGTTAAGAAAACCTATAGCAGAACTAGAAGTTGGCGGTAAATATTCTTGGAGAAAAGATGGTGAATACCATTTATTTAACCCTGATACAATTTTCAAACTTCAAGTTGCTGCAAGAACAAATGATTATGACTTATATAAAGAATATTCTAAAATTATAAATGATCAAGATAAACATTTATGTACAATTAGAGGTTTGTTTGAACTTAATTATGGAAACGAGATTCCAATAGAAAAAGTAGAGCCGATTAGTGAAATTGTAAAAAGATTCTGCTCTGGCGCAATGTCCTTTGGATCAATCAGTAAAGAAGCCCACGAAACTATGGCTATAGCAATGAATAGACTTGGTGGAAAAAGCAATACTGGTGAAGGTGGAGAAGACGCTTCAAGGTTCATAGTTGATGAAAATGGTGATTTAAGAAGAAGTGCAATTAAACAAATAGCTTCTGCTAGATTTGGAGTTACTGCAGAGTACCTTGTAAATGCAGATGAATTACAAATAAAGATAGCTCAAGGAGCAAAACCCGGTGAAGGTGGACAACTTCCAGGCAAAAAAGTTGATGCAAATATTGCAAGACTTAGACACTCAACCCCTGGAATTGATTTAATATCCCCTCCACCTCATCATGATATATATTCTATTGAAGATTTAGCTCAACTTATTCATGATTTAAAAAGCGTAAATCCTCGTGCACGTATAAGTACGAAATTAGTTTCAGAATTAGGCGTTGGAACTATAGCTGCTGGAGTTGTTAAGGCACATTCAGATGCTATAGTAATAAGTGGTCATGATGGCGGAACTGGTGCTTCCCCACTTTCATCAATTAAACATGCCGGACTACCTTGGGAGCTAGGCCTTGCCGAAACCCAACAGGTACTTCTTTTAAATAATTTAAGAAGCAGAGTAACAGTTCAAACTGATGGTCAGCTTAAAACAGGTCGTGATGTTGTTATAGCAGCACTTCTTGGCGCAGAAGAATTTGGATTTGCAACTACTGCACTTGTAGTACTAGGATGTACAATGCTAAGAAATTGTCATTTAAATACTTGCGATATGGGAATAGCAACTCAAGATCCAGAACTTCGTAAGAATTTCAAAGGAAAACCAGAGTATGTGGTAAACTTCTTTACATTTATCGCTATGGAAATAAGAGAGCATATGGCTAAACTTGGTTTTAGAACTATGAATGAAATGGTAGGCCGCGTAGATAAAATCAGTCAGAAGAAAGCAATAGCTCATTGGAAAGCAAAAGATTTAGATTTATCAAATATCCTGTACAAACCAGATATGCCAAAGAGAATTAAAAGGTACTGTGTTATAGCTCAGGATCATGGATTAGATAATTCTTTAGATTTTAAATTAATTGAAATGGCAAAAGCTTCACTTGAAAACGGAATGAAAAGCACCTCTAATTTAGAAATTGAGAATGTCAATCGTTCTGTTGGCGCAATGCTTAGTGGAAGAATTGCTATGAAATTTGGAGCTATTGGACTACCAGACGATACTATAACATTTAATTTTGTTGGCGCAGCTGGTCAAAGTTTTGGAGCATTTGGAGCTAATGGATTAACACTAAAATTAGTAGGAGATGCAAATGACTATGTTGGTAAGGGATTATCAGGTGCTAAAATAATTGTGAAGACACCAGAAAATTGTACCTTTAAGCAAGATGAGAATTTCATAGCAGGTAATACAATTCTTTATGGAGCAACTTCTGGTAAGTTATTTATAAATGGACTAGTTGGTGAACGTTTTGCTGTAAGAAATTCAGGAGCACAAGCTGTAGTTGAAGGAGTTGGAGACCACGGTTGTGAATACATGACAGGTGGAGTTGTAGTTATTATTGGAAGAACAGGCAGGAATTTTGCAGCTGGTATGAGCGGCGGTATAGCATATGTTATCGATGAGAATGAAACGCTAACTTCAAAATGTAATATGGAAATGATTGAAGTAGAAAAAGTAACTTCAGAATCAGATTCATTACAGCTTTACTCCATAATAAAAGAACATTTCGAAGCAACTAACAGTCATAAAGCAGCTAAGATCCTAGAAAATTGGGACGAATATAAATTAAAATTCAAGAAAATAATACCAACCGCGTACAAAGCAATATTAGAAGGCAAATAGAATATATAGGGAGGTGTTAAATTTGGGAAAATTGGATGGTTTCAGAGAATTTAAAAGAGAAACAGCAAAAAAGCGCCTTGTAAAGGAAAGAATTAAGGACTCCAAAGAATTATTTGTAAAATTTCCAGTTGAAAAATTACGCCAGCAAGGTGCAAGGTGTATGGAATGTGGTGTTCCCTTTTGTAACTGGGGTTGTCCTCTAGGAAACCTAATTCCAGATTGGAATGACATGGTATACAAAGAAAAATGGGAAAAAGCATATAACAGGCTAGCTCTAACAAATAACTTTCCAGAGTTTACTGGAAGAGTGTGCCCTGCCCCTTGTGAAGGTTCATGTACATTAGGTGTTAATAGAGATCCAGTTGCAATAAAAGAAATCGAACTCAATATAATAGAAAAAGCATTTGAAGAAGGATGGACAAAACCTATTTCACCTAGAGTAAGAACCGGTAAAAAGGTTGCTGTAGTCGGCTCTGGGCCAGCTGGCCTTTCTGCCGCTGCTGAACTTAATTCTGTAGGACATGATGTTACAGTGTTTGAGCGGGACGATGAAATAGGCGGACTTTTAAGATATGGAATACCAGATTTCAAATTAGACAAAGATATAGTTGAGCGAAGAGTAAATTTTATGGCTAGCGAAGGAGTTAAGTTTAAGACTAATGTAAATGTAGGAGTTGATTATAGCTCTGAGCGTCTTTTATCTGAATTCGATGCAGTGGCTTTAACTGGTGGAAGTACTATTCCTAGAGATTTAAATGTTGAAGGACGTGAACTTAAGGGTGTACATTTTGCTATGGATTACCTAAAACAACAAAACAAACGAGTTTCAGGAAAAGAAATAGTAGATGAAGAAATAACTGCTAAAGACAAAGTAGTCCTAGTTCTAGGCGGAGGAGATACAGGTTCTGATTGTATCGGAACTGCTATAAGGCAAGGAGCTAAGAGCGTATATCAATATGAAATTATGCCTAAACCTCCTGTAGATAGAGATGATTCAATGCCATGGCCTTCTTATCCTAGAACGTTAAAAACTACTACTTCTCATGAAGAAGGATGTAACCGTGATTGGAATATTACTACTAGAAAATTCACCGGTGTTGATGGCAGAGTTAATACACTTCACGCATCTAAAGTTGAATGGATAACTAGTGAAAAAGGTGGCCAACAAATGGTTGAGGTGCCAGGCTCAGAACTTGAGCTTAAAGTTGACTTAGTAATACTCGCAATGGGATTTTTACATCCACAACATGAAGGACTTCTTACAAATTTAGGAGTAGAATTTGATCGTCGAGGAAATGTTATTGTAGATGACAACTCTATGACTAATTTGAAAGGTGTTTTTGCAGCTGGTGATATGAAAAAAGGTCAATCATTAGTTGTTTGGGCAATATGTGAAGGCAGAGCAGTTACTAAAAATATTGATAAGTACTTAATGGGCGAAACTTCATTAAGGGGATAATAAGCTTATAATATCTAGGGCGGTTCATTAATATAAACTCGTATCTTTCGAGAATATATTAGTGAACCGCCCCTTTTATATTATTTTTATTTATTTTACACCTTTTTTAGAACCAGTACAGTCCTACTTGGAGAGTATATTACTACCCCAGGCTTATTGCCCTTTCCACCTAATTTTTTAGCATTATAGATATAATCTGTCCCAATTCTGTTAAGTCCACCAAACATAAGTTCATCACTATTAAACACAACTTCAAATTCACCCATTTCATCAGTTGGAAGTTCATATTCTGGATAAGAAATATCAGTATTAAAATTAAATAAAAATACCAATCCACCCTTTTTAAAGGCAAGTAACTTATTTTCCTCATCAGTCCAAAGATTTTGCAAATCAGTTGAGCTTAAAACATTATGTCTTTTCATTAAACTCAACATTTCTCTATCAAAATTGGCTAAATAATCATACTTAAGCTCTTTATTTTCCATTAAACTCCATTGCCTTCTTGCATATTTATAACTCCAATTGTTTCCGATTCTTGGGAAGTCAATCCAGTCTGGGTGACCAAACTCATTACCCATAAAGTTCAAATAGCCCTCTCCCCCCAAAGTTATAGTAATAAACTTAATTAGTTTATGAAGTTCCATAGCTCTTCTTATTATTATATTATCATCTGTTTTAAGCATATGAGAATACATTTCTTTTCCACCTAGTTGGAGCATTAATGTTTTGTCACCTACAAGTGCCTGATCGTGAGATTCAGAGTATCCTATATTTTTCTCACTAGGTCTTCTGCTAGTTAACTCGTGCCACAATTGTCCCATACTCCATTTTTCATCAGGTATTTCTTTTAGTATTTTAACCCAAAGATCGGGAACTCCCATAGATAACCTATAGTCAAAGCCTAGACCACCAAAATCCACCGGCAAACACATTCCAGGCAGACCACTCATATCCTCAGCTATTGTTATTGCACCTGGCTTTACCTGCCGCACAAGGTCATTAGCAAATTGAAGGTATGTGATTGCCTCTATATTCGTATCCAAGCTAAAGTATTTACTATAATCAGTAAATGCTACTCCAAGTCCATGATGATGGTACAACATGGATGATACACCATCAAATCGATATCCATCAAAATGATATTCCTCAAGCCAAAACTTAATGTTTGACAAAAGGAAATGAAGAACCTCAGGTTTTCCATAATTAAATAATTTTGTATCCCAAGCCGGATGACTTCCGCGAGTTCCGGCATTAAAAAATTGATAGTCTGTTCCATCGAACTCATTAATACCCTCAGATATATTTTTAATAGAATGAGAATGCACTATATCAAGTAATACTGCAATTCCCATAATATGAGCAGCATTAATTAATGCTTTTAGCTCATCTGGAGTTCCAAACCATGATGAAACAGCAAAGAAATTAGATACCTGATACCCAAAGGATGCATAATACGGGTGTTGCATTACAGCCATAAGCTGAATTGTGTTATACCCCTCAGCCGCTATCCTTGGAAGTATAATTTCTGTAAACTCATTAAATGTACCAATACCTTCTTTTTCCTGAGCCATTCCTACATGTGCCTCATATATGAACAATGTTTTTGTATTTTCAATATGGAAATTGCTATCTTTCCATTCAAACTCATAATCTGGTTGCCAAATTTGTCCTACAAAGTCGTGAGTATTAGGATTCTGAACCGTCCTCTTAATATAGAGAGGTATTCTATCTCTTGATACACCATTAGCAACAACCCTTACTTTAACATAAGACATATGTTTTAGTGCCTGCGCACCGTCTAAATAGATTTCCCAATTCCCATTTTCTATTTTTTGTAATTGATGAGATTGAGGATTCCAATTATTAAAATCACCAATTAAATATAGAGCATCAGCATTAGGAGCCCACTCCCTATAAACCCATCCATCAGCGGTTAAATGAAATCCATAAAATAAATCTCCATTTGCAAAAGACTTGAAACTTTGATTACTACCAAGTACTTTCTTTTTAGTAACTTTATAGCTCTCTACTCTAAGTTTAATATCCTTTTCAAAGGGTTTTAGGTATGGATCAATCTGCATAATTTTTATATTCTTACTATCATTATTATTATCAATCATAAATAGATTCCTTTCGTATACATAATTTTTTTTAATGAAATTATTATTACTAGTATACTAATTCGACTATATATTGTCAATTCCTTTGTTTATTTAACAAATAAATAAATAAAAAACAGTTAAAGTGATTTAACATCACCTTAACTGATTATTCTAATTAACGAATTTTAATGCATTTTCTACATCAACTAGTATGTCCTCAATATCTTCTATCCCGACGGAAAGCCTTAATAAATCATCATAAACACCCATTTGCTCTTTTTCTTCCTGCGTATTATTAGCACAAATAGTAGACGCCGGATGAATAATTAAAGTTTTAGCATCACCGATATTTGTGATATTTAATATCATTTTAAGATTATTTATAAAATTAAATGCATTCTCCTTGCTTCCAAGCCTAAATGTCAAAACTCCACTAGCTCCATTTTTATAATACTTTTGTGCAAGCGTATAATACTTAGAACTTGGCAAATTCGGATAATTTACAGATGCCACCTTACTATTAATACTTAAAAATTTAGCCACTGCCATAGTATTTAAGTTATGTTGTCTCATTCTAAGTGATAATGTCTCTACTCCAGTTAGATTTAGGAAAGCGTTAAAAGGTGATAGCGCCGCTCCAATATCCTTGCCTACAGTATCCCTAAGCTTCGCAGTATAGGCCATTTTACCAAACTTTTTGCTATACTCATTAAAATTCTTATACTTAACATCCTTATACTTACTACTTCCTCCATCAACGATTACTCCGCCAATAGAATTTGAAGTACCATTTATATATTTAGAAGTTGAATGTATTACAACATCAACTCCATATTCAATTGGATTTATAAGATAAGGAGTTGTCATAGTAGAATCTACAATAAAAATCACATTATTATCATTGCAAACCTTAGCTACAGACTCTATATCAAGCACATCAAGTTTTGGATTTCCTAAAGTTTCTGCAAATACAATTTTAGTATTGTCATTTATAACATTTTTTAAACTTTCCTCATTTATAGTTTCTAAAAATATAACTTTTATTCCATAACTCTTTAAATTTCTTAAAAGCGTATATGTGCCTCCAAAAAGACCACTTGAGGCAATTATCTCATCTCCACTTTCAACTACATTCATTATTGCAAGGTAAATAGCACTCATGCCTGATGCAGTTGCGGTAGCAGCAAACCCGCCCTCTATGCTTGCTATTCTTCGCTCAAAAGATGTAACCGTAGGGTTAGAGATTCTAGTATAAGCAAATCCCATACTTGTACCTTTCATAATTCCTTCTAGTTCCTCTGCAGCCGTGTGAGCAAAAGCATTTGATAAATGCAGTGGTGTATTAGTAGCCCCTGTTTCATCTATCTTTAAATTACCATGTATTAATTTAGTGCTAAATTTCATATTACACCCCTAACATTTATTTAATATGTTCTATTTTCACTTATTTTTTCTCAACCACAATCAAATTGTAGCCTTCATAATTATTATCTATTGATATTATCTTGTTACCTTCTTTTTCAACACTTAAAGGAACGTTTTTTATAGGATCGCCGTCATCTAAATAAAATCCTCTTTTTTCACCGGACTTTATTTTGGATAATTGAATCTTAACTTTTACAAAGTTTATAGGACATTTTACGCCTCTAAAATCAATAATTTCAAATTCTTTAATAGTTGAATCCTCAATAGAATTCTCGATATCAATTTCCTTTTGGAGAGTTATTTCAAGCTGTCCATTTAAAGATTCGTACATTGCTTTCACTTTATTATAAAGGTACTCAACCTCTTGAGCATAACTTGTTAAATCAAGTACATCTCCGATTTTATAATCAATTAATATATCGAAAAGAATAACTATATCTTTCTTAACAAATCCGGTCTCAATGAAATTTTTATTAAATTCTTTGAAAATCTCTCTATCTTTTGCTGTATCTATTCCCTTTAATACTAAAAGAGTTCTAGCTGAAGATACGCAGGCATCATAAAGATGTTGTGATTCTTTGCTATTTTTATATTTAAGAAGAGAGTTTTCTGAATTTGATAAATCAAGTTTAATGACATCAAACACTCCTGTACTACATTCTCCTGGTCCTCTTCCTTCTATAGAGAATTTTTCATTTGATCCAAAATCATAATAAAGATCAGGATCCACTTTAAATGTTTCTATAACAGCATATTCATTAATTAATGCTTTTATCTCAGCTTCTTTATTTTCTATAAATTCATCAAAACATTCATACCCCGAAGCATTTTTAAGTTTAGCTAATTCTACTAGGTACTTTGGAACCTTCTTCGCAGGAACATCCCCATATACCTCTCCCATTTTGGCAACGCCAAAACCAATACTGCCACCAAATGATACAGAATAAGAAGGTACTAGGCCGTCATCCGTCCTTTTAGCTCTTCCACTAAGTCCTATTTTACCTATTTGATGTCTTGCACAGGAATTAGGGCATCCAGATATATACACTCTAGGTAGAGATGCTTTAATATCATCACTTAGTTCTTTAAATTCTTCAATTACTGCCTTTAAGAGATTTTGTGACAAACAAAGTCCCAATTGACATGTTGATGCTCCAACACATGTTACTGAATTGTATATGTTAAAGTTTGATGAAAAAGGTGCTGTTATTTCAAGTAACTTCTTTGCATCACTCTCTAATAAATCTCTAACAAAAAAGCTCTGAGTATTAGCAAGTCTTACAGACACGCTATAATCTAATTTAGAAACGAAATCTAAAATACTTTGAAGATTCTTTGTTTCTAGACTTCCTCCTTCTGGATGTACATACACACAAGAATACCCTTCTTGTTTTTGTGGGAATAAGCTATTATTATAAGTCTTATCTATCTCGGTAGCTTTGGCATTTCCAATGATTTTTTCTTCTTTAATAATATTTATTATTAAATCTAAATTTCTATCAGCTTTTATCCTGTTTAGCTCCTCATTAAATGCTAAGATAAATTTTTCTTTTCCTAGCCTTTCTACAATATATCTTATTCTTGCTCTGTGTTTATTATTTCTATCTCCCTCTTTTTCAAAGAGTTCCTTCATTGCCTGAACATAATATATTACATCTTTAGCGTTTATAAAGTCTTCAAGTTTTAGTGCCACTTTTGGATTTCCACCAAACCCTCCACCACCGTAAACCTCAAAGCCTTTTGTGCCGCCTTCAATTTTTGCAATAAAACCTAGGTCAGATATTGTAGCATTTCCAGTATCCTCTGCACTGTTTGAAAACCCTATTTTATATTTCCTTGGAAGATTCATAGTACTAGGATCTTTAAGTAAGTAATTAGTAACTTCTTTCATATACTCAGTTACGTCAAATACATCATCCATTGAAACTCCAGAAAGAGGAGAACATTCAACATTTCTCACTGTGTTTCCACCAGTTCCTTTTGTAATAATACCTACCTCTATAAGTTCCTTCATAATTTTATAGACATCTGTTATTGCTACGCTTTGAAATTGAATATCCTGTCTTGATGTAAAACGTACCTTACCAGCTGCATACTTATTTGCAATATCGCTTATACCCTGAAACTGCTTTAAAGTAATTACGCCACCAGGAATTCTAGTCCTTACCATGTAACTTTCTGAAGTTCTTTGTTCGTATACACCCATAGATACTCTAAATGCCTTAAATCTAATAGGATCAAGTCTTCCAGCTATGTATTGATTAGCTTTTTCTTTAAAGTCTTCTATAACTTTGTAACTCTCGTCATTAATTGTAATCATCCCTAATCGCTCCCCTTTATACTTATTAGAATTTATTTATTAATAATTTGGTATTCAAGTTTAAGAACCCCGTCCTTAGTTATCTTAAATAAATTAAAAACTGGTTCTTCTTTTTCAAGTGATAAAATTCCATAAATTATATTTGGGTCATAGGCTAGTCTTATATCTTCCTCAGATGGCCTTGAAGGAGTATATGGATGAGAATGATAATTTCCAATAAATATCATCTCTTCCCCTCTTATAATTTTTATTGTATTAAATTGTTCTTTTGGATCCATTGAGAAGTGTTCACTACTTTTATCTAAATTTGTAAGTGGATATATTTTTTCTATATTAATCGTATCGCCACTTTTAGTTCCTGATAAAAATCCACAACACTCATTTGGGAATTCATGTTTTGCCTGCGCAATAATCCTTTGAAGTTCTAAATCTTCTATATATATCATATTAATCATCCGTTTAACTTTCCCGTTTTTAAATCACACGATGGATTAGCATAATCTATAAGCTCAGTTATAGTTGGCGCATCTCCACAAACTCCACATCTTTTATTATGATTTATTTTTATTTTCTTAAATTCCATCTTAAGTCCATCATAAGTTAATAAATATCCTGCTAGTGTTTGCCCAAGTCCTAGTATATATTTAATAGCTTCAGTTGCTTGAAGAGTTCCAACAACTCCACCCATTACCCCTAAAACGCCGGCCTCTCTGCATGTTGGAACCATACCTTCTGGTGGTGGTGATTGGAATATACATCTGTAACAAGGAGTATTGTTTCCTGGAATATAAGTAGTAAGTTGACCTTGGAACCTAATAATACCAGCATGAGAAAATGGTTTCTTAGCGAGTACGCAGGCATCATTTATTAGAAATTTTGCTGCAAAGTTATCCGTTCCATCTATTATAAAATCATAATCCTGATCTTTTATAATTCTTAATATATTCTCAGATGTTGCAAATTCATTGTAGGTAATAACATTTACATCTGGATTAAGCTCATTTATAGTATCTTTGCCTGATTCAACTTTAAGTTTACCCACATCTTTAGTCTGGTGTATAATTTGTCTTTGAAGATTTGAAAGATCTACCACATCTCCATCTACAAGGCCTATTGTTCCTATTCCTGCAGCAGCCAAATACATAGCAGCAGGAGCTCCGAGGCCTCCGGTTCCGATAATTAGCACCTTCGATTCTAGTAATTTTTCTTGTCCTTCAACTCCAACCTCTTCTAATAATATATGTCTTGAATATCTTTCAATTCGCTCTTCATTAAAGTCCAAAGCTTCCGCCTCCCATAAAGTATAAAACTTCTATTTCATCATTTTCTTTTAATATAGTTTTAGGAAAATTTTCTCTCTCCACAAATTCACCATTCAATTGAACAGACACCATATCTGGCATTTCAACATTCTCAATTTTCAACATATCAGTTACACTAACACCATCTTTAATTTCTTTTGCTTCACCATTCACTTTAATATTCATATTTATTCCTCCTATAGTTTCAATAATCTTATTGTTTTTTTAATAATTGCTGTTAACTCTCTATATTTTTTCAATTGAAAATGTTCCTTATTCTTTAATTTCTAATTTGAGCTTTTATTGAACTTTGAATTAAACCATATTCACATAGTTCATTCTAATACAAATAAGTGTACAATTCAAACTATTTCTTCTATTTCACAATAAATTTTTATTGTTCGTATTGGTTTAGTAGGTCTTTAATTGAAAAATGTGCATCCACGGTTTAGTAAATGCACGTATTTCATACTCTTGTGTTTTAAATCTTAATATACTTTATTTTAATTCATGTGAAATTTTACTTACTTTATCCATAATTTTATAATCACTGCTACTATTCGTTGCAACTAAATTTAATTTATCACTTAAACTATTTGACAATTTATATACTGAACCCGTCACTTTTCCATAACATCTATTTATTAATCAAAAATATTTTTACTAAAGTACCTATCGCCTCTATCTGGTAATATTATAACAATATTACCGCGATCAATTGTTTTGGAAAGTTCTAAAGCAGCTGCTATTGCCGCCCCTGAAGAACTCCCTACAATTAATCCTTCTTTAAGTGCAATTAGCTTTACCATCTCTTTAGCTTGTGTATCAGTAATCTTAATAACACTCTCAACTAAATCCATATCCATCGTAGTCGGCAGGAAATTATTTCCTATTCCTTCAATATCATAACAGTGCTCTTCTCCTCCACCGATAATTGACCCATAAGGATCAACTAAAACACCTTTTATATTTTTGTTTTTTTCCCTCAAATATTTCATAACCCCACTAAAGGTTCCACCACTTCCTGCTCCAGCAAGAAAGTAATCAATCTCACCTTCTAATGCATCATATATTTCTGGACCTGTGGTTTCATAATGAGCTTTTGGATTGGCATTATTTTCAAATTGCTTAAGTGAAATAGAATTAGGTATTTCATTCAATAACTCTTTTGCCTTATTAATTGCACCAAGCATTCCGTCGCTCCTAGGTGTGCTAACAATTGTTGCACCTAATGCCATCATCAAAGTTAATTTTTCTACAGAGAATTTTTCTGGAACCACTAATATTATATTGTAACCTTTATTTATAGCTGCAAGGGCCACTCCTATACCAGTATTTCCGGCGGTTGCTTCAACAATTGTATATCCTTGCTTAAGTATGCCCCTATTTTCTGCATCTTGTATCATGTAAATACCCACTCTATCCTTTACGCTACCACCTGGGTTCTCCCCCTCTAGTTTTGCAAAGATATTTACACCATCTTTTATACCTAAATTGTTTAGTTTTATAAGTGGTGTATTTCCGATATTCTCTAATATACTATTTATATATTTCACTACTAACACCTCTACTTAAAATTAAATGCATTAATTAGGTCTTCTTCTATATCGGAAACATCTTCAATCCCTACTGATAACCTTACTAAATTATCACTTATTCCTACCTTATCTCTAAGTTCTTTAGGTATTGCAGCATGAGTCATAGAAGCTGGATGGCAAATAAGGGATTCAACGCCTCCTAGACTCTCCGCCAGGGTTATAATCTTTAATGATTCTAAAAACTTTTTGTAATCATATTCCTTTTTGATAACAAAAGATACCATACCACCAAAACCAGAAGCTTGTGCTTTATGAACCTCATGTGATGGGTGATCAATAAGTCCTGGATAATATACTTTTTCAACTTCTTCTCGCTTTTGTAAAAACAAGGCTATTTTTATTGCGTTATTATTATGCCTATCCATTCTAACCCCCACTGTCTTAATTCCTCTAATTAGAAGGAATGAATCAAAAGGTCCAAGGACTCCTCCAGTAGAATTTTGAATAAAATGAAGTTTTTCTCCTATAGCTTCATCATTTACAACAACAAGTCCTGCTACTAGGTCACTATGTCCACCTAAATATTTAGTACCACTATGGATAACAATGTCCGCACCAAGCGTAATCGGCCTTTGAAAATATGGCGTCATAAAAGTATTATCAACAATTGTTAAAATACCTTTTTCCTTAGCTATATTCGATACCTTTTTAATATCAGTTATATCGGCTAGAGGATTTGTAGGAGTTTCTATAAAAATAGCTTTAACATCCTCTTTAATATTATCTTTTACCTGCTCTAATTCTGAGGTATCTATAATTGAATATTTAATATCGAAATTGCTAAATATTTTGTCTAGTACTCTAAATGTTCCACCATATAAATTATCAGATATTAAAACTCTATCCCCTGCTTTAAATAGAGTTAATACTGCGGTTATACCTGCTAGTCCCGAAGCAAAAGCAAATCCTCTAATTCCTCCCTCAAGCTGCGCAATTAGTTTTTCTAAAGCATCTCTTGTAGGATTTCCAGTTCTTGAATACTCATAGCCTTTAGTTACTCCTAAAGTTTCTTGCTTGTACGTTGATGTTTGATATATAGGAATGTTAACAGCCCCTGTAAACTCGTCACCATCAACTCCTCCATGTATTAGTAATGAATTAAATTTCATAATTTATTCCTCCTTTATTTGCTACTGCAATGAAAATTCCAGTCTCCGTAAATTCACCTTTACTAGAATACCCTTTACATTTTAAATCTGTGTTCTCAATGCTAACATTATTAAACCCAGCATCTGTTAACCACTCTTTAATCTGATCATTTGAAAAACCTAACCATTCATCAAACATTTCTACCCTTGCCCACTCTCCATTGTGCTCCTCAACATCTGAAATTATTAAAGTTCCATCCTTTTTAATTATTCTAAACATCTCATCAATAGCTTTTTTAGCATCCTTTACATGATGCAGTGCCATATTAATAAAGACAACATCTACAGATTCATCAAATAAAACCAAGTTATCTATGGATGCCTTTATTGGATATACATTGTCGAATTTTTTACTTTCCATTAATTTTCTTGATTCTTTAAGCATATTCACTGATTGATCTATACAAAACACAATACTTGCATCAAGGGCTAGAGCCAAGGATAAAAATCCAGTCCCACATCCAAGGTCAGCCACTACCTTATCTTTTATACTAGTTTTTGATAATACCTTGTACTTTAATCTTTCTTCAAAATACTCACTCCTTATTACATTCCAACTCTCTGCTATTTCGTTAAAATAATCTAATGAACTCATAATATTGCCTCCATTTATTTATTTTTGACGTCAAAAAACTTCATCTCTTTTTAGAGACGAAGCTATATAAACCTCGCGATCCCACTCTAATTAAATATAGAATCCCACTTAAATCCAAGCACTAAATGCTCTATCGCTTTAACGGGCGAACCCGTAGTCCCCTACTATTATTTCGGGTCCATACTCCAAAGGGCACTTCATATATATTTAGGTAGAAGCCTTTCATCAACACTTCCTCTCTGTAACCTATGCTACATACTACTTTCCTTTTTCATTGTATCTTTTAGTATTCATATCGGATTAGTTATATTTTATTATATGCTCCATATTGTTATTGTTTACCTTAATTAAAAAAAATTTTAATGTCTATTGACATATTTTTATTTAAGTATTAATATATTAATCATTACATACACAACTAAACATACTTATTTTATAGGAATTGTATTATATCTTTCAAACTATATCAAAAATAAGGGGGATTTAAATTGAAAAATTCAAAAGCTTTCAAATTTTCATTAGCAATGTTAGTAGGTATTTCAGTCCTTGGGGGGTTAGCGGGATGCTCATCCAAAAAATCCGAAGGTAACGCCGTTAATGTTAGAATTGGATATTTCCCAAATATAACTCATTCACAAGCCCTTGTAGTAAGGGATCAAGGAAGCTTTCAAAAGGCTATAGGAACCGAGAACAAAATAGACTGGAAACTATTTAACGCTGGCCCAGCAGAAGTTGAGGCACTTTTTGCAGGAGCTATTGATATCGGATATATAGGACCCGGACCAGCAATTAATGCCTACGCTAAATCTAAAGGTGATATTCAGATTATAGCTGGAGCAACTGACGCAGGTGCAATATTTGTATCTAAAAAAGGAGTAGTAATTAAGGATTTAAAAGATTTAAGTGGTAAGAAAATCGCAGTTCCACAGTTCGGAAACACTCAAGATTTAACACTTAGAAAAATATTATCAGATAATGGACTTAAAGATAAAACTAAGGGTGGGACTGTCGAGGTACGCCAAGCTGCTAACGCAGATATTTTAAGCCTACTCCAAAAAGGAGAAATTGATGCTGCTTTAGTACCAGAACCTTGGGGTTCTAGACTTATTAAAGAAGCTGGAGCAAATGTTATTTTAGATTACAAAGAAGTATTTAGAGATGGAAAATATACTACCGCTGTGGTAGTTGTTAGAGCTGAATTTCAGAAAGATCATCCTGAAATAGTTGAAAATTTCATAAAAAACCATGTAGAGGTAACAGAGTATATTAATAAAAACCCAGATAAAGCTAAAGAAATAGTAAATAAACAAATTACAGAGTTAACTAAGAAATCAATAGCGAAAGATGTTTTAGATGCTGCATTTGCAAGACTAACAGTTACAAATGATCCCGAAAATGATTCGGTACTTGAATTTGTTAAATCTTCAGTTAACGAAGGTTTCTTAAAATCAGATCCTGACACCAAGGATTTATTTAATCTAACTATATTAAATAAAGTTTTAAAGGAAAAAGGATTAGAACAGATTAAATAACTAATACAAAAATATAGATTTATACTTGAAATTAAAATCAGTTAATAAATAGTTGACAAATGCTCTGCTAAGGAATACTATACTTATATACCCACATGCGTATATAAGTATAGTATTATTTAATTTAACTCAAAGGATGTGAAAATAATGGAAAAACTTACGAATTTATTTAAAGTACTATCTGATGAAACAAGACTTAGAATATTAGTCTTGCTATATCATAAAAAACTATGTGTATGCCAGATTCAAGGAATATTAGAGGAACCACAACCGAAAATCTCAAAGCACCTAGGTAAGCTTCGGGATATGGGTTTTGTAAAGGATGAAAGACAAGAACAATTTATATACTATTACATTGACAACGATAATACTCTTCTTAAAGAGATACTCGAGAAAATAATATTTAATTCAGAAAATCACTTAACGCTGCAACGTGATTTAGAAAACCTTCAAAAAGGTGATGAATACGCGGAAATGTTTAAAAAAAAATGTAACCCTAATAGCTAAATTGACATTAATGATACGAAATATTATACAGGTAGGTGACAAAAATGAATGTAATATCACAGATATTTAGTTGGCTTAATAATGAGATTTTAAAAATGAATTGGCTCTCAAATCTTATTCGATGGCTAGTAGAAAATGCATTCGGATATTCAATTAAAGAAAGATTAGGTGGAAGCGTACATTTTTTTATTTATGACACTATAAAAATATTTATACTTTTGTCTGTGTTGATCTTTCTTATATCCTATATTCAAAGTTATTTCCCACCAGAAAGAACTAAAAAACTTCTTGGTAACATTAAGGGGATTAAGGGAAATATACTAGGGGCATTACTTGGAACTATTACACCGTTTTGTAGTTGCTCTAGTATTCCAATATTTATAGGGTTTAACTCAGCGGGACTACCCCTCGGAATAACTTTTTCTTTCCTTATTTCTTCACCTTTAGTAGATTTAGCATCACTATTAATTTTAACGTCTTTCTTTGGTGCTAAAATTGCAATAGCTTATGTTCTTGTAGGACTAATTTTAGCAGTGGTGGGAGGAACCATTATTGATAAATTAGGGCTTGAAGATTATGTAGAGGCTTATGTTAAAAAAATAGAAAATGTGGATGTTGAAGTAGGTGAACTTACAAGAAAAGATCGAATATCTTATTCAAGGCAGCAAGTTAAGGATGTATTCCATAAGGTTTGGCTATATGTTTTGATTGGTGTTGGTATTGGCGCTGCAATTCACAACTGGATACCCCAGTCTATAATTGAGGATGTAGTCGGAAATAATAACCCTTTTGCAGTATTACTAGCTACGGCTGTAGGTATCCCAATGTATGCTGACATATTTGGCACATTGCCAATAGCAGAAGCATTATTCCAAAAGGGGGTAGGTATCGGTACAGTATTATCCTTTATGATGGCAGTAACAGCACTTTCACTCCCATCAATAATTATGCTTAGTAAAGTTGTTAAACCTAAATTATTAGCTATATTTGTGGCTATAGTTGCAACAGGTATAATTATAATAGGATATTTATTTAATGCCTTTTCATTTTTGCTTGTTTAAATAATTATAAATTTTAAAGGAGGAGTTATTATGATAATTAAAGTTTTAGGTTCAGGATGTTCTAATTGTAAAAAACTAGAAGAAAATACAAGAAAGGCAATAGAGGAGTTAGGTATTGAGGCAACTATAGAAAAGGTTACTGATTTTAAACAAATAATGGCTTATGGAGTTATGAAAACACCGGCGCTAGTAGTAAATGAAAAAGTTAAAATAATGGGAAAAGTGCCCTCAGCAGAAGAAATTAAGAAATATTTATGATTAAGTTTTACCTATTTTTTTAAAAATAACTTATGCTTTTTAATGCACTAAAAGAACATCAAAAGGAGCACATTTGTGCCCCTTTAGTTTATTGGTGATGGTGTTCCCTGTGATGATTACAAGTAACATCTTTATTTCCTAAGATTCCATTAATATATTCTTCAATTATCTTTTTATCTTCTATAGTTTCGATAACAAAACTTTCACTCAATACTAAGACAATAATCGCTTTTGATTTATAAAACTATTTACTGTCTACTATTTGTTTATTACATTGTCCATGACAAAAGCTATTTCGTTTATAACAAGTTACTTCTTTCGAACCACATGAAGGACAAACTTTTCTATCTTCTTCATATTTTATTTCGTAGGTATTAGAGCAAGTTAAACATTTAAATTGACATACATTTCTTGTATAGTTACCACCACTTATATTTATTGCTTTTCCCTCTATTAGAGCTATAGCAATTTTTTTCCTTGCACTGTCGATTATATTTTGAAACGTTTGTCTCGAAACGAGCATTCGCTCAGCACATTCTTCTTGATTTAGGTCTTCGACATCCTTAAGCCTCATTGCTTCAAACTCTTCAACCTTTATGAGTATTTCCTGAATTTCACATTTTCGTCTTCCTGCAGGTACAAAGTATGTATATTCCGGTAAATTCTCTACTCTTCTATTCTTCACTGGTCTTGCCATAAATATTATCCTCACTTTTCATATACCGTTTAGAATTTTTATATGTTATTTTCGAGTGGCATATGCTATATAAAATTTTACAGCGGATTTTCATTAATGTCAAATAACAATATTTTATCTCTGGTGGTGTTCCAGTTGGTTTATCTTTCCCTTCTGTACCACTTGGTCTGTCTTTCTCCGCTCCTTGCGTTCTTGTCTTTGTAACTTCTACAATAACCTTGTCTGACTGAACTTGAAATGCCATTTAAAATGATTAACTCACTTTAAATGGCATTTGAATATTCATATATGATTACAACTTTATTTTTGGCTTAGTATATCCAAAACTCGCTTTGAGAGTTGCGCAAAATACTTGGAACCTGGCAGAATTGCAGCATCATCAACTTGAAATTTAGGATGATGAAGTGAATATGACACGCCGGTTCCAATGTTTACAAATGCACCCGGTATTTTTTCTTGATAATATGCAAAATCTTCACCAATTAGAGTTGAAGGTAGTTTTTTAATAACGTAGCCTTGCTCCTTCGCTACCTCTAATGCAACAGTCGCCCACTGCGCTGTGTTATTTGTTGCTGGTGGCCCCGCATACCATTTAAGTTCAGCAGTTGCTCCAAATGAGTCAGCCATTCCTTTAACTATTTGACGCATTCTTTGAGGAACAAACTCACGAGACTTTGCATTAACCGTCCTCACTGTTCCCTCAAGATAAGCTGTAGTCGGAATTACATTCCATGTATTACCACTATTTAAGTGCGTAACACTAACGAGCACTTGATCAAATGCACTAACACTACGGCTTACAATAGTTTGTAGTGCTGTAATTATATTAGCTGCAACAATAATTGGGTCTATTCCCTTTTCTGGCGATGAAGCATGTGTCCCGACACCCTTAATCTCAATTTCAAAACGATCAACTGCGGCAGTCAAAGGTCCCACATTTGTTCCAAAAGAACCTACCTCTAAATCGGGTGCGCTATGCAATCCAAAAATAGCTTTAACACCTGATAAAGCAACCGTTGCTAAAACATCTTCGGCACCCTTTCCTGTTTCCTCTGCAGGTTGAAATATGAATCGTACCGTTCCTGATAAGTTCGATTCCTGCTGTTTTAATAAATAAGCTGCACCTAAAATAACAGTTGTATGAAAATCATGACCGCAAGCATGCATTTTCCCAAAAACTTCTGACTTATAATCTAAATTTGTTTCTTCAATAATAGGTAACGCATCAATATCCCCTCGAATCGCGATAATAGGTCCTTTTTTTAATCCTGTTACTTCTGCAACTAATCCTGTTTTAAGTGGCAACTCAAGTATACGAATACCGGCCTCATTTAATAGTTTACGTAAAGTCTTTGTTGTGTTAATTTCTTCATTTGATAACTCTGGATGTCTATGAAAATCATGTCGTACTTCTATAAGTTTTTCTTCTAAATTATTAGTAATTTTAAGCAATGCTTCATTCTCCATAAAATTTAACCCCTCTAAATTATTTAAGAACACCTTTAATTTGTGTGTGCGCATTTTTTTAAGCTCTTGTATATGAGCAATAGTATAACATAGCTTTTCCTTAAATTACATAAACATTCTATATTTATAATGATAATATATATATTATTTCCTTGAAAATAATTCCCTTGTAAATAATACACATTTTATTTTTGAGTATAATTATTATAATACTCTACTGATAGCCTTTTGTTATTATAGTTTGTAATTTTTTAACTATTTATCTAACAAAGTAAAGCAGCAAGATAAACGATTAATACGTTATCTAACTGCTCAACATAATAATAATAATTCGATTTTCTTAAACAACTACAACTTTATTAACTAATTTCCCTATATTTTCAATATAACATTCTATAACGTCATTATTTTTCAAAAGTTTATGAGGAACAAATCCCATTCCCACACCACTAGGGGTTCCAGTACAAATTATATCCCCCGGCTTTAAAGTTAGTCCTTTTGATAAATCGCTGATTATATAAGGTATGTCAAAAATTAATTTTTTAGTATTTGAATTCTGCCTTAATTCCCCATTAATTCTACTCTGAATATTTAACTCAACCGGAAATTTAATTTCACTCTTATGTACAATGTATGGTCCCATAGGACAGAATGTATCTAACCCTTTCCCTTTAAACCACTGAGTATGTTTTCCTTGCAAATCTCTAGCAGAAACATCGTTAACTATTGTGTATCCAAAAATATATTCCTCCGCGTTTTCAGGCTTAATATTAATTCCTTCCTTACCAATTACTATAGCTAACTCAACTTCATAATCTACTTCACTAGTAACCTCATAAGAAAATTTAATATTATCGCAATTTCCGATTGCAGGGGATGCCACCTTAGTAAAATATATAGGAAACTCAGGAATACCAGTCCCTGATATTTTTGTCATTTTAATTTCGTTCACATGATCCACATAGTTTTTACCAAGACAAAATACATTTCTTTTTGGATTCGGTATTGGGGCAAGTAATTTTATAGAATCAAGTAGTACATAATTGAAATTATTATTACTAACTGCCGCTTCAATTTCAGATATAGTAGATTCATCAAACTCTTCTATTAGCTGGTTCATAGTAGTAACAACGTTTTTACTTATAACTTTAAATATTTCATTAATAGCTATAACCTTTTCTCCAATAACAATTCCTACTTTTTCTTCACTATCATTAATATATAGAACAAATTTCATAATTATAAGACTCCTCTCAATATATATTGTATCTCGTGGGTAAGTATTAATAAAATTATAACAACAAATAACAAAAAAGTCTTTTAATTTAATTAGAAAATGGACCAACTAATTCAATTAAGTTGGTCCATCACTATTAATTTTTAAATTTTACTCTTCTTCATAACGAAGAGAATCACGCCCCTCCGCTCCATTGCTAATCCTAATAATATTTTTCACATCATAAATGAATATTTTTCCATCACCCATATTTCCTGTGTGTAATACTTTTTTTGCTGTTTCAACAACCAAATCTACAGGGACACCACAAACAACTATTTCTATTTTTAATTTTGGTAATAAATTTATGTCTATACTTAACCCACGATAGTTCTCTTTATGTCCCTTTTGGACCCCGCACCCCAAGACATTAGAAACAGTCATTCCGCTTATGCCAATAGCATTTAAAGCTTCCTTGAGTTCTTCAAATTTGCTTGGAGAAGTTATAATATCTACTTTGGAAAATATATCATTCATCATCTAACCTCCTATTTTTTTTTGCCTAGTTTACCTTCTTTTACGGAACTTGATATTTCAATATTTTCAGGAACTAATGCAAAGTCAGGGTACGCAAGCATACCCATTTCCGGAATATCTAAACCTTCAATTTCTGCCTTTGCTGATACTCTAAGTCCCATTGTTTTGTCAAGTAACTTGTAAAATCCATAAGACAGTCCAAATCCCCAAACTATCAAGACCGCAACACATATTAATTGAGCTATCAATTGGCTGAATCCACCACCGTAGAATAAACCAATAACTCCATCTTTAACTCCGTTAAGACCATCACCATAAGTTCCATCCGCAAATAGTCCTACAGCAATTACACCCCATACACCATTAACGCAGTGAACAGAGATAGCACCAACAGGATCATCAATCTTGAATTTATCCTCAACCACTCTTACTGATATACATACAAGTATGCCGGATATAATTCCAATTATAAAAGATGATATTCCATTTACAAAAGCACAAGGAGCTGTTATTGCAACAAGTCCTGCTAAAGCACCATTACACATCATTGATGGGTCAGGCTTACCATACCTTATCCACATATACATCATTGATGTAAATCCACCTACAGCTCCGGCTATCATTGTATTTGTCGCTACTACTGCGAGTCTTAAATCAGTAGCATTAGTTGTACTTCCTGCATTAAAAGCAAACCAACAGAAAAACAATATTATGGTTCCAATTATCGCCATCGGTATGTCATGTCCTGGAAAAGCAACTGCCGTACCATCTTTTCTAAACTTACCAATTCTAGGTCCTATAACAATAGCCCCCGCTAGAGCCATCATGCCTCCCATGGAGTGTACTACTGCAGATCCTGCAAAATCTACTGCCCCATGTCCAAGGCCTAGTTTCACACCCATTTGTGATAACCAACCACCGCCCCACATCCAATTACCAAATAAAGGATAAAAAAACATTGAAACAAAGAAAGAATTTATGACAAACACTGAAAATTTAACTCTTTCTGCCATTGATCCTGTAGGTATTGTACAAGTTGTATCCATAAATACCATTTGGAAGAAAAATAATGCATAAACCCCTACATCATAAGTACCTCCACTCGCAAGTGCAAATCCTTTTGTACCAAGAATTCCCCATCCACCAATAGTTACCTCATGACTTAATGTAGCAAGGCCTGAACCAAGTGATGCCCAGCCTCCTACACCTCCAAACTGGATTGCAAAACCAACTAAAAAATATCCTATTGCGCCAACAATAAATACCATAAAATTCATTGCCATTGTGTGCAATGCATTTTTAGACCTACAAAAACCTGTTTCAACCATTGCAAATCCACACTGGAAGAAGAATATTAACATTCCGGTCATTAGAACCCAAACATAGTTAACTGCCAATTTATTTTTTGCTATTTGTGTAATTATTTCATCCTGCGAGGGTTTACCCGCAATTTGTGATGTTATCTGATCTACCGTAGCAGATTTTATACCAGTTGGGTCCCCACCCTGCGCAAATACAACAATGGAAAAAATGCTTAATAACAATACAGTTAGCAAAGTAATTAAAGAAACTCTTCTAATTTTTTTCATATTATCTCCCCCCATTTTTATTGTTTTTTTATTTTTTTAAAGTTTGACCAAGAAAATCTATTACTTTGTTTATTTATGTCCTCTTTTAATTTAAAAATCATTTTGTAATACCGGGCTGAAAAATATAAAACTGTTAGACCAACAATTGCACCTGGAACATTTGTGTTAATTACTTTAAAACTTATTTCGAAGTATATGCTATAAGCGATAAATATACATCCTGATAGTAATATCAAACTATTTAAAACCATCAATACCAAAATAAAGTATTTTTTTTTCATACAATCCCTCCTTTTAAGTTTTACTTAATTTAGAAACTTATATTATAATTACCATTTTTTAATTATACTAATAATATAATTATTATAATATCACGTTTTCAGTTAATTGCAATATGTTTTTATAAATAAATCATATTTATTTATATTTAATAGATTTTTCTATGTATTTACACCTTTTTAGATAAAAACGGGAACTTTTATTATTTATTATCATATAATATGAATGTAAAATTGTAAAAACTATCAAAACGGGTATTGTATACTATATAAAAAATATTTGCTTTATATTAAAACTAAATTTAAAAAAAATAAAAAAGACGTAAAAACTAAAATTAATTTAGTTTTTACGTCTTCACTAATGGGTATTTAAATTTATTAATCATTATAGCGAAGAGCATCCCGGCCTTCCGCACCATTGCTGATTCTAATGATATTTTTCACATCATATATAAATATTTTTCCATCACCCATTTTCCCGGTGTGAAGTACTTTCTTTGCTGTTTCAACAACTAAATCTGTTGGAATATCACAAACCACTATTTCTACTTTGATTTTAGGCAATAAATTAATATCTAAAGCGAGTCCTCGGTAAAATTCCTTATGCCCCTTTTGAATTCCGCATCCTAATACATTTGATACAGTCATGCCACTAACACCAATTGCATTTAATGCTTCCTTTAATTCATCAAACTTGCTCGAAGACGTAATAATGTCAATTTTTGAAAATTTTTCATCCATGCTCATATCCCCTTTTATTTTATAAATGTTAAGCTAACAATTTAATTACTCTAAATATCTATCGAACCATAAGCCTCTTCACTATGCTCCGAAACATCTAATCCATCCATTTCTTCATCACTTGTTGCTCTTAAACTCATAAATTTACCTATTACTTTTAATATTATAAATGTCATTATTGCAGAATATGCTATAGTTGCTACAATTGCTATAAGTTGAATTCCTAGCAACTTTATATTACCATATATCAACCCATTTGCGCCAGCAGGATTTATACCTTCTGAAGCGAAAATACCAACAGCTATGCCTCCCCAAATCCCTCCAACTCCATGGCATCCGAAAGCATCTAATGCATCATCATATCCAAATTTTTGTTTAACAACTGTTACACAAAAGAAGCATATTGTACCTCCAATTCCTCCTATTAATATTGAGGATAATGGGCTTACAAAACCAGCTCCTGGCGTTATTGCTACAAGCCCTACAATTATACCACTTGCAATGCCGAGTGATGTAACTTTTTTTCTAACAACTAATTCACATATGCTCCAAGCTATAGCACCAGCCGCAGCTGATGTATTAGTTGTAATAAATGCGTTTAATGCCACTCCGTTTATAGCAAGTGCACTTCCTGCATTAAACCCAAACCAACCAAACCACAATATGCCAGCGCCTAAAAGTGTCATAGGAATATTATGAGGAGTAATTGATTTCATTTTTTTTCTCTTTCCTATTACTAGTGCTGCTACAAGTGCAGATACACCTGAACTTATATGAACAACATTTCCACCTGCAAAATCTAATGCCCCTAAATTTTTAAGCCATCCTCCAGTACCCCAAACCCAGTGTGCTATCGGATCATAAACAATTAGTGACCAGAATAAGATGAATACAGCAAAAGCAATAAACTTCATACGTTCAGCTATAGCTCCTGAAATTAAAGCTGGGGTAATTATTGCAAACATAAGCTGAAATAACATAAATAACGATTGCGGAATTGTAGCTGCATAATCAGGATTTGGAAGAAAACCCACGCCCTGCAATCCAATAAATTGAAAATCGCCTATAAATCCAGCAATATCTTTTCCGAAGCATAAAGTATAACCTATTAGTACCCATTGAAGTGATATAATCACCATTGCTGCATAACTGTGAACAGTAGTACTAAGAACATTTTTCCGTCTAACCATACCACCATAAAATAAAGCAAGTCCCGGCGTCATTAACATTACTAATGCCGTTGCAAAAATTATAAATGACGTATCCGCTGTATTTATTGCGTTCATAATAATACCCCCTAATTAAATATTAATTCTTCTTATAAATAATGTCATATTGTTTTTACAATGATTTTTTATTTATTATAAATGTCATTTTACTTACTTTTTCGACAAAAGTCAAGTTTTTCAATGTTCTGTTAATTATATTATCCTATCTCTATTTTCCATTGATCAAAGGCTTTCTAAGCCTAAGGCATATTATTATTCCATCGATTTTATCTATTTATATATTTTATTTAATTATAAAATTTTATATTTTGCATAAAACATTTAATATTAATTCATTATTCCATATAAAACTTATTAATAACCTCATTAGAGTCCATTCAAAAAAATATACTTATATAAGACCATTAAATATATTGCAATTTATTTGTGCAACATATTTTATAAAACGATTCACAAAAATCATTTCGAACTAATTAGTTATTATCCACCACTTCACCACAACCCCTTGTCACTACTTAGTATAAACAAATTCTACTTTTAAAAAAAGTTGTAATAAGGTTATCAAAATGGTAGAATATACAAATAGATAAATTCAATTTTTAAACAATTGAATTCATCAATGATCTAACTATTATTTTAAAACTAATATAATAGTTATTTATATAATTTTAGGAGGCCATATAATGAATTTATTATCAGGTTTATCACAACAAGTAATTAATAAAAATCCAAATGAGCCAGAATTTCAGCAAGCAGTAAAGGAAATTTTGGAGTCGCTAGAACCAGTAGCTGCAGCTCATCCCGAGTGGATGGATGCCGGTATATTTGATAGAATTGTAGAACCAGAAAGACAAATTATATTTAGAATTTCCTGGATTGACGACAAAGGCGTAGTCAAAGTAAATAGAGGTTTTCGCGTCCAATTTAATAGTGCCATCGGACCTTATAAAGGCGGATTAAGACTTCATCCATCAGTTAATCTTAGCATTATTAAATTCCTAGGGTTTGAGCAAACTTTTAAAAACTCATTAACAGGCCTACCAATTGGAGGTGCCAAAGGCGGAAGCGACTTTGATCCTAAAGGAAAATCAGATAGAGAAATAATGTCATTTTGTCAAAGTTTTATGACTGAACTTTCAAAACATATTGGAGCTGATACCGATGTACCTGCTGGAGATATCGGCGTTGGCGGCCGAGAAATTGGTTTCATGTATGGTCAATATAAAAGACTCCGAAACGAATTTACAGGTGTATTAACCGGAAAAGGTCTCTCTTACGGCGGCAGTCTTGCACGAACTGAAGCTACCGGTTATGGTATGTGTTATTTTGTTGAAGAGATGCTTAAAGCTAATGACAAATCATTTAAAAACAAAACTGTCGTAATTTCAGGTTCAGGTAACGTCGCTATATATGGAGCAGAAAAAGCTATACAGCTTGGAGCAAATGTAGTTGCATTAAGTGACTCTAGTGGATACATATATGATGCTAACGGAATTAATTTGGATACAGTTAAAAGAATTAAAGAAGTTGAAAGGAAAAGAATAAGTGAATACGTTAAATTTCATCCTACAGCAGAGTATCATGAAGGTTGTATAGGAATTTGGAAAATAAAATGCGATATTGCACTTCCTTGCGCTACACAAAATGAATTAGATGGATCATCTGCAAAAATTCTTATAGCAAATGGTTGTATAGCAGTTGGAGAAGGTGCAAACATGCCGTCGACTCCAGAAGCAATTGAAGAATTTTTAAAAAGCAAAGTACTTTTCGGACCTGCAAAAGCAGCTAATGCTGGTGGGGTCGCTACCTCAGCACTTGAAATGTCACAAAACAGTATAAGATACTCGTGGACATTTGAAGAAGTTGATGATAAATTAAAGGCTATAATGTCAGATATTTATATAAAATCTAGTAATGCAGCAAAAGAATTCGGATTTGAAGGTAATTTACTTGCAGGAGCTAACATTGCAGGCTTTATTAAAGTAGCTACCGCTATGTATTCCCAAGGAATAGCGTACTAATATTTAATTGTTTTTATGGCGTAATAAAAAGATCAAGAATGACTCTTAGCCATTCTTGATCTTTTTATTATCAATATTGTAATATTTTCTAATTCATGGAGCTAACTATTTAATAGCATCTACTCCTTCTTCACCTGTTCTAATTTTTATAACTTTTTCTACATTATATACAAAAATCTTACCGTCACCGATGTTTCCAGTATATAAAGCCTTCTTAGCAGTATTAATAACTAATTCTAATGGAACTTCGGCAATCACTATCTCAACCTTAAGTTTTGGAAGTAGTTGCATTTCAAGTTCAACACCCCTGTAGAATTCGGTATTTCCCTTTTGCATTCCACAGCCTTGAGCATTTATAACCGTCATACCAGTTACACCTATTGCTTCCATAGATGATTTAAATATCTCAAATTTGTTTTGATTCATCACTACCACTACTTGTCTTACCTTGCCATCTGAAACTTCATCACCCTTCTCAATTCTAACAGGAATTGCTTCGGATACCGGTGTAGCAAATTCTGCAGTTATTGGCATAAAGTCAGCATAACAACTCATTAATCCATGTTCTTCAATATCAAGACCTATGATTTCTTCTTCTTTAGAAACTCTTAGGCCAACAGTAGCTTTAATTATTTTAAATACAATTGTCATAGTTATAGCAACCCAAGCCATTACAGATAGAACTCCAATTAATTGAATTCCTAAAAAGCTAGCACCATGTCCGTAAAATAATCCTTTATCTAATGAGAATAAACCTACTAATAATGTACCTGTAGCACCACACATTCCATGAACTCCAATTGCACCAACTGGATCATCAACTTTTAAAGTTTTATCTACAAATTCAATTCCAAATACAACTACAAATGCTGCAATTAAACCTATAAAAAATGCACCAACTGGAGATACTACATCACAACCAGCAGTTATTGCAACAAGGCCTGCAAGCGAGCCATTAAGAGTCATTGAAACATCCGGCTTTTTATAACGAATCCAAGTTATAATCATTACAGCCGTTGTAGCTACTGCTGCCGATATATTTGTAGTAACAAATATTTTACTCATTAAAATTATAGTAGCGTCACCAGTTGCAGATACAGTTGACCCTCCATTAAATCCAAACCATGCAAACCAAAGTATAAATACTCCAAGAGCTCCAAGTGTAACACTATGACCTGGAATCGCTTTAGCGTCCCCATTTTTATCATATTTACCAATACGAGCTCCAAGAATTTTAGCTCCCACAAAAGCTGCAACACCACCAACCATGTGAACTGCTGTAGATCCGGCAAAATCATGGAAACCGAGTTGTGATAACCATCCGCCACCCCATATCCAGTGACCTGATATAGGATATATAACTGCACTAATTACAGCAGAATATATCAGGTAAGAGATAAACTTAGTTCTTTCTGCCATTGCTCCAGATACTATAGTAGCAGCCGTTGCACAAAACACTGTTTGAAAAATTAAAAATGCATATGTTGGAATAGTTGATGAATAATCACCTTTTACGAAGAAATCTAGTGATCCAATAATTCCATACTTACTAGCTCCAAACATAAGTCCAAAACCTAAAATCCAATATACAATAGTTCCTATTGCAAAATCCATTAAATTTTTCATTATAATGTTTCCTGCATTTTTTGCCCTAGTAAATCCGGTCTCTACCATTGCGAATCCTGCTTGCATAAAAAATACTAAAACCGTTCCTAATAGAACCCATATGGTATCTACTGATGAATACATAAAAATCCCCCCTAATTTACGACATGTATCCTAAAATATTTGAATACATGTCCTCGTATAATATAATTTCTTTTAAATAGTAGTACCAAAGGTTTATAAAAACTCCATATCGCGTTTACTTGTACGATTTATATAATATTAAATTATAATTGTTCTTTTGTCAAGCATTCAATTGTTTGAATCTTTCTATTTATTTCATATATTTATAAAATTGGCTATATGAAAGGCTTTTACGAACTTTAATAATTTTATTTATTATATTTTTAGAAATATATTCAGCAAATATGAATGTATGCTTAACATCAAACACCATTTATTGTTAAACCTTTTATATTATAATATTTTTTAGTGTTAGTTTTCTTTATATTAGTTTGCAAAAGGAAATAAAAAAATCTAGCATATATTATTATGCTAGATTTAAGATAATATTGTTTTTTACATAAACTACATTTATTGACGAGTCATTTTAGATATTACAGATGTATACCCACAACTAAAAAAATTTACTTTGTGACATATATAAAACAATTGCAATAAAAATAGCATCATTGTATAACATACGAATAAAACTATCTCAAAGGTTTTATACTCATTTACTTAATAAACATATATCCTACTACCATATTAGATATAATTTTCTCCATTTCACTTTTCAAATCTATTTCTCCATCAAAAAGGCACCACTCAAAAACTATCCCACGTGCTACAACAAAAAGTACACGCGTTATCTCAGTAGCTACGTAAGTATTAGAAAATTCACCTTTAACTTGAGCATTTTTAATAATATCCTCTAATATGTTTTGCATAGCGCGTCCTTTGATATTAAACATTTTGTTATCACAAGTATATAGTTTTTTTACCATCTCTAATCCATTTAGATAATTAAAATCAGCATATTTTCCAAAGAACTCTACAATTTGACCTTTAAAATCTTCTGCCTTCAAATGCCCTTTAACTTCTTTTAGGAAATAATCATCTGCCTGCTTAAAAATTTCACGCAAGAGCTCAAACTTTGACTCAAAATAATAATAGTATGTGCCTACACTGACCCCTGCCTCTTTAGCAATCTGCTCAACCGTAACCCCATCAAACCCATTAATACGTATAAGTTTTACTCCGCATTCATAAATTTTATTTTTAGTTGTCTCAGCCTGTTTTGTACGGCTCGTTATTTTAATCATATCATAATCACCTCATAATAAGTTTAAAACAGAAGCCATTTTAAACAAGGCTTCTATTTTAATTCACATATAGATAATACTTTAATTTATTTAGAAAAACAAGTAAATATTAAAGGTTAGATGCAACCTCATACGCATCCCAAATTGCATACATTATGTTTGAAACATTCCTAGCATCTCCAATTAAGTGTAGCTCACTAATTTCAAATTTAATCTCTTCATAAAGAGATTTTTCTGCACTGTATCCAACAGCTAAAACAACAGTATCTGCTAAAATCTCGTACCTGCTTCCATTTGTATCCACCAGTACACCATTTTCAGTTGCTTTAACAACCTTTGATGACGTTAATACCTCCACACCATTATAAGGTATTAACTTTTCAAGCATATCATAATTAGAATGACAAAGGGGCCCATTGACCGCTAGTACTTTATTTTGTAATTCAACAATAGTGACTTTTTTACCTTTACGCGCAAGCCATAATGCAAGTTCGCATCCAACTAATCCCGCTCCAATAATTACTACATTATCACCAGGAGTCGCCTTACCAACTAATACATCAGCTGCAGTGAAAACCTTATTATTATCTCCTAGATCAAATATTTTTGGTTTTGATCCAGTTGCTATAATTACAGCCTCTGCACCACTGCTTTTTATAATATCAGCAGTTGCCTCTGAATTATACTTTATTTCAACATTTAATTGCTTAAGTGTATGTTCATACCAAGCAACTAATGCTAAATCATCTTCCTTAAAGTCCGGTGCTCCACCAGGTATTAAATTCCCACCAAGACTACTAGTTTTTTCATAAATTACTGGTCTATGACCACGTAGAGCAAGAACTCTTGCGGCTTCACAACCGGCAACCCCACCACCTATAATAATAACATTTTTGCTTTTAGCTGCTTGGATAAGTGTCGCCACTCTCTCTCTGCAAGTTGCTGGGTTTACAGCGCAATTCAAAGCTGAATACTCCTGAATACGTCCCATACAGCCCTCATGGCAAGACAAGCATGGTCTAATATCCTGTACATTGCCTACTCGAAGTTTATTTACATAATCCGGATCAGCTAACAGTGGTCGACCTAGACCAATCATATCACAGGCTCCATCCTCTAAAGCACTCATTGCTAAATCAGGATTGTCCATACGCCCTGCACAAATTATAGGTACATTTACAACGTCTTTTATTATTTTCGCAAATGGAATATAAAGACCTTTATCTTGGTACATCGGTGGGTGACTCCACCACCATGCATCATAAGAACCTGCATCAACATCTAATGCATCATACCCATAGGATACAAGTAATTTTGCTGCATCTATGCCTTCTGGAATATCTCTACCCTTTTCTTCAAATACCTCGCCCGGCAAAGCTCCATCGCGAAGGCCTTTAATAAAACTTTTCGCACTATATCTTAAAGTAACAGGGAACGTATCTCCACATCTTTTCTTAATTTCTTCCACAATTTCTCTAGCAAACCTTAATCTATTATCTAAAGAGCCACCATATTCGTCTGTTCTCTTATTAAAAAGCTCCATTGCAAATTGATCAATAAGATAGCCTTCATGCACTGCATGTATTTGAATGCCATCAAACCCTGCACGTTTTGCATTATATGCTCCTTCACCAAACTGTTTAACAATAGTGTGTATTTCGTCTTTTGTGAGTTCCCTACAAGTTTTATCTAGCCAGCGATGTTGAATGGGAGATGGAGCAACTGGTGGAAAATCACCTAAGTTAGTAGGGATAGTAACTCTTCCAAATCCACCACTAATTTGAAGAAATATTTTACTATCATATGCATGTATACGTTCAGTCATCTCACGGCTTGTACGTATAAAGTGAACAGGATTATGAGTAGAACAAGGACAATTAGGCATACCATGTTCCTCAATTACATTATCTATAAATGTTACACCTGTAATTATTAAACCAGTACCTCCACGAGCACGGGCAACGTAATAATCTATACCACGCTGGTTAAATCCGCCCTCAGAATCTGATAAGCCTAACGGACCCATAGGTGCCATAACAAATCTGTTTTTTATTTCTAAAGATCCTATTTTTATTGATTCAAATAACTTTTTGTATTTATGCGTCATCTTAACCCCTCCAAATTATTAATTATAAGTCTGTATAATCAATTCACTGAATGCATTCAGTAAACCATTAATTTTATTATATTAGATAAAGTACTATACGTCAAATTTATCTTCATCATTTTATAAATAATATTGTCTACATTAAAAGATTATTACTAAACCTAATACTATATTTCTAAGATATTTGCCCTATTATTTACAGTGTTTTTAGTATATAATACGTATAAATTGATACAATAAAATATAAGAGTATAATTACAAATAACATAAATTTATATATTTATTATAATCGGAGGTTTAATATGGATAAAAAAGGTTTTAATATGGATAAAAAAGTTTATACTAAAAGAAGTAAAGAAGAACTAAAAAAGGTTTTAACTAAAGTTCAGTTTGAAACAACTCAGGAAAACGGAACGGAAAGATCTTTTGAAAATGAATTTTGGAATAATAAAGAAGCAGGAATTTACGTAGACATCAACAGCGGAGAGCCATTATTTACATCAATTGATAAATTTGATTCAGGCTGCGGTTGGCCTAGTTTTACAAAACCAGTAGAAGATGAGAATGTGAAAGAAAATAAAGATGTATCACATGGAATGATGAGAACTGAAGTTAGAAGCAAGTATGGAGATAGTCACTTAGGGCATTTATTTAACGACGGTCCGCTCTCTGAAGGTGGATTAAGATATTGTATAAATAGCGCATCACTTAAATTTATACCTGTTACCAAACTCGAGGATGAAGGATACGGTAATTACTTAGAATTATTCAAGAAATAAGGGAATGAATATTAATTCATTCCCTTATTTCTTATTAATTTTCATTTTCCTTATTATACACATCATAGTTAGGTGAATCCTCACCATATAGTTTGTCTAGCTTCCAATTGTAACCATTATCTACATCATAAACAAGAAAATATAGTGCTACAAAAGATGTGTTTTTATTTTCGTTCTTTTTCTTATCGACGTAATCGATACTTCCATAAACATATTTTATATTACGTGATCCTTTTTTTGATATTGTCTTATCTATTTTAAAAGTCTTTGCTTCTTCAGTCGTTATTTTATGGCTATTAGACCACCAAAATAATAAATTACTCCCTTGAATTTCAGCACTTTCAATTGTAGATATTATTTTTTCTTTTGATATATTAGCTACAGTTCCACTATCAACTGTAGTTTTTGACCCACTTAAAAATGACAATTTATTAAATGACATTGAGAAAGTATAATCAGTTGATAATACTGATTTAATTTCTCCTGCTGAATTTTGTCTGTTAGCTGTAACAGTTAATGTATTTTTTTGTGAATCAAATTTTTTATTAATTATTTTTATATTTTTAGTAAATTTATCATTTATTATAAAACCTTTGCCATCGAAAAGATTTGGATAAACTACCGTTTCAGAAAGTCCATGTTCACTTATAATCTTAACAACTGTTTCATCAGAAAAAGTTTTCGATATTACTAATTTAAAGTTCTCTATATCATCTTTTTGAATACCATTTTTATCAATTGTATCAATAGACCACTTCTCATTTTCAAAAACAAGATTACACTTTATCGTTCCCGTAGACGATATAATTCCACTGTCTATAGACGTTGACACCAAAATTTCTTCTTTTGAGTTTTCTAGTTCCGGTGTTCTGAGCGAAATATCAAGCTTTTTAACAACTTGATCACCTAATGTCACTGTTGCATCTGATATAGGAATACTCAACTTCTTTAAATCAGTTTTGAATTTAACCTCGTCCATACCTACAACAGGTTTTAATGAAGTAAGGCTATCTAATACAATTCCTCCACTAGCCTTCCATTGATTTTTGCCTTCATCTAAGTATACTAGTGATAAAATTGTTTTGGCCTCAACATAACCATTGTTAAATGTTACTGCTAATTTTATGTTATCCTTGCTCTTTTCTGTATTCCTACTCTTTATACTAAAACTTTCAATGTTATCCTTATCTATTTTTATACTTGTCCCTTTTGGAAGCGTAACTACCTTCCCTATCAAGTCATCCTTTATACGCGCATCATTTACAGGCTTAACAATAAAAAATGCGTATACAAACGTTCCTATCCCTATAATTGCCAGCAATAATAGTATAGGTACAATTACTTTCATTTTTATAAATGTATTTTTAAAAGTTGCAAAAATTTTATCTCTTTTATACTTATTTATGTCTTTCTGTGATATCACAGGCATGGCTTGTGTAAATTGACGTTCTTTTTTATTTACGTCCGATTTATTTATGCTTTCTGCATCAACTTCTCCAGTACTAATAGGATTTTCTTCACCTTCTAAATTTAGTTTTCCATCTATTTTCTCTCCGCAATATGGG
Source organism: Clostridium lacusfryxellense (assembly GCF_018861735.1). Classification (GTDB taxonomy): domain Bacteria; phylum Bacillota; class Clostridia; order Clostridiales; family Clostridiaceae; genus Clostridium_AD; species Clostridium_AD lacusfryxellense. The sequence goes on along the minus strand of NZ_JAHLEB010000007.1, from coordinate 681 downwards.
CAAAATTTTAATCCGTTAATATTAGTGAATTCATTCTTACAACTTATGCAAATCATTTGTGACCTCCAAATATTTATATAACTATATATAATATATATTAAACATAATATATATCTATTTAAATATATAAATAATATATATTATGTTTAGTATATTATATCCTGTTCCTATACTATATTCAAATATATTCGCTTTTAATTAGGCCATGCTTCATTTAAACTTAATATAAATAATATAACAGCTAAGAAGCAATTTAGGCTTCTTAGCTGTTATATTTACTATAGCTAATTTATTTATATTACAAATGAGATATTATAAGTTCTACCCTTCCAAAAGGTAATTGTATCGGAAGTACATATGTAGAATAAATTGTTTTGTCAAAAAATTCACTCTGAGGCTCCATGTCTAATTCTATTCCATCATTAGACATACCTACAAGATACAATCCATTATTTAAATTTAAAAATTCACCTACACAATCTTTAGCCATTTCATCCACAGTAATTATTTCTTCCTCTGCATATCTAGAAGCAATTATTGCAAAAACATCCTCCGGTGCATTAATATAAGTGTAGTGCGTCAAAATATAGCTTTATGAAACTGCATTCCTAAGTCAAATTATAACTATAATACTAATAATTATCTACTGGTTATTTGCTTTTTTACTAATCAAATTATTAC